>KV835886.1:0-33725 GCA_001838165.1 Actinomyces sp. HMSC035G02 | reverse complement strand
TTGAAAGGTTTACATGGGAATTACGTGCGACATTTGTGGGGAACCATGCCGGAGGCGTGTGGGGCACGCTCGAGCGTGGCTTTTCGAGCGGGCGGGCCGCCGCCCCCCGGACACCAGAAACGAACGAGGCAACGGCGCGGCAGCGCAGCGCCGCCCACCTGCGTCGATACGCGGCGGGCGGCGCTTTGTGAGGATGGTTGCCGGCTCCTCGGTCAGGAGGCGTAGCCTACCCAGCGTCCGATTCATTCGGAGCGTCGTTGCCTCAACCGGTCGAGCCATGCGATCAACTCGGGCATATCGCTCCAGGGCGCCTCGTCCCACGCGGTCACGCCCTGCGCGAAGCTCGCCCGCCGTCGCTGCACCCGTAGACAGGCCTCGTCGGTTTGATCGATGAGCCACTCGGGAATGACCATCCCCTTCGCGTAGGTTCCCTGCTTCCATTTGTTTTGCAGCTCTTTGAGGGCAGAACCGGCGGTCCGGCTCGAGCACGTGTTCGCGCAGTGATAGACGAACCACGCCTCGATGCAGGGGTTCGACAGCACCACTCCGCGAGGCAACCTCGACTGCTCTGTGAGCCACTTCTGCAGGTTCTCAACATGGGGCTTATTTTCATCCACGTCACAAACGATCCAGGCACCGCTGATGCTTTCGAATCCCAGATCCGCGGCTTTCCGCTTGACGTTCACCAGTAGATTCTTGAGCGAGGATTCGGGACGGCTCCCGCAGAAATCTAAAGCGAATGCCCCCCGATAGCGGTGCTGATTGAGCGCCTTGAGATACTCTTTTTCCGTCGCGCCTTCGACCGCGAAGAGGACAAGAGATTTTACCTGTTTACTATGAGAGTTGTCCCTGAGCCCGCGCGAAGTTTTCCTCGTTGGAGCTTGTCGTTTCTTACCCATCGCAACCCCTACAGCCGCGGTATGCCGCCGAGACGACCCGACATGTACATCCGCTGCAGGTCGCTGCCCGATCGGATGTCGGACGCGGGGAAGTCCGTAAGCCTCGTGAGCTCTGACCGGTGATCGTTCTTTTCCACCAGCCAAATCTCGTCGCGCCGCAGCAGGTCAGCCCGCAGGAGGTGGAGCTCATGCGTCGTAAAGATCAGCTGGCGTCGTTCGTCGGGCCCCGACGCATCCAGGAACAGTCGAATGAGCTCCTCCGTCAGTTTTGGATGAAGTGAATCCTCAAGCTCGTCGATCAGATAGACGCCCGACTTGTGGGCGCCTCCCGCCCAATACAGGATGGGCAACAGGTGCAGGTAGCGGATGCTGCCGTCGGATTCCTGCTCAAGGGGAAGCCGAAACTCCTTGTTCCCATCGCCGTGCACGGTGACGAGACGCTCATAGACAACCTCTCCATCCTCGGCGCGGCGAGCGCGAAAAACAGCCCCACTCTCCGCATTGAGGTACGCCTCAGAGGTGTTATCGAGCAGCTGCTCCTCGACCTCATCAAGGATTTTCTCTTCTGCAGGAACCTTGGCTCGAGGAACGACTGTGAAGCAGATATCGGAAATACCGGTGTCGGCAACCGTCAACCCCCTCCCGACAGCGGCACGAAAAACCTCATCGTGCGCGATCCGCTGAGGCATGAGAATGTAACGCGCTCCCCGTTTAAGGATCGTCAAGCGCTTAAACCATTCGATGACGGAGCCCAGCAAACTATTCTCGTCGTCAATGAGTCCGGCATTGAAGCAGGTTTCGAGGAAGAGACGGTTTGGCTGTACCGTCTTCGACGCGGCCACAAGCGACGCGTCCTCCTCAAGATCGCCGTAGAGAGAGAGTTCCTGGCCGTGGCGCTCAAAGACCGCCTGCTCATCTTCCGAGCGCACGCGGTACAGGGACTCCTCGACGATTTCTCCCGCGTTGAACGCGACCTCGTAGTAGACGATGGCCTGTCGATTCGACGTCGCATCCTGCACATCGAGGACGATCTCAACACCGATAACGCTGGGCCTGTTGGCGCCAAAGAGAAGGTGCGGGTGATAGTGCAGGCGCTGCCCACGCTTGCGCGGCTCGCGCAGCATGACCTGCAGGTGAGCGAGGGCATCGAGGAGAGCGGACTTTCCCGCAGCATTCGCGCCGTAGATCGCAGCAACAGGAAGCACACGATTCTTACTGCCAAGGTAAAGCGTCTCTCCATGGCGAGTTTCCTTACCCGCAATCATCGTGAAGTCGATCGGCTCCGAAAAGGACTTCCAGTTATCGAGGTGAAGGACCCGCAGCATCGCACTCTCGCTTTCCCGTTTAGTTGTAAAAATTCTACATCTTCCTCGGAATAGAGTCCAATTGCAGTGCGCCATCAGCAACGCTCCGCAGCCCTCCCTTCACCCCACTACGTCACGACACAAGTCCTCTGACAAGCGCCGCCCACCTGCGTCGATACGCGGCGGGCGGCGCTTTGTGAGGATGGTCGCCGGCTCCTCGATCAGGAGGCGTAGCCGACCCAGCGTCCCGAGGGGGAGAAGATCGAGGAGCGACCGTCGATCTCCTGCGTGCCAGTGACCATGACACCTGTGCCGTTCATGTAGTACCAAGCCCCATGATCCAGGATCCAGCCCGTGGCCATAGCGCCGCTGTCACTCAGGTAGTACCACGCGGTCCCACCGTTCAGCCAGCCGGTCATCATGGCGCCGGAGGAACTGCTGTAGTACCAGGTGGTCCCGTCCTGGAACCATCCGGTGGCCATCGCGCCGGTCACTGCATCCAGGTAGTACCAGGAGCCGTTGTCGTAGAGCCACCCGGTGGCCATGGCGCCACTGCCGGTCAGGTAGTACCAAGGACCGCCACCATTCATCCAGCCGGTGACCATCGCGCCCGAGGAGTTCAGGAAGTACCACTGACCGTCGATCTGCTTCCATCCGGTGACCATCGCGCCGGTCGCGCCGTTCAGGTAGTACCAGGCACCACCTTCGTAGAGCCAACCGGTGGCAGCGCGCCCGCCGCTCAGGTAGTACCACGAGCCATCGATGAGGCTCCACCCGTTACCTGCGGGATGACCTGCGGAATCCAGGTAGTACCACGCTTTTCCGTCATGAATCCAACCGGTCGCCATCGCGCCGGTGGCGTCCATCCAGTACCACTGCCCGCCGTCATACACCCAGGTGCTGGCCTCGGCGGAGGGCTTGCCCGCGAAGTAGTACCAGGACCCACTCGATCCCTTCCACCAGCCGGTCGTGGCTGCGGGTCGGCCGCCCTTGAACCACCAGGCGCGCGGCCTCTCTAGGCCGTACTCATGCCCCCAGGAAGCGGCGGACAGATCGTTGTATGTAATGCCAGCGGACCCGAAAGTAGCGATGAGCGAGGGAATGTGCGCACTGGGCCACAGATCCACCAGCGGCACCCACGACGATTCCCCATGAATAACGCTCTGGGTCAGATTGTCGGGGGTGTACCATTCCGGCCCTGTCTGGGCGATCATGGAGGGGCTCAATGCCTTCATGAAGGCCGGAGAGTTTGAGGTCGGCAGGCCGTGGTGACCAGCCTTGAGCATGTCGACATGCCCAACGATCGGCGCGATGCGGTCCTCGTAGCCACCACCGGCCTCAAGGTCGGCGGCCAGGTAGGCGGAATGCCCGAATGCACTCACCTTCGCTGTATATGCAATGAGGTTTGCATCGCGAACACCGGTCTTCTTGTAGTTTTCAGCCGGATCCGTGGGGATAATCTGGACATCCATATCACCCAGCGTGATGTGAGTGTTGTAGTCCTTGACATTCTGCACGATCGACGCGCCGTACGTGCTCTGAGCCCATCGCGCGGCCGCCATCATGTTGTCGTAGACCCACTGGTTGTCCCACAGGCGTGACTTATCCGTGATCCACTTGTCGGAGTATTCGGGGCTGAAGATGACCTTCGGGCGGAACTTCCTGATGATATCGTCCGCGTTGTCGATATGATCGGAATGGGCGTGCGTGCCCAGGTAGAACGCGAGGTTCGAGGAGGTGACGCCGTGGTTGGACATGTAACCGAGAACCCGGTCGGTATCCCCCGCCCAACCAGGGACCACGCCGTCGCGCAGCGGGTAGCGCGGATCCTTGCCGTCGGGCGCACCCACGCCCTCCGAGCCGTCGATCATAGCGAAGACGCCTCGAGACTCGAGCAGGATGGCGTCCGCAGAACCCGACGTCGAGAGAACATGAATGCGGGTGGGACCGTCCGTGCCGGGGAAGGTGTAGACCTGCGCGTCGACGCCGTCCGCGCTTTCTTCCTCGGACGAGGCCGTGGCCTCGTCGGCTGAATCCGCGGATTCGGCGGAGTCGGAGGCATCGGACGCATCGGCGCCATCCGAGGCTGCACGATCCTGGGAAGCGACCGGGGCAGCGACGCCGGAGTCGGTACTTGACTGGGAGAGGTCGGCAGACTCCATGTCACCATGCGTATCCTGACCGCCTGCAGGGGCGGCCGCAGTAGCGGGAGCGAGGGATGCGACGAGAATTCCTGACAATACGGTCAGTCCGAGTCGCTGCCACAGTTGTCCGTGACGAAGATTCATGAGTGCACCTTGAGTGGGATAGGGCGTAGGACACTTACTAGCTAAATCTACACCCTCGGGGGTATCGATCACAAATTACTGACCCAGGAAAGCCTCCCACCAGGCCACATCCGCAGGGGTATCGATGTCCCGGCAAACGTCGGCGCTCACGCCCACTCGCTCGAGCGCCAGCGCGCGCAGCACCCGGCGCACCCCCACTCCACGGACCGACCCGAGGGAAGCCTCGGCCTCGTCGAGGACGCGGCGCAGCGCACCCGCACGATAGATGCCCATGAGGTACTGATCGAAACGCTCCGGATCCCCGCCGCGCACGATGCGCCCCTCGACCCCCTCGCCCAACGCGGGTTCGAGGAGGACGGGCAGAAAAGCACCCACACCGGGAGCGTCGACAGACACAACAACGACGAGGACGTCGTCGCCGACGCTCAGCGCGCGCAGGCCCGCGTCAATACCAGCCAGCGGACCACCGTTCGGCGGATCCTCAAGGGTGCGCCGGACACCATCCGGAACGCGTACGATCGGCGGCACGACGGCCACGCAACCCGCGCCGCACACCTCCAGAAGAGCTCCGCACACACGGTCGATCAAGCGCACGCCACCGAGCGTCAGGTCAGGCTTGGAGACGCCACCCAGGCGCTCTCCCCCACCGCCGCCGACGACGATCGCAGCGACGTCAGCGCGGGCGACGGGACTCAGTCCCACGGCGCGAAGGTCAGCACGTCGGCGCGCTGCGTCGCCGCATCCATCATGAGGACACGCCCGATCAGCGGCTCGCCGAAGCCCACCAGCAGCTTGATAGCCTCCGTCGCCATCGCGGTGCCCGCCTGGCCAACCACGGGGCCGAGCACGCCAACCTTCGGCGAGGCCGGCGTCGTTCCGGGGGCAGGCTTGACCGGGTGCAGGCTCCGCAGCGTCAACGAGGGCACCGGGGCCGGCGCCTGGGACCAGAACACGCTCACCTGGAAAGCCATCGACACGACCGTGCCCCACACCAGCGGAACGCCAGAATCCGCGCAGTAGTCCGCGACCAGGTACTTCGCATCGAAGTTATCCGTGCACTCGACGATCAGGTCCCACTCGCGACCATGCTCGTCCAACCACTCGCGGGTCACGTGCCCGTAGCGCTCAAAATGCACCGATGAGTTCAGCCCGCTCAGGTGACGCACCGCGGAGTCCGGCTTCGGATCCCCCACGTCGCCCTCGCCATGCAGGAGCTGACGCTGAAGGTTCGACACCTCGACCACGTCAGAATCACAGATGCCGATCGTGCCGATGCCCGCCGCCGTCAGGTACAGGAGGACGGGGGAGCCAAGGCCGCCCGCGCCCACCACGAGCACGCGCGCGGCAGCCAGGCGCGCCTGGCCGGCCTCGCCAATGCCGGAGACTAGCCAATTGCGACGGAAACGCTCCAGCGCGGGATCCCCGGCCTCGTACGGGACGGGCTGATTGATCAGCGGAAGCGCGACGGCGCGCCCCGAAACGGCCGCATCGCGGGAGAAAGGATCGCCGATCGTCATCTCACAGACCCGACCAGTTGTGAGAACCGTCAGTCAATTCCTGCTTCTTCCAGATCGGGAGCTTCGCCTTCACGTCCTCGACAATGGCCTCGACCGCGCGGAATGCCTGCGCACGATGCTCTGCGGCGACGGCGACAACCATCGCATCCTCACCGATCTCCAGATGCCCCACGCGGTGCCACGCGACGATGCAATGCACGCCCGGACGATCCTTAAATTCCATGACGATATCCCGCAGAATCTGCTGCGACGACGGGTGCGAAGAATACTCGATCGCATCCACGCTCTCTCCGCCGTCATGGTTACGCACCACCCCAACAAAGGACGCCACAGCACCACACGTATCCCGACGTGCGCTATTAATCAGCGCGCCGGTATCCAGCGGTTCATCGGTGATGCCGGTTGCAATCTCAGCTGACATGGGATCCTCCAGGGACGGGAGTGCCTTCCCCTTCATCTTAGGCGGGGGCGGTCAGGATTATTTTACAACCCTGACCGCCCCACACAAATGACTAAAAAGTCTCACCCGCCAGCGAAGGGAGGCAGGACGTCGACACGCGCGCCGGGCGCGAGCTCGGCGTCCAGACGAGCGGAGCGCTCGTTGACCAGATAGCTCGACACAGCGAGGATTCGCGCCAGCTCAGGGCCCTCTGAGCTGAGCTGATCGATGAGTTCGCCCAGAGTCGCGGGAGTCTCAGCGGAGGGCAGTTCGCGCATGTACCCACCGGCGGCCTCGGCCGCGCCACCAAAGAAGTGAAGGGTCGTCGACAGCGGCTTCGGATTCGCCTCATCAAGCCGTCGAATATAGACAGTCAGGCGCAGAGGATCCTCGGGATCGCTCTCCAGTGACCAGGTGGCAAAGCCGGTCGCCGTCCGCTCGAACACGCGCTCGACGATGCCGCGGCGCAGCTCGAGGGCCAGGTCGTCGGGGGCGCCCGGCTCAGTGAACGGGCAGGCCGTCAGCACGACGGCCATCGGGTCGGTCTCGTGCGGAACCGAGGCAAAGCCCATCGCGTTCATGAACAGGCGCACCTTGCCCAGGTGCGAGGCGATGCTGAAGGTGTCGCGCACGGGACGACGATTCGAATTGTGGCTGTGATCAGGCACCGCCATCGTCTCGAGGGCGGCGTCCGCCCAGCGCGAGCCGATCTCACGCACCGAGGCGGCCGGGTCGGCCGCGTCAACGCGCAGCCACGCCAGCAGCGACGAGGTGAGCTGGTGCAGCATCTGCGCCGCAAACGAGGGATCCGCCGGGGTCATCGTCGAATAGCCCAGCGCGGGTCGGCCACGGCCTGATGAGGGAAGCTGCTGCTTTTCCACGAGGCCGAGGGCGAACAGACCCTCGAGGGTCTCGCGCACACTCGAGACGTGCAAGCCGGCTTCCTGAGCCAGCTCCGCCACGGTCACGGGTGTCGCATGGTGCGAGATGCGCTCCAAGAGCGCGTGCTGTGCAGGGGTCAACGCCGCCATTGCGGCGAGCGTTTCAGCCAGAGGCCGAGCACGGGAGGTATCACTCATGACGTATCCTCTCTCCCTCATAATCAGCGGAAATGCCCTTCATAGGCATCTCCATACGGCATTAAAGCTGTTACGTTACTAACAAAGCGCGCTTTATTCTACCCATCACAGACAGCCACTCGCACGGCCAATACCAGCAGTCGGTCGCATTACGCGGGGTCTATCGCTCTATTCATACAGGTGAGAACGCGGGGACCCCCGATAAAGACGCGGGGGCGAGCCTGCGCTCGCCCCCGCCCCTGCCGATCACCACGCCACAGCCTCGCCGAGGAGCGAGGGACCGCGGCGGGCACGGCCATCGATCAGTCCGACATGCCGCCACGCGTCAGCTGGTGCTCGCGGCGCTCGTCGCGCGCACGGTAGACCACCGGGGGACGCGCCACGTAGCCGACCGGTGCGCTCACCGCATGCACGAGGCGGGTGAACGGCCACACGCAGAAGAGCAGCAGGCCAGCGACGATGTGCAGCTTGAAGCTGAGGGGCACATCGACCATCAGGTGCGCCTGCGGGTGCAGGTAGAAGATCGACCGGAACCAGACGGAGATCGTCTCGCGGTAGTCGTAGCCCTCGTGCCCACCGAGCACCTGGTTCAGCAGCGTCGCCGCGCCACCCAGGAGCACCGGGATGGTCAGCATGACGTAGGTGACGATATCCATGCGGGTCGTCGCCACGCGTACCGACTTGTACACCAGACGGCGGTAGATCAGCATCGCGAGGCCGACGATCGTCATGATTCCGGCGATCGTACCGGGGATCGTCGCCATCAGGTGGTACACGTGCTGGGGCACGCCGGCCGCCTCGGTCCACGTCTTCGGGATCACGAGGCCGAGGATGTGGCCCATGAACACGAAGAGAACACCGAAGTGGAACAGCGGCGACGCCCAGCGCAGGATGGTCGGCTCATTCCACTGCGAGGAACGAGACGTCCAGCCGTACTGGTCCGTCTTGTAGCGCCACGCGAGGCCCACGATGAGGATCGCGAAGGACACGTAGGGCAGGACCACCCACAGGGCAATGTCCAGGAAGGACAGCGACTGCGTCTCGGCTGCAGACGCGGCATGCAAAAGTGCGGATTCCATGAACGTTACCGTCCCATCGTTGTTTCGGAAGTCGGGGAGGGCGTGGCAGACAGATCGCCCACGCCCACCAGCTCGGTGGGCGGCCCCTGGCTAATGAGCTTACGGAAGCCCTCAATGGTCTTTTCGTCCGGCTCAGGCAGCGTCGCGACCAGCGCATCCAGCAGCGGCGCGTACGGGGAGTCCGCGGCGCGCAGCGCCGTGCGGATCACCTCGATGCCCTCGCGGTTCGAGCGCAGCAGGCCCTCGGCCGTGCCCGTCTCGTCGAAGGCCGCAAACTCCAGGACCACCGGCAGGTGATCGGGCAGCTCCTCGCGGTCCATCTCGAAGCCGGCGCGGCGCAGCACCTCCTTGAACGCCAGGATTGCCTGGCCGCGTCCACGGGTGTCGCCGTGCGTGTAGTACGTCAGGCCGAGCGCGCAGCGGCGGCGCTGGTCGAACGTCTCCACGTAGGTGGTCTGCATGGCGCGCAGGCCCGCGGCGCGAGCGTAGCTCACGAACGAGGCCAGGGCCGACGAGGCCGGCTCCGGCAGGTCAGCCAGAGCCTCCTCGACGGCGTTCAGCTTGGTCTCGAAGTCATCCCCCGGATAGTCCAGGAGGACCGAGACCGCCATGCGCACACCGCGCGCGTCCTGCGGATCCATCTCCGTTTCCGGAGCGGCCGTAGGAATACGCGGAATGCCGACGAAAGTACTCATCGAACGACCTCAAGGGGGAGCATCTGGCGTCCCTCCGGCGACGAGCCACCCATCGGGCGGTTCGACGTGGCGGGGGCCAGACCGTGGAAGGCCTCGACATCGTAGGACACCGGGCAGCCCTCGAGCTCCTTGATGCCGCGCGGCATCTCGGGGTGGGCGGTCGGAATGACGAAGCGGTCGTCGTACTTGGCGATCGACAGCAGTCGGTACATCTCCTTGACCTTCTCCGGGGTCATTCCCACGGAGGCCGGGATCTCCTCGTTCGTCGGGTTGTCGACGAAGACGTCGCGCATGTAGGAGCGCATCGCGGCGAGGCGACGCAGCGCCAACTCCACGGGAGCCGTGTCTCCGGCCGTGAACAGGCCGGCCAGGTACTCCAGCGGGATACGCATCTGCGAGATGGCGGACAGCAGAACCTTGTGGTCCTCGCCGTCACTGCCGGACGCGGTCACCTGATCGACGACCGGGGACAGCGGCGGCACGTACCAGACCATCGGCAGGGTGCGGAACTCGGGGTGCAGCGGCAGGGCGACCTCGTACTCGGTGATGAGCTTCCAGATCGGGGACTGCTGGGCGGCCGTGATCCACGAGTGCGGAACGCCGTTGGCCTGAGCCTGGGCGACCACCTGCGGGTCGTTCGGGTCGAGCAGGATCTCGCGCTGGGCGCGGTACAGATCGCGCTCGTCCTCCTGGGACGCGGCCCAGGTGACGCGGTCCGCGTCGTAGAGCAGCACGCCCATGTAGCGCAGGCGGCCCACGCAGGTCTCCGAGCAGATGGTCGGCTGGCCAACCTCGAGGCGCGGGTAGCACAGCGTGCACTTCTCGGCCTTGCCCGTGTTGTGGTTGAAGTAGACCTTCTTGTAAGGGCAGGCGGAGACGCACATGCGCCAGCCGCGGCACTGATCCTGGTCGACGAGGACGATGCCGTCCTCGGAGCGCTTGTACATCGCGCCCGAGGGGCACGCCGACACACAGGTCGGGTTCAGGCAGTGCTCGCAGATGCGAGGCAGGTAGAACATGTACGCGTCCTCGATGGTCTTAGCAACCTGGAGGTTCATCTGGTGCAGGACGGGGTCCTGATCCAGGGTCTCCATGGAGCCACCAAGGTCATCGTCCCAGTTCGGGCCCCACTCGGGCTTGTCGATGTGCTCGCCCGTGATCTTGGACTTCGCGCGGGCCGTCGGGATCGCGCGGGAGTTCGCGGGCGCCTGGAGCAGCTTGTCGTACTCGTACGTCCACGGCTCGTAGTAGTCCTTCATGGTCGGCTGCGTCGGGTTCGCGAAGATCTTCGCGAGCGAGGCGACGCGTCCGCCCTGACGGGGAACGAGGCGGCCCGTGGCGGTGCGTTTCCAGCCACCCTTCCACTTCTTCTGGTCCTCCCAGCCGCGGGGGTAGCCCACGCCGGGACGGGTTTCGACGTTGTTGAACCAGATGTACTCGGTACCTTCGCGGTTCGTCCACACCTGCTTGCAGGTGACCGAACAGGTGTGGCAGCCGATGCACTTGTCGAGGTTCATCACCATCGCGATCTGAGCCATGACCTTCATCAGAACTGCACCTCCTGGGAGCGGCGGCGGATAACCGTGACCTCGTCACGGTTATTGCCGGTGGGACCGTAGTAGTTGAACGCGTAGGCGAACTGCGCGTATCCGCCGGCCAGGTGGGTCGGCTTAATAAAGATTCGGGTCAGCGAGTTGTGCGTGCCGCCGCGCTTGCCGGACCCCTCGTTCAGCGGGGTGTTGATCTGGCGATCCTGGGCGTGGTGCATGAACACCGTGCCCTCCGGGATGCGGTGGGAGACAACAGCGCGAGCCGACACGGTGCCGTTACGGTTCTTCGCCTCGATCCACTCGTTGTCGCGCACGCCGATCTTCTCGGCGTCCTGCGGGCTCATCCACACCGTCTGGCCACCACGACCCAGCGTCAGCATGTACGGGTTGTCGTAGTACTGGGAGTGGATGGCCCACTTGTTGTGGATCGTCAGGTAGCGCACCGCGACCTCGGCCTGACCCGGCTGACCGGGACGGTGGTCGCCGACGGGGCGCTCACCGTAGATGTGCGCCAGGTCGAGCGGCGGACGGAAGATCGGCAGGGACTCGCCCATGTCCATCATCCAGTCGTGGTCGACGTAGAACTGCGGGCGGCCCGTGAGCGTGTGCCACGGCTTGCGGCACTCGACGTTCTGCACGAAGGCGCTGTAGCGGCGACCGCCGTGCTCGGAACCCGACCACTCGGGGCTGGTGATGACGCTGCGCGGCTGCAGGACGGTGTCCTGGTAGGTGATCTTCTTTTCTTCGTCACCTTCGGCCAGGAACGCCATCTCGTTGCCGACGCGCTTCTCCAGCGTGCGGAAGCCCTGAACGGCCAGCGAACCGTTCGTGGTGCCCGAGAAGCGCAGCGCCATGTTCGCCGCCTTGATGGCGGTGTCGCACAGCGGCATGCCCTCGCCGGCGTTGCCGTCCATGGGGGCGCGGCCGTTGAGGTCGCCGAGCTGCTCGTACGCCTCCTGCACGTTGTACGCAACGCCCTTCGAGGCCAGGCCGGCCTTGGGCAGGAGCGGACCCATGCGGTCGAACTTGTAGCCGACCTGCGTGTAGTCGCGCTCGATCGGGACCAGCTTCGGCATGGTCTTGCCGGGCGTCCACGTCTGCTCGGGAACGACGCCGTCCGCCATGGTCATGGCGTCCGGGGAGTCGTGCCCCAGCGGGACCGCGACGACGTCCGTCTGGGTGTCCAGGTGGCCGGGGGCCATGCGGCCGACGAGGCGAGCCAGGGTCTGGAACACCTCGAAGTCGGTGCGGGCCTCCCACGGCGGGTTCACGGCCTCGTCGAAGCAGTGCATGAAGGGGTGCATGTCCGTGGAGGACAGGTCGTGCTTCTCGTACCACGTGGCGGCGGGCAGCACGACGTCGGAGTGCAGCGTCGTCGAGGTGTTGCGGAAGTCCGCGACCCACATGAGGTCGAGCTTGCCGGGGTGAGCCTCACGCCAGTTGACGGACGCGGGGCGGTTGCCCTCTTCCAGCTCCTCGGCGTTGACCTCGTTGCCGGTGCCCAGCATGTGACGCAGGAAGAACTCGGTGCCCTTCGCGGACGAGCCGAGCAGGTTCGTACGCCAGTTCGCGAGGATCTTCGGAACGTTGTGGTGGGCGTCCGGGTCCTCGATCGCGAACTGCAGGCGACCCTCGCGCAGCTCCTGGGACACGTATTCCGCGGGGGCCATGCCGGCCTCGGCGGCCTCGCGACCCAGCTGGGTCGAACCCTTGGAGAACGTCGGGTAGCAGGGCATCCAGCCGCGCTGAACCGACTCGACGAGGGTGTCGACCAGCTGCTTGCCGTCCAGGTGCGAGGACTTGATCGGGTTCGCCATCGCCGAGGCCGGGGCCCCGTCGTAGCGCCACTGGTCGGTGGTCATGTAGTACCAGCCGGTGGAGATCATCTGGCGCGGCGGGCGCGCCCAGTCCAGGGCGAAGGTGAAGGAGCCCCAGCCCATGATCGGGCGGACCTTCTCCTGACCCACGTAGTGGGCCCAGCCGCCACCGTTGCGGCCCTGGGTGCCACACATTTCCGTGAGCGCCAGGAACGTCCGGTACATCTGGTCGGAGTGGTAGTAGTGGTTCGTGCCAGCGCCCATGAGGATCATGGAACGACCCTCGGTCTCGACCGCGTTCTGCGCGAACTCGCGACCGATCTTGATGGCGGCTCCGGCGGGAACCGAGGTGAACTCCTCCTGCCACGCGGGGGTGCCCGGCGTGGAGGCGTCCATGTAGTCGGTGGGCCACTGGCCCGGCAGACCCTCGCGCTCAACCGCGTAGTGGGCCAGCATGATGTCGTACACGGTCGTCACGAGGCGGCCGTTGACGCGGCGCACGGGCACGCCACGCTTGACGTAGCCGCCGCCGACCGAAGCCTGGCCGGAGGCCGCGGGCAGGTCGAAGCGCGGCAGGGCGATCTCAACGGCTTCCCACTCGTCCGTGTCCATGATGGACAGGACCGGCTCGACGCCATCGAGGTTGAGGTTCCAGTGGCCAGCGCCCTCCTCGCCGAAGCGATCGGCGAGCGTGCCACCCGGGTCCTTGACCGTGCCGTCGGCCTCGATAACGAGGGGACGGAACTCGTTGTTCTCGGTGCGCTCGGTCGTGCCCTCGGGCATCTTGGCGGCCGTGAGGAACTTGCCGGGAACCAGCGTCGCCGGATCGATGCCCTCGTGGGCGCCTTCGCCGACCTCGCCGATCTCCACGAGGAACGGGGAGTCGGTGTAGCGCTTCATGTAATCGAGGAACATGGGCTCGCGCTTGCCGACGTGGAATTCCTTGAGGATGACGTGACCCATGGCCTGCGCCAGGGCGCCGTCCGTGCCGGGCTGGACGCGCAACCAGTCGTCCGCGAACTTCGTGTTGTCCGCGAAGTCCGGGGACACGACGACGACCTTCTGGCCGTGGTAGCGGGCCTCGGCCATGAAGTGGGCGTCGGGGGTACGGGTCAGCGGTAGGTTGGTGCCCCACATGATGAGGTACTGCGAGTTGAACCAGTCGCCGGCCTCGGGCACGTCGGTCTGGTCGCCGAAGACCTGCGGGGAGGCCGGCGGGAGGTCCGCGTACCAGTCGTAGAAGGACAGCATGGTCGCGCCGATGAGCTCGTGGAAGCGGGCGCCCGCACCGTAGGAGATCATCGACATAGCGGGGATCACCGAGAAGCCGGCGATGCGGTCCGGGCCGTACTGCTTGATCGTGTGCACGTAGGCGGAGGCGACGATCTCCATCGCCTCTTCCCAGGACACGCGGACCATGCCGCCGCGGCCACGCTGCGACTTGTAGGCGCGCGCCTTCTCCGGGTCCTCAACGACCGCGGCCCACGCGTCGACCGGATCGCCGAGGCGCTTCTTGGCCTCGCGGAACATGTCGAGGAGGACGCCGCGCACGTAGGGGTACTTGATACGGGTCGGCGAGTACTCGTACCACGAGAACGCCGCGCCACGCGGGCAGCCGCGGGGCTCGTACTCGGGCATGTCCGCGCCGGTCGACGGGTAGTCAGTCTGCTGGGTTTCCCAGGTGATGACGCCGTCCTTGACGTAGATCTTCCACGAGCAGGAGCCCGTGCAGTTCACGCCGTGGGTGGAGCGCACGATCTTGTCGTAGCTCCAGCGGTCGCGGTAGAAGGAGTCGCCTTCGCGGCCGCCCTCGAGGAAGAGCTGGCGCGCGTCGGCGGACGCCTTGCCGCGACGCAGCCACGAGCCGAGCGCGAACAGGGTCGCGCCGGTCGCGGGCTTGACCTCACCGCCGTAGGTCGGGAAGGTCATATCGGATTCGAGATTCGTCATGGGGTGCTCCTAAGAGTCGATTGACGAGGCAGTGGCAGGTCCAGTCGGCACCGCGCAGTGCCGGATGGATCAGCCGGGGAACGGGGCGTTCTTGCGCGCGTACATGACCCAGCACAGGACCGAGCACAGGGCGCAGAAGATGGCGCAGCCCGCGAAGAAGACCGGGGCGCTGATAGCGGAGAGCGCGACGCCGACCAGGAAGGGGCCGAGGGACGCGATCGCCGCGGTGAAGCCGATGGCGCCGCCGGCCTGGCGGGCCGGCATGATCATCGGCATCTGCTTGAAGGTACCGGCGTTGCCGAAGCCGGAGAATAGGAACATGGCGAGCATGAGGCCCAGGAAGATGTGGAAGTCCGTCATGCCGGTGGGGTTCGTCAGGACCCAGGCGATGCCACCCATCGTGATCGCCATGCCGACGCCGGAGATGAAGGTCCAGATGGCGCCGCCCATGCGGTCGCAGAAGATGCCCCAGGACATGCGGATGAGCGAGCCGATGAGGGGGCCGAGGAACGCGTAGGTCGCGCCAGCCACAGGAAGCGCAAGTGCTGACTGGGCACCAAACTGCCCATTGATCAACTTTGCGAAGACGGCGGAGAAGCCGGAGAAGAGGCCGAAGGTCATGACGTAGAGGATGGTCATGTACCAGGTGTTGGGGTTGGAGAAGATGTCCAGCTGCTGCTTGATGTTGGCCTTGACGGGCACGTCACGCAGCCAGATGAAGGCGAGGATCGCCGCGAGGATGCACCACGGGACGAAGAAGATCGCGGCGTTGTAGACCCAGATGTTCTGGCCGGCAGCGGTGCCGGCCACCTGCTGCTGGGGCGCCAACCAGGTCAGACCAAAAAGACCAAAGCCCATCAGAACGGGACCGACGAGCAGAATGACGGACATGCCGAGATTACCGATGCCACCCTGCAGGCCGAGGGCCGTGCCGGACAGGCGCTTGGGGAAGAAGTAGCCGGTGGAGGGCATGTAGCCGGAGAACGCGCCGCCGCCGATGCCACACATGAAGGCCAGGGACAGCAGGACCCAGTAGGGAGTCGTGTTGTCCTGGACCACGAAGAACCAGCCGAGCATCGGAATGACGCACAGCAGGGAGGTGATGCCCACGAGCTTGCGGGTGCCGATGAGCGGGGGCAGGAACATGTAGATGAGGCGCAGGATGCCGGCTGCCAGGCCCGGGAGGGCAATAATCCAGTAGCGTTGCGATTCACTCAGATCGAATCCGAGGGCGGTCAGCTTCGGTTCGATCGCGCTGGGCAGGAACCACACGCAGAAGGCCAGGATCAGCGAGTAGGTCGTGATCCACAGCGTGCGCCACGCGAGCTTCGAGTCCCACTTGGATTCGTCGTTGGGGTTCCAGTCAGTGAGCAGGTAGCGGCTCTTCTTGGCCGCGGGGTCGGTCGCGCTCATGGCTCTCCTCGGGTCGGAAGGGACGCCCAGGCGCGGGCATGCGCCGGACATTCTTTAACACGGAGGCTACCAATGGAAATGACATAACCCACAGGAACTCATTGGGACGTGCATCACCCTTGTAAGCACTGGGAAAAGTGCGCCTGCCAGGGACATTCCCCCTGAGGACGAACAAGCAATTGACCGCTGTTAGAAAACATCGGCGTCACGAAATTAGTGGGAGGTTACCCACCAATACGGCTCATGGTGCGCGACGCGCGAGCAAAGGTATCGATATTCAGCCCGTGTGCAGCCGGCTTCGCCCACATCGCGTCGGTCCATCGGGCGGCGATCTGCGCATCGTCACCGCCGCCGCGCAGCAGGTCGCGCAGCGAGGTCTCTTCGGTCGAAAACAGGCAGGATCGCACCATGCCGTCCGAGGTCAGGCGGGTGCGGTCGCACGCGCCACAGAAGGGGTCGGACACGGAGGCGATGACTCCGAGCCGCTTCGTCGGGTCACCGTCGACGATCCAGCGTCCCGCCGGAGAATGCGGGTCCTCGCGGGGCGCGGGGGTCAGTGTGTGGCGAGTGCTCATGATGTGCAGGATCTCGTCGGCCGTCATGATGTTTTGACGATCCCACGTGTCTGGCGGGCCGATCGGCATCTGCTCGATGACGCGCAGCTCGATGCCCCGGTCCAGGCAGTAGTCGACCAGGTCAGGCAGGTCGGCCTCGTTCATGCCGCGCAGGACGAGGGCGTTGACCTTGATGGGGCTCAGGCCCGCGCGGGCGGCGGCCTCGATGCCCTCCAGGACGTCACCGAGGCGGTCGCGGCGGGTGATCGCCGCGAAGTGCTCGGGGTCCAGAGAATCAAGCGAAATGTTGACGCGGTTCAGGCCCGCGTCCTTCAGGCCCTGGGCGCGTTTGGCCAGGCCGAGCGCGTTCGTCGTGAGGGCCAGGTCCAGGGGCTTCCCCTCGTCGGTGCGCAGGTGGGAGCACGCTTCGATGATCCCCTCGAGGCCTCGGCGCAGGAGGGGTTCTCCGCCGGTGAAGCGGACCTGGCGGATCCCGAGCCGCTCGACGCCGACGCGCACGAGGCGCACGACCTCGTCATCGGTCAGGGTTTCCTCGGTGGGCAGCCAGTCCAGGCCTTCGGGGGGCATGCAGTAGGAACAGCGCAGGTTGCAGCGGTCTGTGAGCGACACGCGCAGGTCGCGAGCCACGCGCCCGAAGGTGTCGACGAGCCGCAGCGGCGCGTCACACGCCACCGCATCTGCCGCCTGAGGGGCGGAAACGAACTCGACAGACATGGCGCAACCCTACCGCGATTTGCCCGGTGTTCGCCCCTCGAAAAACCGAGCATGAACGGCAACACGCGGCCCCTGCCTCGTCGTTGAGAGAAAGGAGACAGAGGCCAGCTCCTAATCAGCGTCGTCAAGCGAGGATTACGCCGCCACCGCCCACCCAGGCGGTGCGAAACCAGTTCATTGCACCTGTTGGTGGCGGTCACAGCCACATTCACCCCAGCAACGGCCCACCAGGCCACGCGCGTGGGGGTTTTGCACTACACGAGGCCTCCCAACGGCGTGTCACCGGCGTGTCGAACCCTCATGTAGTGCAATTCCCCCCCGTGCTCCGGTATCCAGGCCGCTGAAACGAGCTGCAACCACGCAACCCGACCCACTCCTCGTCACGCCGCACACGAACACCGCACCCATGCCCGCGCCTCATCGCAACGCACGAAGACATCTCAGTAATCAAACAAAATCAGAAGATCCAAACCGTAACAAACTGACAGATAGCGCATTAGAATTCACTCATGAGCCAAGAAGTCAGGGGTAACGACGCTCCCTTCATCCTCAACGCCGTTGAACGGGCGATCATTCGCGTACCGCGTTCCAGCCACCACGGCCTCACAAAGACACCGGCTGCAGTGAAAATCGCGGGTAGGACATACCTTGATCTGCCTCTCCTGACAGACATAAACATGAGTCAGCTACCGGAGGTCGTGCTCGCCGCGCGCCTCTACCACCTCGCTCGCACACACCGAGCCATGGCAGTCATCGGTCAGTGTGCCCTGTGGGCACACGGATACGCGTCCACCCCTCGCATACCTGCACTCACTATTGCTTCGTCAACGTCTTCCCATTCGATCCACCTGCCCGCAGTCTCAATCGGTACACATCATTTCGAGCCGATAACGATCACGCCGAGTCGCGTTCGTCGATTGCCGCCAATAACTGACGCACGTGGCCTGCTCATCGAAAGCCCCGAAGCAGCGCAGATTACCGTCGCACGGACCTCACCGAACCAGAGAGCGGCCTTCGCCCAGATCTGCGTGATCGGCAACGCCTTCACGCACTTCGATAACTTCCGTCTCAAAGACTCACGTCGACACGAGAAGTATTGGAAGGAGTTATTGAGCGCGGAGCTCACGCGTCTTGGCAATGGTGCTCGGGGCCGCTCTCAAGCACAGTGGATCATCACTCACGCAGATGCCGGATGCGCCTCCCCGGGAGAAGCGCGTGTGCTGTACGAGCTGTGCGCGGCGGGCCTCACCGGCATGCGCACACAGGTCGAGGTGCACACGCGGGGTCGTCGTTACTTCATCGATTGCGGGTTCACGGCCGAGAAAGTCGGCATCGAGTTCGACGGACGAGCCAAATACGGGGACAACGCCCGCAGCATCCACGCGTCACTTTCCCGCGAGCGCGAGCGCCAACGCCACCTCGAAGCCGCGGGCTGGCACATCATCCGCGTCGGCTGGCACGATCTGGAGCATCCAGACGAGCTCATTGCGCAGGTCCGCTCGGCGCTTGCCGCACGCCTGGGATGAGTCCACAGCACCCGGCGAACGCCGTCAGATGCCGTCTCCTCTGCGCCAACGAAGGCCCACCAGGCCACGTAAGTGGGGGTTTGGCAGCATTAGAAGTCCCATCACGGCGTGTCGTCGGCGTGTCACGCTCCTAATGCTGCAATTCCCCCTTGCATCCCATGTCCAGGCCACTGAAACGGGCTACAACCGCCCAACCCAGCCCACGCCTCGCGCAGCGGGCGCGAGGCAGACGGCCACGCCCAGCCACCCGAACAGCAACCGCACAACACCATGCACGCACATGCCCCCGCACGCCTCGCCCACCCCACCTGGCCCTACACTGGTGACATGCACGATCCCGCCCTGTCCACCGCGCAGCATCGCGAGCTGATCGAGGCGCTGGCGCTCAGCCACGTCCTCCCCCACGACACGCTCCCCGTCGAGGAGTGCCTGGGTCGCCGCCTAGCGGTCGACGTTTCCTCGCTGATCCCCCTCCCGCCGTTCACGAACTCCGCAATGGACGGATTTGCGGTGCGCCGCGATGACCTGGAGGGCGAGGGCCCGTGGACTCTGCCCGTCGCAGGCGACATTCCAGCGGGCGACACCCGCGAGAATCGCCTCGAGCGGGGGCAGGCCTGGCGCATCATGACGGGCGCGCCGATCCCCGAAGGCGCCGACACTGTCGTGAAAGTCGAGGACACGGACCATGCGGCGGGCATCGCTCAGGCGCCCGACACCGTCGAGATCCGCGTCGCCCCCAAGCTGGGCGCGAATGTGCGCGTGGCGGGCGAGGCTCTCGAAGCTGGCTCCCCGGTCCTGGAGGCTGGCCGAATCCTGGACGGGACGGCCCTGTCGGCTGCTGCCTCGGTCGGGCACGGCACCCTCACGGTCCTGCCCCGCCCACGCGTCATCGTCGTGTCGACGGGCACGGAGCTCAAGCGCGCCGGCGAGGCCCTCGAGCGCGGGCAGATTCCCGATTCGAACGGCATCCTGCTGCGCGGCCTCGTCGAGGAGGCCGGCGGGCGCGTCGTCGCGCACCTGCGCACGGGGGACACCCCAGCCGAGCTGCGCGCGGCCCTCAATGAGGCCCCGGAGGCCGACCTGGTCCTCACGGCCGGCGGCATTTCGGCGGGTGCCTTCGAGGTCGTGCGCCTGACGCTTGGCACGGACGCGGGCTTCCACCACGTCGCGCAGCAGCCGGGCGGCCCGCAGGGCGTGGGCTCGACGCAGGTGGGCACGGGCGGCCACGAGACGCCGGTCATCTGCCTGCCCGGCAACCCCGTGTCAGTCTTTACGACGTTCCACATGTACGTCGCGGGCGCGCTGGCGGTCATGTCCGGCCTCGTCGCCCCCGAGCAGGGCGGCACGGTCCCGAGCGGCATCATCGCCCGCGCACACGTGGGCTGGGAGTCGCCGGCCGGGAAGACACAGTTCATCCCGCTTCGTTTCGTCTCCGGAGAGGGGGACGAGGCCGCGGCCCACTGGGTGGAGCCGGTGCACCCCCTGGGGTCGAAGTCGCACCTGGTGGCCTCGCTCGCGAACGCAGAGGCAATCGGAGTGGTCGCGCCGGACGTCGAGGCGGTCGAGGCCGGCCAGGAGCTGGCGGTCGTCCCGCTCGTGGGCTGACCCCACCATAGAGAGAATTAACGAGAGGAAAACCGTGAAATTTACGCATTTGAACGAGGACGGCGCCGCCTACATGGTGGACGTGACCGCGAAGAATCCGACGGTGCGCCAGGCGAGCGCCGTGTGCCGCGTGGATTGCTCGCCCGAGGTCATGCAGGCCCTGCGTGACGGCACCGTCCCGAAGGGCGACGTGCTGGCGGTGGCGCGCGTGGCCGGCATTTCAGCGGCGAAGCGCGTCCCCGAGCTGCTGCCCCTCGCGCACACGATTGGCGTGCACGGCTGCGCGGTGGACCTGAGCCTGGAGGACGATCACGTGGCGATCCGTGCGACCGTGCGCACGGCCGACCGCACGGGCGTGGAGATGGAGGCGCTGACCTCGGTGACGGTCGCGGCTCTCGCTATCGTGGACATGGTCAAGGGCGTGGATCGCTCCGCCCGCATCCGCGAGGCGAAGATCGTGGCGAAGTCGGGCGGCCGCAGCGGCGACTGGGTGCGCCCGGAGGATCCGCAGGACTGAGGCCCCCTACGAAAAGACGAAGAGGCCGCCCACAGCGTGTACGCCGGGCGGCCTTTTCGTTGTCACTTCAGGCTTTTATGCGCGCGGGTGGTCGCCGCCCGCGAGCTGGTCGATGATGTGGGCGACGAGAGGGCCGATGACGGCCACGGCATCGGTGACGCCGCCGCGCGAGCCGGGCGCGTTGACGACGAGGGCACCCTCGGGGGATCGCGCGGTCACGCCGACGAGGCCTCGCGACAGGGCTGCGGAGGCGACCTTTTCCTCGCCTCGGCGCCGAATCGCGTCGGCCAGGCCGTCGATGCGGGTGGCGAGGAGAGGCTCGGTGGCCTCGGGGGTGACGTCGCGGGGCGCGAGGCCGGTCCCGCCGGTCGTGAACACGAAGCGGGCGCCGTCCTCCACGGCCGCGGTGATCGCGGCGCGAATGGCGTCGACCTCGTCGGGGACGACGCGCACCGAGGCCTCAACGCCGTGATCGGCGAGGAGACGCGCGGCGAGGGGACCGGAGAGATCCTCGGCGAGGCCGGCTGAGCAGCGGTCCGAGACCGTAATGACGCGTGCGGGGATCATGTCAGTGACGAGCGTTGCCGCGGCGGCGCGCGGAGCGGCGCACGCGAATCCCGGAGGTGATGGGGTCGACGTCGTTGAACTGGCGCGGGGACAGTTCGTAGTCGACGCGGCGCGCGGGCTCGGGTTCGAAAGCCTGCGGGAGGGGGCGCTGCGGGCGCGCGCTCTGGCGCGACGTGGCGCGCTGCGGGAACGCGGGCGGCGCGGGGATCGGCGCGGGCTGCTCCTCGACGGGGGTGGGAGCGGCCTGTACGACAGGGGCCGGAGGCTCCGTGGGCGCGGGTGCGACGACGGGCTCAGCGCTGCGAGGCCGGGGCGCGCTATCGCGCAGCGGCTGAGCCACGGGACGGCCGGGCTGGGCGGGCGTGTAGAGGCCTTCGGGCACGGACGCGGAGGGGTGCACGTGGACGGGTCGAATCTGGGGGACGGAGCGCGTGATGGGACCGCGCGTCGTACTCGGCGAGACTGCCGGCAGAACGGGGGCGGCGCTGCGGTAGGGCTGCTGCGAGACGGGAGCCGCCGCGGAGGCACCGGGTTCGATCGACTCGCCCGCGGGGATGTCGGCGGGGTTGTCGGCGTTACCGGAGACGCGCTCGGAGAATGGGCGGCCCACTCGACGAGGCAGGGGCGAGGCCTCGGTGCCACGGTGGCTGACCCGGCCGTGGCGGGGAGGCACGGGGAACGCCCCAGAGCGGGGGTCCTCGTCGGAAGGAGCGGGCGCGGCGGGGGCGGCCGGAGGCTCGGGGGTAACGAGCTGCGCGGGAACGCCCTCATCGTGAGTGGCTTCCTCACGGGGGGCTTCCTCGCTGACCTGCTCGGGGGCGTCGTCCTCCTCGTACGGGACGACGATGGGCGCGACCAGGTCGCTGGGCTCGTGGACGGGAGCCTGGATGACGGGCATTTCGTCGGGCGTGCGGCAGCCGAGGAAGAAGGAGCGCAGCTGCATGGCGGCCTCTTGGGCGAGGACGCCGCCAATGACCTCGGTCGGGTGGGGCATGCGGGCGTCGCGCAGGACGTCGCGCAGGGATCCGGCGGCGCCGGCCTTGGGGTCCCAGGCGCCGAAGACGACGCGGTCGATGCGAGAGGCAAGGATGGCGCCCGCGCACATCGTGCAGGGTTCCAGGGTGACGATGAGCGTGCAGCCGGTCAGGCGCCACGTACCCCTGGCGCGGCCGGCCTCACGCAGGGCGACGATTTCGGCGTGACCTGAGGGGTCGTGGTTGGCCTCCCGGCAGTTCCACCCGCGTCCGATGATGCGGCCATCCTCGTCGACGACGACGGCTCCGACGGGAACGTCTCCCGTTTCGCGGGCGCGGTTGGCCAGGAAGAGGGCCTTGCCCATTGCTTCGCGGTACTGCTCATTCACGGTCACCCTCCTAGCTTACCGGCCAAATCACTGTTGGGGTAGTTGGAGTCCATCGTGACTCGTGATGCTCGTGTGACGGATGAGCTTGACACGAGACCCAACGCGCCGCCGATCCAGGCCACCACCGAGCGCGGCGCCAGCACGCACGAGACCCTAGCTTCGCGTTCGACACACTGGATGCGCGCCAGCGGACGAACAAGGTAGCCTATAACCATGCGCCTCCACGTTGCTCATCACCCCCTGATCACCCACAAGCTCACCGTCCTGCGCGATCGCGAAACGCCGTCGGCGACGTTCCGCCAGCTCGTGGACGAACTGGTCACCCTGCTCGCCTACGAGGCGACGCGCGAAGTGGCCGTCACCGAGACCCCCATCCAGACCCCGGTTGCCCCCACCGTCGGCCTGAAGCTCTCCGAGCCTCGCCCGATCGTGGTCCCCGTCCTGCGCGCAGGCCTGGGCATGCTCGAGGGCATGACCCGCATGCTGCCCACCGCCGAGGTCGGCTTCCTGGGCATGCGTCGCGACGAGGACACCCTGGAGATCGAGACCTACGCGAACCGCCTGCCGGACGACCTGTCGGGCCGCCAGTGCTTCGTGCTGGACCCGATGCTGGCCACCGGCCACACCATGGTCGCCGCCACCAACTACCTTTTCGAGCGCGGCGCTAAGGACGTCACCTGCGTGTGCATCCTGGCCGCTCCCGAGGGCATCAAGACCCTCGAGGAGGCGATCGGCGACCGCGCCGACGTGAACGTCGTTGTCGCCGCCGTCGACGATCACCTCAACGAGAAGTCCTACATCGTCCCCGGCCTAGGCGACGCGGGCGACCGCCTGTACGGAATCATCGACTGACGAGGCACGCACTCCTCGCGCATCGCAGCGCCGGGGTGCGACGCAGCTAACGCCACACGAGGGGTGGGTGCGGGATGAAAGTCCCGCACCCACCCCTCGTATTTACTCAACAATAAAGACGCAAATTAACCGACTTGGCTATTTGCGGCCCGTTTTCACTGATCACACTCCCGTGTGACCTTCGGCGCTAAGCGCCCCAAGGCCTCGAAAATGCCCTACGCGCATTTCATGCTTGTCACATGGCACTCATTCAGACCAATCCCAAGCGCCGCCGCTACGGCGTGGCAGCAATCGCAGGTGTTCTCGGCGGTATCGTCTCCGCCATCGTGAAGTTCGGATGGGAGGTGCCGCTGCCTCCGCGTACGCCCGAGCGCAACGCCACCAACCCGCCCCAGGAGCTGCTCCAGCAGCTGGGTCTCCCGGAGAGCGTCACCCACATGTCCTACACCTTCAACGGTAACGAAGGACTCCCCTGGGTCTCTTTCATCGTCCACTTCGCGTTCTCGATCGCCTTCGCGGTCATCTACTGCGTGCTGGCCGAGCGCTTCCCGCAGATCAAGCTCTGGCAGGGTGCCGCCTTCGGCATCTTCGTCTACGTGGCCTTCCACGTCGTCCTCATGCCGCTGATGGGCACCGTCCCGGCACCCTGGAACCAGCCCTTCGCGGAGCACTTCTCCGAGTTCTTCGGCCACATCATCTGGCTGTGGGTCATCGAAGTCTTCCGCCGCGACATGCGTAACCGCATCACGCACGAGCCGGACGCCGAGTTCCCGCTCGAGTCTCGCACCAACTGATACATCCGCTTGCGTGGACAGACGGGTGGGCCCCGGAACCTTACGGTTCCGGGGCCCACCCGTTTATCTATGCGAGCCTCTCGGCCCTGCGTTCCGTCAGCCTCGGCGCCAGCGCGCCCCGGCCTCGTGAATCAGAACGCCGGGATGACCGAGCCGTCCGACCAGGTCTGCTCGATGTACTGCTTCACCTGATCGGAGTGCAGGAGCTTCTCGAGCTTCGCGATGGCGTCGGTCTTCTTGGAATCACTCTTCCACACGAGGACGTTCACGGCCGGGTTGTCCACGGGGGACTCAACGACGAGCGCGTCACCGGAGATGGACTTGCCACCCTCCTGGGCGAAGTTGCCATTGATGACCGCGTAGTCGAAGTCGTCGAGCGAGCGGACCAGCTGCGGGCCCTCGACCTCGCGGAAGTCGAAGTTCTTCAGCTTGGTGACGGTGTTGATGTTGACGTCGCCGTCGCCCTCAGGGATCGAGACGAGGCCCTGAGTGGCCAGGAGCTCGAGCGCACGGGCCTGGTTGGCCGTGTCGGAGATGATGCCGATCGTGCCGCCGTCGGGCAGCTCGTCGAGAGACTTGTGCTTGTTGGAGAACACGCCGAGGGGCTCGAGGTGGATGCCCTCGCCGGCCTCGAAGTTGTAGTCGAACTGCTTCTCCGCGTTCTCCAGGTAGGGGACGGTCTGGAAGAAGTTAGCATCCAGGTCGCCGTCGTTCAGCGCAGTGTTGGGCTGGACGTAGTCGGTGTACTCAACGATCTTGAGCTTGATGCCCTCGGCCTCGGCCAGGTTGTCGTTGATGTAGGTGAGGATCTTCGCGTGGGGCGAGGGGGTCGCGCCCACGGTCAGGGTCACAACGTCCGAGGAAGAGCCGGAAGCATCCGAGGAGGTGGAGCCGCCGCCGCAGGCCGCCAGGCCCAGGGTGGCAACGGCCGCCAGGCCGATGGCTGCGAGAGAGCGGTGACGCATGATGGTTCTCTTTTCTTCTGTGTACTGGATGGGATGAATGGTCGGGGCCGGGTGGCCTGACCGGGGTCTGTCAGCGCGCGCGGTGGTCGACCAGGCGCGAGAGGATATCGCCGATCAGCTGGATGATCTGCACGATGATGATGATGGCGACGACGGTGGAGATCATGACGTCGGTCTGCCAGCGGTTGTATCCGTAGTTGATGGCCATCTGGCCCAGGCCGCCGCCGCCGACGGCGCCCGCCATCGCGGAGTAGCCGATCAGGGTGATCGCCAGGGTCGTGATGGACTGGATGAGGGCCGGCATGGCCTCGCGAATGAGGATGCCCCAGCGGATCTGACGGTTGGAGGCACCCATCATCTGTGCGGCCTCGATCTTTCCGGGGTCGACGGCCAACAGGTTCGTCTCCACGAGGCGCGCGAAGAAGGGCGCGGAGAGGATGACGAGGGGCACGACCGTGGCCATGGAGCCAGTCGAGCGACCGACGATCGCCTTCGTGACGGGAATCAGCACGATGATGCCGATGATGAAGGGCAGGGAACGCACGATATTCACGACGAAGGACACGGCCTGGTACACGCCCTTGTTCGGGGTGAGGCCGCCCTTGCCGGTCTGGACCAGGACGAGGCCAATGAGCGTGCCAATGATGACCGCGAAGAGGGTGGACAGACCCACCATCTGCAGCGTCTCGAAGATAGCTGGGATGAATTGCTTCCTCAGGGCATCGTTTTCCAGCCACGTCGGGTCACCCTTGCCCGCAGGCAGGAGCGCCAGCGCGTAAGCGGCAGTGTGTGCGGCGGTCATTGGTCCCTCACTTCCGCGTGGACGTTGTTCTTGCGCAGCTGCTCGATGATCTTGTCAGCGTGGTACGCGGGGACGGTCAGGGCCAGGCGCCCCACCTGCACGCTGCCGAGGGACTCGAAGGTTCCCGCGGTCACGTCAGCGCCCATGGACGAGGCCAGGTGCAGGACCGTGGCGCCCGTGGGCACTCCCGGGTGCGAGGTGAAGACGACGTCGAGGAGGACGGTGCCCGCCGCATTTGGTTCGAAGCGGCTGTCGGCGGATTCCGTCGGAACCGACTCGACGACCGGCATGGGGACCAGTTCGCGGGCGAGCGGGGTCGAGGGGTCGGCCACGACCTCTTCGAGGGGGCCGGTCTGCAGGACCTGACCGTGGCCGAGGAGGGTCACGGAGTCGCAGATCTCGCGGACGACGGCCATCTCGTGGGTGATGACGACGACGGTGACGCCGGCGACGTCGCGCACGTGGCGCAGCAGGGAGAGGATCTGAGCGGTCGACTCGGTGTCGAGCGCACTGGTCGGCTCGTCGCACAGGAGCACGGCGGGGTTGTCGGCCAGGGCGCGGGCGATGCCGACGCGCTGACGCTGGCCACCCGACAGCTGGGACGGGTAGGAGTCGCCGCGGCCTTCGAGGCCCACGAGCGAAAGGAGCTCCTCGACGCGCTCACGGCGCTGCGCACGAGGCACGCCCGCGAGCTTCAGCGGGTAGCCGATGTTGTCGGCGGCGGTGCGAGCGTCCAGGAGGTTCGCGGCCTGGAACACCATGCCGATACGGCGGCGAGCGGCGCGCAGCGCGGAACCCGACAGCGTCGCCAGGTCGAGGCCGTCGACGACGATGTGGCCCTCGGTGGGCTTCTCCAGGGCCGTCAGACACCTGATGAGCGTGGACTTACCCGCGCCAGAACGGCCGACGATCCCGTGGATCGAGCCGCGATCGACGTGCAGGTTCACCCCATCGAGCGCGACGACTTGGCCGCCGTTTTTCACGGGGTAGACCTTGGACACCCCGGTGAGGTCAATCATGTGCATCTCCGTTACTGGGCCACACGGCCCACACCATCAGCATATGAGGGCCACACGCGCGAGCGCTCGGAATGCCGTTACAAAACTCCGTATCGTGGCTAAACCCTCACCGAACAGGCCACATCGCGGCTGTAGTTACGCGGAAAACTCCCTATCCGGCGCACGCGATACCAGCGAGCGCCGCGCCCCACGAGGCCGCCCACGTGCCGAGCGCGAGGGCGAGGCTGCGACCTCGGAATCCGTCCGCCCACAGGGTGACCGCGTCCACGAGCGCCGTCGAAAACGTCGTGAAGCCGCCGAGGAACCCCGTCGAAACGATCGGCATGAGACCCGCGGGCACCAGCTGCGTGGCCGCGCCGGCCAGGAAACACCCGATGACGTTGACGACCAGGATGCCGAGCTTCGCCCCCGCCGGGTCACCCCACGAGGACAGGGCGCGCTGAGCACCACGGTCCAGCCAGAAGCGGGCGCACGCACCCACTCCACCGGCCAGGGCCACACACAGGAAAGTTGCTGTGCTCACGCTCGCTCCCCCTCACCGGCGACGGGCCGCACGCCCGAGGGTCCACACAGCCACTCCCCCGCACGCATACCCGCCCAGGCACAGGCACCACCCAGCGCCAGGAGACCGAGGGACTGAGAGACGGCCTCGACAATTCCATTGAGCGACGCGTAACCCACCGACGCGACGATGTACGTCCCGTACGTCGTAAACGCGCCCGCAAAACCCGTGCCGACCAGGAGCTTCAGGGATTTCAGCAACGCCGCATCCCCGGCGCCGCGCGCCAGGCGCCCCGCCACCCACGCGGCCAGCGCGCCCAGGAGGAACGCGCCGACGGCGTTGACCGTCAGCGTCGACCACGACAGGAAGAGACCGCGCACGGGCGAGGCCTTCGCGACCACGTCCAGGCCGGCACGCGCCGCCGTCCCCACGACCCCGCCCACGAAGACCGCCAACCAGTCAGGAACCCGAATACTCACCATGCACCCCACTGTACGCCCGCGCCGCCACCACCCGGGGAGGCGGATCCCGGGAGGCGGCCACCGCCTCGTACACTGGGCGCATGACGAACACCGGACGATTCGCGCCCTCCCCCACGGGCGACTTCCACCTGGGCAACCTGCGCACCGCGATCCTCGCGTGGGCGTGGGCGCGCACGACCGGGCGGCGATTCGTCCTACGCATCGAGGACATCGACCGGGAGCGAGCCGGTTCCGCCGAGCGCCAGATCGAGGACCTGGCGGCGATCGGAGTCGACTGGGACGGCGAGCCCCTCATCCAAACCGCGCGGGCCGACGCGCACGAGGCTGCCCTGGCGTCGCTGGCGCAGCGCGGCCTCATCTTCGAGTGCTACTGCACCCGCCGCGACATCCGCGAGGCCGCCTCCGCACCGCACGTGCCGCCCGGCCACTACCCGGGCACCTGCCTGACGCTGAGCGAATCCGAGCGCGAGGCTAAGCGTGCGGCACTGGCCGCCGCTGGGCGCGCCCCCGCGCTGCGCCTGGCCGCCCCCTCGCCCGAGTGGACCGTGTTCGACGAACTGCACGGCTCCTACACCGGGGCCGTCGACCACTTCGTCGTGCGCCGCGCGGACGGCGTGCCCGCCTACAACCTCGCAGCCGTCGTCGACGACGCGTTCCAGGGCGTCGACCAGGTCGTGCGGGGCTTCGACCTGCTCTCCCAGGCACCCGCGCAGGCGCAGCTCGCCCACCTGCTCGGGGCGCCTGAGCCGACGTACGCTCACGTGCCCCTGGCGCTCGCGCCCTCAGGGGCCCGGTTGGCCAAGCGCGACGGTGCCGTCACCCTCTCAGATTTACGAGGCCTGGGCTGGTCCACCGAGGACGTCGTGGCGTTTATCGGGTCGTCCCTGGGAGTGCCCGGGGCGCGTTGCGCCTCCGACATCGCGGATGCTCTGGGGATTGCAGGATTGCGTTCTTTGTCGACCGAGCCGTGGGTCGTGACGCCTCCCAGTTCCTGAGGACTGCTTGTAACCCCACGGGTGTTCCGGGTGCCGCGTGTGCTTAGTTAGGCCGGGCTGCTTTGTGCGCCCGTGGGCGGCGGCGCGTCGTCTCGATGCCCGGCCAGGCCTCGCGTCCCTCATCGCTGGGTCCACCACCAATTTCGCATGCAATTCCGTCGCGACTCTTTCAAACCATGAAGTCACAGCGTTGGAATTGCAAGGTTTTCGCGCTGTGTTGATTCTTCGTCCAGTCGAATTGCCTGCGGAATTAGTAGAGCCGATCCCCACCACCACCCACACCCCCTCGCAAAGGTGCCACCGGTTTCACCAAGGTGCGCAAAGTCCGGGCACTAGCACTTCCTATTTCACAATAAGACGCGTCGAGTGATCTGAATGAAAGAAATACCGCCCCGGCACTGCACGAGAACGTACTCTCACAGGCCGCATGAAAGAAAAATCGCCCCTGCTCATCAAAGATCGGCAGAAATAGGAGATTTTGAGCGTGCTGGGGCGATGAAAGTTTCATAACACCCCATGTCTCATGAAGCGGGGGCGGTTTTTCTTTCAGCCCTCCATCCGCATCCACGCCCCCCGCGAAGGCTCGCCTGCGACGCACCATCTGGGCCACGACAACACACAACGTCCCTGCGTATCGCCGCGTACGGATGGGCATGAAAAAAGCACTCCCGAAGGAGTGCTTTTTAAAAATGCAGAACCCCCACCGGTGGATCGCACCGAGGGGGGCCGCTGCGCGCCCGAAGGGACTCGAACCCCCAACCTTCTGAACCGTAATCAGATGCTCTATCCATTGAGCTACGGGCGCTTTGCCGTTTGGCTGGGTATAAGCTTACACGCTCTTCGTCAGGATGCAAAATCAAGAGCCATGACCTGAACCACACTGAAGGAGCATGTCCTACAGCCGACCGAGATCGAGCAGCATATACAAAGATCCTCCGCGCACCCGGCAGCGCACCCTTATCCTTGCTGCATTCCTGCCCTGGGGAGGTTCGGATGATACCGTCACGCGGAGGACCGGCCCCCAGCATACACGTTTTCGTCCCACGCGCGCAGCTGCGAAGACCGCAACTCGCCAGCCTCACACAAACACCCCACGAGCAACGCCCACACCACGATCGTTACACACGCTTAAGGACTGACCAGGCGCCACCAACCCACGGCGAGCAGACCTACCCTGAGACCATGAGCGACATCATCATTCCTGGCATCGGCTCACTGGAGCCGGCACCCGCACTGGACCACCTCGACCTGCTCGCCCCGCCCGTCGCCGCCGCACTGACCGCGCTGGCCGAGCGCGGGGTGGCCACTGCCTCGTCGGCACTGGTCGTCGCGATCGACCCGGAGCTCGCGGACACGGAGGTCATGACGCGCGAGTTCGGCATGGACCTGGCACTATCGTCGAACTGCATCCTGGTGGCTGGCAAGCGCGCCGGCGAAGAGCGGATCGCGGCGTGCGTCGTGCGCGCGACAACGAACGCGGACGTCAACCACGTCGTGAAGAAGCGCCTCGACGTGCGCAAGGCGAGTTTCTGGCCGCAGGAACGCGCGGTCGAGGCGTCGGGCATGGAGTACGGCGGCATCACGCCGGTGGGCGTACCCGGCTCATGGCGACTCCTTATCGACTCGGCATGCTCGGTCGGATGGAGCTGCATCGGCTCGGGCCTGCGCCGATCGAAGCTCTTTGTGACGGGCGAGGTCCTGGCCGCGCTCCCGGGCGCAGAGATCGTCGAGGGCCTCGGAGTCTAATCAGGGGACGAGGCCTGGGCTCAGCAGCGCGGGACCGCCCGATTGCCGGCCGGGGCACACAGCACCACAAGTGCCGCCGGTGTGGAGGGCGCCGGAGGGACCTGCCGCGGTGCCGGTGGGCGGCGGCGGGGCCTGGCCATTCACAGCCACAAGCCCCGCCCGATTGGAGGCCGCCGCGAGGCCTGCGGGGCCTGGCCGGGCTTCGAGACGACGCGCCGAGCGAAGCTCGCGGCGCGGACGGCTCGCGGGCGGGCAGGACTCGCGGCGGCCGGAGATCAGGCGGTGCAACAAGCAACAAAAACCCCGGAACCTCAACAGGTCCCGGGGTCCGGTGGCGGAGGATGGGGGATTCGAACCCCCGAGGGCTTGCACCCAACACGCTTTCCAAGCGTGCGCCATAGGCCACTAGGCGAATCCTCCGTGCACATCGTGCCGGACAATCATAAGCGACAAAAGGCTCTCAGCGCCAATCCTGGCCAATGGAGCAGGTCACAGCGCGGCACGGAACCCTTAGAAGAGCCCAGAGAGGCCAATCAGATAGAAGGTCAGGGCGCCGAGGATCAGGATGCCGTTGAAGACGAGGGCCGCAATGGCTTCGCGCGAACCGACGCGGCCGGGCAGGTTTTGCGCCTGCACGAGGGCGATAATCGCGAGGACGACCGAGACAATTATCGGAATGAAGAAAACGCTGAAGACACTGACCCACAGGGCAGCCTTCGCGAGGGGATTCCCAATCGGCTTGGGCGAGTTGTAGCCGCCATCGGCGAAGATCGCAGCAACGTCCACGTACTGCGTCCCGGGGAACGTAGGCCCCGAGAAGTCAGCGGCAGGGACGCGAAGGCGGCCCGGCGCGTATCCGAAGCGGTCGCCCGGCGCATCCATCGACGAGGTCTCCGGGGTCGCCCAGGGCACGCTCGAGACGGCGGGGGCGATGTTCGAGGACGGCTGACTCATGTGCTCCACTATCCCATACCGGGAGGGGCATGCACCACACTTTGCGCGCTGGAGGGGTTTACGCGTGGCGAAACCTGCGGACACAGGGGCGAACGCGCTACCCTGTTATTCCGACCGGTACGGCCATTCTGCCCATCAACTGATCGGATTTGTACGCTTATGAGCGAAACGAAGACCTCGCTGTTCCGTTGGAAGCTTCACGGTAACGGCACGTCCATTAATCCCGGCGACGTCGTCCTTCCGAATGAACGACTCTCGTGGCCACGCACCGCTGGCATTGGTGCCCAGCACGTGGTCGCAATGTTTGGTGCCACGTTCCTTGTTCCGTTGTTGACTAAATTCCCCCCGTCAACAACGCTTTTTTTCACCGCGATCGGCACCCTGCTGTTCTTCCTGATTACGGCGGGTCGCCTGCCCTCGTATCTGGGCTCCTCGTTCGCGTTGATCGCACCGATCCAGGCAGTCACCGCCTCCATGGGCCCCTCCTACGCGCTCGGCGGCATCATCGCTGTCGGCGCAACGCTGGCGCTCGTCGGCCTGATCGTCCACTTCGCGGGCGTGCGCTGGATTGATGCTGTCATGCCGCCCGTGGTGACGGGCGCGATCGTGGCGCTCATCGGCCTGAACCTGGCGCCCGCCGCGTGGAACTGGGTGAAGCAAGGCCCGATCACGGCCGTCGTGACGATCGTGTCGATCTGCCTCGTGACCGTCCTCTTCAAGGGCATCCTCGGCCGCCTCTCGATCCTCATCGGTGTGCTGGTCGGCTACCTGGTAGCGATCTACCAGGGCGAGGTCGATTTCTCTAAGGTGAGCGACGCCGCTTGGATCGGCTTCCCCGAGTTCCACACCCCCGCCTTCTCTGTGTCGACTCTCGGCCTGTTCCTGCCGGTCGTGTTCGTCCTGGTCGCCGAGAACGTCGGCCACGTGAAGTCGGTGTCCGCAATGACGGGCGAGAACATGGACGACCTGACGGGCCGCGCACTCGTGGCGGACGGCCTCTCCACCATGCTGGCCGGCAGCGGCGGCGGTTCGGGTACGACCACCTACGCCGAGAACATCGGCGTCATGGCTGCGACCCGCGTGTACTCGACGGCGGCGTACATCATCGCGGCCGGCGTCGCCTTGGTCCTGTCGATGCTGCCGAAGTTCGGCGCCCTCATCGCGACAATTCCCCCGGGCGTCCTCGGCGGCGCGGGCACGGTCCTGTACGGCATGATCGGCATGCTGGGCGTTCGCATCTGGGTGCAGAACCGCGTCGACTTCTCCAACCCGGTGAACCTGAACACCGCCGCAGTCTCACTGATCGTCGCGATCGCAAACTTCACGTGGGTTGTCGGCGACATGACCTTCGGCGGTATCGCGCTGGGCACGGCCGCCGCTCTGCTGATCTACCACGGCATGCGCCTGATCTCGAAGCTGCGTGGCACGAACCTGGAGGCGGCATCGCCCGCGTCCGCGCCGTCTGGTTCGGAGCTGGAGGGCGAGGCGTACTCGAAGCGCCACCGCTCCCCCGCGCCGCAGGCTGACGCCTGATCTGACGCGTTCATTGACGAGGCCGGGGCTCGGCCACTCGCTCACCGCACGGTGAGGGGTGGGTCGGGCCCCGGCCTCGTTTATCCCCATAATTCCGCACGTAATTCCCCCGGTGCACCGCAATCATCGTCAGTGCAATGCCCGGATTTCCGGCTCTTCATAATTGGGGGTGTAGTTGGGGTCT
>KV835885.1 GCA_001838165.1 Actinomyces sp. HMSC035G02 | reverse complement strand
GGCGATGAAAATTTCATGATGGCCCGATCCATGCTGTGCAGGGGTGGAAAATGTTTCATCCGGGGTGCCGGATCCGCGTGCAGGGGCGAAAAATGTTTCATCCGGGGTGCCGGATCCCCGTGCAGGGGTGGTTTTTCTTTCGCTTCTTGGTTCTTTGAGGCAGCACTGACGCCCACTATGTGCCGCGCGGTGCGAGCCTCAGTGCACGGTGCGAACCTCGCCGAGAGGGCGACACGAAACTGTGCGCGGCACCGTCCTCAGTGCCCGTTGTTGCTCGTATCCCCGGCCTCAGTCCCGGTGGCCGGCGCGGGCCAGGCGCTTGGCGCGCACGGAGGAGACCAGCCAGTCGGCGCTCAGGCAGCCCAGCGCTACCCACACGACGCCCATCGCGATCCAGCGGAATGTCGGAACGGTCTCGTGGAAGATGAACACGGCGACGAGCAGCTGCAGGGTGGGCCCCAGGTACTGCAGGAAGCCCATCGTCCCCAGGGTCAGGCCCCTTGCTGCCGAGGCGAACATGATGAGCGGGATCATCGTCAACGCGCCCGCGCCCACCAGGAGTGCGAGGTGAATGGGCCACGAAAACCCGGAGCCGTCGGAGGAGGCGATCGCGTGGAAAGACGTGGAGGATGTGGCTGCCAGGTAGGCGTAGTAGCCGAGCAGGACGGGCGAGACCGCGGCCGTCTCAATCGCCATGCCCGCGAGAGGGTCGACGCGCGCGGCCACGTCCTTCTTGACGAGGGAATACAGGCCGAACGTCAATGCAAGCGTGAGCGAGACGATGGGGATCGAACGCTGGCCGATCACGAGGATGACGACGGCGACGACGCCGAGGGCCAGGGCCACCTTCTGGATGGGGGTGACTCGCTCGCGCAACACGATGAGGCCCAGCGCGACCGTGACGAGGGGGTTGATGAAGTAGCCGACCGCCGCATCAGTCGTGTGGCCGGCGAGGACCGCGTACACGTACACCGACCAGTTGACGACGACGAGCGCGCCTGCGACCGCGAGGCGCCACAGGGCTCCCCGGTCGGCGATCAGCGCGCGGATCTTCCCCAGCGATCCCGTCACAGCTAGCGCGACCAGGCAGAAGAACAGGCCCCACACCGCGCGGTGGACGATGACCTCGACGGCGCCGGCGGGGGAGAGCAGCGAGAAGTACAGGGGGAAGAACCCCCAGATCACGTAGCAGGAGACGCCGAGGGCGAGTGCGCGTGGATCGTTCTTCTGGGTGCTCATTCCTCCAGTGTAAGGACCGACCTGGCAGCTTCGCCGCGACGAGTGAGGCCGATGAGACGGGCGCCGGCGCACGCCCGGGTCCCGGGTGGTGTCGGCCACGCGGCGCGCCCCCGGGCAGATACGCGAAGGGGGCGGGAACCCGTTGCGGATTCCCACCCCCTGGCTACGGCTGCGTCACTACGCGTTCTTCGCGAAGTTCCAGCCGATGACCATCAGCGCGCCGACGGGCTTGTTGTTCAGCGCGAGGTCACGTATCTCGTCCTTGGACACGTCGGCGCCGTAGGCGCCGGTAGCAGACCACAGGCCGTCGACGGCCTGGTTGACCGCGTCGTCGCTGGCGGCCAGCAGGTTGAGGTTACCGATGGTGCGCACGAACGACACGTGCCAGCCGCTGGCGTCCTCCACGGTGAACACTCCGAGGCGCTCGGGGTTGACGAGGCCTTCCGTGTAGTTGGTGGTCATCGTCTTGGTGGTCGTCCTGAATGTACGCGTGTCGGTGTCCGGGTAGGAGACCGTCAGCGAACCGCCGTTGAACTCGACCTTGTACTCGTCCGTGGTGATGGACGTCGTGCCGAGGTTGACGATCGCGCCGCCCGAGACCTTCGTGGAGCTCAGGCCCCACGTCACCTGCACGCCGCTGCCGTCCATGTCGGACGCGGAGTACTCGGACGAGGACGATCCGCCGCCGTAGACCGCCGCGACGCGGCGCTCGGGCAGGTCGAGGTAGCGGTAGACGTCCTCGCTGCCGATGCTCGCTCCGTTACGCAGGGCGTCGACCATGCCCGACACCGCCTCCTCGGGAGAGGAAGCGCCCTTGACGTCGGTGAAGTTCGCGGAGTAGTTCGGCTGAGCCGAATCGGTTCCCAGGAACTGCTCGGCGACCGTCATGTAGCCGGACAGGTACCACTTGCCGTCTTCCTTCACGGAGACGAGCGTGAGCTTGTTGTTCGGGAAATTCTCCAGGATGTTACCGGAGGAGACCGGCTTGTTCTGGATATCCTGCTTCATTTTGTCGAAGGCCTGCGACTCGTTGGCCGTCAGGTCCGAGCCCTTGGCCTCCTTGTAGTGCTCGCGGATCTTGTCGGCGAGTTCCGGCTTGATCTCGATGTCACCCTCCCACTTCGTGATGGTGATGAGTGCCACCTGATCGGACTTGGTGTCGACCGTGTACTCCATCTCGGACTTCTTGATGTCGATCTGGTCGATGTAGTCCTTGAGGGCTTTCAGGTCCATCAGCTGGGACCAATCGGCGCCGCCGTTGTGCTTGTAGTCCTTTTGCCAGGCCGTCGCAGCGTTGAGCTCCTCGGGCGACGCGGCGCCCGCCAACGACACGAGAGAGTTCTTCGCGAAAGCGGAATCAATGCTCTGTGCCAGGGCATCGGGGCTCTTGTAGCCGCCAAAAAACCAGCGGCTGAGCGCGAAGGCGCCGCCACCGACGACGACCAGGATGGCAACGACGATGACGGAGATGATGGCCGTCATCTTTCCGCGGCTCTTCTTCTCGCCGGGTGCGGGGGCCTGACCCTGGAACTGACCGTTGGGGCCGGGCGCGGGGACCTGGCCCTGGAACTGCGGGTTGTAGGCGCCCTGCTGGGGCACCTGACCCTGGAACTGACCGTTGGGGCCGGGTTGGTCACCGTAGTTTGGGGTGGACATCGTTGATACCTTTCACCGTCGGGAGTGAACGTCGCAGTATTTCACTTTTGAAATAAATTGGCAACTTTCGGTGTGACAGTGTGAGGGTGGAGCCCGTGACTATCGGGCGAGAAAGCGTGCGCGCCAGCATTGTCGCCGCAGGCCAGGATGGCCTCGTCGATGCCGAGGACCACGCCGAGGGCCTCCAGGTAGCGTTCCTGCTGGCTTTCCTCGCCGGCCCGGCGCGCCATGACGGTCGGGTTGTGGATGAGGCGTGCGGCCAGGTGGCGCAGCGCTCGGGCCGCGTCGTCGGTCGAGAGGGGGGCCTCGCCGAGGCGATCGATCTCCTCCTCAACGATGCGGAAAACGCGTGAGCGCAGGTGTCGCACGACCGGGTCCATGGATCGCGCGCCGAGGCCGCGCTCGAAGGAGGAGACCTCCTCGTCGATGATGGCGCGGGCGCGCGTGAGCGCGTCAGTATCGGCCGCCGGGACCGAGGCCTGGATGGTCGGCAGGTCGATGAGGGTGATGTTCGGGAGCGAGGCGACAGAGCTTTCGGTGTCGCGCATGAGCGCGAGGTCCAGGACCACGGTTGGCCCGGCCTGGGCGGCCATGTCGCGTGTCAGGACGGGGCTTCCTAGCCCTCGGCATGTCACGACGAGGTCGGCGCGTTCCAGAGCAGAGGGCAGGTCTGCGGCGCTGACCCAGCCGATGCCTCGTCCCTGGGCGAATTCGCGTGCGCGCCCAGACGTCGAGTAGACGGACACGTCCGATGCGCCGAGCGCGTTCAGAGTGCTGACTGTCGCGCCCGCGTAGGCGCCCGTTCCGACGATGAGTACGCGCGCGTCCGCCCACGGTCCCAGGTGAGCCGCAGCCATATCGAGGCCGACGGCGACGACGGATCGTCCAGCTCCGGCCAGTCCGGTCTCGGTGGCGACGCGGCGGGAGGTCGCCGATGCTCGCTCGGCGGCGCGCCCCAGGTCGCAGCTGAGGGTCCCGTCCTCCCAGGCTGCGCGCGCGGCGCGGCGCATTTGCCCGGCGATTTCGCGCTCGCCGATGACCATGGATTCCAGCCCGGATGCCGTCGCGAATAGATCGACGAGGCCGTCGTGACCCCACAGGTGACGCAGGTGCACGTCCTCGCGCGGGGTGTGCGAGGCGGTGGCGAGTTCGCGCTCCACCGCGTCCTTGAGCGCGCGAGGGTCGGCCGAGGCCGGGGCGTCGATGTAGATGGTGACGCGGTTACAGGTGCGCAGGACCATGACTCCGCGTGCCTGCGGCAGCGAGCGCATGAGGGTAGGGCCGAGGTCGTCCGCGCTGGAGAGCCGGGCGATGTCGTCGAGGGGGGCGTAGCGGTGGTCCGCGGAGAGCACATGAATAGTCACAACGCGTCCATTTAAGGGCACGCGGGTAGTGCGGGCAGAGGAGCGAAGTCATTTATGTTGGTGACGCCGTGTCATTTCGGCATATGAGCGAAATAAATGGCTTTTTCCCGCGGATAAATGGGCATAAAGGCACGTAAATACGCCCATTTGCGACGTGTGAGAAATTGTCTTGAACTAGACTGGAAAACGACAGAAATGCGCGAATTAACGCACGAAAACATCATTAAATTAAGGGAGATACATGACGACGCCCCCGCTGATCGCCGCCCTGACCGGGCAACGCGGGCCCACCCCCGTGTGGTTCATGCGTCAGGCCGGACGCTCCCTGCCTGAGTACCGCGAGCTGCGCGCCGACGTCGGCCTGCCCATGCTCGAGGCCTGCCTGCGCCCCGACGTGGCCGCCGAGGCGACGGTGCAGCCAGTGCGACGCCACGGCGTGGACGCGGGCATCTTCTTTTCGGACATCATGGTTCCCCTGCGCCTAGCCGGGGTGGGCGTCGAGATTGAGCCCGGCGTCGGCCCGGTCCTCGATCATCCCTATCGCACGCGCGAGAGCATCGACGAACTCCTGAGTCATCGGTACGGGGAGGGGTCTTGGACCGATTCCGCCGGGCGCATGCGCGACTGCGCCGAGGGCGCCCAGTCCGTGCGCGACGGCGTCGCAACGGCGGTGCGCGAGCTGGGCTCCACGCCGCTTATCGGATTCGGCGGCGCCCCCTTCACCCTGGCCGCGTACATGGTCGAGGGACGCCCCTCCCGCGACCATATGGCTGCGCGCGCGCTCGCGGCGTCCGACCCGGGCGCATGGGATGCTCTCATGACATGGTGTGCGCGCGTGAGCGCCGACTTCATCACCGCGCAGATCGAGGCCGGCGCCAGCGCCGCGCAGCTCTTCGACTCGTGGGTCGGGTCTCTCTCGCCTCGTACCTATAGGGAATCCGTCGCGCCGTATTCGCGCATGGTTGCGCAGCGCGTGGCGGGCGCTGTCAGTCCGGTGACGGGCGAGCGCGCCCCGCTCATCCACTTTGGCACGGGCAGCGCGCCGATCCTGTCCGACATGGCCGAGGTCGGTGCCGACTGCGTGGGCGTGGACTGGAAGACGGACCTGTCGTGGGCCATCGAGCAGGTGCCCGGAAAGGTCGTGCAGGGGAATTTGGACCCCGCGCTGCTTCAGGCCCCGTGGAACGTTATCGAACAGGCTGTTCGAGATATTCTCGACGCGGGGCGCGCTGCCCCCGGCCACGTCTTCAACCTTGGGCATGGCGTACCACCCACGACCGACCCTGACGTGCTGACGCGCATCGTGGAGCTGGTGCACGAGCTGGGTGACGGACGATGAACCCCCTGGAGGCCATCCCCACCCACCCCGGAGCGGTCGTCGTCGGCGGTGGCATTGCCGGCCTCGTGAGCGCGTGGGAACTGGCTCGCGCGGGCGCACGTCCCCTCCTCGTCGAGGCGCGTGGCTACCTGGGTGGCCTCATCGCCCGCGGCACGGTTGGTGGGGTGAACGTGGACCTGGGCGCGGAGACATACGTCGTGCGCGGCACCGACACCTCGTCGATCGTGGAGGCCCTGGGGCTGACCTCGGTCGAGCCCGCCGGATCGGGTGCCCGCCTCTACGCCCCCGCTCTGCGCGGCGGATGGGAGCTGCGCCCCTTCCTGCGCGACTCGTTCCTGGGAATCCCGGCCCACCCGGACGCGCCCGACTGCACTCACGTGCTTGGCGAGGCCGGCGTGCGACGTGCCCTTGAGGATCAGTCGATGGGCGGCGACGTCGGCATGGACGAGGCCGGGGAGACTCTGGCCGGTTTCGTGACCGCGCGCATGGGGGAGGCCGTGCTGGAGCACTCGGTGCGGCCGATTATCGCGGGCATCTACACCGCCGACCCCGCCATGCTGGCGACCGACACGGTCGCCCCCGGCCTGCGCGCCGAGACTGCCCGTCACGGGTCCCTGGCCGCTGCGGTCGCGGCACGCCTGGCCGCCGCCGGATCGCGCCGCACCCCCGAAGCCTGCGTCGAGGGTGGAATGTTTGTCCTCGTCGACGCGCTGCGAGCCGCCATCGAAGAGGCCGGGGGAACCGTCCTGACCCGCACGGGCGCGTTCTCACTGAGGCGCGCGGCCTCGGGATGGACCCTCGAGTGCGGGCCGACCAAGCCCGGGCCGACCCCCGGAGCCGAACCCGTGCCGAGCGGGCCGGGCGCGAGTGTCACGACGGAGCGCCTCGTCCTCGCCTGCAGCGCCAGCGCCGCCCTGCGCCTGTTGACGCAGGCGCGCATCCCCGGCCTCGTGCCCGATGTGAGCGTTCCCGAGGGAGCGCCCATCGCGCGCCTCACCCTGGCCGTCCACGCCCCCGAGCTGGATGACGCACCCGTCTCCCAGGGCCTCCTGGTCGCGCCCGCGCCCGCCGACGAGCGGCCGGTGGCGGCCAAGGCGCTGTCCCACCTCAACATCAAGTGGCCCTGGCTCGCCGACCAGCTTGCGCCCCACACGCACCTGCTGCGCCTCTCTTACGGGCGCCTCGGCGAGGCCGAACCCGCCGTCACCGTCGAGGGGGCCCTGCGCGACATCCGCACGCTCACCGGCGTCACCATCGCCGCCGATGCCGTCACCGACCACCTGCTCGCCCGCTGGAATGGCACGCTCCCGCCCCTGCCGCCCGAGTATCGCAGCCGCGTCGGTGCTCTCGAGGAACAGGTGCGGCCCCTGGGGGGCGTGGCGCTCACGGGCGCCTGGGTCGCAGGAACCGGCATTGCCTCCGTCGTCACACATGCCCGCGCGGGCGCGAAAGGACTGCTATGACCACGCGGACATTCGTTCTGGGAACCAGGGGATCGCGCCTGGCGCTCGCCCAATCCACGACCGTCGCGCGGGCGATCGAGGAGGCCGGGGCTCGCCTCGGCGAGGACGTGCGCGTCGATCTGGAGGTCGTGCGCACGCACGGTGACGTGTCCGCCGCGCCCCTGGCTGCGCTCGGCGGCGTCGGCGTGTTTGCCGCGCAGCTGCGACTCGCCCTCCTTGGGGGAGAGTGCGACCTGGCCGTCCACTCCTTCAAGGACCTGCCCACTGCCCCCACGCCGGGCCTGCGCATCGCGGCCGTCCCGCAGCGCGAAGACCCCCGCGACGCCCTGTGCGCGGCCGACGGGGCGACGCTGTCGTCGCTGCCCGCGGGCGCGCTCGTCGGCACGGGCTCACCCAGGCGCGCCGCCCAGGTGCTCGCCGCTCGCCCCGACCTGCGCGTATGCGACCTGCGCGGCAACGTCCCCACGAGGCTTTCGCGCGTGCGCGGCATCGACCTGGGCGCAGACGCGGGCACCGCGCCCTCCGCCCTCGGCACGGGCGACCGTCTCGATGCGGTTGTCCTCGCCCTCGCCGGGCTGCGCCGCATCGGCCTCGACGCCCACGCCACCGATGTACTCGACCCGGCCATCATGATGCCCGCCCCCTCGCAGGGCGCCCTCGCGATCGAAACGCGCGACGAGGAGGACCCCCTCCTGCGCGCCCTCCTGGATGTCCTCAACCATCGGCCGACCGCGCTCGCGGCCAGCGCCGAGCGCGCCGTTTTGTCCACGCTGGGCGCGGGGTGTGCGGCGCCCGTCGGTGCGTTCGCCCGCGTGGACGAGGCCTCCTCGGCCCTCCTGCTCGACGCGCGCGTGATGAGCGTCGACGGGCGCGAGCGGGTGGAGGCGAGTGGCGCTCTCGCACTCACGGACTCGGTTGGTCGCGGCGAGGCCGCCCGCCTCGGCGAGGACGTGGCGCGCCAGCTGCTCGATGGTGGCGCCGCCGAGGTCACCGACCTGGGGGCGACGAAAGCGCCGAGGCAATCCTCGTGAACGAACCCCACGTCAGCGCACCCCTGAGCGGGCGGCGGATCCTCCTGACCCGAGCCAAGCCCGATGACGCCATCGCGCGCGCCCTGCGAATGGCTGGGGCGCAGGTGGATACTCTCGCCCTCACCGTCTCGACGCCGCTGGACTCCGCACGCCTCGACGCGGCGCGCGCCCGGCTCGCTGACGGTGGATACGCGTGGGTCGTGTTCTCCTCCTGGAGGGCCGCGCGGGCCGTCGTTTCCGACCTTCCACGAGCGTGCTCGCTCGGCACGCGCATCGCCGCCGTCGGCGAGGCCACGGCCCGATGGATCAGCGACCACGCGGGGGTGAACGCCGACCTGACCGGGGCCGGATCCGCCGCCGCGCTGCTCGAGTGCTTCCCTGCCCCGGCCTCCGGTGCGCGCCCGGTCCTCATCCCCCGGTCGGCGGCAGCGCCCGACACGCTACCAGACGGGCTACGCGCTCTCGGCTGGAGGGTCGAGGCCGTCGACGCCTACACCACCACTCCCGCCGACGCCGCCGATATTCCCGACGATATCGCGGGGAATTTCCGCGCGGGGCACTACGACGCGGCGGTCCTCACCGCCTCCTCCCAGGCGCGCGCCCTCCCCCCGCTCCTCGGGATGCCGCCCCCCTCAACTCGGGTCGTGACCATCGGCGCACCCACCGCGCTCGCCGCTGGGCGTCAGGGGATCGCGGTCGCGGCCCAGGCCTCGTCCCCCACGTCCGATGCCATCGTCCGCGCCCTCATCGACGCCCTCGACCGCCCCGTCCAAGCCGACGCACCTGAAGAAAGAGACTCATGACTACCGTCCCCGAATCCGTTACCTCCTACCTCGCCGAGGCCGGGGTGGATGGCGCCCCGATCCCGACGATTCGCCCGCGCCGCCTGCGCTCGACCCCCGCGATGCGCGCCCTCGTGCGCGAAACCCACGTCGATCCGGCCAAGCTCATCTGGCCCGTCTTCGTGCGCGACGACATCGATGAACCCCGCGAAATCGCGGCAATGCCGGGCCAGTACCAGCACACGATCGACTCGCTGCGCCGGGCTGCAGCCGAGGCCGCCGAAGCGGGCGTGGGCGCCATCGACCTGTTCGGCGTGCCCGCCCGCCGCGACGCGATCGGCTCCCAGGCGTGGGCGGAGGACGGGATCCTCAACCGCGGCCTCGCCGCCGTGCGCGCCGAGGTCGGCGACGCCCTCGTCGTGTGCGCGGACACCTGCCTGGACGAGTTCACCGACCACGGGCACTGCGGCCTCCTCGATTCCGAAGGCGGCGTCGACAACGACGCGACCCTGCCGCTCTACCAGGCGATGGCGATTTCCCAGGCGCGCGCGGGCGCGCACATGGTGTCGCCCTCGGGCATGATGGACGGCCAGGTCGCAGCGATCCGCGCGGCCCTCGACCAGGCGGGACACGCGGACGTCGCTATCCTCGCCTACTCTGCGAAGTACGCGTCCGCCTACTTCGGGCCCTTCCGCGAGGCCGTCGGTTCCACGCTCAAGGGCGACCGACGCACCTACCAGCAGGATCCCGCGAACCGACGCGAGGGCCTTTTCGAGGCGCTGCTCGATGCGGCCGAGGGCGCCGACATGCTCATGGTCAAGCCCGCCGGCCCCTACCTCGACGTGCTGGCCGACGTGGCCGCCGCCTCCGACATTCCCGTCGCCGCCTACCAGGTATCCGGCGAGTACGCGATGGTCGAGGCCGCCGCCGCCAACGGGTGGATTGACCGCACCCGCGTCATCGACGAATCCCTGACCGGCATCTTCCGGGCGGGAGCCGACTCCGTCCTCACCTACTGGGCCCTCGAGGTCGCCCGCAGGGCCCGCTGAGCGCGCGTACCATACCAACAATCCGTTTTTCTTCTGTGAAGGTAGCCGTGACCACTAACGAAACCGCATTCTCCCAAGCAAAAGCAGTCATCCCCGGCGGCGTCGACTCGCCCGTGCGTGCCTTCGGCGGCGTCGGCGGCACCCCGCGCTTCATCGCGAGCGCGAGCGGCGCGCGCGTCACCGACGTCGAGGGGCGCTCCTACGTGGACCTGGTCGGGTCGTGGGGCCCGGCGCTGCTCGGCCACGCGCACCCCGAGGTGGTGGCAGCCGTCCAGGAGGCGGCCTCGCGCGGCCTGTCCTTCGGTGCACCCACCGAAACTGAGACGCTGCTGGCCAGCGCCGTGCGCGAGCGCGTGCCCTTCGCGCAGCGCGTCCGCTTCGTGTCGACGGGCACCGAGGCGACGATGACGGCGATCCGCTTGGCGCGCGGTGCCACCGGGCGCGACCTCATCGTGAAATTCGCCGGCAATTACCACGGCCATTCCGACGGCCTGCTCGCTGCCGCCGGGTCGGGCGTCGCCACCGGCGGCCTGCCCGGGTCGGCCGGCGTCCCCGAGGCCATCACCGCGCAGACGATCGTCCTGCCCTACAACGACGTCGATGCCCTGCGCGCGTGCTTCGAGCAGGTGGGTGGCAGTATCGCCGCGGTTATCTTCGAGGGTGCCCCCGCCAACATGGGCACGGTCCCGCCCCACCCCGGGTGGAACCGCGAGATCCGCCGCCTGTGTACCGCGCACGGCGCGCTCATGATCCTCGACGAGGTCCTCACCGGCTTCCGCGTTGACCCCGCCGGCTGGTGGGGCCTCGAGGCCGTAGCCGGGTGGGTCGACGGCGCGCCCTCGGGCCGCTACAGCGCCGGTTTTGTTGATGTGTCCTCCGTCGAGCGCGCGGACTGGGTGCCCGACCTGGTGACTTTCGGCAAGGTCGTGGGCGGCGGCATGCCCCTGGCGGCCGTCGCCGGGCGTGCGGACGTCATGGACCTGTTGGCCCCCCTGGGCCCCGTCTACCAGGCGGGCACGCTCTCGGGCAACCCCCTGGCCACGGTCGCCGGCCTGCGCACCCTCGAACTCGCTGATCAGGGCGTGTACGACCGCGTGAACGCCTCCGCGCAGGAGATCAGCACGATCGTGTCGGACGCGCTCAGCGCCGCCGGCGTCGCCCACCGCGTCCAGCGCACGGGATCCCTGTTCTCCGTCATGTTCGGCGAGGCCGCGGCCGCCTCGGGCGTGTACGACTACGATCAGGCGCGCGCCCAGGAAGCGTGGCGCTACGCCCCGTTCTTCCACTCCTTCCTGTCCTCGGGTGTGGCCCTGCCACCCTCGGTGTACGAGGTGTGGTTCGTGTCCGGCGCTCACGGCGAGGCGGAGCTGGAGGCCATCGCCGCCGCAGCTCCCGCGGCCGCGCAGGCGGCCGCTGCGGCTCAGCCCGAGTGATCGATCGCGCCGCGGCGCCTGTGCCGTGAACGGCTGAGGGGTGGGGATCCCGGTGGGTTCCCACCCCTCGTCTTTTCCGTCGGTGGGTGGATTGCGGGAGCTGCTCGGTGGTGGTTGCTGGTGTCAGTGGCCTTGTTGTGCGAAGTCGTTCAACGTGAATGTGGGGTCTGGGTCAAAGCAGAACAGTGCTTTTCCTGGGTTGGGGGTGAACCAGACGATGTCGGAGTGGGCTTCCTTCAGGGTGAAGGTGCCGACCC
>KV835884.1 GCA_001838165.1 Actinomyces sp. HMSC035G02 | reverse complement strand
GATCATCACGACGGAAGCCACCGCGCTCACCACGCTCAGAGCGTTCGCCGTCGCGGTCGCGCCACTGCGGCTGACGCTTCTGGTATCCACCACGGCCGAATTCGCCGCGTCCTCGAGTCTCTTCTGCCATGGTGTCTATCCTCTATTCCTGCGCCACAGGCGCGCTCTTGTTCATGGTGCGCATCGTGCGCGTTCAACCACCCAATAGTAGACGACGGGTGGCTTGTCAGCGCCACGGGGCCGCAAAAACGAGAGGGACGGCACGCTATCGCGCTCCGTCCCTCTCGATGAAGTGTGTTGTGGCGGTGTCCTACTCTCCCACAA
>KV835883.1 GCA_001838165.1 Actinomyces sp. HMSC035G02 | reverse complement strand
ATGCCTCCAACCACACTCAACTCTGAAGAGCCGGATTACCATTCAAGCGGCAGTCACTTCCTTCCAGTGGCACAGATGTAAAGTCAACATTGTGGATACGCCCGGCCACATGGATTTTTTGGCGGAGGTGTACCGCTCTTTGGCTGTTTTAGATGGGGCCATCTTGGTGATCTCCGCTAAAGATGGTGTGCAGGCCCAGACCCGTATTCTGTTCCATGCCCTGCGGAAAATGGACATTCCCACCGTTATCTTTATCAATAAGATCGACCAGGCTGGCGTTGATTTGCAGGGCGTGTATCAGTCTGTTCGGGATAAGCTCTCCGCCGATATTATCATCAAGCAGACGGTGTCGCTGTCCCCGGAAATAGTCCTGGAGGAAAATACAGACATAGAAGCATGGGATGCGGTCATCGAAAATAACGATGAATTATTGGAAAAGTATATCGCAGGAGAACCAATCAGCCGGGAAGAACTTGCGCAGGAGGAACAGCGGCGGGTTCAAGACGCCTCCCTGTTCCCGGTCTATCATGGCAGCGCCAAAAAGGGCCTTGGCATTCAACCGTTGATGGATGCGGTGACAGGGCTGTTCCAACCGATTGGGGAACAGGGGAGCGACGCCCTATGCGGCAGCGTTTTCAAGGTGGAGTATACAGATTGTGGCCAGCGGCTCATCTATTTGCGGCTATACAGCGGAACGCTGCGCCTGCGGGATACGGTGGCTCTGGCCGGGAGAGAAAAGCTGAAAATCACAGAGATGCGTATTCCATCCAAAGGGGAAATTGTTCGGACAGACACCGCTTATCCGGGTGAAATTGTTATCCTTCCCAGCGACAGCGTGAGGTTAAACGATGTATTAGGGGACCCAACCCGGCTCCCTCGTAAAAGGTGGCGTGAGGACCCCCTCCCCATGCTGCGGACGTCGATTGCGCCGAAAACGGCAGCGCAAAGAGAACGGCTGCTGGACGCTCTTACGCAACTTGCGGATACTGACCCGCTTTTGCGCTGCGAGGTGGATTCCATCACCCATGAGATCATTCTTTCTTTTTTGGGCCGGGTGCAGTTGGAGGTTGTTTCCGCTTTGCTGTCGGAAAAATACAAGCTTGAAACAGTGGTAAAGGAACCCACCGTCATTTATATGGAGCGGCCGCTCAAAGCAGCCAGCCACACCATCCATATCGAGGTGCCGCCCAACCCGTTTTGGGCATCCATCGGACTGTCTGTTACACCACTCCCGCTTGGCTCCGGTGTACAATACGAGAGCCGGGTTTCGCTGGGATACTTGAACCAGAGTTTTCAAAACGCTGTCAGGGATGGTATCCGTTACGGGCTGGAGCAGGGCTTGTTCGGCTGGAACGTAACGGACTGTAAGATTTGCTTTGAATACGGGCTTTATTACAGTCCGGTCAGCACGCCGGCGGACTTCCGCTCATTGGCCCCGATTGTATTGGAACAGGCATTGAAGGAATCAGGGACGCAACTGCTGGAACCTTATCTCTCCTTCACCCTCTATGCGCCCCGGGAATATCTTTCCAGGGCTTATCATGATGCACCGAAATACTGTGCCACCATCGAAACGGTCCAGGTAAAAAAGGATGAAGTTGTCTTTACTGGCGAGATTCCCGCCCGCTGTATACAGGCATACCGTACTGATCTGGCCTTTTACACCAACGGGCAGAGCGTATGCCTTACAGAACTGAAAGGGTATCAGGCCGCTGTCGGCAAGCCAGTCATCCAGCCCCGCCGTCCAAACAGCCGCCTGGACAAGGTGCGCCATATGTTCAGTAAGATCACTGGTTGATTTCCGATCCCAACCGAACACATTGAGCTGACGGCACGCTCCCGCAGTTAACCGAACGCCCCCGAGGTCCTATCCGGGCCCCGGGGGCGGCATTTTCCCAGTTGAAGGAATGGTGGAGATGTGTTTCGATGGGTCCGGTGGCCATGCTCCGCCCGCCGCCCGGCACCTCTTCCCAGACTCAGCCGGACGGTCGGTCCGTCTATTCCGTTTTTCTCCTAGGCTAGGCCAGCGGGGCATCGCCCCTCTCTGCGCGCGCCCTCTCGATGAGCCCCGGCGTCAGGTCGAGATCGCCGAGCGGCACGTCCTCCACGCCGTAGGCGTCCAGCAGCGCCGCCGCGTCCTCCCCGAGCATCGCCCTGAAGGCGCGCGCGGGCGTCGCGAAGCCGAGCGCGCCGCGGGGCTCGGAGTTCACGTGCGACATGGCCAGCGCCAGGTCGGCCGGGGCGAGCCGGTCGAACCTGATTCCGGCGCCCTTGGGCAGCAGCTTCCTGATCTCGACGTGGTTGCGCTCGCAGGCGCCCTTCTGGTCGCTGCGCCTGGGGTCGCAGTAGAACAGCCTCGTCTCGCCCGGCCCCTCGCCGAGCAGCGCCGCGATCGCCGCCTCGTCGGAGAACTCGGCGCCGTTGTCGGTGAGGACGGCGCGGAACACGCGGCGCGTCCCGTCGGCGCCGAGGATGGCCCGGACGCCCTCCAGGGCGTCCGCGACGCACCCGGCGGTCTTCTCCTCCAGCGGCAGCGCGAGCTGGAGCCTGCTGGGGCGGTGCAGCAGCGTGAGCAGGCAGGCGGAGTCCTCCCGGGCCCCCTCGACGGTGTCCATCTCCCAGGCCGCGGCGCACGCGTCCTCCCCGAGGGCGAGGAACGCGGCATGCGACCTGCGGGCGGAGTGGCGGGTCGCCGCCCGGCCCGCGGCGCGCTTCCTCGGCCTGTAGCCGACCTTGCGCCTGAGCTCCATGTTGGTCATGCCGTCGTAGCCCGCCGAGACCCAGCGGTAGATGGTCGACGGCGACAGGTCCACCGGGCCGCCGTTGCGCGCCGCCATCTGCTCGGGCGACAGCCCCCGGCGCAGGCAGTCCCTTATCGCCTCCAGCCTGGCCGCCGCGGCGGGCTCGTCGGCGTCTATCCCGCGCCTGGACGAGACGAGGACCGAGTCGGCGCACAGCTGCGCGGCCCGGGCCTCGTAGAAGACGTGGGGGCGGCGCTTGCAGCCGATCGCGCGGTACCGGCCGCACCCGTTGCAGCAGCGCGGCCACGCCGCCAGGCGCGGGCAGGCCGCCGACAGGTCGGCGGAGGCGTCCACGCGCTCGCCGCGCCTGGCCTTCGGCGCCGTCACGAACCTGTGCGACGCCACCTCGGCGCTCACCGTCGAGGGCGACCTGCCCAGCTCCCTCGCGATCTCCCTGCACGACGCCCTGCGCTCCAGCATCCTCTGGACCGTGTCCCGCTCGTGCCTCGTGAGCCTTCCGTAGGCCCTCGGGACCGCCCTTGCGGAGCCGCTCTTCTTCTTTCCGGACATGCCGTCCTCCGATCTCCCGGGGCCGGCCGATCCGGCCCTCAGGGTATCGGGTTCCCACATTCATCCGCACATGTGCGGATGAATGTGGGAGGTGTTCGGATAAAGTTGATAATCAAGGTGAAGTCTCCAGCTCCAGCTACATGGATGTGTTCTATCCGAAGTACCAGGTGACCTGGGATATGATGAACGTTGCCGGTCCGAACAGCATGTTCATGCACTGCCTGCCCGCCAACCGTGGCGAGGAAGTCGTCGACGAGGTCATGGACGATCCCGAGCGCTCCCTGTGCTGGGTCGAGGCCGAGAACCGCAAGCACTCCATTCGCGCCATCCTGGCCACTCTGTGCCCCCAGAGCGAGCCCGACGAGCAGAAGGCTGCGGCATACCGCGCCACCATCAATGAGCGCATGGCCGCTCTCGGTAAGCACGGTCTGTAAGACGTACCAGGTCGGGCGAGCTACGGCTCGCCCGCCTTCGCAGGAGATGGGCGACCTCATGGCCATCGGCGAGGAGAACTGCAAGGTCTCCGACGACAACCGAGTGCATCAAGGGCGCCGACTTCATCTACACCGACGTGTGGTATGGCCTGTACGATGCTTTCTGATGGGCGGCAGCAGATGCTTGTCTCTTGCTGCCCATCATCTGCGCCACTGCGCGTAGGCACTGGCGCCCTGTCTGAAGTTAAACGGCTCTTCAGAGTTGAGTGTGGTTGGAGGCATC
>KV835882.1:1013-91476 GCA_001838165.1 Actinomyces sp. HMSC035G02 | reverse complement strand
CAAAACGATTACACCACTCCACAGGACTTGACCCAGTGGGGCAACCCCCCCCCAGAAAAGTCGCACGTAATTCGATTGGACGAAGTTTCAACAAAGTCCGAAAACGTTGCAATTCCAACGATCTAAATTCAATGTTTGAAAGAGTCGCAGGGGAATTACGTGCGAAATTGGGTGTGGACTCAGCAATGCGGCAGCGAGGTGTGGACGCGACACCTGTGCGGTGGCGGGGCCTGGCCGGGCTTCAAGACAACGCACCAGGCCACACCCCGCAGCGCAAACACCGCCGGTGTGGAGGGCACCGGAAGGACCTGCCGCGGTGCCGGTGGGCGGTGGCGGGGCCTGGCCGGGCTTCGAGCCGACGCGCCGAGCGAAGCTCGCAGCGCGGACGGCGAGCGGGCGGGCGGGCAGGCCGCGCGGCGGCCGGAGATCTGTCGGGGGAACAAGCGACAACAGCAGGAATTACTCGCCCGCGAGGCGGTCGACCTCGTGCATGACGAGGCCGCACACGGCACTCACCCACGCGACGGCTGCGACGCCGAGGACGCGCGAACGCCAGGGCCGGATCTGCAGGAAGTCCTCGAAACCGTAGCCGGATCCGGGGGATGCGGCCGACATGCTGAAGCCCCACATGGCGGCGCCGGTGGCCAGCAGCGCGATGACGATGAGTGCGAGGCTGACCCACACCATGACGCGTTGGACTTTCGCTCCGTGCCGGGGACGTCGCTCGATGGGCGACAGGGCGAGGGCCCACGCCCCAGCGATGAGAGCGGCGGTAATGACGTCGGAGGGCCGGTGCCAGCCTTCCATCATGACGGACACACCCATGAGGGATGTCCACGCCCAGCCGATCCACGCAGACGGGCTGCGGAACCACTGCGGGGCGACGACGATGAGGGCCAGTGACAGGGTGACGGCGACGGTGGTGTGCCCGGAGGGCAGGGAGTTGCCGGCACCCGTCGTGACGCCCAGGTTCGGGCGGGTGAGGATGTAGTCCTTGAGGATCTGCGTCGTAATGTTGGCGCCGATGACCGCCCCGAGGGCGCGCCCTGCGAGCGTGGGCCGCCGTCGCGCGGCGGCGACGAGGGCAACGACGACGCCGGCCACGACCATGACGGGCACGGACACGATGCCGGTGATGAGGGTGGAGAAGGCCTCGTACTGGCTCGCGGAGCGCATGGTGCCCTCCATAAGGATCGTGTCGAGGACCTGCCCGGGCGCGGTCGAGAGCGCCACGTGGCTGATGAGCATCGTCAACGCCAGGCAGGTGGCGACGCCGCCGAGGCGTCGGGCAAGCTTGCGCCGGTACCAGGAGTCGGAGGTGAGGCGACGAGGCCGGGGCCCGCCCGCCGGTGCCTCACCGTTGGCCTGGGGTGCGGGGGTGCGCCCTCGGGCGGGCCGCTGGGTGACGGGAGCGCTGTCCGCTCGGGAGGAGCGGCCGGCGGTGTCGGCGGGTGCCACCGAACGGTTGCGGGGGCGCACGGGGCGCGAGCCTTTGGTGTAGGACTCGTCGACGGTGGGGTCGGAGGGCAGGGCGGCGTTGGGGTCGTCCATGGTGTCCTCCGTTCGTGTCGATGCCGTATTCCGTATCCACTGTAGTGGAGCGGGGCGCGGGCGCGTGTATTGGTTCCGCTTTCTCGTAAATCGAAGGCAAGCACACAGCGGGTGGGTGTCCCGCGCACCCGCCCTGACCTCGTCAAAGAGTGACGGGAGGCTCCGTGTCAAGACTTGTCGGACAAGGTGGGCGCGCGCGGGACAGAGGCCTCGGTTACAGTGGGGGTGTCCGATTCTGTACGTCTCACGCGGGAGTTGTCAGTGGCTGCATCTTCACCTGTCAGCACCGATCGCATTCGGGATTTGTTGCGTTCCCGGGACGTGCGTTTCGGTGACTACAACGAGGGCGAGCTGGCGTATTTGACGCCGAACGCCGCTTTTTTCTGGAATGCGACGAACCCTCAGATCCTGCAGTTGCGCGCTCAGTGGCGCGGGATTGCGCGCACGCCTGAGCAGTTCGGCGAGCTCGCACGCGAGGTCGCGGCTTGCAATTCGACGCGCACGGGCCCGAAAGCGTACCTGGCTCCCCTCGAGGATGGCACGCAGTACGGCCTGATCGCGGAGTGCAACGTCGTGGTCATGTCGGGGCTCACGCAGGCTCAGTTGGATAATTTCTTTGAGACGTCCATGTCGATGATCATGGGTTTCTTCGCGGATCTTGAGGTGACGTTGCCCGGGTTCGTGGATTGGGATTCTCAGGGTCGGGAGGTGTCGCAGTGAACGTTCCATACGTGGTGCCCGAGGATGAGGTGACTCCCTACCCCGCCGATTTCGAGCGCGTCGTGGACGCCGTGCGCGAGATGGGTTACGCGCTGGACGTGATCGAGAAGGGTCACGCGGCGGGCGCAATTTTTGACGACATTCCGTTCCTGGTGTCTTTCGATACGGCGGTGCGTTTCCTGTCGATTCGCGCGCTGTGGGAGTCGGATCTGCCGGCCGAGAGCGCGGAACCCGCGCTGTTTGCGACGGCCGACAATTGGAATCGCGAGAAGTATTTCCCGACGGTGTACACGTCGACCTCGCCGGAGGGGACGCTGGGCGTATACGCGGATTTCGTCGTCGACACGGAGGCTGGCCTGTCGGACGTGCAGCTGCGTGATGCCATTTCGTCGGGTATTTCGACGGGTATCGCTGCGATCCAGTACGTGAAGGAGTCCGCCTCCGAGGCCCTGGGGCTCGGTGAATCCGGGCGCGAATGAGCGCTGACCTGCCACCTTCTTCGCAGGAGTCTTCGTCGCACGAGGCCGGGGCGTCCTCGCCCGATCAGGCGCAGCAGGGCGCGTCCTCTCCTTCTCCCGCGCACCTGCTGGACGTGTTGGAGCGCCTGAGCGACGGGGATGATCGATTGCTCGGCAACGTGACGCTGCCGGGGCGATCGGGGCGGATCGCGGATTGGCCGCAGTGGGTCAGCCCCGCGGTCGTGGGCGCGTGGGCACGCCGCGGCGTGGAGCGCCCGTGGATTCATCAGCGCGAGGCCATGGATGCGATCCGTCAGGGACGCGACGTCGTGCTCGCGACGGGCACAGGGTCGGGGAAGTCGCTGGCCGCGTGGACGCCGATCCTCTCCGACCTGGTGGAGGCCGAGGATTCGTCGCGCATTTCCGCGATTCACCGCCGCCCGACGGCCCTGTACCTTGCTCCGACCAAGGCTCTGGCGGCGGACCAGCTGGCGTCGCTCATGTCGCTGCTCGGCCAGGACAGCAAGCCGGACGACGCACAGGCGAGCGCCGGCCCAGAAGGGAGCCTAGGCCTCGTCGATGAGAGGCTGCGCCGCGTGCGCGCGACGACCGTGGACGGGGACACGCCGCGCGAGGCGAAGGAGTGGGCGCGCGCGGGCGCTGACCTGATCCTGTCGAACCCCGATTTCCTGCACTACGTGATGCTGCCGTCGCACCAGCGGTGGTCGCGTTTCCTGGCGTCGCTGCGCCTCATCGTCATCGACGAGGCCCACCATTGGCGCGGCGTGACCGGCTCGCACATTGCGCTGGTCGTGCGCCGTCTGCTGCGCGTCGCCCACCACCTGGGCGCGGATCCGCGGGTCGTCATGCTGAGCGCGACCGTGCGAGACGCGGCGGCGGTCGGGCGTGCGCTCACGGGGCGCGACGCGGTCGCCATCACCGAGGACGGCTCGCCGGCGGGCGCCCACGAGCTGGTCCTGTGGCAGGGCGCGATCATGGCCGACGAGTCCGAAGTCGACATCTCTTCTTTCTTGGAGGCCCTCGACGCGCCGCCCGGCACGGCCACCCTCAAGGTCCCGATCGTGCGGCGCAGCGCCGGGGTCGAGGCCGCCAACCTGGCCACCGCTTTCGTCGAGGAGGGGGCGCGCCTCCTCGCCTTCGTGCGCTCTCGCGCGGGGGCCGAGGCCGTGGCCGCTCAGGTGCGAGACCGCCTCTCGGCGCGTGGTTCCGCGAACGCAGGCCGGGTGGGCGCGTATCGCGGCGGCTACCTGCCCGAGGAGCGCCGGGCGCTCGAGGAGGCGATCCGCACGGGAGGAGTGCGGGCGCTCGCCACGACGTCGGCGCTGGAGATGGGCCTGGACATCTCGGGGCTGGACGCGACGATCACGGTCGGCTGGCCGGGCACGCGCGCGTCCCTGCGCCAGCAGATCGGACGCGCGGGTCGCGCGGGCGCGCCGGGCACGTCCGTGCTCATCGCCTCCGACAACCCGCTGGACGCGTACCTGGTGCGCCACCCGGAGCACATTCTCGGCGAGGTCGAGGCCTCCGTCATCGACCCCTCCAACCCGTGGGTCCTGGCCCCGCACATTGCCGCCGCGGCCGCCGAAATACCGATCACGCCGTCCGATATCACCTACTTTGGACTGGAACTGCGAGGCGTCACCGAGCGCCTCGTCGCCGACGGATACCTCAAGCGCAGGCCCACCGGATACTTCTGGGACGCCACTCGCCCCGAGCGCCCCAGCGACCTCACCGACCTGCGGGGAGCCTCCGGCGACGTTCAGATCGTCGACGCCGCCACCGGCACCGTCGTCGGCACCATCGACCAGGCCTCCGCCGACGCCCACGTCTTCCCCGGCGCCATCTACATCCACCAGGGGCGCACATTCCACGTCCTGAGCCTCAGTTCCCTCACCACGCCCACCGCTCCCGCCGCCCAGGGGTGGCCGCGCGCACTCCTGCCCGAGGCGCCGGGCGGCACCCGGGGAAGCGAGCACCTCGGGGGCGGGGAGCGCGAGGGGGCCCAGGCCTCGTCGATCATCATCCCGCCCGCCCGGACGGACGACGCGCGCGTTGCCCTCGTCGAGGAGGTGCGCACTCCCCTGCGCACGCGCTCGGCGACCCACACGAGCGTCGAGGTGTGCGCCATCGAGGAGACCTACGTGTGCGGGGACGGCACGGTCACCTGGCATCACGGGCCGACGAACGTGTCGACGCGGGTCACCGACTACGACCTGCTGCGCCTGCCCGGGCTCGAGTTCATCCGCAACATCGAGCTGTTCCTGCCCACTCACACGCTGCCCACGAAGTCCACGTGGTTCACCCTCACTCCGGCGGCGCTGGCCGCGATGGGGATCGAGGCCGCGGACCTGGCGGGCACGCTGCACGCGACCGAGCACGCGATGATCGGAATCCTGCCCATCGTCGCAACCTGCGACCGATGGGACCTGGGCGGGCTGTCGACCGAGCTGCACGACGACACGGGCGCACCCACCGTCTTTATTCACGACGCGTTCCGGGGCGGCGCCGGGCACGTGCTCGCCGGCTTTCGCAGCGCCCGGTCGTGGGTTGCCGCCACCCTCGAGGCCGTCTCCTCCTGCGACTGCGAGTCCGGGTGCCCACGCTGCGTCCAATCCCCGAAGTGCGGCAACGGGAACGAACCCCTGTCCAAACAGGGCGCGATCACGCTGCTCACCTACCTCCTGGAGCGCGCGCCGGGGGCGTGATGCGGCAGCCCAAATATGACTTGTATTTAGCAGTTGCTCGACATATGCTGAGCGGCATCCCATCTTTGTTTCGCCGGACACACGTTCGACGGTTTCTTCACACAGGAGGTAAGCCATGGCTGACGTCGCTTTCAACTCCTCAGATCACAAGCTCACGGCGTCCGACGTTCCTCAGGGAGAGGAAGCCCTGCAGAAGAGCTCTCAAGCGGTCGGGGGCCTAGCCAGCGGACAGGCCGCGCACTGGACGCCCGAACCTGCGGCGCAGCTTCTTGGCAAGGCCGTCGCCGACTTCTTCTCTGCCTGCGGCAAAGCCTTCCTTCAGGAGAAAAAAACTCTGGACGAGTTCGGCACGAACGTCGATCTCGCCATCGCAGAATTCGCTCGCGTCAACGAATCCACAGGCGATGAACTGAAGAAGATCCAGGACAGCATTACCAACCCTGAGATCAGAGAGAAGCTCGGAAAGGGACTGCCACAGGCGGGTGCCCCCGCCGCTCAGGAGGCCGATGAAAGCGGTGCCCCCGTCCAGACTGACGGGTCCGACACGTTGGCAACCGCTGCACCCACTGGCGCGGATGCCGCGTATTCGGGTCCGTCCCACTTCGGCCAATCCGCGCCCGGCGGCCCCACGATCACCGGCCAGTAATATTCCCCTGCGGTTCCAGGAACAAGGAGAGGTTTCATGGTTGCCAGCCCGAAATACGAGCAGCTGATGCGGTTCGCCCAAGCAGCCGAAAAAGGCTTGATCCAGCTAGAAGAACACGACCCCCTTCATGGGCAGACTATTGAAGGGCTCACAGGCATGATCGATCGCGTGAAGCATTTTCGCGCGTATCAGGGGTTTGAAGGCCTGACTGGTGACGCCATCAAGAAGTGGCTTGAGGCCTCACTGTCCCGTTATGACGCTGAATTCACGGGGTACGTCAGCGGCTTCTCGCACTACGTGGAGGCGCGCCGCATGCTGAAGCACGCCGCCGAGGACGCGAAACTCCTCCCAACCGCCCTCCTCGACTCAAAGACAGCGGCGATGCGCGACCTCGCGCAGGTCGTCATCCCAGTCACAAAGAACATGGGACTTTTGGGTTTTCCGTTCAATTCCCTTGCGACAACGGGCGAGGCCTACGTCAACGCCGTCGAAGTGCAGGCGAACGAGGCGCGCGAGAAGAAATCCGCAGAGATTCTCGCCCGAATAACAAAGGCCTCGTTCTCGCTTGCCTCTTCCCTGCGTGAGTGCACAGAAGCGATGAAGAAGATCCCCGACTCTAAGAAAGGCACGCAGTTCCCCGTTCCTCCCCCGTCACCCACCCCCGTCGTTAAAGAAATCAAGCGGGGCAACGTGCCGGTGTCTCCCCACGATCCAAGCGTCTACGGTGGGGACCGCGACACTGATTTTGGCCGCTCCGACCAACGCGACCCGAAGTCTGGCGTGTATCCGGATGGTTACGACGAAGGCGGCCGAATCAGCGATCGCATCATGTCATCGAAGCGCATCCCAAACACGTTTGTGCCCGAAGGCGAACTCGGCTCTCGTCTCAACCCCGTAACAGACCCGAACGATCTTATGAACATCGATCTGCTGCATTCTCGAGTGAACGGAGACCGGCACGCGAACGGCGTGATCGGCGGGCACACCCCGGCCTCGCCCATCGACCGCAATCATCCGCTGTGGCGTCTGAACGGCGGCCCGGCGGGAGGCTCCGGCCTCGGCGCAGGCGCCCTTGCCGCGGGTGCTCTCGGCGCCGGTGCCCTCGGCGCGGGCGCTCTGGGGATGCGCGGCAGCTTGTCTCTCAACAGCGCCACCGCGGGAGCAGCTGGAGCCGGAGTGGGCGGCGCAGGCGTTGCGGGCGGCGCGGGCGGCGCGGGCGGCGCGGGCGCAGCTGGTGCTGGCGGCGCGGCAGGGCGGCCCGGCATGGGCGGCTTCATGGGTGCCGGTGCCGGCGCAGGCGGCAAGGGCAAGGAAGACCGCAAGGATCGTCGGCGCAGGTACACCGCGTTCCGCTTTGAGGACGATGAGGACGAGCTGCCCGAGGGCTACGTGAACCCCCTGTCGCAGACCTACGGGTCCGACAAGGACCTTTCGCCCGCACCACGTAAGGACGACGGATGGGATCCCCGCCAATGGTGACGCACACGAACAGCAAGGCGCGCCTGCTAGGCGTCGCTGCCTCGACTCTGGCGCTCGCCACGGGAGCCACCGCGCTGCCGACCGGCCCCGCGCACGCCGCCGACCCGATCACGGCAGCTGACCAGTCGTATTTTGCCTACTACTACCTGAGCGAAGCCCGCAACATGGGCTTGAGGGGTAAAGGGGTCACGATCGCGCTCATCGACGGTGAGGTCGACACGACAGCCCCCGAGCTGGCGAAAACGAATATCACCGACAAGACTCCCTGTACCGTCACCTCCAGCACGCAGAGCAAGACGCACGGCACCGCGATGGCCTCGATCATTGCCTCGGATGCCTACGGCGTTGCCCCCGACGCGACGATCCTGTCGTATCGCACATCGTTTCCCAACCAGGGTGACACGTCCGGGGAGGACTGCAACGACGACTCCGTTGTTGGCGTCAGCAAGGACGATTACGCCTCCCTCATGAACCACGCCATGAACGACGGGGCGACGATCATCAACATGTCCGTATCCAGCGACGAAGGCCAAGACACCCTGAAGTGGGCGGTGGCCCGCGCCATCTCCCAGGGCGTCATTGTCATTGCCGCAGCCGGTAACACAGGCAGGTACTCTGACCAATTTGCACTGTCCTGGTGGTCGGGCGTCGCCGGCGTCGGAGCGATCGACACCCAAGGAAAGGTGGTCGATTCTTCTTCCAGCGGCAAAGGCCTCGTGTCGGCGGCCGTGGGCACCGCAACCGTGCGCGACTATTCAACGGGAGCAAACACGGCGGTGACGGGCACCTCGGTGTCCACTGCGCTGGTCTCGGGCTTCATGGCTCTGGCCCACGAGAAGTGGCCCGAGGCGACCCCGAACCAGCTGCTCCAGCTCCTCGTCCACACCGGGACGAACCCTAATCATACGTGGAACGATCGCACGGGCTACGGCCCCGCTGACCCCGGCGCCATGGTCAACACCGATCCCAGCCAGTACCCGGACGAGAACCCCCTGATGACTAAACGCACGGATGTAGAACCCACGCCCGAGGAGATCCAGCAGTACGTGGACGGGGTCGTCAACCCTGTTGAGATCGCCTACGACAACTCCTACACGTACCGCGGCTTCGACGAGAGCGTGATCGGCGGCTGGCATCACTCCCCCACCCACCTGGGGACCAGCCCGCGCTACCACGCAAAGTAATCCGACGGGGTGCGGGGCGTCGGCGGGCGTCGAAGGGCGCCGGGCACCGCGCATCCGGGGCTATAGGACACTACGTGTTGCTGTGTGGCTCTGGTTGTTGCTTGTGGACCCACGGGTTGTCTGGGCGCCAGGCCCGGCTGTGGGGCCGGGCTGCGCCGTGGGCGGCCCACGTGCCCCGCAGCCAGGCCCTGCGGCCCTCCAGCACCCTCCGCACCGGTGGGGCCTTCGCGGCTGATGTTGGTCAGCACATTGCCCTGATGCCCAGCTATGGCTGTCAACCAGTAATTTCGCACGTAATTCCTCAATGACTTATTCAAACATCGAATTTGCACCGTTGGAATTGCAACGTTTTTGGGGCATCTCGAAAAATGACCGCGATAAATTACGTGCGAAATCTATCTGGCGGTGGTGTCGGTGCCACCCACGGGTGCCGCAGCCCGCGCGCCCCACAGCCCGGCCCTCAGGTTCCTCCGGTGCCCTCCGTTCCGGCGGTGGGGGTTTTGCAGCATTAGAAGCTGGCTGACGGCGTGTCGCCGGCGTGTCGCGCCCCTAATGATGCAAATCCCCCCGTTTGGTGGCGGTGATGTCACGGTTCGGGGTAGTAAGGTGCCCAAATCGCAGACCACCTCGGTGAAAAACATTGAAAATGGGGGGGTTGCGGCTGAGGTGGTCTGCGTTTTGGGCACAACGGTGCCTGGCGCGGTGTGCTGGTCGCACGCGAACCCCTGAACATGCACGTCAGCCCCTTGATACGCACGTAAACCCGCTAATTGGCGCGTTAACCCTCTAATCTGAGCGTGGGCGGGGCTGCCCAGGCTCGCATTAGCGGGCCCACGTGCGCATTAGCGGGCCCACATGCGCGGCGAGGAGCGCAGGCAGCTCGCACGCCGCGGCACACGGAACGCGTCAGCACATACTCGAAGGGGCCGGCCATAAGGCCGACCCCTTCGAGTATCCCATCAACACAGTGCAAGTCTTCCGATGCGCTCCCTTTCTCGGCTCACCCTTTGTGGGTGTCGCCCTTGGCTTGATGACTATTAATGTACGGACCCCACCTGTGGGAACCATTGAACGAACCTGGCAATTTCCTGTGAATTTCTCACCGCTCCGGCCCGGCGCGCGCCCGTGCGCTCACGTTCGTTGAAATCCCGGCGATTCTCACTGGCTGCGTAAGCACCACCAGGCAGTCGAGATCGCGCACCTCGCAGGACTGAACACCCGCGCCATTCGCTGCAGCGACGGCGGAGGCCGCCCCGCAGGGTCTGTCTCCCACGTCCTCCCAGTCAGCCGTGGCCGACTGTTCTGCCCCAGCCAGGGCCGCCAGGTCGGCGACGGCCTGCAGGCGCACCCGCTCGCGGTGGGCGACGCCGACCCCGCCGATGGCCACCGCGAGCGCGACGGCCACGACAATGAGCCCCACGGAATTGATGGTCCCGGATCCTTCCTCGTCGGAACGTTCGCCGGCATACCCATCCGCGACAGGCCCACCTCGAGACACGGCCGCACGCGGGGCTGTCGGTTCAAGCGTCACGGCAGGTCCCCCTCGTCGATGGTGGTCACCGAGCATCGGGCGATGCCCCCGACCCAGCCGGCCGCCCCGCGGTAGGGGGCGGTGCCGGTGACGCTCACCCACCCGCCGGAGCGCGCGACCGCGTAGGATCCGGGCGGATAGGCGGCCGAGGCCGCTCCCTGCGGGTCGGCCGCTCCGATGGAGGCGGCCCGCGCGCCCTCGCGCACCGCCTGACACAGGGATGCTCCGGTCATCCCGGCCTGCGCGGCGGCGACGATGACGCCGACGACGAGGGTGACGGCGACGAAACCGATGGCGTGTTCGACGGTGACGTATCCGCGCTCGTCGCTGTTCATCGGGTGCTGAGCGCCTCCTGGATGATGGATTCGAGGGCGGCTCGCACGGTGTCCGATTTGAGGATCACGATGAGCAGGCCCGCGAATCCTGCGGCTGCGATGGTGCCGATTGCGTACTCGACGGTGGTCGCGCCCTCCTCGGGATCGCGCCCCTCGGTGGGATCGGCCGTGGTCCGGGGCCGCAGGGTCCGAGCTCCCTCCCGAACGGCCGCCATCGCGATGAGCTGGGCGCGCGTGGCTGCACAGTCGATTCTGTCGATGATCGTCATTGATCTGTCCTTTCTTCCTTCGCGCGCGGTCGCGCGCAAGGCCAGTGTGCGCGGGTGCCGTCCCACGTTTCCACGCGGATTCGAACCCCTGTGGATAACCAACGAGGCACCACACCCCCTGTGGATAACCCGACTACACACCGATTCCTCCCATGAGATGCGCGAGCAGGGGCGCGATACCCAGGGCCAGGAACGCGGGCAGGAAGAACACGCCGAGCGGACCAACGAGGCGGACGCTCAGCTCCTCGGCCTGCGCCTTCGCGTCGACGAGGCGCGAGCGGCGCTCCCACGCAGCGCTGCGGGCAAGCAGCGTGTCCGGGGCGGTTCCGCTGGTCCACGAGGCCTCGAGCGCGTCGCGCAGGGGACGACTCCACTCTGGGGTTTCCTCCCAGGCGTCCGCCCAGGTTGCTCCGAGCCGCAGCGAGGCGGCGGTCCACGACAGCGCTTCGGCGGCGCAGGCCTCGGCCAGTGCTTCCAGGGCGCGGGGGATGGCCACGCCGCAGGCCAGGGCGGAAGCGACGAGGTCGCAGGCGAGCGCGCCGTCCATCCCCTCTTCGACGCGCCGACACCGCGCGAGGATCCGTCGGCATGAGGCCACCCCCGCCGCCCACGCGGCCACACCGACGAAGGCGCACATCCGCCCCGCTGCTCCTCCCGCGTAGAACTGCCAGGGCGAGGCCCCGAGCGCGAGCGCAGACGCAACCCCAACGAGGGGAAGGGCGGCAAGGACGCGCGCGGACATGAGCGGGCCGGCGGCGGCGACACGACGCGCCTCCTCGAGCGCCTGCGCGTCGTCTATCGCGCTGCCGATCGCGTCGAGCACGTCGGCGAGCGGAGCTCCGAGGCCGTGACTGAATCGGCAGGCGAGGGCGACGGATGCGGCGCTCGCGCGGGATGCGGCCGCTCCCGGTGCCCGTTCTGCTCGACGCAGACAGCGCCAGCGCGTTGGCGCGCGCGCCCACTCGTCGAGGACGGCAGGGTAGGAATCGTCCACGCCGACGCTCCCTCCCGCATCGATGCGCGCCAACGCGAGGCCCCAGGCGGCGGCAGTGGGGGCTCCCGCGCGCAGGCGGGTCGCAACCTCGGCGACGAGGAGGGAGAGCTCGCGCGGGGTGGGCGGGCCCTGCGCGCGGCCTCGGTGGCGTGCAGATCGTTGCGTGCCGGGGCATAGCCGACCCCACCGCCCCCGTGCCTCGCGGTCCGGGCTATGCACGCGTGTCGGCCGCGCCCACGCGCGCACGATACGCTTCTCGCGCACTCCCCGACACACGGCAATACAACACTGTAAACACAACACAAACACGCATATAACGAACACGCTGACCGCCGCCAACTCGCCGATGCCCAGGTAATCCGCGAACGCATCCCAGCCCGCCGTCATAGCCCGACCCTCCGGGCGAGGGAAGGCCAGGCCTCGTGCGTGGTGACGCAGCCATCGGCGGTGGCGCTGAGCGCGAGCGCGCACTCGAGCGGCCCGCGAGCGCGCGTGAGGACCCCGACCTCGGACACCCAGCGGTGCCCATCTGCGCCGCGCCGCATGTGGAGGACGGCATCGATGGCGCTGGCGGCCTGGGCGGCGACAGCGCCCTCCCCCATGCCCGCGAGCGCTCCGAGGGCGGCAAGCCGCGCGGGCACGTCGCGCGCCCCGTTGGCGTGGATCGTCGCCCATCCGCCGTCGTGCCCGGTGTTGAGGGCGGTGAGGACATCGCACACTTCGGGACCACGACACTCCCCGAGGACGAGGCGGTCGGGGCGCATACGCATGGCCGCGCGCACGAGGTCGGCGAGGGTGACCGCGCCCCTCCCCTCAACGTTGGGGGCGCGCTCGATGAGGTGCACGCAGTGGGGGTGGGCGGGTGCGATTTCGGAGACCTCTTCGATGCAGACGATTCGCTCACCAGTGGGAACAAGGCAGAGCGCGGCGCTCAGGAGCGTCGTTTTCCCACTTCCGGTCGCCCCGCTGACGAGGACGTTGGCACGCGACGCGACAAGGGCGCGCAGGAGCGTCCCCACCACGCCGGGCAGCGTCCCGCAGGCCTCGAGATCCGGGACACCCAGTTGACGGGTACCAAGGACGCGCAGGGAGATGAGCGTGCCGGATCCAGATACGGGGGCGAGGACCGCGTGCAAGCGCACGCCCCCCGGCAGGGTGCCGTCCGCGATGGGGCGCGCATCGTCCAGGCGCACACCGCACGCGCTCGCGAGGCGTATGGCGGCGCGGCGAGCATCGGCCTCGTCTCGGATGCCGGCGTCCACGCGCACGAGGCCGCCTCCTCGGTCGACCCACGCCTGGGTGCCGTTGATGAGAACGTCGGTGACGGCTGGGTCGTCGAGGAGCCGCGCGAGGGGCGGGTCCATGCCCCGTTGGCGTGCACGCAGGATCTCTAACGTGGAGGCGACCGCGACGGCTCCGCAGCCGGGCTGCGCGCACGCGGCGGCCGCCCGGGCTGGGTCCTCACCGCGGGCGAGCAGGCGTAGCGCGTCACGCATGGCGGGCCTCGATCGCAAGTAGCCCGCCCGTTGATGAAGCAGCCCCGCTTGCACTCGAGGAGGAAACGGAATCGAGGGCGCGCATGAGGCCGCGCAGATTCCGACCGGGGCGAGTGGGGGCGCGGAGGATGGGCCCGGGGGCACACTCGCGCACACCGGCTCCCCATCGCTCACCAGCGCACACAAGCGTGATCGCGGGGCATGGAGGCGGAAGGGCCGCGCATGTTGCCGACAGCGCGGCGGCTCCCTCCAGGTCCCCGTGGGTGACCAAGACGAGCGCGTCGGCGTAGATCGCGGACGCGCACCGTGCGGCCCGTTCGTCCCATCGGCCCGCGTCCACAACCAGGGGCGCGTCGAGGGAACGGCACGCCGCAACCACGCGGGGATCGTCGGCGGCGCCACCGCCTCGGGAGTCACCGACGAGGGCACGCACTCCCCCAACGACGGGCAGATGATCGCGCAGGGACGGCAGGTAGGAGTCCTCGGAGGCGTCCAGATCCGCCCACCGCACGCCGGGAACATCGTGGTCACCTGCGAGCGCAACACCGGGCACGGACCCGGACGCGTCGACGACGACCGCGTCTCCCGCCCCCGCTCGGCGCTCCCCGCGCAGCCCGCGCCGCCCACCCCATCGGGTGCCCCGACGACGCCCACGCTCGCGGGCCAGCAGCCGAACGACGCGAGTCACCCCAACCCCTCCGGCGATCCCAGCAACCACCCACACCGCACCCGATCGGCGCGTGCGGGAGGATGCCTCGGCGATGAGGGACACGAGGAGCGCGGTGTCCCCCGGCAGCCTCACCTGACCACCCTGCCCGACGCGCACGCAGGGCACTCCCTCGGGCACGGGAGCCGATGCTGAGGCGAGAATCAACGAGGCCTGGCCCGGGTTCGAGCATACGCGCGCCCCCGCGAGCACAGCGGCATCCCGCGCGCCGTCGAGGTCGGGCGGGGCGAGGCCGACGAGGGCAACGGTTCCCCGATGCGGGGTGACGTGGGTGTTCATAGGACGACGATGCGCCCGCAGCGCGCGGCCCGTCCACCCGCGGGCGCGCCCCTGTGGACAACGCGAATCCGAGGTGCCACGCTGTGCATAGAGGGATCCGATGGAGGACCCCTGTGGATTGAGCCAACGCTGGAGTAGACGCAATGGTACGCGCGGCCTTTTTCGACCTGGACAAGACGATTCTCGACACGTCCTCGAACGTGGCGCTCTCGGGTCCCTTCATCGAGGCGGGCCTCATGAACCGGCGTACCGCTCTGACCTCGGTCCTGGTTCAACTGCCCTACCTGCTCGCGGGCGCGGACGAGTCCCGCATGGAGCAGATGGCGCAGGCGCTGGGGCGCATGGGGCGCGGCTGGAATGCCGCGTTCCTTGAGGCGACGGTGGAAGACGCGCTCGAACGCACGATCCAGCCCGTCTGCTACGCGCAGGCGCTCGCGCGCATCGAGGCGCACAAGCGCGCGGGAGACGTCGTCGTCATCGCGTCGGCGTCGGTCGAGCAGGTGGTGCGCCCGATCGCCAACATGCTGGGGGCTGACGAGGTCCTCTCCTCGCGCGCTGCGGTCGACGAGGACGGATGCTTCACGGGCGAGATCACGCACTTCAACCAAGCGCAGGGCAAGGCGGATGCCTGCGAGGCCCTGGCTCGCTCGCACGGCTGGGATCTGTCGGAGTGTTCGGCGTACTCGGATTCGGTGTCGGACGCGCCGCTCCTGCGCCTCGTCGGCCACCCCTATGCGGTCAATCCGGACCGCGCCCTGCGCGAGATGGCACAGCGCGAAGGCTGGCCCACCCTCACGTTCACGTCCACGGTGCGCGTCCTGCCGCGCGAGGTCCCCACGCCAGCGAAAGTCGCGGTGCCCTTCATCGCCGGCGTCGCGGTGGGCGCGGCGGCCTGCGCACTGCTGCGCCGCTGAGAAACAGCCCTAGGAGAGACGGCCCGCCTGCACGTGGCGGGCGACATCGCGCCCGACCTGGGTGCCGTAGACGACTCCCGCGCAGTAATGGATGATCCACCGGGCCAGGCCGGCCTCGTCGGCCCTCACCCAGCCTGCGAGTTCGCGTCCCGCGCGCGCCGGGTCAAGCGCGTCGTAGGCGGACGGCACACACACGCCGGTCGGGTCAACGCCCCGGGTGACGAGGATCCACCGCGCCAGTCCGCCGCCCACGACGGACGAGGCCGGGTCGAAGACGCGCCGGAAACGGAAGTGGGCGGTCAGGGCGGCTGCGACGGCGAGGCCGGGGGCATCGCATCGCGTGTAGGCGAGGGCGGGCGCGAGCAGGGACGGGTCGGCGGGCACGGCGACGGACTGCGACTCGACGAGGCCGGCGGCAACGAGCCCCGAGCAGGCATCCCTATGCAGTCCCGCGATCAGCGCGGGAAGGGGTGTGGGGGCGACGCGCGCGCCGCCCTGGGAGCGGGTGTTGAGCGCTGGGAAGCGCGAGGCGAGGTTCCACTGCGAGCGCCAGATCCCCAGCGCGAGGGCGGCCCCCGGGTCCGAGGCCGCTCCCCCATCGTCGGCCATGGACAGGGCTCGCACGTCGTCGACGCTCGTGCGGGCACCCTCGATGATGGACAGGGCGGCGGCCTCGCGCACGGCGGCCTCCGCGCGCGCCTCCTCCCAGCCTCGGCGCAGCCCCTCGCTGAAGCGCAGGTCGGCGAGAGCCGCGTGGGCCTCGTTCATGGCGGAGGTGACGTCGGGTCGGGCTGCTGCCGCGGACAACACGGCGGGTGCGGGGTCGACGAGGGCTTCGATACTCACCCCTCTACACTAGGGGCATGACGCTTTTGCAGCATCGAAACCTCTCCGCGCGCCTGCGCTCGGGGTTGTTCGCGTTTATTTTCGCCCCGATCGCCCTCGTGTTCCTGGGGTCTTCGATGGTCGACGTGCAGGCGTTGGCCTCGGTCGGCCAGCCCCTGGCCTCGGTCGAGGGGCTCATCGGCATGGCGCTCGCGTCACTGCTGCTGGCCCTCATCGCCCTCAATTGCGAGGAGTCGAGCGCGGGCATGGTCGTGACCTTCGTGTGGTCGATCGTCGTGGGAGTAGCTCAGTTCTTTGGTGTGGCGCGCCTTCCCTTTCTCATGAAGTCGTCCGTGGGTGCCGAGGATGTCATCGCGGGCGTGTCCTGGTGTCTGTACCCGGTGTGTCTGTCGCTCATGCTCGGCGCGTGCGCGCTGACGATCAAGTCTGTGCGGGTGCGCGCCGGTAAGAGCACGCGCGTGCCTCTGGCCCGCGTGCACCGCCACGGATTCGGCACGACGGTCGCGCTTCCGGCGGCAGTCGCGGCGGGCACGCTGATGGTCGCGGCGGCTCCCTCGGACACGACGAACGTCGCGGCCATGGGCCTGGAGGGGGTCACCGAGGGCTTCGAGCCAATGCACTGGCTCGCGCTCGGAGCAGGCGTCGCGTTCGCGGTGCTCGTCGTGAGCGCCCGCTGGTCGATCACGGGCACGCAGATCGCGAGCTGGTTCATCCTGGTGCTCCCCACGTACGTGGTCCTGCCCGTGTGGGCGTCGCTGACGGGCAACGTGATTGTCCCGGGATCATCCCTGCTGACGAAGATCGCGCTCGCGAGCCCGCCGCTGGCGGCGCTCGGAATGGCGACCGGCTGCGCCTCGATGGGCGTCCTGTGGGCGCGCGTGCGGGCGCTCAAGAAGCTCGAGGCTGATGAGGATTCGACAGCAAAAGAGGGGCCTGCCGAGGGCTAATGCGCGCAAGCGCTCACCCTGACCGTAATATGTGGGCAGATATAAGGAGGAAGCATGTCTGATAACGAGTTTGACGCCCAGCGCGACCGCGCCGAGGAGGCACCTGACAATCTGGTGCTGACCGGCGAGGAGATCGAGCTGCCCGGTGAGGATTCGGACGCGTCGGCGATCATCGGCGAGTCCAGCGAGCCCATCCACACGGGCGAAATCGAAGCAGTCGCGATCGGCGGCCTGACGGGCCGCGTGCCGGCCGCAGCGCCGCTCAAGCCGACGATCGAGGACAAGATCTCTACGGGCGAGCTGCCCGTCGTGTCTGCCCCCGAGGGCGATCTTCCGGTCGTTTCTTCCTCCGACGAGGCCGGCTCCGCCCCCGAGCAGGAGCAGGCCGAGCAGGAGTCCCCCGCCGACGCTCCGGCCGCCGATCAGGGAAACGATCAGACCGCCGAGGCCAACGCTGGGGCCGCAGAGGCAACCGAGGAGCCCGAGGCCGCCGAAGAGGCCCCTCATGAGGCTCCCGTTGAGGAAGCGACCGAGGAGCAGGCCCCCGCAGAGGACACCGCTTCCGATGAGTCCGCCCCCGCCTCGTCGAACGAGGAGAGCGAGCAGCCCGAAGCCTCCGCGCACGAGACGGAAGACACCGAGAATTCCTTTGCGTCCCTGCTCTCCTCCACGGAGGAGGCCACCGCAGACGAGGCCGCCGAGGACGTGACCGAGGATCCGGAGCCCGCGCTCGCCCCCGTGATGACGCCCGCGCAGGCGGCCGCCGCCCTGAGCGAGGCGAACGACGACGCGTCCGACGAGGCCAGCGACGAGGCCGAGGCCCCCTCCAGCGAGGATGAGCCCGCCGAGGGCGAGGTCTCCGCGGTCGGTGGCGCAGCCGCCGATGCCTCCGCGCACTCGCCGTCCTCGCGCCGCTCCATGATCTTCGGCGACGACGAGACGCTATCCCCCTCGATTCCCGCGGTCGCGGCCCAGGAGAACGCTCCCGCCGAAACCTCCACCGAGGAAGAGACCACGGTCGAGGAGGCGACCCCCTTCACCGAGCCGACGGCCCAGCTGCCGACGCAGGATGCCGAGGCCTCGTACTCCTTCGAGGATCAGGATGCCGCCGAGGCCGCTCGCCCGCGCCGCCGCTCCTTGCTGGGTGAGGGCAACGAGGACGCCGAGGCCGCGACCCTGGCCGCCATTGCGTCGACCGCCGCGCGCGGCGACAAGTCCGGTGCGCCTTCGAGCCTGGACGACGAGCTCTTCTCCGCCGCCCCCGAGATCACGGAAATGCCCTCGCGCACGGGCGCCCACTGGCTGTCCTTCCTCCTCTTCCTGCTGCTCGTGCCCGCCGGCTGGTATCTGGCCGCCGACGCGGGTGCCCGCATGACTCTGGCGGACGCAGCCCCCATGTACACGGGCGTCGCCTCGATCATGGCCCTGGGCGAGATCCTCGGCGCGATCGTCATCTCCGCGATCCTTTTCGTGACGGCACGCCGCTCGTCGCTGGGCGCATGGCTGATGGGCATCGTGACCCTCATCGTGGGTCTGCCGTGGCTCATGGCCCCCGGCATGACGGGCGCGTCGGTGCTGTCCGCGCTCAACGCGCTGACCAACACGGGCTCGCTGGGCGCGAACCTCTCGCACCACCTGCAGGCCTCCGGCTACTCCGGCCGCTTCGCCCTGCTGGGCTTCGCCCTCATGGGCCTGGCGTACGTGTCCCACTCGGCACGCCGCACCGGCCGCGCCGAGGAGGCGCTGCGCGTCTCGCTGGAGGCCACCAACCCGGCGGGTGCCTTCTACTCCAAGCGCGCCCGTAAGAAGGCGGCGAAAGAAGCGGCCCGCAAGTGAAAACTCTGATTCCCGCCAGCGCGATCGAGCTCGAGGGTCCGTGGACCCATCGGCACGTGAGCGCTGGCGGCGCCGCATTCCACGTCGCCGACATGGGCGAGGGCATGGACCATGCACTCGTCCTCCTGCACGGCTTCCCGGAGCACTGGTGGGCATGGCGCGACGTTCTGCCCGCCCTCGCAGAGTCGACCTCGCGCGTGTTCGCCCTCGATTTGCGAGGCTTCGGTACCTCCGACCTGACGCGCGGAGACTGCGACCTACAGCAGTTGGCGAACGACGTCATCGGCGTTGTGCGCGCGCTCGGCGTGGCCTCGTTCTCCGTGGCCGGCATGGGGATCGGCGGTACGGTCGCGTGGATGATCGGCGCGCTGGCCCCCCTCGAGCTGCGATCGGTGGCCGTCCTGTCAGCGCCGCACCCCCTCGGCGTCCAGCCCGTGATCGGCCGCGCGCCCTGGGCGGGTGGCCGCGTCCTGCAGGGGCGCCTCGCACTGCCCACCGGGCGTGAGCGCGCGCTGCGTTCGGGCGCTCTCGTGACGACCGTGTTCCGCGCGTGGGCCTCGCCCGGAAACGTGGACGGCCTCGTCTCCCAGTCGGGCACGTACCGCGCCGCGCTGCGCCGCCCCTTTGCCGCGCACACCGCGCTGCGCGGCCTGAGCGCCGCACGCAAGATCTCGCGCGAGGAGCGACGCATCCTCTCCGAGCCGTTGCACGTGCCAGTCCTGTCCCTCGTGGGGCGAGACGACGGGGCATGGTCGGCGCTGGATCACGCGGCCGACGCCCAGTTCGTGGATGCGCCGCTGACGCAGATCGTCATTCGCGAGGCTGGACACTTCCTCCCCGAAGAAGCACCGCAGGCTGTGGCCGACGCTCTGTCAGAGCACGTCAGCGCACACGCCAAGTAGCCTATTTTTCATTAGACAGGTCACACAAAACGCGAAATGAAGCCCATCTCACCTGATAGATAGGGCATAATGGTGTGATGCGCGGTACCTCCTCGTGAGTGGTATTACGTATGGGATCCACTGCGCAATCCAAATCGAAACGCCCGAGCAATCGGGCACGAGCGGAAGGAGCTCCGCACCATGATCGGTGACGGAAACTTCATCAGCCAGGTGCCGCTGTTCGGTGGCCTTGATGATGCACAGCAGGTGTCCCTCCAGCAGAAGATGGGTCACACGACCCTGCGTCGCGGAGAGACTCTCTTCGACGAAGGTGATCTCGGCGATCGCCTGTACATCGTGACCGAGGGCAAGGTGAAGCTCGGCCACACGTCCAGCGACGGCCGCGAGTCTCTGCTCGCAGTCCTGGGCCCCGGAGAGATCATCGGCGAGCTCACGCTCTTCGATCCGGGTCCGCGCTCGACCACCGCAACCGCCGTTTCCCCGGCATCCCTCCTCTACCTCGAGCACGAGGATCTCATGCACGTGCTCGACACCAACCCCACCCTGGCCAAGCACATGCTGCGCGCCCTCGCGCAGCGCCTGCGCCGCACCAACGAGTCCCTCTCGGATCTCGTGTTCTCCGACGTTCCCGGCCGCGTCGCCAAGGCTCTCCTGGACCTTGCGGACCGCTTCGGCACCGCGACCGACAAGGGCGTCCACGTCCCCCACGACCTCACGCAGGAAGAGCTCGCCCAGTTGGTCGGCGCCTCCCGTGAGACCGTGAACAAGTCTCTGGCCGACTTCGTGTCGCGCGGCTGGATCCGTCTGGAAGGTCGCGCCGTGACCCTCCTCGACGTCGATCGCCTGGCGCGTCGCGCTCGCTGACCGCAGCTGACAAAAGGGTTGGGCCCGACACCGTGAGGTGTCGGGCCCAACCCTTTTGTCTCGCGACGCACACGAGGCCGCGGCCCCATGCGGTCAAGGCATGTCGGAGCCACGGCCTCGTTGGCGCGCAAAGCTGGCGCGCGTCAGTTCTGAACGGCAGGCGCTTCCTCAATCGGACGCTTGAGGTAGGCCACCAGGTTCTCGGAACCCGTAGGACCGGGGATCACCTGGACGAGTTCCCACCCGTCGGCGCCCCACTGGTCGAGGATTGCTTTCGTCGCGTGCGTGAGCAGCGGAATCGTGGAGTATTCCCATTTAGTCATGGCTCTATCCTACCCGCCCGCCAACTGGGGGCGCACGAAGGACAGGACCTTCGGGACGTGGGGGCTGCGGAGCTCTCGGGCGAGCGGCTCATCGGAGGTGCGCAGCCACTCCAGCCAATTGTCCGCCTGCGGATAGTGACGCAGAATCGCTCGACGTTCACGTTCCGTCAGGCCGCCCCACACGCCGTAGTTCGCCTCGGATTCGAGAGCGTCGGCGAGACATTCGAGGCGAACCTCGCATTCGTAGCAGCGCATACGAACCTGACGCTGGGAGGCACCCTGCACGAACAGCACGTCCGGTTCGATGGACGCGCAGAGCGCGCGGGCGACCCAACTCTGGTCGTCGCCTTGCGTTGACATCGTGGAACTCCACTTCACTGAATTTCGAGCCCTGCCTGTGACCATACACACATACGTGTGCCGGTGCAAACGCTGCGACCACTGTCGAAGGCACCTCAAGGTGATTCATCAGGCAATTCTCACGCGCCGCCAAACGCCAGATGAGCGGGCCGACACGTAAGCTAGGAATATGTCGCACTCTCACTCTCGCGCTGTCCGACCGGCCCAGCTGCTCGCGCTGCTGCTGGCGTTCCTGAGCGTGTCCTCGCTCATGGGCGTCGTCACGGCCGGCATGCTCGTCCCCGTCGCGGGACCCACCGCGCTGGCAGCAAAGTCGGTCCCCTCCGTTTTCAACGAGCTGCCCGGTGACCTGCAGACCGTGGCCCCGGCCGAGGAGTCGCAGCTCCTCGATTCATCCGGCGGCGTGATCGCGCACTTCTACGACAAGCAGCGCATCGTGGTGCCCAGCGCCAACATCGCTGACGTGATGAAGAAGGCAATCGTCGCGATCGAAGATAAGCGCTTCTACGAGCACAACGGTGTCGATGCCACGGGTATCGCTCGTGCGCTCGTGACGAACCTGGGCGACAGCGGCCGCCAGGGCGCTTCGACGATCACCCAGCAGTACGTGCGTAACTCGCTGGCAGAGCGCGGCTACCTCGAGGGCGACGCGGACCAGGTGAGCGCGGCGACCGAGCAGACCACTGAGCGTAAGCTGCGCGAAATCAAGTACGCGCTGGCATTGGAGAAGACCCAGTCGAAGGACGAAATCCTCACGGGTTACCTCAACATCGCCCCCTTCGGCCCGATCACCTACGGTGTCGAAGCCGCCTCGCAGCGATACTTCTCCAAGTCCGCGTCGGAGCTGAACTACCTGGAGGCTGCTCTCCTCGCAGGCCTCGTCCAGTCCCCTGTCCAGTACGATCCGCTGACCCACCCGGAAGCCGCTCAGGAACGCCGCGACACGGTCCTGGCAACGATGCTTGACCAGGGCGTCATCACGCAGGAAGAGTACGACGAGGGCATCGCGACGACGGTCGATTCGATGCTGCACCCGACGGTGTCCTCGGAGGGCTGCTCGGGCGCCGAATCCTCGAAGGCGTACTTCTGCGACTACGTCCTCTCTCAGTTCCTGGAGGACCCGACGTTCGGCGCAACGCGCATCGAGCGCGAGCGCCTGCTCAAGACCCAGGGCATCACGATCCGCACGACGCTGGACCCCGCGAAGCAGGACGCGGCCTACGCCTCGCTGACGAACGCGATTCCCGTGGGCGACGCCTCCGGCCTGAACGACGCGCTCGTCTCGCTGGACCCGCGCACCGGCAAGGTGCTTGCGATGGCCCAGAACACGACCTACGGCATCGAGGCCGGCCAGACGATGTCGAACTACTCGGCCGACGGTAACTTCCAGGTGGGCTCGACCTTCAAGGTGTTCACGCTCCTGCAGTGGTTCAAGGAGGGACACTCGGCCTACGAAACCGTGGGTTCGGCCAACACCTTCTATCCGAACGGCTCCTTCAAGTGCGACGGTCGCTCCATCACGACCGAGGGCTACCAGGTCAACGACCTCGCGGGTAAGACCGGCACGATGAACGTCGTGCGCGCCACCGGCCAGTCGGTCAACCAGGCCTTCGTGAACATGGCGTCGCGCGTGGACTTCTGCTCGATCTTCGAGACCGCCTACAACATGGGCATCACGGAGGACGGCGAGGTTCCGTCTCCCTTCCCCGCCAACATCCTCGGTTCCGTGTCGGCCTCCCCGCTGCAGATGGCCTCCGTGTTCGCGACGATCGCGAACTCCGGCCAGCAGTGCAAGCCCCAGTCCATCGAGTCCGTGACCGACCGCGACGAGAACGTCCTCAAGGAGTTTGCAGCGGACTGCAAGGAGGTCATCTCCCCTGACCTCGCAAACAAGACGGCGGCACTTCTGACGGCCTCGGCCGGCCAGTACTACACGTCGACTCGTCTGGGCGACGGCCGTCCCTTCGCCGCGAAGTCGGGCACGACCGACGGCCACGCCAACACGTGGCTGACCGGCTTCACCCCCTCGCTCGCCACTGCCGTATGGGTGGGCCACGGCGACAACTCCTCCCAGGAAGTTTCCGGCGTTGTCATCAACGGCGTGTACCACAGCGAGATCTTCGGTGAGACCTACGTCGGCCAGAACATCTGGGCGCCCTACATGACGCAGGCGCTGGCGGGCACACCCGTCGAGGCCGTCTCGAACGCGAACATCGGCGCGACGACGCCTCAGCGCGGCGCGACTCCGACTCCCGCGCCGAGCGCGTCCCCCAACAGCAATGACCACTGACGTCACGTCTGCACTCGCAGGGGCCACGGCCTCGTCCGCTCGACGAGGCCGTGGCCTCCTGCGCACTGCGGGAGCGGTCGTCGGCGGGCTGGGTCTCGCTGGCCTGGCCGCGGGCGGCGCGGCGCTCGCGTGGGGTTCGGTCGAGCGTACGATGCCGGTGCTGCGCCGCTACGACGTCCCCGTTGAGGGTGACGTCCCCGAGGTGACGATCCTCCAGATCGCGGACCTGCACCTGTTTGCCGGACAGGAGTTCCTCCTGCGTTTCCTATCGGATGTCGCAGCCTCGGAGCACTTCGACATGGTCGTAGCGACCGGCGACAACTTCGGATCTGTGGATGCACTGGACATGGTGATGGACGCGTACCGCCCGTTCCTGTCCTATCCGGGCGCTTTCGTGCTCGGTTCGAACGACTACTACTCGCCGATTCCCAAGCGCTGGAGCCGCTACCTGTCACGATCGAAGCCGCACCCCGCGCGGGTTGTTCCCGATCTTCCCTACCTGCCGATGGTGCGTCGCATGCGCCAGGCCGGCTGGGGCGACCTGTCGAACGCTTCTGGCACGATCCACCTTCCCGCCGGCACGGTGTCCCTGCTTGGCACGGATGACGCTCATATCCACCGGGACCGCATGGGAACCCCGGCCTCGTCATGGGCGGCACCGGGCACCCTGCGTCTGGGCGTCACGCACGCCCCCTACACGCGCATCGTGTCCGCGCTGACGTCGGCAGGCTCAGACCTGATCCTCGCCGGGCACACGCACGGCGGCCAGATCGGCATTCCCGGAGTCGGGGCGGTCATCACGAACTGCGACATTTCGTGCCCCTACGCGAAGGGCTTGAAGCGGTGGGAGGCTCCGGACGGCGCTGAGGCGTGGCTGCATGTTTCGGCTGGCCTGGGAACCTCACCCTACGCAAAGATTCGCATCGCGACGCGTCCCGAGGCGTCGCTGCTGTACGTACACCCCGCGTAGGAAGGCATCCGGCTGCCGGGCTTTCTGTGGCTCGACGCGGCCTGACAACATGCGGCGTGGACCACACTTCGAGCGCTCACTCCGTCTCCGTTTGGGAATATCGACGGGGTAAGGCTATACTCGAACGGCACCGGGGTGTGGCGCAGCTTGGTAGCGCGCTTCGTTCGGGACGAAGAGGCCGTGGGTTCAAATCCCGCCACCCCGACCGGTAGTCGCCGGGATCGTTTGGTCCCGGCGACTTTTGTATCGGCGCTATGCTAAGAATCACTGACCATTGGGTCGAATGAGCACCATCGCCCGTTAGACTGAAGTCGTACCCATCACTCACTTTGAGGAGAATCTCTATGAAGCGTCGTCTTGCAGCAGCTCTGCTCATCATCACGCTCCCGCTGGGCATGGCGGCATGCCACGGCTCGAAGTCCCGCAAGGCCACCCCCAGCACCCCGGCACCCGCCGCAACCGCCAACGCCAACCCTTCGCAGGCACCCGTCCCGTCGCAGGCCCCTGTTCCCACGCAGGCACCCGTCCCGACGCAGGCACCCGGTGCCTCCGGCCAGTCCGTCGACGAGGCCTGCGGCCTGGTCGACAACCAGCTGAGGTCGTTCGCCAACAGCTACACAGACCCTAGCGACTCCGCACAGGCAGTGGCAGCTGCTGAGGCCACCATTAACGCCCTGAATTCTCCGCAGATCACCAACCCCGACGTGAAGCAGGCATCCAGCAAGTTGGCCTCGGCCCTCTCGGATATGGTCAACTTCCGCAAGAAGTACGAGTCGAACCCGACTGCCGCCGACCAGAACGAGGCACAGCGATTGATGCAGAACCTGACCGACTCGCTGATCTCGCTCGGCAACCTGTGCCCCGCAATCCTAAAGTGATGACACGCTTCTGAGCGCTCAGTCATCGATCGCATAGCGTTGGAGGGGCGGCCCGATGGGCCGCCCCTCCAACGCTATGGTCAACTCAGTGACGAATCAGTGCTGGATTCCACACTTGTTGAACAGCTCAGTTTGCTTAGCGTTGAGATCTTCCATGATCTTCTGGTACTCCTCAAGCTTCTGGGTGTCCATGCTCAGCGGATCCGCCTTCAGGACACCCGAGTTGTCCGCTGCGGCATGCCATGCGGCCGCGACCTGATCGACGGACTCTTTGATCTCCTTGTTGGTGATCTTCTTGCCCGCCTCTTCATAGGCGGAGGCAAACTTCGTGTAGGTATCGGCAACGCTGCCCGCGTCACCGGCCTTTGCAGATGACACAAGGGCAACGCTCGCGTCATTGAGAGGCTTTTCGAGCAGCTTGCAGGCATCAGCCTTCGACTGGGACCCGCAGGCAGCCATGCCGAGGGGGAGAAGGGTAACGAGGATCGCGGCAGCGATGCGGCGCTTCATGTGATTGCTCCTTGGTGTGTTGATAATTGGATGCCCTCCGACCCTATCGCCCTACGCGAACCTGACTCACCGGTCGGAGCATGACCCTACTCACACATCAGAGCACTAGAACATATCTATACGAACGTACGGCCACCACGCACTATCAACAGCCATCAAAATTACCCTGTCAAATGACGCGCGATCACCAACTCAAGAGCAACGTAGGAGGGGCGGCCGATGGGCCGCCCCTCCTACCTCGCTCTCAACTCTCAACGCCCGCACGCGGGCGCATGAAATCTGATGTTGCTCGTCAGCGCGCGTTGCACACCGTCTCGAGCGACGACATCGACGTCGTGAAGGTCGTGTAACGATCCATAGCCTCAGTCATCTGTTCTGCTGAAGGTTCATCTCCCACCGTCTTGGCGAAATCGGCGAGAGCCTGAGCGCTATCGCCCGCAGCCACCGCAGCAGCCTTCACATCCTTGTTGGTAATCTCGTCAGACTTCAGGACGGTCGCGACGTTGGTCATGCCCTGGATCATGTCTTCCGTGTTGCTCGGATCCAGGCCATCAATTGCCTTGACAGCCTTGTCATTGATGATCTGGCACGCAGCCTGCTTGGACTGTCCACCGCAGGCGGCCAGGCTCAGGGGCAGCAGCGCGACGAGGGCGACCGTCAGAAGACGCTTTTTCATGAGGGTTACTCCTTCGAGTATTTGTGATGGGTACCCGCGAATCATATCGCATTTTCACGCCATTAATTTCCTCGCTATCAATGAACATTCGTGCATTATTGACACATTCCACTGCACGAATCACGTACGAGCGTGATGGCCTCACCGCTCGATACGAGGAGGGGGCAACCCCTGCGGGCCGCCCCCTCCTCGTCATCTACTCAGTTGAGAACCGGACACGGAGATCAGTGCTCACCCCGCCCCGGCCTCGTCCATTTAGGCCTGTCCGCCGTTCTTCCAGCGGCGGAAGAACATCGCCAGCAGCGCACCGGAGAGGTTGTGCCACACGGAGAACACGGCGGCCGGGAGCGCGGTCTCCGGGGTGGCGGCGAAGTGGGTCTTCGCCAGCGTCGCGGCCAGCGCCGAGTTCTGCATGCCGACCTCGATCGCGGTCGTGCGCGCAGCCTTGTCGGAGCCGCGGCCGACGCGTCCGGCCAGGTAGCCGAAGAAGTAGCCGAGCAGGTTGTGGCAGATAACCACGGCGATGATGAGAGCGCCGGAGGTCAGGATCTTGTCGACGGAACCCGACACGACGACCAGGAGCACGTAACAGATGCCCAGCACGGAGATCCAGGGCAGGACCGGCAGGATCTTCTCCACGAACTTGCCCGCAATGTAGCGCACGAGGAAGCCGCCCAGGACGGGGGCGAGGACCATCAGGAGGATGTTCTTCGCCATGGCCGCACCGTCAACCGGCATGCGGTTACCCACCAGCCAGGCGGTGAGCAGCGGCGTCATGAGGGGTGCGAGCAGCGTCGAGATCGAAGTCATGGTGACCGATAGGGCGACGTCCGCCTTTGCCAGGTAGGAGATCACGTTCGAGGCCGTACCACCGGGCGCACAGCCGACGAGGATGACGCCGACCGCGACCGCGTCGGGCAGACCAAACACGTAGCACAGGGCCCAACCGACGAGGGGCATGATCACGTACTGGGCGACAACACCCACGAGCACGGGCAGCGGACGCTTGACGATAAGCCCAAAGTCGGGCAGCGTCAGGGTCAGGCCCATGCCGAACATGATGACGCCGAGCGCCCAGTTAACGCCGGGAGCCAGCGGCTTGAAGGTGTCGGGCGTGATCATGGCGATCGCGAAGGCCGCCAGGATCAGCAGCGGGAAGACCGTGACGGCAATGCGCGCACTTCGGTCTTCGGAGGAAAGGACGGGGGATTGAGTTGTAACTGTGTCTGATGTGGACATGCCCCCATATTTCACCGATTGTTGAATTTTTCCCGCTTCAGTCTCACGTTGTGACCCTCCCAGTATTGAGCCTCACAGGCCTACTTCACTAAGCTAAGGCTATGCATAGTGCAGCGCCGCAGACTCACTCAACGCCCGAACACACCCCGGTGAGCTCCCACGACCACGCATCGGGGCGACCTCAGGGACATCCGAAGCCGCGCCACCACAACAATCCCCGCATGCGTAAGCTTGCCCGCGACGGCTGGATCTCCGACCAGCACGGCGCGTGGACAATGATGGCGTTCCCGCCGCTGCTCGGGTGGGCGCTGTCCTTCACTTTCTCGTGGATGGTCGTCCTCATGCTGGTGGCGTGGGCGATGGCATTCCAGATGTTCTCCGCCGTATGTCTCTGGGTGAAGACGCCCGCCAAGCGCCGCTCTCGCATTGCCCCCGCGGTCCTGACCTACGGCGTGCTCGCGGCGCTCCCCGGCGCCACCCTCCTGGCACTACGCCCACAGCTACTGTGGTGGGCGATCGCCTTCGCACCCCTGGCCACATCCGCGCTTTTCCTCGTGTGGAAGGGCCGCGAGCGCTCCCTGGGCGCCCGTGCGGCCTCGATCCTGGCGGGTAACATCATGGGTCCCGTGGCGTTCTCGCTGGCGATCGCAGACGGTTCACCGGCTACGGTGACGCTCCACGCGTGGGCGACGTGCGCTGCGTTCGGCCTGCACTACATCGGCACAGTTCCGCTGGTTCGTTCGATGATCCGAGGCCGCAAGGACCCGCGCTGGGCGATGGGTTCCACGCTGCTGCATGCTGCGTTCACGCTGTGCGCGGCTGTCGCATGGTGGTTCGGCGCGCTGACGATCTGGCCTGTCCTCATGTGGGCGTGCTTGACCGCGCGCGCGTGGGTAATGCCGACGCTGAACCGGACCCGCGCACGCCCCTTCTCTCCCAAGCTCATCGGCTATAGCGAGCTCGGCTGGTCGCTGCTCCTCATCGTCTCCCTGTTGATCCCGTAAGCCGCTCCACCTAGGTGGGTGTATGGGCGCGTCCGCTGTGTCGGGCGCGCCCATTCGCGTACGGCCCTCTACGCGCCGATCCCCTCGGTGCGCGCAAATTCGGCGGCCACCGCGAGGAAGCGGTCGTTCTGCTCGCGCGAGCCGACCGAGACGCGCACGCCCACGCGGAAGGGGCGCACGATGAGGCCGACGCGCGCGCATGCCTCGACGAGGCCGTAGACATCGCCTCGGATCAGGTAGAAGTTTGACTGGCTGTCTGGGATGTCGTAGCCGAGGTCGCGCAGGGCCGGAATAATGCGCTCGCGCTCGGCGATGATCTCGGAGACCGCGCGCTGCACGCCCTCGGCGTCCTTCAGGGAGGCGAGGGCAGCGGCCAGGGCGAGTGAGTTGACACCAAAGGGGACGAGGAGGGCCTGGATCGCGCCGATCACCTCGGGATCGCCGATGGCGTAGCCGACGCGCACGCCGGCCAGGGCGTGAGCCTTGGAGAAGGTGCGCATGACGATGACGTTGGGGTACTCCTCGATGAGGGGGACCGCGGTACGCACGCCGGGCTTGGTCGCGAAGTCGATGTAGGCCTCGTCGACGATGATCATGACGTCGTCGGGGATGTCGGCGACGAAGCCGGCGATCTCCTCGTAGGTGAGGGCGGGGCCGGTCGGGTTGTTGGGAGAGCAGACGATGACGGCGACGGTGTCGGGCGTGATCGCGGCGCGCATGGCGTCGAGGTCGTGGGTGCCATCCGGGAGGAGCTCGACCGGCACGGGGTCGCCGCCCACGGAAGGAACGGCGATCGGGTAGGACTCGAAGGAGCGCCAGGGGAAGACGACCTGGCTGCCGGGCTGGCAGACAGCGGACAGCGCCGCGACGAGGATCGCAGAGGAACCGGTGCCCACACACACCTGGTCGGCGCCGACGCCGAAGCGTTGGGCGAGGGCCTCGCGCAGGGGCGCAGCCGTCAGGTCGGGGTAGCGGTTGATCGTCTCGAGTTCGCGGGCGATCGCTTCGAGCACCGCGGGGCTGGGCGGCGTCGGCATCTCGTTGGAGGAGATTTTGACGGCGTCGGGCGCGGCCTTGCTGGGGACGTAGCGAGGCAGGGAGGCGACGGCGGGACGGATGCGCAGGTTGGTCATGTGTGTAGTCCTATCCCATGGACTTGGACCGTGCAAGCATCATCCCACTGCGCAAGAATGGAGAAATGGACTTTATTGCTCGTTTATTGGCCACGATGGCCGGCCTGTGGGTGACGACCCGCGTGGTCTCGTCGATCTCGATCGAGTCGTCGTCGACCTCGCAAACCGTCATCGTTCTGGCGGCCGTCGCCCTGGTGTTCACGGCGGTGAACTCGATCATCAAGCCTGTGGTGACGACTCTGGCGTTCCCCCTGTACCTCCTGACCTTCGGCCTGTTTGCCCTGGTGACGAACTCTGCGCTGTTCGCGCTGACGGGGTGGCTGTCCACGTCGCTCGGGTTCCCCATGACGACGGGCGGCTTCTGGTCCTGCCTGTTCGGCGCGGTTATCACCTCCGTGGTGTCCTCGATCGTCTCGGGCATCCTGCGGGATAAGAAGGACAAGCGGGACTGACGTATTGGTTCCCCTCTCCGTCGAGGCGCATTACCCCTGGGTGATGCGCCTCGTTTGATAGTGGTGGATGGTGGTCTGCGTGTCCTGGGTGAGGCCGAGCGCCTGGGTGCGGCGGGCCTCGGCGGCCGCCAGGGCGCTCAGGCCCGGATCGGACGAGGCCCGGGCGGCGTCCAGGGTGCTTCTGATTTCATCCACGTACAGCGGCGCGCTGTGCGAGGAGGGAACCGGATCTTCGGGGTGAGCCGCGGCCTCGTAGTCGTGGAACCTGACGGTCGTCACGTTGTCCCCGCGGGTCGCGTTCCCGTCCAGACCGGGAACGATGTCGCCCGAGTTTTCGTAGGAGAGGACGGGCACGTCGCTGGGTGCAACCGTCGCCGTGGGCGAGCCGGCGGTAACGACGGAGACGACGTTGTAGCGTGCGCGCACGGCGGGGTCGGCGGCCAGTTGAGCCGCCATGATGCCGCCCTGCGAGTGGCCGGCAAACTCGACGGCTTCCTCGGGCGGGATGCCGGCCGCCTCCATGGCTTCCATGATCGCGTCGAGCTGATCCGAGGCCATTCCCGCCACGCCCTGCAGGTTGGTCGTCATGTCCTGAGGGCCCGACTGCCCGATGGCAAACGATTGGGTGCCTCGGATGTCGACGGTCCACGAGCGGGTCGTCGTGCCATCCTCCCCCACAGTCACGTGTTCCTCGATGGCGATCTCTCCGTTGTCAGCATCGCCCCCGTGCATGTCGACGATGTGCTCGATGGTGTCGGCACTGGTGGCGACGCCCTCGTAGTGGGTGTCGGGTGCCGCGTCGGGCATGGCCGCGAGCGCGGACTGGGTGCGTGCGTCGAGGGTGCCGGACGGGATGTGTGCGGCGGCCTCACTGTGATGGACGCGCGCTTTCCCGTCCGTTCCCCGCACAGCGACCCCGTAGCTGGCTCCGTGCCCGCAACCAAAGCGGTTATACAGGGCGGCCACCCAGGGCGCAGCGAGCGCGGCGATACCGGACGCGGGCTGTGTCGAGGTCGAGTTCAGGTCCTGGCTCACCCCCTGCCCGGCCAGTGACTGCGCGACGCCTCGGAACGCGGGCATGGAATTCACGTCGAGGGCGAACCTGCCGAGGTCACGCTGGAACAATGCCCCGGACTCTTCGTCCCCATGCAGAGCGAAGGAGACGCCGTCGATCGCGGTGTTCCGCAGGTCTTTCTCCGCGACCAGCGCTGACAGACCGGGCATGAGAACCGCGGGCAGCCAGGGGACCCCCGCGCGCACCGACGCATCCTGGGCCCCGTGGTAGAGCGCCACGCCACCGGTGGCCAGCGCGCCGCCTGGGAAGAGGGCGAACGCTCCGAGACTTCGCCAACTGAGCTGCGTCCCCAACGGGCTGCCGGGTACGGCCTCCCACAGGGAAGCGCCGGCCTCCGCGTCCGCGTAGGTGAGGGCCGCGTCCTGTATCTTCCATCTCAGGTCGTCGACGCTGGACTCAAGGGCGTCGAGGGCGCTCAGGGCGGCGCTGATCGCGCCTATAAGGCCGGCCGCTGTCTCCGGGGCGAAGATCGAGGCCAGGTCTGCCTCGGCGAGGGCAGCGTTGAGCGCGAGGCGCGCGGGTCCGATCGAGAGGTTCTCTTCGTACGTGACGAGGGTATGCATGGCGCACAGCTCGTTGACGTCCACGCTGAAGGAGCCCGAGGACACGGACACGTGTCGGTTCGGATCGAAAGCCACGGTCACCACGCTCCCAGCATGACGAGTTCGGGATGAAGTACGGCTGATTCGGCGGACTCGGCGAGGCTGCGCGCGAGGCCCTGCGTCCGCTCCGCGTCAAAGGCTGGGACGAGGTCGAGGGCCTGCTGGATCTGGTCGAGGACTGCCTGAGCGCCGGCGACAACCTCGCCGCAGCGCGCCCGGTAGGAGTCGCCTCCCACTCCCGTCCACTGCGGGCATGTCGCGCCAGCGAGCACCCCGCGCAGACCGTCGACGAGGCCTTGGGCGGCGTGGAGGGACAGGCCTGGGCTGGTCGGATCGAGGATCATGGTGTCTCCCGTCGCTGGAAGAAGCGTTGCTTGTCCTCGCACGTTACGCCCGCCCGCTCCCCCGCTACCAGCCGCCCGATGCAACCTGTGGATAAGCGCCCGACGCAACCCACCCCTGTGGACGACACGCCCGGGGACGTCACGCGCCCACCCGCCCGGCCCAGGCCTCGTACGTTACCCACGCCACGAACCGCCGAGCGGACTCTGCGTCCCGATGGCCCCTCGTTCTGGGAAGATAGGGGTATGAGCGACACGATGACACTGTTCTCCACTGCCCACGGCTATTCGGACCTGGCGGGCGGGGGTGAACCGCTCAGCCCGCTGGACGGCCGCTACCGCGCAGTGGCCGCGCCCCTGGCGAACTACCTGTCCGAGGCGGGTCTGAACCGCGCGCGCGTGCACGTCGAGATCGAGTGGCTGATTTTCCTGCTCGACAACTCGGTCCTGCCGGGCGCGCCCACGCTGACCGACGCCGAGCGCGACTACCTGCGCGCCCTGACGCGCGACTTCGGCGCCGACCACATCAAGCGCCTGGGCGAGTTCGAGGCCGTTACCCGCCACGACGTCAAGGCCGTCGAGTACCTGATCGGCGAATACCTCGAGGCGGCCTCCGACAAGCTGGGTGAGGGCACGAATCTGCCGTCCCTGCGCGAGGTCGTCCACATCTTCTGCACCTCCGAGGACATCAACAACCTGGCGTACGCGCTGACCATCAAGGCCGCGACCGAGCAGGTGTGGCTGCCCGCGATCCGCGCGCTCCTGGATCGCCTGCGCGGCCTCGCCGAGGCCGGGGCGGCCGTCCCGATGCTGGCGCACACGCACGGCCAGCCGGCGACCCCCGTAACGGTCGGCAAGGAGATGGCTGTGTTCGCGCACCGTCTGTCGCGCCAGATCAAGCGCGTCGAGGCCACGGAGTACCTGGGCAAGATCAACGGCGCGACGGGCACGTGGGCAGCGCACGTCGTGTCGGTGCCGGGCGCGGATTGGCCGACGCTGGCGCGCTCCTTCGTGGAGGGCCTGGGCCTGACGTGGAACCCGCTGACCACGCAGATCGAGTCGCACGACTGGCAGGCAGAGCTGTATGCGGACGTGGCGCGCGCGGGCCGCATCGCCCACAACCTGGCGACGGACGCGTGGACGTACATTTCGATGGATTACTTCCACCAGAACCTGGCGGCGCAGGGCTCGACGGGCTCGTCGACGATGCCGCACAAGGTCAACCCGATCCGCTTCGAGAACGCGGAGGCGAACCTGGAGGTGTCAAACGCGCTGCTGGATTCCCTGGGCTCGACGCTGGTGACCAGCCGCATGCAGCGCGACCTGACGGATTCGACGACGCAGCGCAACGTGGGCGTCGCGTTCGGTCACGCGGTGCTGGCCTACGACAACCTGGTGCGCGGCCTGGATGGCATCGAGATCAACGCGGCTCGTATGGCCCGCGATCTGGATGCGAATTGGGCGGTACTCGGCGAGGCCGTCCAGCAGGCGATGCGCGCCGCCGCGATCGCGGGTGCGACCGGCATGGCGAACCCGTACGAGCGCCTCAAGGAGCTGACGCGCGGTCACGAGGTGGGTGAGCGCGACATGCGTGAGTTCATCGCGGGCCTGGGCCTTCCGGCCGAGGTGGAGGAGCGCCTCCTCGCGCTGACCCCCGCGACCTACATCGGCATGTCCGAGCGCCTGGCACGCTGGGAGGCCTGAGCCCTATCGGCTGGGGCGGCGGGTGCGCGGTTGGTCCGCGCCTCGCCGCCTTTCCCGTTTCTGCCTTGTATCGACGAGGCCGGGGCGGGGTTACGAGCCCGACTGGGCGCCGCTCTGGGCGCCGGACTGGGGGGTGACGTGAGCGCCCGGGGTGAGCGTGGGGACCGGGTGCAGGTTCGGATCCGTGTTGTCACTGACCGTCACGTGCACGCCCGGGAACGCCTCCTCCACCGACGGCAGAACGAACTGACCCGGATCATCCAGGGGCTTATCCGTCGGCAAACACGCGGAGCGCGACCTCACGGCGATAGAGTCCTCCGAAAACTTGAACTCAGCAAGGCCACCATAGTTGTCGATCAGCTGAATACCCCGAGTGCCATCCCTGCCGAATTCCTCATCAACCTGCACGGCCACCGCCCAATCGGGCTTGTTTTCTGTCACCAGTTTCTCAAGCCCTTCAAAGGACATCGACGGAGCCACCGTGGTGTAACCAACCACCCGATACCCCTGGGTATCACCACTGCCACACACCTGTACGTACGGCAGGCCCATCACCGTCAGCTCACCACCGGTCTCGGCGGCCACCTGCACAGCCATACTCGATGTCTCCAGCAGCTGACGGCTCGTGTACTCTTCAATGCTCACACGCTGAGGAAAGGGAACGAACTCAGCATCGCGTGACTTGGCTGCATGACACCCACCCAACACGGCCACCACCACGACGCACCACGCACCCACGCGTGCCGGGGTCCATTTCTTTGCCATGTTCATTCCCCCGACTGCGCTCCGGACTGCCCCCCCGACTGCGGACGCAACTCAGGATTCTCGTCACCATTATCGTCAAAGGCCTGCACGATTGTCAGATTCGGAAACATTTCTTCAAGGCTAGGCAGCGGATATGACCACCGCGGGGTGTCCGGATCGAGAGGTTGGGACGGGAACATACACCCCGAATACAAATCAATGATAACGCGGTCCAGAGCCTCGTGGTGATAGAAACTCAGACTATTCCCGTAGCCATCCCCGACAGTAACCGTGCGAAGGTTGAGTTTATCTCTGCGTACCGGATCCCACGAATATCCGAAGCCGTTACGCTGCGCCCCCTCGACAACTATCCGACGCAAATCCTCATAATCGATCGCAGGAATATACATCGTCATCCACTGGATTTCCATGTCGGTCGTGTCCGTCGTTGCGCAACCGTCAACTCGATTCTTGCCACTGACTCCTAGCACGCCACCGGACTCGACGACGACCTCCTCGATGATGCCCAGATACCGGGGCAGGGTATCCCTGATGTGAACCTCCGTCGTCTGCCCCTCGGAGATCGGGATACTCCCACTGCTGCGACCAAAATACAGTTCAGCATCATCCGGCAGGCTCGGAATACACGCCGACAAAAGCAACGAAGCGCAGGCGGCGCCCAGTAGCATGACCAGCCGTTTCCGACTCATTACCGCCCCTTCTTATCCGCTATGACCTCACCGATGTCGTCAAGAGAGTTGTTATGCTGGCCATCTTTCGCCTTATAGAAATACGCGGAGTGATTCGCATATTTGCCGGCGTTTGGATCTGAGTTGTATCCGTCTCCCCCGGTCGCGTCACCCGAGAGGTGCCCGATTCCCTCGAGCTCCTTGGGGTCGCGACCGAAGTAACCATCGAGCCCCATCCCCTGCACCTCGTCGTGTAGCGGAATCGCCGATACCCACGTGTGTTCGGGGTCTACCCCCAGCGTCCCGACAGAATTCACCGCTGAGCCCGGGGAACCCGTGTACACGAAGTCATCGACGACGCCCTCTCCAATATCACGCATCGCGAAGCCGCCCGTCAGGGACCCATAGGAATGCGTGACCGGAGTTTGGTGCACATCCATTCCCCGCTCTGAGCGCCACGAGTGGATTCCTGTCAGGAAGCCGTTCAGCTTCTCAGCTCCGGCCTGTGCCTTGCCTGGAGACGCGACAGACAGGTCCCCTGTCTCTGGACCCGGCGGCGCTTCGTACCCCATCCACGCGACCGCTGCGACACTTCCTTTTTCTGCACCGCCCGCGTGCTCCGCTGCGTCGATCAAGTTACGCGCGTACCTCAAGTTGAGGTCAGTACTCTTACGACAAGACGTGGTCATACCCGGAACGAAGGTCGTTACATGCTTTGCGTTATCGACATCTCCAATAGCGAGCGCCGCACGCACGTTTTCTCCACGTTCACCAAACTCAAGAGCAACAAGTGAGATATCTGAATTACCACCAAGGGCTTCTTTGACGGCTTTGAGATCATTCAGTTTATTTTCAGCATTGCGATAGCGTTCAAGGCTTGCATCAACTCTATACGGGTTACCCCAGAATGCATCCCTATCCTTCTCATATGCAGCTTTCGCTTCGTCGTACTCCTTCTGTGCTTTCTCAAGTAGTCCCGGAATACGATTTCCCGCGGCGTCGAAGTACCCATTCAACGCAAGCTCATTCGCCTTTACTCGCGACGCCATGTCGATACCGTTGAGATTGCCGTACTTTTCGGGATCCTTGTTGATAAGCGCCTCGCGCTCGGTCTCCGACAGGAGCGCCCACCACACGGAGACCTCCTCGGGACTCCACGAGGGGTCGGCGTCGTCGGCCAAGCCCGCAGACGCCGAGTGGCGTCCCTCGGACATAGCGTACTGCCCGTCAGCCAGAGCCTTATATCGGGGTCCAACGGAATCCTCCGCCTCGGTCGCAATCGCAATCGCATCAGAGATAGAGCAACGTATCTCCTCATACTTGCCCAGCACCGCAGGGTATTCGGGCCCAGAAGGCAGATCCGCAAGAACCCTGCCAGATTCATAGATCTCAGCACCGATCTCCGCCGCGACCTCCCATGCAGACTTCCGCTTTGCCACAACCCGACTCACGTACCCGTGCAGCTCCGCGGTCGCCAGCGCGTATTCGGTGAGTTCGTTGAGGCGCGAGTCCAGCTTGTCCTGGATCTCGGTGAGCCGCTGGCGCATACGGTCAGGTGCCTCGCCCTGAGATCGGATGTCGTTCGCGGCGTGCTCGAGGTCGGCGATGATCTCACGCGCCTCGCGCACCTCGGCCTCAATGAGGTCCTCGGCCTCCTCCACGTGGCTGAGCTCCCAGCTCTGAATGTCCGCCCAGGTTGCCATTACTGTTCCTCCATCATGCGTCGCAGGTCATCCATCGTCATCGCCGGGCCGCCGTGGTCAGTGTGCTGGAAGCTCACCGTCGCTTTGTTTTCGGTTGCGTTGTAGGCGTTGATCGAGTCGTTCACGGACTGGGAGAAATCGTCCAGGTCACGCGTCAGTGCGATGACCGCCTCGTCGATCGTCTCGCCGGCGCTGCGTCCCTGTCCTGCGAGGGGGCTCCCGCCAACCCCGGAGGAAATGTAGTCGCCCGCCGTCGCGACGGTCACCGACTGCAGTCTGCCGGACAGATCTCTCGTGCGGTCACGCAGGACTTCGAGGTCCCCTTCTTCGATGACAAGATCACCAGCCATGATGCTCCTTCGACGTCACTTCGGTGCTGTTAAGCCAGACCCTACCAAACGGTCACAAGGCGAACAACAGCGCCCCCAAGGGGTGGGACACCCCGCCTCGTCACAGGAACGAGGCCGACTTTCGCCTGCCGGTCACGGCCTCCAGGCGGGGTCGCACTCGGGCGCGCCGTAGCGGTCGTAAAGCTCGTCGGGGCGCGCGATCTCGTCGGTGAAGCCGAGGGCGCTCATGTCGACGACGGTGTCGGTCTGCGCGCCGGGAGCCTCGAGATCGCCGGCCTCGTCGTGGGCGGCGAGGACTCGTGCGCGCACGCTGACCGGCGCCATCTCGGGATTGTTCCAGGTCGCTCGGGTGATCGCGTCGAGGGCGCGCGTCGCCACCTCGCGCTCGGACAGCGCATCCGAGGAGGCCACAACGATGTCGATGGACACGAGGGAGGGGCGCCCGAAGCCCTCGCCAACCTCGACGTGGACGACGCGGCGCGGCACGCGGGCCGCACCCTCGTCGGCCACACCCTCGTCGGAGCGAAGCGGGAAGCCGGAGTCTAACGCGGCGGTCGCGAGGTCCACGAAGCGCTGGGTGCGCCCGGTGCCCCTCGTCGAGGACAGGGCGCGCCACGCGATGCCCGCGCCCAGCGCACCCACGCCGAGCGCGCCGATCATGAGGGGCCCGGCGATCTGCGGGAGCCGACCGCGCAGGCCCGCGGAGGCCGCCTTGTTGACGGGGGTCGAGACGCGCATCCATCGGCGCACCTCGCGCAGGGGGGCGTTGGGGTCGGTCATGACCTGTCCTTTCTGAGGGAGGAGAGGGCGGAAGCGATGCGCGCCGGGAGGGCCGCGCGGCGCCGGGCTCGGGCGACGCGGGGCAGGCGGGGGGCCGTGACCGCGTAGTCGATCGGGTAGGTGGCGGGTTCGTAGGAGCCGCCGCGTTCGAGTGCGGCGACCGCGTCCCACGTGCTCTCGGCGGTCGGGGTCAGGATGTCCTGCCAGATCTCGTAGTGCATGACGCGCGTGGGTTCGTCCGGCGCGGGCAGGAAATCCTGCAGGGCCGCCATCGACGAGGCCATCCGCCCCCACGGGGTCACGCGGACCTTGCGCTCGAGGAGGCGCACGGTCTCGGTGTATGTCGAGGAGGAGTGCGCGTAGTAGAGGGGGCGGGTACGAGGCCTCACGAGGCTTCGTCCGACGGTGACACGCCGGTCGGGGGCGCGGTCCGGCGAGCCGTCGAGGCTCGGCATGACGTCCTGATCGTGGTAGACGGCGACGGTCACCACGTCGGGGCGCACGCGGATGCGCCGATTCGGGCCGCCCGTGGACAGGATGCCGGCGACGTTGACCCCGGCCTCGTCGGGAGGGACCGAGGCGAGGGCGGCGGCGACGATCCCGCCCTGGGAGTGGCCGCAGATGAGGACGGGCTCGCGCGGCCACCGCTCGGCGGGCACGCCGTCGCGTTCCATGGCGGCGTGCAACGCGCGCACGACGCCGACGCTCATCGCGCTTTCCAGGCCCAGCATGAGTCGGATGTTCGTCTCGACGTCGGCCGGGTTGTTCGTGGAGCGCCACGTCATGGACTCGGTGCCGACCAGACTCAGGAGCCAGCGGCGGGCCTCGCCGTCGCCGACGCGGGTGATCTTGACGGCCGGGCCGATCGTGCGCGACCAGTAGAGCTCGTCGATGTCGGCGCACATGTCGGAGAGCCGCGCAGGTGCATCGACGCGGCGGATCTGGGCCTCGGGGTGGCCGGGCAGCGGGTCCTGGAACGCGGGGTCTGCGTCGGAGTCGCGCAGGAGTGCGACGTGGACTTCGCCGCCGCGCAGGGCACCCACTGCCGTGCCGATCGTCAGCATGCCGGTCATGAGGGCGTCGTATCCACGCCTGGGGATAAGGGGCAGCATGCGGGCCATGCGCCCGTCCTTGTCCGCGCCGACGGCGACGACCGCTCGCGCCCATGCGCGCCCCACGGTCGCGGTGCGCCGCGCGACATGTGAGAGGGAGCGGATGAGGAGGGTGTCGAGGCCGGGGGTATCGAAGAAGATGCGCTGCGATTTTTCGCTGATCACGGTTCCCATGTCGTCGGAGAGGGAGCGCGCGCGGGCGCGCACATCCTGCGGCATGGCGGAGATGTCCGCGAGCGCACCGACGGCGACCGTGGCCGCGAGGGCAGGGACGATGGGCGCGACTTTGAGGCGCAGGTAGAGGCCGGGGTAGGCCTGGGGGACGCGGCGGATCGCGCGGTAGCGCCGACGCGGGCGTCGCTTCATGTCCCCTCCTTACCTGTGTGCTGCCTCCACCCTACGGCGGGCCGGGGCTGGGTGCGCCGCATTGAGGGATGCGTGTCGCCACCCCCACAGCACGTGTTGGCGATACCCCCTTGACACCCATACCCCCTAGGGGTACCATCACTTCCATGAGCAACGAACACGGCTACCACGGCAACACCGAGAATCATCTCGCGCGCCTGCGCCGCATCGAAGGCCAGGTGCGCGGCCTGCAGCGCATGATCTCGCAGGGCGAGTACTGCATCGACATCCTCACGCAGGTATCCGCCGTGCAGTCCGCGCTCGATTCGGTTGCGGTCAACCTGCTCAAAGACCACATGAATCACTGCGTCGTCACGGCGGCGCGCGAATCCGACGAGGCCGCGCAGGCCAAAGTCGACGAGGCGGCCGCGGCCATCGCGCGCCTCATCAAGTCCTAACAACAAGGAGACATCATGACCACCGAGATCGATCGCACCATTGAACTGTCCGTCGACGGCATGACCTGCGGCCACTGCGTGATGAGCGTCAGCGAGGAGCTGAGCGAGATCCCCGGCGTGAAGAACGTCGACGTGATCCTCAACTCGGGCGCCACCTCCAAGGTGACGGTCCTGACTGACACGCCCCTGGACGACGCTGCGCTGAGCGACGCGGTGTCCGAGGCCGGCTTCAAGCTGGTCGGCATCTCGCGCGACTTCTGAGGATTTCCACGCCTCACTGACGAGGCCGGGACACTTTCCCTGGCCTCGTTTCCTTTCGTCTGATACATACCCCCGGAGGGTACCTATGTCCACTGACTCCATGACGACCACTCCCCCGGCCACCCTTTCTGCTCCTGAGGCCACCCCGGCCTCGGCCCCGACCCCCCAGGTCGGTGAGGGTACACGCGCCCACGCCGCCGACCTGCGGGCTCGCCTCATCGTTTCCGCGCCGCTGGGCATCCTCGCGATGGTTCTGTCGATGGTGCCCGCCTGGCAGTTCACGGGGTGGCAGTGGGTCGTCGCGGTGGCCTCGATCCCGGTGGTGACGTGGGGCGCGTGGCCCTTCCACCGGGCGGCCTTCGCGGCGGGTCGCCACGGCTCGACGACGATGGACACGCTGGTCTCGCTCGGCGTCATCTCCTCGACGCTGTGGAGCTGGTGGGCGCTGCTGTGGGGCGGCGCCGGGATGCTCGGCATGCGCATGCAGATGAGCCTGATCCCGCGCGCGGCGCACGCCGGCCACGCGGAGATTTACTTCGAGGGCGCGTGCATGATCGTCGTGTTCCTGCTGACGGGACGCTACATGGAGGCGCGCGCACGCTACCGCGCGGGCGACGCGCTGCGCTCGCTGCTGAGCATGGGCGCGAAGGAGGCGACACTCGTGAGCGTCGACCCCGCGACCGGCGAGCGCTCCGAGAGCGTCGTGCCCGCCTCGTCCCTGCAGGTCGGCGACCTGTTCACGGTGCGCCCGGGCGAGAAGGTGGCGACCGACGGCGTCATCGTCGAGGGTTCCTCCGCCCTGGACACCTCGCTCCTGACGGGCGAGTCGGTGCCCGTGGACGCCGCCCCCGGCGACGCGGTGACGGGTGCGACCGTCAACACGTGGGGATCCCTGCTGGTGCGCGCCACGCGCGTCGGTTCGGACACGACGCTCGCGCAGATGGGGCGCATGGTCGCCGAGGCCCAGGCAGGCAAGGCGCCCGTCCAGCGACTCGCGGACCAGATCTCCGGGGTGTTCGTGCCGATCGTCATCGTCGTTTCCCTGCTGACGCTCGGGGGCTGGCTGCTCGCGGGCGGCGGCGTGCAGGCCGCGTTCACGGCTGCCGTCGCCGTTCTGGTCGTGGCGTGCCCGTGCGCGCTCGGCCTGGCCACACCCACCGCGATCCTCGTCGGGTCGGGGCGCGCCTCGCAGCTGGGCATCCTCATCAAGAACGCGGAAATTCTCGAGCAGACGCGTTCGATCGACACGATGCTGCTGGACAAGACGGGCACGGTCACCACGGGCGTCATGTCCCTCGAGTCGGTCGCGGTCGCGCCCGGAGCTGGCGAGGCCTCGGCCCTGTCCCTCGCCGCCTCCGTCGAGTCCCTCTCCGAGCACCCCGTCGCCCGCGCCATCACGTCGGGTGCCGCGGACCGCGGCCTGTCGCTCGTCCCCGTGACGGCCTTCGCGAACCAGCCCGGGCTCGGCGTCGTCGGCATCACCTCCCAGGGCGGCGTGCTGGTCGGTCGCCCGTCGTGGCTGGCTTCCCTGGGCATCGACGTGCCCTCCTCCCTCCTCGACGCCGTGCGCGAGGCCGAGGCCTCGGGCGCCTCCGCCGTCGTCGCAGCCCTCGCACCGCAGCTCGGCCGAGTGGCGACCACCGAGGCCGTCACCCCCATGCCCGAGGCCCACACGCACATTGTCCTGCCCGGCCCCGACGCCAAGCTGCCCCTCGCGACGCTCACCATGAGCGTGGGCGGCATGACCTGCGCATCCTGCGTGCGCCGCGTCGAGCGCAAGCTCGGCAAGCTCGACGGCGTGAAGGCCGAGGTCAACCTCGCCACCGAATCCGCTCGCATCACGCTCACCGCCCCTCACAGCGACGAGGAGCTCGAGGCCGTCGTGAGCGCCGCCGGCTACTCCGGCACCGTCACCTCCCGTTCTGAGGCCGCGACCGCCGACGGCGCACCCGCGGCTGGCGGCAGCGCGGGTGGGGATACCGGTACCCCCACCCAGCCGGGCACCACCCCGTCTGCGGGCGAGCGGGAGGGGGCCCAGGCCTCGTCCCTGGTGATCCCCGAGCGCGTCGAGGGCAGCGCGATCGCCGCGCTGATCGTGCGCGACACGGTCAAGGAGTCCTCCGCGGATGCGATCGCCCAGCTGCGCGAGCTCGGCATCGAGCCGATCCTACTGACCGGCGACAACGAGGCGGCGGCCCGCCACGTCGCGGATCAGGTCGGGATCGAGCGCGTCATCGCGGGAGTCCTGCCCGACGGCAAGCGCAACACTGTCGCCGATCTACAAGCCGAGGGCCGTACGGTCGCGATGGTGGGCGACGGCGTGAACGACGCGGCCGCCCTCGCGCAGGCGAGCGCGAAGGGCCTGGGCATCGCGATGGGCTCGGGCACGGACGTGGCGATCGAGGTCGCGGACATGACGCTCATGAACTCGTCGCTGACGTCGGCGGCGACCGCGATCCGAGTGTCGCGCCGGACGCTGCGCATCATCAAGGAGAACCTGTTCTGGGCGTTCTTCTACAACGTGCTGATGGTGCCGCTGGCGATCGCGGGGCTGCTCTCCCCCATGCTGGCGAGCGCCGCGATGGCATGCTCGTCGGTGTTCGTGGTCCTCAACTCGCTGCGCCTGCGCGCCGCGAAGTAGCCGCACAAACGGCGTGAGTGCCGCGTGGCCGGGGCGTCCGGCTGCGCGGCACTCTCGTATTACGAGGTGCGGCGCGCGACGCGGAAGCCCTGCTTGGAGTAGACGGTCTCGTAGGTGTGGCCGGGGTGGGCGGCGCTCCCCCACGACTCGGCATCGACCTGCTGGTCGCCCCACGCGTAGGAGCGCGCGTCGATAACGACATACTCCGGAGGGGTATCCAAGGTGCCAGTCGTTCCCACCCAGTAGACCTCACGACCGGGCACGAGACGCGCAAGCAGCGTCGTATCGGTTTCGACGCTCACCCCCTCGGGCACCGCGTCGAGCGCGCCGAGGGCTGCGGCCATGCGCGGGTCCTCCTTGAGTTCGGGCAGGTGCCACAGCGGCAGCGACGAGGCCGTGAGAGCCAGCGACGCAGCGGGCACACACGCAACCGCCCAGGCCGCAACGCGCCAGCCCAGGTTCGACGAGGCCGAGGCCTCGTCGCCGGGTTCCGCGCCGGTTTCGGCGGTAGCGCGCTCGGGCGCGAGCCACTGGTCGATGACGTCCAGCAGCGAGCACGCCGCGATGGGGACGAGCACTGCGTTGTAGTGCCACGAGTTCCAGCCGTAGTAGGCCTCGACCGAGCCCGCGAAGCGCCACGCGAGCGTCGGCGCTACCAGCGCGAACCACGGGGAGGCCGTGCCCACGAAGCCGGCACCGGCCGCCAGGACGATGAGGGTCACAAGCTTGACAGAGGGGGTCGTCAAAATATCCCAGAGGGAGGGGATTGCGTGCGCTGCGGTGGTTCCTCCGGTCGGCGTGCCCGCCCCGGTCGCGGCCCCATCGAGGGAGTAGGCCCACGTGCCCGCCGGGTTCATCACCGGGAGCAGCACCTTCACCGTCAGCACAAACGCGATGATACCGAACAGCGCGTAGGCTATTGACCGCAGGACAGCAGACCGTCCTTCGCGTCGGCGGCGCCAGGCGATCGCGAGACCTGCCATGAACACCGTCAGCCCGAGATCCTCCTTGACAAGGACGAGGGGCGCCAGCCACGCCATGCACGCACCCCAGCGCCGCTCGACGAAGGCGACGCCTCCGAACGCCAGCAGCGGGACGGCCACGCAGACTTCGTGGAACTGGGCGCCGACCGCGCCCTGCAGCCCCCACCCCAGCCCGTAGGCAAGCCCGACGAGGAGGGCGCCGCCACGGCCGAGGAGGCGCTGCGCGAGACGCGCGATCGGCAGGACCGACACGGCGATCAGCAGGTCCTGGACGACGAGGAGGGTCAACGCCGAAGGGAAGAGCCGAAAGATCGGACCGAGGAGCGCCAGGATGGGGTGGAAGTGATCGCCCAGCAGGTTGTATCCCGGCCCCTTGATGGGGACGATGGGTGCCTCGAAGCGCGAATACGCCTGGACGGCCTCGGTGAAGATGCCCAGGTCCCACGAAGGAGCGACGAGCGCGCGCCACTGCGCCACCGAGTAGCACACGTAGAGCGCGCCGACCGCGCAGGCGATGAGGGTGGGCAGCCACCAGGTCGCCACCAGGCGACCGACGACTAATCGATCCGGGCCCTTCACCCGACCATCTCCGTGCGGCGCGCGTCGGAAGGATCGGTGGCCTCCGCCTCGTCGCGGGCCGAGGCCGGGACCGGGTAGGGCACGCCGATCCCCTGTTCGTGGTCGGCGCGGCGCTTCGAGCGCGCGTCGGAGTGGAAGAGCTGGCTAACCGTGGCGCGCACGGCGTCGAACATGCGTGCCGGGCGATTGAGCGAGCCGAGCGAGCGGTCCGCGCCCGAGTGCGCGAAGTTGCAGGGGACCTCCATGACGGACAGACCGGCGCGCAGCACGCTGATGGTCATGGCGGCCTCGAGCACGTAGCGGCCGCTGAACGGCATGGCCGCATCGATGGCCTCACGCGTCAGGCAGCGCTGGTAGCTGAGGGGGTAGTGACAGTTCCAGCCGGTCTTGCGGCGGATGAGCCTGCGGGCGACGCCCGGCCCGTAGCCGGAGTACTCGCGGCCAGTCGCGGGCACGGCGATCGCCATGTCGGCCTGGCGAGCAAAAACGGCCTCGACGAGGGCGGTGGCCTCGACCGCGGATTCGCCGAGGTCGGGAGAGAGAAGCAGGATGTGGCGGGGCGGCCCGTCGGGACGGTCTCGCATGGCGGCGACCTTCACGCCGGTCTCGATCGCCGAGGCGCGCCCACGCTCGACGGAGTGACGCACGACGACGGCGCCGGCGGCCCGAGCGGCACGCCCGGTATCATCCGTGGAACCATCGTCGACGACAATGAGGAGGTCAACGCTGGGTATCGCGCGGCACGCGCGCACTGTGGCCGCGACGGCGCGTCCGACGTTGTGTGCAGCGATGACGGCGGCGACGCGCTGCGGCTGGGAACCTCGAGATCCGGCGGGATAGTTCACGACTAACAGTCTACGGGCGGCGGGGCGCAATCGCGCCCCGCCGCCCGTAATGTGAGAGACAAACCTATCTAAACGACAGGTAAAAATGTGCTTATCGGATCGTCACAGCTCGGGAGACGAGGCCCTGACGTGCGCGGCGTTCCTTGTCATCCAGGCGCTCAGTGACCTTCAGGGCCTCCTCGAGAGCCTTGGCAAGGGCCTGCGTGCCGGGCGCAACGTCGGCAGCGCTGGCACCCTCGGGCAGCTCGAAGACCGGGACGATCAGGCCGCACGCGCGGAAGGAACCCACGTAGCGCGAGCCCTCGCCGACGTTGGCCTCGCCGCGCGCAGCCAGGCGGGCGAGCGCGTCGAAGAGCTTGGCCTCGTCGTTGTCCGTCAGGAAACGCACGAAGTTTCGGTTCATCTCGCACCAGTACGCGCCGGGGACGCCGGGCACGGGCTCGGTCGGGATGATCTCGTCGCGGTTCTGCTCGAGGGCGCGACGCGTCGACTCGTCGATCTCCTCGGCCGGGTCGAACCAGAAGGAGAAGTCCTCCTCGAGCTTCATGTCCGTGAAGCTGTCTGCGTCGACGATGTCCTGGAGACGCTCGGAAGGCTCGCGCACGTCGACCGAGATGACACCCTCGTCGCCCGCCTCCTTCGCGGCGATGGCCGCGAGCAGCGCGGCGCCCGCGTCGTGGCTGAGGTCCGCGGAGTTCGAGCGGGTCTGCAGCGCAACGAGGATGCGGCCGTCGGGACGCACCATCGCGGGGTGGCCCTCGGGCAGGAGAGTGACGAAGTCGAATTCGACGGCGCCGTGGTCGGCGTCGGTGCGTGCGGTCAGCGTGGCCGCCGGGATGAGCTCGCGCATGGCGACCAGCTCGATCTCCTTCGGCAGACCCTCGTAGGGGCGCGCGACGAAGGGGATCGGCGGGCGATACGCCTTGAGCTTGGCGGGATCGGTGACCTTCTTACGGCGGCTAGCTTTACCCATGGGAGTAATCGTAGCGGGTTTCGCTCAATCGACGAGGTGGGGGCTGGGCGAGCCGGTCCACTCACCCCAGCCCGTGCCTCCCCACATGTCGCACGTAATTTGGTTCCCCTACCTTTTATTAGGTATCGAGAATTGCCCGGAATTTCAACGATCTGATTTTAAAACTTGAAATATATCGAGGGGAATTACGTGCGACATTTTTGGGTAAACATGCGCCTGCGCAGGGTCCGGCCCCACACCTCGTCAGCGGGCCCGGGCCTCGTTACCGGGCCCGGGCGATAACCTCCACGCCCGGCAGGGCCGCACGGTAGGCGTCGAGGAAACGCTCGTATCCGGCCACACCCTCGGGGGTGGGCTCGAGGGTGGAGACAGACGCGCCCGCGAAGACCCGCTCGGAAAGGTACTCCGGCAGGGCGGGCGTGGCCTCGTCCCCTGCGAGAACGGCGCGGTAGCGCGCGAGGACCGCGATGCCCCACGCGCCGCCCTCACCCGCTGTGTCGCCCACGGAGACGGGAATGTTGAGCGAGTCGGCGAGGATCTGCTGGGCGACGCCCGGCGTCTTGAAGAGGCCACCGTGGGCGAAGAGCGAGTCGAGGCGCACGCCCTCGCCGGCGAGGATGTCGACACCGATGCGCACGGCCGCGAAAATGCTCATGAGCTGGGCGCGCACGGCGTTGGCCAGGCTCACGCGCGCATCGGCGGTGTGGGTAAACACCGGCTGCGCCGCCTCCTGGCCGACGAGCGGCTCGGCGGACAGCGTGTTGTAGACCATGACGCCGCCCGCGTCAGCCTCGCCCGTGAGCGCGTGGTTGTAGAGGGCGTCGTAGATCACCGGGACACTCACGTCGGCACCAACAAGGCGCGCGAAGTCCGCGAACCAGCCGACCCACGCGTCGATCTCGGACGCACCGTTATTCGAGTGAACCATTGCGACGGGCGAACCGTCGGGCGTCGTCACCATGTCGATCTCGGTGTGCAGCTCGGTGAGGGAACGCTCGAGGACGGCCATGAGGAAGACGGAGGTGCCGCACGAGATATTGCCGGTGCGCTGGGCGATCGCATTGGTCGCGATCATGCCGGTGCCCGCGTCGCCCTCGGGCGGGCACAGCGCGATACCGGGCTGGAGCGTGCCGGACGGGTCGATGAGGGCCGCGCCCTCGGGGGTGAGCGTGCCCGCGTCCTCACCGGCGCTCAGCACCGTGGGAAGCACGTCGCGCAGGCGCCACGGGACCCGGTCGGCCACCAAGGCCTCGTACTGATCGAGGTAGGACTCAACGTATGTGCCGCTCTCGGAGTCAATCGGGAACATGCCCGAGGCGTCGCCGACGCCCAGGACGTGCCGGCCCGTCAGCTGGCGGTGGACCCAGCCGGCCAGGGTCGTCAGGCGGGCGACGCGCGGCGCGTGCTCCTCGGAGTCGAGGACCGCCTGGTGCAGGTGCGCAATCGACCAGCGCAGGGGGATGTTGAAACCGAAAAGGCGGGTCAGCTCATCCGCCGCGCGGCGCGTGTTGGTATTGCGCCACGTGCGGAAGGGCGCCAGCAGGTTGTCGTCGGCGTCGAAGGCGAGGTACCCGTGCATCATCGCGGAGATACCGATCGAGCCGTACGACACAGGAGTGACGTCGTAGCGCTCGCGCACGTCAGCGACCAGGGATGCGTAGGCGCTTTGCAGGCCAGCGACGACCTCGTCGAGAGTGTAGGACCACAGGCCACCCTCGAGGTGATTCTCCCACCCGTGGCCGCCGGTGGCGAGCACCTCGTGGTCGGGGCCGATGAGGACGGCCTTGATGCGGGTCGAGCCGAACTCGATGCCGAGCGCGGTGTCGGCGGAGGCGATGGCGGCGCGGGGGTCGGTGCTCACGTGTGCTCCTTGGGTCTTCATTGACGAGGCCGGGGCCGGGATTGCGTTAACGATAACACCTTTGCGCTCAAGCGGGTAGTGGCCGACACTCAGCTACCGAACATACTGTTCACTATTGCGAACTAAATAAGGCAGAATCCTGCTGTTTCCCACGGCGACTTACTGCACGCCGAAGCCCTCGATGAAGAGCTCGCGGGCGCGATCGATCGCGGCGAGTTCCTTGTCCGTGAGGGGCTTGGTGGCGCTGCGCTCAATGAAGGTGAGCACGACCGAGGCGTAGACATCCGCAGCCAGGGGTAGCACCTCGTCGTCTAGGCGCCCACGCGCCCAATCGGTAAATACCGAACAGCACGTGCGATAAAGCTGCTCGTGCAGGTCGCCGTCGCCGCCCACGCGGATAGCCAGCAGAGTTTTCAGGGCATTGCCGTTGCGCGCGTACACGTCGGCGAGGTGGCGGGCGACGGCGCGGGCGTCACGCTCTTCGGCGAACCACAGGCCTTCGAGCGCCGGGGTGATCTCCTCGAGAAGGAAGGACACGACCTCGGCGAGCAGCGCGTCCTTGTCGGTGTAGTGGTCGTAGAAGGTCGTGCGCGACACCATCGACGCGGCGCAGATGTCGGTGACGCTCACGTGCGCATACGGCTTGGCCTGGCACGCCTTCACGAGGCCGGAGCGGATCGCCCGGCGCGTCTTCCGGATCCGCAGATCCAGGTTCTTCTCTGCCTCACGCCCGTGCTTATCCGCACTCCGCAGGAACATATCTCTCCGATCATTTTTCCACTATCGATAGGCTTATCCTACGCATAGCGGTCGCTCCGTCCGGTATCGAACATTCGGTTCGCTATTGTGTGCTCCACCGCACGTAGGCGGGCGATACGTTCGATGCATGTTCAACGAATACACCGGCAACCGCCAATTTGACCTGCAGCTCAACCGTTACCTCGGACCGATTCTGGACCGGCCTGGAATGGATCGGTTGACGACGAGTACCCTTGCCCGCATCCGTTCCGCTTCCCAGATCGCGCAGTTCGCCGGGCGCATGGCGGCTCGCTTCGATGCCGAGGGGGACGCGGCGGCCGCGTGGCGACTCTACTTTCTGGCCGCCTTCTACCTGCCCGAGCACGACCAGCGAAAGCGGCACTTCATCGACGCAGCATCGCGTAACTTCGACGCCTCTCACGCTCACCTGGCGATGCGCCGACACACAATCCCCTACACAGATGGCTCACTGACGGCGATCCACTGGCAGGCGGATCCTGACGATCGTGCCCGCTTCCCCGACGCGCCTTCCACCCTCGTCATGATGAACGGCTTCGACGGATACGCGGAGGAGATCATGGCGTTCGCCGAGTACTTCCCCTGCCGCCCCTTCGACATCATTACCTTCGACGGACCCGGACAGGGACACACCGCCCTGGCGGGCATGCCTCTGGAGCCGCGTTGGGAACTCCCAACGACCGCCGTCCTGGACTACTTTGACCTCGACAGCGCGGCCGCCCTCGGGGTCTCCTTCGGCGGCTACCTCGTCATGCGCGCGGCCGCCCACATGCCGCGCATCAGCCACGTGATTGCGTTCGACATGATGTACCGGCTACTGGACGGGCTGACACTACCCCTGCCCGCGTCCATCCGCCCGCTCGCGGCCTCGATTGTCGAGCGCGCCCGTCCCGCATGGCTCTTCGACGCGACCATGTCCGTCGCAACCCACGCGAGCGCGGACCTCGCGTGGAAACTGCAGCAGGCGCGCCAGCTGACGGGACTGGATAAGCCGAGCGACGTCCTGCGGGCGCTGGGGGCGTACACGATGGAGCCCCTTGCGGGCATGATCCACCAGCCCTGCCTGGTGATGGCGGGCGACGCGGACCAGTACGTTCCCTTTGAGCGCCTGTCCGATGTGCGCCGCATTCTCGCGGGCGCAGCTTCGCTGGACGTGCACGCTTTCCACGAAGCCGAGGACCCAGGCATGGCCCAGCACTGCCAGGTTGGTGATCTGGACCGCGTCTTCGCGATCATGGGTGACTGGCTCAGCGGGCCGCGACCCCGCAGCGGCGCATGATCGCGTGCATGACGGCGGCGGCGCCGTCATTTTCGACGGCGGCCGTCACGTGATTGGCATGGGCGCGCACCTCGTCGGAGGCCCCGCCCATGGCAACGCCGAAGGCCGCCCACTCGATCATCGCAATATCGTTGGTGCCGTCACCGACGGCGACGGTCCCACATGAGGGCAGTCCGAGGCGCTGACGCAGGGACTCCAGGCCGCTCGCCTTGGTCACCCCGAGCGGCTCGATGTCCGCCCACGACGTCCAGCCAACGAAGACCTCGTGGGTGCGCGACACGTCCAGAGACGACAGGATCCGGTCGAATTCCTCGCGATCCATGTCGGCGGCGCGCACGACGATCTTCGGCGTGGGCGTGGAGGCGAGCTCCTCCATCGATACGATGCGGTGATCGCTCCCCTCGATCTCGTTGTTCGGGAAGGGAGCGGAGAGCAGGATGTTGGGGTGCGGCATCGATGCGAACACCGAGCCGGGCACGGCCGAGGCGATCTCCTCGAGGATCGGGCCGGGCACGAAGGTGCGCTCCTCGACGATCTCGCACGCCCCGCCGCTCACGCGCACCAGGGTCGCGCCGTTATTGCACAGCGCCCACCCATCCGTGAACTCCAAGGCATCGAGAACGGGAATCACGCCCTCGAGCGCGCGACCCGAGGCGATGAGCACGTGGGCGCCCGCGGCGGCGAGGCCGTGGATCCCCTCAAGGACGCGCGGGGTCGCCCCCGCGGGGGTGAGGATCGTGCCGTCGATGTCGAGCGCGACCAGGACCTGGCCCGCCGACGTCGGAAAGTCGGCGGGCAGGGCGGCCGAGGCCTCGTCGAGAAGAACCTCGAAGGGGCGAGCGACTTCCCCGGTGGAGGGGACCGTCAGGAAGCGCTCTTGGCTCATCGAGCGACCGGGGTCAGAACCTCGAGTCCACCCAGGTAGGGGCGCAGGGCCTCGGGCACGTAGATCGAGCCGTCCGCCTGCTGATGATTCTCGAGGAACGCGACGATCCAGCGGGTCGTGGCCAGCGTGCCGTTGAGGGTGGCGACCGCGGTCACGCCGTCCTCGCGGCGCTCACGAATGCCGAGGCGGCGCGCCTGGAACGTCGTGCAGTTCGAGGTCGAGGTGACCTCCATGTAGCGCTCCTGGGTGGGCAGCCAGGCCTCGCAATCGAACTTTCGGGCGGCGGAAGTGCCCAGGTCGCCGGCGGCCGTGTCGATGACGCGGTAGGGCAGCTCGACCTTGGCCAGCATCTCCTCTTCCCACGCGAGGAAGCGCTGGTGCTCCTCGGCGGCGTCCTCGGGGCGGCAGTAGCTGAACATCTCAGCCTTGTTGAACTGGTGGACGCGGATGATGCCGCGCGTGTCCTTGCCCGCGGAGCCGGCCTCGCGACGGTAGCAGGTGGACCAGCCCATGTAGCGCTTGGGGCCACCCGACAGGTCGAGGATCTCGTCGGCGTGGTAGCCGGCAAGGGCCACCTCGGACGTGCCCGTCAGGTACAGGTCGTCGGCGGGCAGGTAGTAGATCTCGTCGGAGTGCTCGTTGAGGAAGCCGGTGCCGCCCATGACCTGCGGGGTCACGAGGGTCGGGGTCATCATCGGCACGAAGCCGTTGGCCAGCGCCTGGTCCATGGCCATCGTCATGAGGGCCAGCTCGAGGCGGGCGCCGATGCCCTTGAGGTAGTAGAAGCGGGCGCCGGAGACCTTCGCGCCGCGCTTGGTGTCGATCGCGTCCAAGCCCTCGCCGAGCGCGAGGTGATCCTGGGGCTCGAAGCCCTCGGCCGCGAAGTCGCGGGGGGCGGGTCCCTCGTGGCGCAGAACCACGAAGTCCTCCTCGCCGCCGACGGGCACGCCGTCGAGAACGAGGTTCGGCAGGAGGCGCGCGAGGCGGTCCGCCTCGGCGTCGGCGGCGTTGGCGGCGGCCTCGGCGGCCTTCACCTGCTCGGCGAGCTCCTTAGCCTGAGCCAGGATCGCCGGACGCTCCTCCTTGGAGGCGCGACCCACAGACTTAGAGACCTCCTTTTGGGTGGCTCGCAGCGTCTCGAAAGCCTGCAGGGCCTCGCGGCGGGCGGCATCGGCCTCGATAATCTCATCGACGAGGCCGGGGTTCGCTCCGCGGGCACGCTGGGAGGCGCGGGCGGGTTCGGGGTTTTCACGCAGGGCACGCACATCAATCATGCGTCCCATCCTATGCCAGGTGGGCGCGCCGTGTCCCCTACCGCCCCAACTGTGAATTCAACACAGCAGGTCAGGGTTATACACAAACTACACCCATGAGGTCCTCAAAACCCTGAAAGTTATCCACCTTTGGTGCATAACCGTGTGGACAAGATGGCAACGAGCACACGTCAGGCCGACACGTATGACACGAAGTGCAACGAAAAGCCACTTCACAACCCGTCCACAGGCATAAAGCGGGATACGCTAAGCCCATGGACGCAACACCGTGGGTACTCGCCGCCGTCGCCGGAGCCGGAGCGATTGGGGTCGCGCGCCTCACAACAGCCCTGACTCGCAGGCATCGCCGCCGCCAAGCCCTCGCGGTTCCCGCCTCCGTGGACGACCCGACGCGTGGACGGCCGCGCCCCTGGATCATCATGAACCCCTCCAAGCACGAGGATCCCCAGGCATTCAAGGACCGCATCAACCGCAAGGCCAAGGAACTGGGCATCGACCACGTGCACTGGCGCGAGACCACCCGCGAGGATCCGGGCACCGGGCAGGCCGTACGCGCCCTTGAGGAGGGAGCCTCCGTCGTCATCGCCGCGGGCGGAGACGGGACCGTGCGTGCCGTCGCCGCCGGCATGGCAGGATCCGGCGTGCGCATGGGCATCATCCCCGTGGGCACCGGCAACGTCCTGGCCGGCAACCTGTCCATCCCGGACGACCCCGAAGCGGCCCTCGCCATCGCTCTCGACCGCAACCACCGCTCCGTCGACCTGGCGTGGGTGCGCGTCGAGGATGCCACGCAGGAATCCGATCAGCCCGCCGAGGGCGGGCTGCGCCTCGCCGCACGGGCTGCTCTGCACCCCGAGGTCACTCTTCAGAGCGAGGAGGAACCGGCCTCGTCGATCGAGCCGCGCGCGGACGAATACGCGTGCCTCGTTGTCGCGGGCATGGGCTACGACGGCGCAACAATGGCGGACACGAACCCCGAGCTGAAGAAGCGGATCGGCTGGATCGCCTACGTGTGGGCCGGCCTGGGCGCGATGGGCGTGCCGCGCATGAAGGCGCGCCTGACCCTGCGTTCCCCCTCCGCTCGAGTAGCGGACCCCCTGGGCGTCGGCGACCAGATCGCGGGCCAGGCCCTGGACGAGGCCGCCTCGGCGAGCGCGGAACCCCCGCGCTCACCCGCGGATGAGATCACCCGCGTCGAGGCGCGTTCCGTCATGTTCGCGAACGCGGGCGAGATGAAGATGTTGGTCCTCGCCCCCGACGCGGAGCTCTCCGACGGACTCATTGACGTCATTGCGGTCGACGCGCACGCCGGCCTGCTCGGCTGGGCGGACGTGACCTGGAAGATGCTCGGCCAGCTCATCGGCCTGCGCCCGATCAACCTGCCCGTCTCGACCGGCAAGGTCGCGTTCCGCCAGGCGAAGGGCGCATCCGTCACGGCCGAGGAGGCCCAGGTGTGCCAGGTGGACGGCGACGCTATCGGCCTCGCGCACACCATGCATGTTCGCATGCAGGCCGGTGCCCTCGACATCGCTGTCCCCGCCGAACGCACGTGGATGGAGCTGCTGCCGGGCTAAGCCCGCTTCCTTACGCGGCGCGTGCCGCGCACGAGCTTGTTGCCAAATAGCAGTGCACTACTTCGCACAGCATTGCACTACTTAGCAGGGCATTGCACCAGATAGCAGGCAGTGCAATGCCCCCACAACTAGTGCATTGCTCCCGCATCTAGTGCAGTACTGCAGAGTCTGCGCCCATTGAACACTGGCAGGAGGCACTGTCGGCGACACATTCCACGACGACGCTTGTTACCGATGAGGTATTACACCCGATCGGGAAGATTCAACCCCTTCTGATCGGGTGGAATCTTCCCGATCAGGTTGAATCCCGCGATACGATCCCGCGGAGCGTCAATAAACCTGGCGCGTCAGGCCAGCGGCCAGGACGGCGCGCTACCCGTGGACTCACCCGTGCCGTCCCCGCCGTGCAGCAGGTCCGCGACCCACGCGCGACCCGCGCGGAAGGCCTCGTCCGTCGTCCCGGGGGCGACCGAGGCGCGCACGCCGTCGACGCGCGGGTAGGAGCCCATGAAGCGGACCTCCGGCGAGTAGCGGTGTAGGCCGACGAGGGCCGCCTGGACGCGCTCCTCACGGATGTGGCCGACGATGTCAATGCTGAACGTGTAATTGCCGAGGCCGTCGCCGCTCGGGCGCGACTCGATGCGGGACAGGTCGACGCCGCGCGCCGAGAACTGCTCGAGGAGGGTCAGCAGGGCGCCCGACTCGTTGACCGGCAGCGCCACCTGAATGGTCGTCTTATCCGCGCCGGTCGGCGGGGGCACCACGCCGGGGCGGGCCACCAAGACGAAGCGGGTGATCGCGCCCGGGTTGTCGGCGACGTCGGTGAAGAGGGCCTCCAGGCCGTAGGTGTTGACCGAGACCGCGTTGCACAGGGCAGCATCGAAGGACGCGTCTCCGTCCGAGAGGAGCTCTGCGGCGGCGGCAGTCGACGTGGCGGGCACGTGGATCGCGCCGGGGAAGGTCTCCTCGACCCAGCCGCGGCACTGCGCCCACGCGTGGGGGTGGGTGCCGATACGGCGAATATCCTCGGGGCGCGTACCCGGCAGGACGGCCAGCTGGAAGACAACGTGCACGTGCATCTCGGCGACGATGACGAGGGGGTCGCCGTGCGAGAGGGAATCGAGCGTCGCATTCACGCCGCCCTCGATGGAGTTTTCGATCGGGACGACGGCGCGGTCGGCCTCGCCTCGACGCACGGCCGCGAGCGCCTGCGGGGCGCTCGTCATCGGCATGAGGATCGCGCCGGCGGGAGCGACCTGGTGGACGGCCTGCTCGGTGAACGTGCCGAACGGACCGAGGAAGGCGATACGAAGCTTGTCACCGAGGGGCGCGGGGCCGGGAATGTTCGTCGTCATGGTGTCAAGGGTAACGAGAGCGGCGCTCGCTCCGCGGCCTCGTTTCAGGGCAGAGGGTGCATTGTGGCCAATCGCGCGGGTTCAGAGGCCGAGCGTCAGTCGCGGTCGCCGGTCACGCCGGTCACGAAGGCCTCGCGCCCGCCGCCAGGCGTCACATCGCCGCACGCGGTGATCTTCCACAGCTTCGCGGTGCCGCCCGCGTCGACCAGCTCAAAGCCGCTGGACGTGTCGACGTTGTAGAGGCCCGGGTGACGGGACGCTCGCGAGAAGTTGTAGTAGTAGCCGTCTTCTTCTTCATAGAAGTGCGTGATGCCGAGCCTGCGCACAACCTCGCAGACCTCGGGGTCGGTCCCGATATCGTGGAAATGCTGGATGAGGAGCTTCTGCGAGACCACGTCCGCATTAGCCGTGCTCAGCTGCGGGAATACCGCTTTGCGTCCGCCGATCATCTCGGAGTAGGCCGCGCCCGCGATCGGGTCGCCCAGAATGAGCGCGTCGGGGGCGGTCGTGTACTTCATGCGGCGCAGCATGGCGAGTTCACCGGTGGTGGCCATACCGGGCTTGCCCAGGTGCGCAGGGTCGTACACCTGGGCGACCGCCGTGTTTCGCGCGTCGATTGCACCAAAGCCCGACAGGACCAGCACGAGCAGGCCAACCGAGAATTGAATCGGCCAGCGCGGCGCCTCGATGTTGTCGTCGGCTCCGCGTTCGGCGAGTATCCGCTGCAGGGACTTTGTCCACGCGGCGTGGATGACGCGAACGATGGCGGCGACACCGACCGCCATGAGGATGGTCAGCGCGATGTCTTCGACCCCCATGATGCGACGGGCGTCCTTGTACCAGGGGGCCAACAGGTAGCTGCGCAACGCCGAGTCGGGCGAGTATGCCAGAGCGGTGAGGGCCCCAAGGATCACGTAGGAGAACAGGGGCCAGAACGGCAGGGGCTGCGCCTCCTCCTCGGACTCCTCGATCTCGTCAGCCGAGGCCAGGGCACCCTCCTCCGCGTCCACATCCACGTCATCGGTGAGTCCGGCGCGCGCGGCGGCAAGCTCGAGGGGATCCGGGCGACGGAACAGCAGGTACAGGCGCGCAGTCGCCGCGACGCCGACGAGCAGGAGAATGAACTGGACGATCGTCCACTGAATGTTGCCGGATGTGTTCGAGAAGGGCGGGTAGGGCAGGAAGGCGTGCATGAAGGCTTCGCCCCAGTTGCTACCCTTGCGGTTGTAGCTACCCATGGCCCGGATCTTCGACGACGACAGCGCGAGGAGCGGCGCCGCGACAACGACAAGCGCGAGGGCACCCCACGCCAGGGCGACGAGCTGGCCTCGTCCACCGCGACCGTAGGCGCGTCGGGCGAGGGACGCGAGGGAGACGAGAAGCGGCGCGATCAGGAACGCGAGGATCGAGAAGGCGGCGCTCGGGTGCGCGCCGACGAGGCCGATGGCGCCGATGAGGAGGAATATCGCCTGCGGAATACGGCGCATGACCGCACGCAGCCCATCGCCCGCACGCAGGTCGGTGACAAGTCGGCGTCCCGCGACGATCGCGATGGCTGCCAGACCCGGCACCAGAGCGGTGCCCGTCGAGTTGGGCCACTGGTTGTACATAGTGAGTGCGTCGGCGGGCATGTTGAGCAGCATGCCGCCGATGATGGGTGCCGCCATGATCGCGCTGCGCGAGGCGGTCAGCACCGAGACGAGCGCCGCCAGGCCAATCACCCACACGGCCATGAGCGCCAGCGAGGACACGTTCGAGGCCTGGACGACAGAGTCGTAGCGCGCGAACAGCGCAACGAAGGCGTGCCAGCCCGTCGGATAGTAGACGTTGCGGCCGCCGTACAGCTCGTGGAGGCCGCCGAAGGGGCTGGCATTCTTGCCGTACAGGATCGCGTGCACGCCGTTCTGATGGAACGTCGGATCCCACTGCTGGACCGGGTTCGATGGGGCCGCGCTCATCACGAGGGGCAGCGCCGCGAGGACAAAGCCCACCAGGATCGCTCCCCACGTGGCCGCACGGATCGCCGCCTGGCGTCCGCCAATCGGCTTGCGCACGCCGATCGCCTCGCGCAGGGGAACTCCCCTCAGAGAAAACCCGTCGTTGCTGCGGCGGAAGAAGCTCAGGCTCCACGCGCCGGCGCCTCCCAGGGCGCTCATACCGAGGATCGGCAGCACCGTCGAGGGCTCCCACTCAATGTCGAGAGCCGGGTAGGCGACCGACAGGATCGCGATCAGGCCAAAGGTGAACGCGGGGGCCGCACCGATCGCGACGAGCGACGAGCGTCCTCCCGCCCGCAGCCACATGAACCCCGGTAAGACCAGGGCGACCATCATGACCAGCAGGGTCGGGAGCAGCATCCACCAGGCCAGCATGGATTACTCCTTGTCGGAAGCAGCGCGGCGCTTGCCCACGATCTCAATGATGACGGGCAGGACCGACGCGAGGATGATGACGCCGAGGATGAGCGTCAGGTTGTCGTGCACGAAGGGGACGTTACCCAGGAGCGCACCCACGAGGATGAAGCCCGCGCCCCACACGGTGGCACCGAGCGTGTTGAAGGCCAGGAACTTCGGGTAGGGGTAGCGGGCCATGCCTGCGGCGATCGGGATGAAGGTACGCACGAAGGGGATGAAACGTCCGATGACGAGCGAGCGGCCGCCGTAGTTCGTGAAGTAGTGCTCCGCCTTCTCCAGATGCGCGGTCTTGAGGATGCGAGCGTCGGGCTTGAAGAAGCGGCGCCCCCACTTGGCGCCCAGGAAGTAGCCGATCTGTGCACCGATGAAGGCCGCGACGACGACGAGGAGGATGAGCGTCGGCAGGTGCAGGCCGAGGCGGTCGTGGAGCAGGCCTGCAGTGAACAACAGGGACTCACCGGGCAGCACCGGGAACAGGACACCCGACTCGATGAGGACAATGAGCAGGATGCCGACCATCGCCCACGGACCCATAGCTTTGAGTAGCGTCTCGGGATTTTTAAACCACTCGATAACGGTGTGCAGCATCGACGGATCCGATGCGGTCACGAGTGTCGACCAGGTCACGATAGGGCCCTTTTCTGCCGGGAATGTATCACCCTAACCCTACCTTTGTTGACCGCGAATATAGGATAGGCGGCATGAGGAAGCGCAAGGATTCACACGACGGCTCTCCGGTCGGGGACACGAACATCCTCTTCGTCCCCAGTTCCTCCGCCGACCCCTCGGCATCCGGGGTGGATGCCCTCATGGGGATGATCGACGAGGCCGGGGCACCCCCGCAGGCTCCCCCGCCCCCGGAGGTTCCTTCCTCGGAGGCGCGCACCGAGGTCATGGAGCCCGTCGTCACGCCCGATGCTTCAACAGCGCCCGTAGCCATGCCGCCCAGCATTCCTCCCAGCCACGCGGACGCCGACCAGGGAACCCCGGCCTCGTCGTCGAATGACGAGAGCGCGGCGGATCCCCTCCTGCCCCCGCCCGCGCCCACGACCGATGACGCCGCCACCAGCCCCGAGGAACCCGCCGACGAGCCCGAGGACAGCGCGCCGGAGGCCACCACGGAGACCGACGCAGAGGCCACCACCGACGAAAAGGACACGGACGTCGAGTCCACTCCGTCTCCGGCGACCGGTGAAATCGCCGCGAACCTGCCCATACGCCGCATGCGCCTACAGCGCCCCGTCTACATCGCGGACCGCATCCTGAGCGTGCGTCGCCGCCGCGAAGACCTCGTCGACGTCGTCCTCTCCCTCATCGCGATCCTCATCATCTGGACGATCGGCTCGGTGGCCAGTGCCACTACACACGGCGTCACCATGGACGTCCTACAATTCCAGCTCATCCGCAAGATCCTGATCCTGCCCGTCAGCCTGGTCGAGGGCCTCATCATCCTGATCACGCCGATCCTCGTGATCGTCTCCCTCGCCTTGCGCAAGCGCCTCCAGGCGATCATCCAGGCCCTCGTTACCAGTGTCGTTGCGGCGGTCGGCGGATGGATCATTGCCGTCCTGACCGGGCTACTGCCCTCCTACCTCACCGCACCGCTGAGCGTGGACCGCGCGATAGCTACGCAGGGCTCGCAGACCGGCAGTGTGATCGCCATCAACTTAGTCATCGTCACCCTGTGTGCCCTGTTCACCTCCGCAGGCGAGGCCCAGTCGATGAAGGCAATCAAGTGGGGTTGGACGGGCCTGTGGATCATTCTCATTCTGGGCGTTCTGCGCTCCTCGATGACCCTGCCTGTCGCCTTCATCTCCGTGTTCCTGGGGCGCGCTTTCGGCTCCGGCTCGCGGTGGGTCATGGGCTACGACGACCAGAGGGCAAAGGGTGCCAAGCTCGTCGAGGGTCTTCTCAGCATCGGCATCACGCCCTCACGGATCGTGCGCACCGACCTCGACACGACCGAGGAGCCGCTAGCCACGTGGGCCGTAGCAGAGAACTCGCGCGGCCAGCTCACCCAGATGCCCGCCGATCTGGGCGACATGGGCGTCACGGTCACGCGCCGCCCGAACCAGGACTACCACCGCCACTACCAGGCGTGGAGCGACACGGGCCTGGCCTACGAGATCATCGCCATGGATCCAGGCCAGGAGCTGACCGGAACGCTCGTCGAGATGTGGAACAACCTGCGTCTGCGCGGCATCAGCAGATGGGTCTCCCCCTCGCTCAAGGCGCAGGCCGAGCGTTCATCCTTCACGACGCTGCAGGCGCTGCGCGCCGGCGTGTTCACGCAGGAGCCGATCGGCATCGCCTCCTCCGCGGACTCCATCATCATGGTCATGTCCGCGCTGCCGCCGACGACTCCGCTGACGGAGCTCGGCGAGGACGCAACGGATGAGGTCTTGGACCGCGCGTGGGAGCAGCTGCAGTTCGCCCACTCGCGCGGCATTTCGCACCGCGCTCTCACCCCCGAGGCGGTCGTCGTCGATGAGTCGTCGGACGTGTGGCTCCTCGATTGGGATTCGGGCGAGGTCGCCACGACCGAGCTTAATCAGTCGATCGACATCGCACAGATGCTGGTCCTGACCGCGCTTGCCGTGGGCCCCGAACGCGCGCTCGAGGCCGGTCGACGCTGCGTCGGTGAGGAGACGCTGATCGCGTGTGCCCCCGTTATCCAGAAGCCTGTCCTTCCCGCACAGATCAATCAGCGCCTGCGCCGTTCCGACCTGCTGGGCGACCTGCGCGCCGCCCTCGTGGGAGACTCCGAGGCCGAGACCGCGCCCACCGCCGACCTGCAGCGATTCCGCCCGCGCACGATCCTTACGGTCGCGATCGCGTTCATCGCCGTGTTCATCGTCCTCGGCTCGCTGAACTTCAGCGACATCGTCACCACGGTCAAGAGCGCGAACCTGTGGTGGATGCTCGCCTCTGCGGTGCTCGCCTGCCTCATTTGGGTCGGTTCCGCGGTCCCCCTTGTTGCCCTGTCGCCCGAGAAGCTGCCCTTCAGGGAGACATTCATCGCCCAGGTCGCGGCCTCGATCATCACGATTGTGGCACCCGCCGGCGTGGGCCCCGCTGCCCTCAACCTGCGCTACCTGCGCAAGCGCCGCGTTCCCACCGCCATGGCGGTGACGACGGTGACGCTCATGCAGATCTCTCAGGCTCTCGTCACGATCATCCTCCTGCTACTCGTCATGGTGATCGCAGGATCATCGCTGTCCGTGTCGGTCCCCTACGGCACGATCCTTGGTGTCGTCGCGCTCGTCATGGTCGCAGTCGGCGTCATCGTCGCCGTACCGAAGGTGCGCCGCTGGATCTGGTCGAAGATTCAGCCGACCTGGCAGCAGGTCTATCCGCGCCTCCTGTGGATCGTCGGTCAGCCTCGTCGCCTCGCTGCGGTCCTGGGCGGTAACCTGCTGATGAACATCGGCTACGTGGGCTCATTCTGGACGGCGCTGCTCGCCATGGGTGGTTCGCTGAACTTCTCCACGGTGTCGCTCACCTACCTGACGGCGAACGCGGCCGGCTCCTTCATTCCCTCACCGGGCGGTATCGGTACCGTCGAAACGGCGCTGACCTCGGGCCTGACAGTCGCGGGCATCTCTTCGTCGGTCGCCATCGCGACGGCTCTGCTCTACCGTCTCGTCACCTTCTACGGCCGCATCCCGTTTGGCTGGCTGGCCATGAAGTACATGGAGAAGAGAGACCTGATCTAGGGAACGCCCCGCTGACGCAATCGGTATCCGGCTGTCACGTGCCCCGGCGCGAGGCAGCCGGGTTCCGTCTCAGTGGAGGCGGTTGTTGCCGTCCAGGTACACCGCTTGGACGCCGCTCACCGCGCGAATCGTGTCCAGCGACCCGTCAGGCACGCGCAGCGCATAGCCGCGCAGGGCGTTGCGATACTCCCGCTCCACGGAGACGGAGGTGCCCGGGAAGGACGCGGCCACGGCCTCGTTGATCGAGGCGAGGGTCGCCTCGCCGTCGGCACTCTCCTCGAGCTGAACGATGACGACGACAGAGGTGTCTCCGTCCTGGCTGCCGGACTGCGCACTTGGGCCGCTCTGCCCGTTTTTCGATGTCAAAGCCGTGTCGGGGTCGATCGTCGGCGAGGCCGTGGTACCCGGCGCGGACTGGGCCGAGTCGCTGCCCGGGTTGGACTGCCGCGAGGACGTCGTCGTGGAGGCGGGAGAGCAGCTCGCGACCGCGAGCGCGCACGTGCCCACCCCGGCCAGGAAAACGGCTGGTTTCTTCATGGACTGCTCTCCCCTACCTTCGACGCAGATACGAGGCGACATCGCGATGTGTCGCTGCTTCCAACATACCGCAGCGGCCGCCGGGGATGCGGCAATCGTACAGGCATGAGAAAGGGCCCGGGAGCGCTCGCAGTGAGCGTTCCCGGGCCCCGGCCTCGTGAATCAGCGAATCAGTGATTCAGAAGAGCCGCACGTCAGCCGACCCAGATGCCATTGGCGTCGAACACGTAGGTGCGTCCGTTGATGACCTGGGTGCCCGTCAACATGGCACCGGAGGGAGACAGGTAGTACCAGGCACCACCGAGGTTGAGCCAGCCGGTGGCCATCTTTCCGGAAGCGTTCAGGTAGTACCAGGAGCCACCGTCGTTGACCCAGCCGATGGCCATCGCACCGGATCCCGTGAGGTAGTACCACGAGCCGCCGTCGGCGACCCAGCCGGTTGCCATGACCTTCGTGGCCGGATCGAGGTAGTACCAGGAGCCGCCATCACGCACCCATCCGCCCACGAGGGCGCCGGACTCGTTCGCGTAAACCCACTGGCCGTCGGCGCGCTTGAGGAAGCCGGTCGCCATGTAGCCCGACGGGCCGAACAGATAGTCCGAGCCGTTGATCGTGTACCAGCCATCCTTGAGGTAGCTCTTACCGTCGGCGCAGGTGTAGAACCAGCCGGCCGCGTCCTTCGTCCAGTGGCCGCCCTCGGTGCTCGCGCACGGGTCGACGGTACCGGTGTTGTTGCTGGGCAGGTTCAGGGTCAGGGCCTCGGAGTGGTTGAGGCCGTAGTCCCAGGCCAGCAGGTACGGGTGGGCGATGACAGTACCGGAGCCACCCTGGTCGGTCCATGCCTGGGCGATGTCCTTGAAGGGGATCTCAACGTGGTAGGCGCGCGTGCCGTCCGCCGCGGTCGTGGCCTCGTTATCGGTGAAGATGTGGCGGTAGAACCACAGGCCGTCGGCCGGGTCGTGCAGGTCGATCGCGGCCAGCGCCGACGCGTCCGTGATGTCGAAGGACAGGACCGTGTCGGCACCCTCGCCCTTGTACTCCAGGTTGGAGACGACAGGCGCAGCAGTATCGAGCCGGAACTCGTAGGAGATCGACTGCTCGGCCTGCGAGGGGCCGTCGTTGTGCGCGGACAGCGTCAGCTTGTACGCGCCATCGGGCAGGTTCTTAAACGCGTCTGCGCGCGCGTCCAGGGACATCGGATCGTGTCCCTGCTCGAGCCAGGTCATCTTGCCGGTGGAGGGATCCACCCCGGACTTCCAGTTCATGAATCGCGTGAAGGACGCGACCTTCTCCCCGGCAGCGTTCGTGTACGCGGCGTTGATCGTGTGGACGCTGCGCAGCGTGCCCGTGCGCGGCTCCAGGACCGTGGGAGCACCCGAGGCGTCCGAGCGGGAGATGACGTTCTTGCTCGCGTTGGGCAGGCCGACGCGATCAGCGTCCTTGACCAGGGGGTTGTATCCCAGCTGCTGGCCAGTGGTGCCGTTGTAGACCCAGGAGGCGAGCGTGTGGGCGCCATCCTCGGAGGCGAGGGCGTCGAAGATGGGTGCCTTACCCCAGTTGCCGTAGAAGCCCAGGTAGGGCACGGTCAGGTCAGGCTGGGACGCGGTCTTCGAGGTGAAGCGCACGAAGCCGTCGAGGAAGGTGCCGTTGGGCGTGTTCTGTGCGACGGAGGCATCGAAGTCGGCGCCGGGCTTGACGTCCACGCCCACGGTCGCCTCGCCGTTCGCGGGAACGGTGATGATCGCGCCCTCATCGGTGCCGCTCACGGCCGCACCGGAGTAGGCGATGTCCACGCCCTTGCCTCGCCAATCGGCGGAGCGGCCGGTGAAGAACCCACCCTCGACGATCTCCGACAGCGCCTGCGAGCTCAGCTCGTAGGAGGCCTCGGCACCGGACAGGTTGTGCAGCGTGACGTCGAAGTGCCAGCCCTTCGTGCCGTCCCCCAAGTCCGCCTTGGGGCGGGACTGCTCGGGCGCGCCCACAACCGTCGGGTACACGGACGAGGTCGTGGCAGCCAGGACGTTCGTCAGGCCCGAGCCCTGCTTACGCGGGGAGTAGAAGACGCCAGTGTCCTGGAGCGGGTCGACGATGGGGGCCGCCGTGCCCATGATGAGGTTCTGGACGACGTCGATCTTCTCGCGCGCACTCATGGACGCGAACAGCGGATCGTTCTGGACGCGCTGCAGGACGACGGCGCTGACGCCCGCCATCTGCGGGGTTGCCATCGAGGTGCCGGACTTGAACTCGTAGGTGCCGCCGGGCACTGCCGAGTAGATGTTGCCACCGGGGGCGCTCACCTCGGGCTTGAGGCGCAGGTCCGGGGTGACGCCCCACGAAGAGAAGGCCGACATGGAGTACTTCGAGCTCGGGGGCACGACCTTGCCGGGGGCGACGCTCAGGTGGTGGTCGTCGGCGGCCAGCATGGCCTCGCCGTCGGCCTGCGAGATGAACGCAGCAGGCACGCCGTCCGTCGCCAGGCTCATGACCACGAGCGAGTCGCCGGGCACGTTGTTGTAGAGGATGAAGCCTGCGGGCTTAGAGTCTGCAATGTTGTTGAACTTGGCCTGGAAGGTGAGGGAGCCTCGCTTGACCAGCACAATCTTGCCCGCGAGGCCCTCGGGGTACTTGGCCTTGAGCGCAGCGCCATCCTCGGCCGAGCCAATGCCGCCGTCGACGTACTCGAAGGGACCGCCCGTCAGGTCGGACAGGTCGGGCATCTTCTGGCCGTCGGTACCACCGGCGCGCTGGTAGGCAACATCGCGGTCGCCGACGGTGAAGGCGCTGTGTGCCAGCGAGTTATCGACCGAGGCGACAGAGACCACGGACGAGTAGGTCGCTGGCTCACACTGGGTGGAGGAGTCGGGGTCGGAGGCGAAGGGCAGGTTCTTGCCGGACAGGTTGCCGTACCCGGCCGTGTGGTGGTTGCCGGCTGCCGCATTCACGGTGATGCCAGCGTCCTGCAGACTCTTGAAGACGGTCGCGTAGACCGAGTCGGCCTCGTTGTCCATGCCTCCGAGCTGGCCAAGCGACAGGTTCACGACGTCGGGGTGCAGGACAACCATGTCGTCGAGGGCGGCGAGCAGTGCGGAATCCGTGATGTCACCCTGGACACTGCGGGCGACCTTGGCGACGATGATCTGCGCGTCGGGGGCGATGCCCACGATTTCGCCCGCGTTGCCCGCGGTGATGCCGGCGACGTGCGTGCCGTGCGATCCAGCTTCGCCGGTCGGCGAGGCGTCCGGGTCGTTATCCGCGTAGTCGTATGCGAAGGGGAACTTTTCCGACACGTAGCCGCCGGTCTTGCCATTGCCCAACTGGGGGGTCAAGGACGCTACCTTGTCCGCTGAAAGCGCAGGCGTTCCGCCAAGCGCGCCGGTAAACGCCGGGTGCGTCATGTCCACGCCCGTGTCGATGACGGCGACGACCTTGCCGTCACCCTTTTGGGTGATCTGGTCGGCGTGCATCATCAGCTGCGCGCTGAGGTTTGCGGGGTCCTGGGTGGAGATGCGCGAGGAGTTCGTCGCGCCCTCTCCCGCGACCTGGTCGTCGGCGTCTTCGACGCGGGTCTCGCGATCGAGGAATGCGGCCTTGACGCCGCTCACCGCGCGGATCGCGTCGAGCGAGCCGGCGGGGGCGCTGAGCGCGAAGCCCTGCACGGCCTTGTCGTACTCGCGCTCCACCTGGGCGGAAGAGCCGGGGAACGCGCCGGCCACGGCCTCGTTGATGGAAGCGAGGGTTGCCGCGCGGTCCGCGCCCTCGTGCAGCTGCACGATGATGCCGACGATCGCGGAGGGGTCCTGGTCGGCGGCCGGCGCGACCTGGTCTGGCTGAGAGGTCTGTCCGCTCTTCGAGGTGAGAGCGGTGTCGATGTCGCCCACGGGCAGGGACGAGGCCGTGGCACCGGGAGCGGGGTGGGTGTCCGAGGGCGGCGCTGCGAGTGTCGCGGGCCCTGTCAGGGCGAGCGCGCAGGCACCGGCGAACGCGAGGAACGCCGCTGGTTTCTTCGTTGTCATGTGCGTACTCCAATGTGTCGACGGGCGACCGTGTTGGCAGGCGGAGGGGACTCCGTCGTACCGGCCACCACTGTCAAAATAGCGCAAAGAACGCATATGACAAACTTTGTTTCACATTGGGAAACGATTGGACAATATTTTACTGTCAGAATCATTCCGGGTCCGAGAACGCTTACATAGCAACGTTCCGGGACCCGGAGAAGAGCACCGTCAGGTGCGGATTAGCTCAGATCAGCCAACCCAAGCCCCACTTGTGTCAAAGACGTAGGTGCGTCCGTTGATCACGTGGGTGCCGGTGAACATTGCGCCATCGGGTCCCAGGTAGTACCAGGCACCACCCACATTGAGCCATCCGGTGACCATCTTGCCCGAGGCGTTCAGGTAGTACCAGGTTCCACCGTCGTTGACCCAGCCAATAGCCATCGCGCCGGAAGCGGTGAGGTAGTACCACGAGCCTCCGTCGGCGAGCCACCCGGTCTTCATAGTCTTCGTGGCCGGATCCAGGTAGTACCACTGACCACCGTCACGCACCCAGCCGCTCACAAGGGCACCATCCTGGTCGGCGTACACCCAGTCACCGTTGGCGCGCTTGAGGAATCCGGTCGCCATGTAACCCGAGGGACCAAACAGGTAGTCCGAACCGTTGATGGTAAACCAGCCTCCCTTGAGGTACTGCTTACCTCCGGCACAGACGTACCACCAGCCCACTCCATCCTTCGCCCAGTGGCCGCCCTCGGGGCTCACGCACGGGCTGGGCGTGCCCGGGTTACCGCTAGGCAGGTCGATCGGGAAGATCTCGGAGGGGTTGAGTCCGTAGTCCCACGCGAGGATGTACGGGTTGGCGATGACGTCGCCGGTGCCGCCCTGGTCGGTCCACGCCTGCTGGATCACGCTCATCGGAATCTCCACGTGGTACGTGTAGCGGCCATCGGCGCCGACGCTGCCCTCGTCCTCGGTGAAGACGTGGCGGTAGAACCACAACCCGTCGGCCGGGTCGTGCAGGTCGACCGCCGCCAGCGGCGAGTCATCGGTGACGTCGAAGGTGACGACGAAGCCCTCATCCTTTCCGGAGTAGACCAGATCAGAGATGACGGGGGCCGCGGTGTCGAGACGGAAATCGTAGGAGATCGACTGCTCGGCACGCGACGGGCCGTCGTTGGATGCGGCGATCCGCAGCGTGTAGGCGCCGTCGGGCAGCTGCGCGAAGGGATCCGCGTTCGCATCGAAGGACGTGGACTCGTGGTAGGCCTCGACCCAGGTGTTCTCCTCGGTGCTCGTCTGGTAGAGGGACTTCCAGTTCCGATGGTTGGTCACCGAGAACACTGTCTCCCCGGCCTCGTTCGCGTAGGTGCTGGTCAGCGAGTGGACGCTGCGCAGCGTGCCCGTGCGGGGTTCGAGGATCGTCGGGGCACCCGAGGCCGTGGACCTGGAGATCACGTAGCGCTGCGGGTTGGGGTTCCCGGTGCGGTCAGCCGCCTTGACGAGGGGGTTGTAGCCGAGGGAGTCGCCGGTCTTGCCGTTCACGATGGCCGAGGCCCGGGTGTGCGCTCCGCCGTCCGAGGCGAGTGCGTCGAAGATGGGCACCTTACCCCAGTCGCCGTAGAAACCCAGGTAGGGCACGGCGAGGTCGGGCTGAGACGCGGTGCGCGACGCGAAGCGCACGAAACCGTCGAGGAACGTGCCGTTGGGCGTGTTCTCCGCGACGTAGGAGGCGAACTCACTGCCGGGCACAACGTCGATACCGACGGTGGCCTCGCCGCTCGCAGGGACCGTCACCGTCGCGCCCTCGGCAGACGCGGATGCGGCGCCCGAGTACGTGATTTCCACGCCCTTGCCTCGCCAATCCGACGAGTGCTGCGTGAAGAAGCCGCCATCCACGATCTCCGACAGCGCCTGCGAGCTCAGCTCGTAGGTGGCCGGAACACCGGAGAGGTTGTGGAGCGTGACGTCGAAATGCCAGCCCTTCGTGCCGTCCCCCAGGTCCGCCTTGGGCCGGGACTGCTCGGGCGCGCCCACGACCGTCGGGTACACGGACGAGGTCGTCGCAGCCAGGGCGTCGACGAGGCCCGCGCCCTGCTTACGCGGCGAGTACAGCGCGCCCGTCGTCTGGGCCGCATCGGTGAGCGGACGGGCCGTGCCCATGATGAGGTTCTGGACCACGTCGGCCTTCTGGCGTGCACTCATCGACGCGAACAGCGGGTCGGACTGGACGCGCTGCAGGACGATCGTGCTGACGCCGGCCATCTGTGGCGTGGCCATCGACGTGCCCGAGGATTGCTCGTACGCCCCGCCCGGAATCGACGAGAAAACCTCGCCACCGGGGGCCGCGATCTCGGGCTTGAGGCGCAGGTCCGGGGACACGCCCCACGCGGAGAACTCCGACGCCTCGTAGATGGTGGACTGCGGCAGGACCTGGCCCTCGGTGATCGTGAGCTTGTGCTCGGGGGCGTCCAGCATGGCCTGGCCGTCGGCCTGGGAGATGAACGCGGCGGGCATGTCCTGCGTCGTCAGATTCATGGCGATGAGGGATCCGACCGACACGTTGTTGTAGACGACGATTCCGGCGGGCTTGAGGTCGTAGAGGTTCTCGACCTTCTTCTGGTAGGTCATGTTGCCGCGAGAGACGAGCGCGATCTTGCCGGCGAGGCCGTCCGGATACTTCGCCTTGAGCGCGGCGGCATCCTCCTCGGAGGCGAACCCGGCGTCGACGTACTCGTAGGTGCCGGCGGGCAGGTCGGAGAAGAAGGCGACCTTCTCACCGTTGAGGCCACGCGCACGCTGGTATCCGATGTCCTTCCCATTGACGGTGAAGGCGTTACGAAGCAGGGCGTTTTCGACCGAGGCGACGGCAACCACCGACGAATACGTGGCCGGCTCGTCCATGACCGAGGAGTCGGGGTCCGAGGCGTAGGGCAGGCCCTTGCCGGAGTTGTTGCCGTACCCGGTGGAGAAGGCGTTGCCCGAGGCCGCGTTGACGGTGATGCCCGCTTCCTGCAGCTTCTTGTACACGGTCGCGTACACCGAGTCAGCCTCGTTATCCATGCCGGCCGTCCAGCCGAGCGACAGGTTGATGACGTCGGGATGCAGGACGAGCATGTCGTCGAGGGAGGCGAGCAGCGCCGAGTCCAGCAGCGCGTCGTCCTCGCTGCGCGTCACCTTCGCGACGATCACCTGTGCGTTCGGAGCGGTGCCGACGATCTTGTCGGCGTTACCGGAGGCGATGCCGGCGACGTGCGTCCCGTGGGAAGCGTACGGGGTCTTCGACGGCGACGCGTCGTTGTCGCCATCCGCGTAGTCGTAGGCGAAGGGGAACTTCTGCGAGACGTAGACGCCGGTCTTGCCCTCACCCAGCTGCGCGGTCATCGCGGCGACCTTCTGCGGGGTGAGCGGCGGCGTTCCCGCGAGTTCGCCCGTAAACGCCGGATGCGCCATGTCGACGCCCGTGTCGATGACGGCGATGACCTTTCCTTCGCCCTTCTGGGCGACCTGGTCGATGTGCATCATGAGGTGGGCGCTCAGGTTGGCGGGGTCCTGCCCGCCGGTCTGCGTGGACTCGATGCCGCCCTCGGCATCGGGCGTGGCCACATCACTGACGCGACCCTCGCGCTCGAGGAACGCGGCTTGCACGCCCGGGGCTCGGCGGATCGCATCAAGCGCACCGACGGGGGCCTTGAGGGCGAAGCCCGTCATGACGTTGTCATACTCGCGCTCCACCTGGGCCGAGGCGCCGGGGAAGAGGGAGGCCACGGCCTCGTTGATCTCGCTGATCGCACCCTCGCGGGACGCGCCATCCTCGAGCTGGACGATGACTCCGACGACGCGCGCCGGGTCCGCCTCGGCGTCGGTCGAGGAGGGCGCGGACTGCCCGCTCTTCGAGGTCAGCGCAGTGTCGATGTCGCCCGCGGGCAGGGAGGCCGCTGCGCCATCACGGACGCCGGACGGGCCCGGGGGAACGGGCGAGGCCAGGGTGGCCGGCCCGGTGACCGCGAGCGCGCACGCGCCGACGAAAGCGAGGAGGGCAGCCGGTTTCTTCGTTGACATAAGCCTTCTCCGATATGTTGGGGGACGGAGTGCCAGTGGCACCCGGTACGTCGGTGTACCAGCCGTCTCCTCACAACATACCTCACGCGACCCCCATGACAATCACGGTATTGCTTACCGATACGTGAAGCGCAGCTGAAGTGTCTAACGCGCCGGGCCCGGGAGCGCGTTGCTGCGTTCCCGGGCCCGGAGTATTGCCTGGCGGTAGGCGGATATCAGATCACGGCATCCACATACCCGAGGCGTCGAAGGTGTACATACGGCCGTTGATCATCTGCGTGCCGGTCACCATGGCCCCCGAGGAAGACAGGTAGTACCAGGCACCACCGAGGTTGAGCCAGCCGGTGGCCATCGCGCCCGAGCCGTGCAGGTAGTACCAGACACCATCGACCATGACCCAGCCGGTACGCATGGCGCCGTCCGAGCCGAGGTAGTACCAGGAGCCACCGATCATCTGCCAACCGCTGAGCATCGCGCCCGAGCCATGCAGGTAGAACCACGTGCCGCCCAGGTTGACCCATCCGGTGGCCATCGCACCGGAACCGTGCAGGTAGTACCAGGTGCCGTCGACCATGACCCAGCCGGTACGCATCAGGCCGTTGTCACCCAGGTAGTACCAGGTGCCGCGGACCATCTGCCAGCCGGTGAGCTGAGCGCCAGAGGCGTCGTGGTAGTACCAGGCGCCACCGTCCATGACCCAGCCTGTGCGCATGTAGCCGCGTCCGTCGAAGCGGTAGGTGCGTCCGTCAATCACCATGGAGGTGCTCATCGGGTAGGTGCCGTCAGCGTTGCGGTACCACCAGCCGACCGAGTCCATCACCCAGGCGCCCATCGGGGCGGGAGCGGGCTGAGGATCGGGAGCAGGCTGCGGGTCCGGAGCAGGCTGCGGGTCCGGAGCAGGCTGAGGATCCGGCTGAGGCTGCGGATCCGGAGCAGGCTGAGGATCCGGCTGAGGCTGAGGATCCGGCTGAGGCTGCGGGTCCGGTGCAGGCTGAGGATCCGGCTGAGGCTGCGGATCGGGAGCAGGCTGCGGATCAACCCACGGAGCAGGTGCCTTCGCGTCCTGCTTCACGGATTTCACAACGGCGATTGTCGTCGCCGTTGCCGAGGTTCCATCGGGCAGGGTGGCGGTCAGGTTCACCTGATCCCAATCAACAACGTTGCCGCCGGTGATCATCGCACTCTTACCATCCTCGGCCACCTTCAGGATGACCGCGCCGTCATACTCCAGGCTCCAGGTCAGGGTGGCGTCCTTGAACTTCTTGGGAAGCAACGGCTTGAGGGTAACAGTCTCACCCTCCTCCATGTCCACGCGGAGGTGATTGAGCGCAATCTCGTCCTTGCCCAGCTCGCTGACGCAGACCTGGACACTGGCCATCACTGGGTCGAAGACCTTCGGATCCATGTAGTCGGCGACAGCCCTCACATCCGAGCAGCCCTCCTTCTGGGCAGTCACGAGGCCTGACTTCTCATCAACGTTGAGGACGTCAATGTCGTCGCCGGACCAATTGACCTTCGTCATGTTGGCATTTTCCGGCATGCGCGTGACGCCGATATTCGTCTGCTGGCCAACGTACAGATCGAGTTTTCCTGACTCGATACCGAAGTCGAGGGACGTCAACGCAACGGGTTCGATGGCGACGTCGGCACGCTTGGACGGCATGCCGTCACTGCCCCATGCGACGAGCTTAACGGTCGCAGGCAGGGCGTCGGTGTGGCCGGCCTTGGCCCAGGCGGCCTGGATATCGGAGAACTTGATGGTGAACGTGTAGTGATGCTTCCCGTCAGCGGTGACGTTGCCGGGGAAGTCGACGACGCGACGATAGAAAATCGCGTCGGACGCCGGGTCGCGCAGGTCGATGCTGGACAGGCCGGGATTGTCGACGACGGAGAAGGTGACCTGACCGCCAATACCTTCACTGGTGGTGGCGAGGTCGGAGATCATCGGACCATCCGCGTCGGGCGCGGGGGTTGCTGCCAGGGCGGGAGCGCCGAAGGCGACGCCGGACGCTGCCATCGCGCCGGTCGCCAGGGCCGCTATCCACGCCCTGTGAAATGTGTATGACATGCTCACTCCAATGTTGATTCAGGCGAGCTATACCGCGCGGTTAGGTTACGTGCTCGCAATTCGCACGATACTGCGAAACCAGATACCTAGCAATGCTTTACTGACTTACCATTCAGTAGCTACAAGGTATTACGAGGCGAAATAAGGAAACTCTCAACCCTCTTGTCAGCGGGATTTCAACACATTCACTGACCACTGAACATATGTTCCGTGACAAAAGCACACATGTTCACCGACAACCCTCTTAAAAGACTGAAATTCTGGATGATACAGAATTCATTTGACACGGTAAATACCGTCGCAAACTAACACAAACAGATACGCAGCAGGCCTGCGACTTCGACAAACATGCCACGGCACGCCGCAGGCGCCCTACTGTCGGTCCGACAGCTCCAGGTTCGCCCGCACGACGATGCCGATACGCTCCACCATCTCCTCATCGACCCACTCACCATCCAGGGCGGCCAAGCGCGGGTGGGTCGGGGCCTCGTCGAAGAGGCGATCGAAGCCGAGGATCGCCCGCCACAGGGGGATCAGCTCCTCGTTGTAGGTGTGGCCGTGGCCGCCGGGGGCGGTGCCCGCGACGGGCAGGTCGGCGAGAACCTGAATGAAGGTGACGAATCGCGTGAACTCGACGAAGGGAGAAACGTCGCGGCCCGCCCGCTCGCGCAGCCAATCCGGCTGGGTCCACAGGAGCTTCCGGTTCCACCACACGACCGGATCGGAGGCATGCTGGGCGTAAACGAAGCGCGGGAAGCCCCACGGCCCCAGCTCGCGCCCGTACAGGTCGGTGCGCAGGTCGGATGGCTCGTTCACGAAGCGCACGCGCCGACCGTTGTAGACGACGGGGGCGACCTCGGGGCTGCCCTTGTGGCGGGCGCTCGTCAGCTCGGCGTGCATCGGCGTGAAGGCGGGGGTGCCGACCCACAGGGCCCCATCCACCTGGGAAAGCGCCTCCTCGACCGAGGAGAACACCGACTGCGAGGCGAAAGCACCCAGGGATTCGCCGCAGACGAAGAGCGCGGGTCGGTCGGCCTCGTCCATGGTGTCGAGCTCGGCGCGCACCGCCCGGAAGAGCGCGGCCGAGGCCTCCTGCGCCGGCTCGAGGCCGGTCAGCCAGTTGAGGGCCGAGGGCACGTAGGAGTACTGGAGCGAGGCGGTGGCGCAGTTGCCGCGCGTCAGGAACTCGAGGGGCTGGACCTGCCACTCGTCGACCCAGCCGGAGCCGGTTGACGCGGCAATGAGGATGACGGCTCGATCGAAGGCACCCGTACGGCGCAGCTCGGCGACTACAGTCGCCGCAGCCTGCTCGATACCAGCCCCACCCGTGGGCATGCCCGAGTAGACGCGGATCGGCTCCATGGCCTCGCCGCCGCAGACCTGGGCGATGTCGAGACGCGAGGGGCCGCGCCCCAGGAAGACGCGCCCCTGACCGCCGACGGATTCCCAGGTGACGGGCGAGGCCGGGGATGCGGAGCGCTCGGGCACGAACGGCTTGAAAATGCCGCGCGCGGTACGCGTGTTCATCTGCTCGGCGCGGTGACGGAAGAAGCCGATTCCGCCGCGCAGGATCACGTTGGACGTTAGGAAGAAAACGATGACGGCCAAGATCACGCCGCCCACAACGACCGCCGCCGGGCGCGGCATGTAGCCGCCGAGCGCCCCGATCAGCATGCGGCCCACGCGATTCATGCCAGCCACGATTGCGATGAGGCACCAGGCGATGACGACCGTGCCGGCCGTGCCCAGGAGGTACTCGCCGAAGGTCTCCCCCGGCATGTTCACGAGCCTGGCGGCGACGCGGGACCGGCGGTAGGACTGGATGACCGCGTAGAGCCACCAGATAGCAAAGAGGGCCGCGATGCAGACACGGAAGCCGATCTCGACGGGCTCGGATGCACGGATCGTCAGGCCGGTCATGGCGATGACGCGGGCACCCACGTTCTGGACGACCACGCCCGCGACGTACCCGCAAGACACGAGGACGCCCGAGGCGACCGCGTGCCACGCCCACGAGCGCGCCATCAGCGATGGTGCCACGCTCACCGCGTACATGGCGAGGGCAGCGATCACTCCCAGAAACGACACACCCATGGACCCCATTGTGCCAGGCGCGGCCCACCCGTTCAGGAGCGGCACGAGGCACGGACTCCCCCGCACTCGGGGACCCGACACTCGACGACTTCCATCGCCTCGCCCCGGCGACCACACACCGCCGCGATCGTTCGGTGTCGCTCACCGGAGCACAATCGGTTACCGTGAGCACATCACCATCGACTTCGTCACCATCGAGGCCGGTTCAGACAATGGCGCGACGGACCCACGATGCGCCCCCGACAAGCCAGGAAGACCGATGACCGAGAATTACGCCGACAAGACCCGCGGGCTCCTCGAGGTCCTCAACAAGCTGCCCCCCAAGCCGCAGATCACCTTCCGCGGCTACGTCGATCGCACGGTGGACCGCGTGCGAGTCGTCGGCTCGCCGGCGCTCACCGCCACGACGCACAGCCTCGAGATCGCGACGAACAACCTGGCGCGGCCGGAGGTCGCCATCGTGGTCGGCGCCAACGGGCGCGACCTCACGCCGATCCTTCAGGGGGCTCCCAACTTCAACCTCCAAGAGGTCACCTACCTCCCGAACTCCTACTTCCTTCAGCACGTCGCTCACGAGTACAACGGCGTGACGATCCAGGTCTACGAGGAGATCGTTCTGAACAGCGACTCCGCTGGATTCACGATCGCTCATCCGCTGCGCACCTGGGATCCGGTCCTGGCCGTCCTCGACCCCGCTCTGCGTGCCGCGCGGGAGCGCCCGCTCCCCATGCCTGAGGGATCCTCGGATAGGTTCCTGGAGCCCATTCACTGACGTTCCACGGCGCGGCTCGCCCACCTCTCACAGGTGGGTGAGCCACACGAGCGCCGCGTACGGGATGGTGACCTGCTGCCCGGGCGCATACCCGAGGTGGTCGTACCGGAAGCGAGAAACACACAGAGGAACACGCATGATCACGTTCATTAACAACGCCGGCGCGGCCATCGCCTCTCGCAAGATTGTTGAGCGCACAGGCAACATCAAGTGGCTGACCCGCGAGGAACCCTTCGCCCCTCAGGACTCCGGCTGGCGCGTGCTATCCGACCGCGACACCGCCGAGTACCTGGATGATCCAAAAAACATGACCGTCGTTGACTTCAACGAGCTGTGCAACCTTGAGCCCGCCTGCATCGGCATCTACGACCTGCCGATCGGCTCCGACATTCAACTCGTCGTCGATCCTGACGGACGTCGGCGATGGTTCGATAACAAGACCGAGAAAGAGATTTCCTTCCGCTGACTCACGCAGCGGCCCCGCCCTCACAGGTGGGTGAGCCACACGAGCGTCGCGTACGGGATGGTGACCAGCTCCCCCGGCGCGTAGCCGAGGTGGTCGTAGAGATACCAGCGCAAGTTCGCCTGCATCCGCTCGCGCCCGGCCTCCGACGAACGAATGTACGAGGAGCGGGTCGTGCCCAGGGTGAGGATCTCCTCGGGGGTCATCCGGTCCTCCCACGCGATCTGGGTGAGAGCCATCGGGGCGAAGCCTCCGCCCGGCGTGGGCGGCCTGTCGGGACGGTGCACGTCGCCTGAGCGCATGATGCGCGTCAGGCGATGCACCCACGGGATCGACACGGCCATCTGGTTCCACACGATCGCAAGCGCGCCCCCGGGCGCCAGGATTCGGGCGGCCTCGAGGCCCGCACGCGCCTCGTCCACCCAATGCCAGGACTGGGCAAACACGACGATATCGTACAGATCGTTCGTTAACCCAGTCTCCTCCGCGAGGCCGTCGTGCCACGTCACGCCGTCGACAGACGAGGCCTGGGCGCGCATCGCCTCGGAGGGTTCGACCGCGTCGACGAGGAAACCGGCGCGAGCCAGGAGCTCACTCATCTTGCCGGTGCCCGCGCCGATGTCGGCGGCGCGCAGCGGGCCGCCCTGCCCCGTCGCATGGGCACCCCGCGCGCGCCGCGCAGCGTCGATCAACGCGGCCACGGCCTCGTCCGGGTAGGCCGGGCGCACTGAGTCGTAGGCACCTCCCTCCCCGACGAAAGGATTCACGTCGAGGGAGGCGGACACAGTGTTCGACATCGTGTCACGATCCACGTTCTGAGGCCACGAAGGAGTGGTGTCCGCGCGCCCGGCCACGGCCTCGTTGTCGGGAGCACTCACAGGAGCGAGCTCCCCAGTCGACACACGTTGTCGATGTAATGGACGTGCCACGGCAGGGCGCGCCACTCCTCGTAGGTGAGCTCGCGAGACTTCTCGCGCGTGCGGTCATCATTGCCGTGCATCATCTCGACCAGGCGCGAGCTGTCGGCGACGAGCACGATCTCGTAGTTGAGGTCGAAGGAGCGCACGTCCATGTTGGACGATCCGATGATGCACAGGCTCCCGTCGACGATCATGTACTTCGAGTGGAGCATCCGCGGCTTGTGGTACAGGTGGATGCGCACGCCCGCCTTCAGGAGCGGCCCGTAGTAGGAGCGCTGCGCGTGGCCGACCAGGAACTGGTCGAACTGCTCGGAGACGAAGAGCTCGACCTCGACGCCCGACAGCGCGGCGTTCGTCAGCGCGGTCATGAGGGCCTCGTCGGGGATGAAGTACGGGCTCGTGATCGACACGTGCGTGCGCGCCGAGGAGATCATGTGGATGAACGCGCGCAGGTTCGGCTCGCCCTTGAACGCGGGGCCCGACGGGATGATCTGCATCGCCGAGGCCTGCTCCCCCTCGCGCTCTGCCGCATCCTCCGCGGCGGGCGGAGTGAGGACCGCGGGGGTGAGGATCTCCTTGCACGCGTAGTACCAGTCGACGGCGAAGACCGCCTGGATCTGCGCGACGATGGGACCGGTGACGGACACGCTCGTGTCGTCGTAGAGCATGCCGGCCTTCGCGTACGACGGGGTGTCGTAGTCGGGGGCCACGAGGTTGTGGGAGCCGACGTAGGCCTCGCGCCCGTCGATGACGAGGATCTTGCGGTGGTTGCGCAGGTCGGGGCGGCGAATCTGCCCGCGCAGCGGGGCGAAGGGCAGCATCTCGTGCCATTCGATGCCCATGGCGTTCAGGCGCCGGCGGAAGTCCCTGTGGCCGGGGATCGTGCGCATGCCGTGATGGTCGACGAGCAGGCGGACGGTGACGCCGCGGGCGACCGCGCGCTCGAGGGCCTCGTAGAAGGGGGCCGTGTACTCGTCCCACGAGGTCTGGTAGTACAGGGCGTTCACGTGGTGGGTCGCCGCGTCGATGCTGGCGGCCATCGCCCTAAAGGTTTCGGCCGTGTCGTTGTAGAGGCGACCGACGCACCCCGCCGAGGCCGGAAATCCGCTCAGGTTGCCCGCCAGGCGCATGATCGAGGCAGTGTCATCGTCCGAGCCCGCGGGCAGGCCGTCGGGCCCGTCCGGCGCCTCGTAGTTCTCGGGATTGGGCGCGGTCGAGCCGGCCACGATGGCGTCGACCAGCTGGCTGGCCTCGGGGTCGTCGTCGAGGCGTCGGCCCATCGCCCACCACGAACCGAAGATGATGTAGAGGGGCACGCCCAGGAGCGGCCACAGGAAGATCAGCAGCAGCCACGCGGTCGACGTCGACGCGCGCCGGTGCTTGGGAACAACACCAAGCGCGACAACGCGGATCACGAAATCGATGGCCCCGACAAGGAGCCACCCCCACAGCGGGGGTACGGGAGGCGGCGGCAGCATGCGCCTAGTGTATCGAGCGCCCCAGATCCTGGTCGGCCCAGCGCCGCCAGTGTGGCGCGTAGGTCTGTCCGTCGCGCGCGAGCGCGCGGCTGCGGCGTTCGTCCTCGCCGGGGTCGGCGATCCAGATGGTGAGGTCGGCCTCGGCCTCGATGGCACCGCAGCCCTCGATGATGGTCGGTGCGAGGGGCACGCGGATCGTCGCCCCGGTTATGCTGTTCTCCCAGTCCCAGGCCTCGTAGGAGGAGGCACGCCCTCCCCGCAGGTCGGCGGCGATTTGCCGCGCGATGTCGGCTCCGGCCTCGAGGCCGTCCCAGCCGGGGTACCAGTCGTCGAGGTGCAGGACCTGCCAGCCTGGCAGGAGGGGCGCGAGCGCGGCGGCCAGCGTGGACTTCCCGGAGCCGGAGTAGCCGTCGATCGTGACGACCGGGACGCCGGGGCGCGTGCCCACCTCCCCAGACGAGGCCGTGGCCCGCTCCCCCGCCAGGGCACTCAGGCGGGGGGCGAGCTCGCGGGCGGCCTCATCGGGGCCCATCGTGACGGGGACGGTGACCCGCAGGCCCACTCCCCCGCTCACGTCTTCCCAGGTCAGGCCGCTCATCGGCCCACCAGGGCGAAGGTGCCCGCCCAGATGCTCGCGGCCAGCGCGATCGCGGGCAGGGCGATGGCGACAACCATGAGGACGGCGTCGGCGGCGCGCAGGCGCGAGACGCGCGCCCACGTTCTCTTACCTGCCGCACCAAAGCCCCTAGCCTCCATGGTGGTGGCCAGCTTGCCGGAGCGTCGCAGCGCAAACACGAGCAGCGAGAAGGAGCCTCGCAGGAAGGAACGGATGCGCGAGGAGTCACCAACACCTCGCGCACGGCGTGCCCGCTCGAGGGCCTTCCAGTCGGCCGCCATCAGCGAGGTCATGCGCGCGCCCGCGAGCGCCGCCAGCACGGGACGGGCGGGCAGGTGCAGGATCTGCGCGAGGCCGTCGCCCATGTCGGTCGGATCGATGCGGTCGAGCAGAGCAATCGCAGGCAGGACGATCGCGCACATGCGCAGGCCGATGCCCAGCGCCAGCCACATCGAGTGGTCCGAGATCGCGGCCGGCCCAAACTGCCAGTACACGGTTCCGCCCGGCGAGGCGTAGAGCAGCATGGACAGTGCGCCGAGCGGCGCGGCCAGCAGCAGCGGTGTCGCCTTCAGGAAGAAGCTGCGCGCCGACACGCCCGACAGGGGCATGAGCGCGAGCTCGAGGGCGAGTGCCACTCCCGCGCTCACCGGGTCAATCGTGATCAGCAGGGGGGTCGTTGCGACCAGGAGGGCGAGCACGCGGGCGACGGGATTCGTGCGCGCGAGGAGGCCTCGGGCACCGGGCTTCGTCCCCCGATCGCGAACGTTACCGGCGGGGGCGGCCCCGGCCTCGTCCGTCGAATCCTCGGGGGCTGCGCCACGCGTGCCGACCTGCCCGAGGTCGACGACGCACTGGCCCATCGCGGCCACGAACGCGGGGTCGTGCGTGATCGACACCAGGGTGACGCCGCGCTCGAGGGCGGCGCGCAGGAGGCGCACGAGGCCGAGCCACGTGCCGCGATCCTGGCCGAAAGTCGGCTCGTCGAGGATGAGCAGCTCGGGGGCGCTGATGAGCGCGGTCGCCACCGACAGGCGGCGCTTTTCGCCGCCAGAGAGCGTCATGGGGTTGGCACGCGCGAGTTTGGTGAGGCCCAGGGCCTCGAGGTGTTCGTCGACGAGGGGGGCAATCTCCTCGTCAGTCATGCCGGCGGCGCGCGGGCCGATCGCGAGCTCCTCGGCGACGGTGGCGGCCAGGAACTGGTATTCGGGCTCCTGGAAGACCATGGACATGCGCCCCAGGAGCTGTTTGCTCGACCACTCGTGCGGATCGCCGCGCGTACCGTCGGAGGTCTCGACCTCGACGGCGCCCTCCAGGGGCGGCAGGAGACCCGCGAGCGTCAGGGCAAAGGTTGATTTTCCAGCACCGTTAACGCCAACGATACAGGTGGAGACCCCGCGCTCGATCGTCAGGTCGATGCCGCTGCGCACAGGGGCGGACGCGTCATAGCCGATCGTCAGGTCGGTGACACGGGCGATCGGGGTGGCATCAGACGAGGCCGGGGGGACCTCGGGGGCGGGGCCGACCTCGGCGGCGACGTCGTCGCCGGGAAGCCAGATGCCGCGCTCACGCAGGGCATCTCCCTGCTGTGCGAGGACCTCGTCGAGCGGGCCGTCGGCGGCGATCGCGCCGTCCGCGACCACGATGACGCGATCCACGAGGGAGGCCCACACGTCGACACGGTGCTCGACGACGACCACGGTCGCGCCCGTGCGCTCGACGACGGTTTCGACGGCGGCGCGCACCTCGGCGACGCCGCTCGGGTCCAGGTTCGCGGTGGGCTCGTCCAGGAGCAGCAGGCCCGGGCCCATCGCGAGGATCGACGCCAGGGCCAGGCGCTGCTTCTGCCCGCCCGACAGCTCCGTCGTCGAATGATCGAGGGGGACGCTCAGGCCCACGGCCTCGAGCGAATTCTCGACGCGCGGCCAGATCTCCTCGCGCGCGACCCCCATGTTTTCCATGCCGAAGGCCACGTCGTCGCCCACCCGGGCGAGGACCACCTGGGCCTCGGGGTCCTGCATGAGCAGGCCCACGCGGCCCCTCGCCTCGGCCGGAGCGACGCCGTCAACGGTGAGCGTGCCGGTGGCCTCGCCCTCCTCGGCGCCGCCCAGCAGGCCGGCCAAGCCGCCCATGAGCGTCGACTTGCCCGACCCGGACGGGCCCAGCACCAGCACGCGCTCGCCTGGCGCGATATCGAGATCAACACCCGACAGCGCGGCGTTCTTGCGCCCAGCGTGACGCCATCCCCAGCCGCGCGCGCACACGCGCGCGCCCGCCCCCTCACCCAGCGGCACCTGGCCGTCCGGAGAGGAAGCGGGGCGGGAGGAGGCGGAGTGGGCCTCGTCCATGGATTCGAAATCAGACAAGCTCACGCGCTCCACGGCCGGAGGCGAAGCGATCCAGGGCACCCGTCTTTGCGAGCGCATTCGTCAGCGCCCACGCGAGCAGGCCGGCCAGGACGATGCCCGACGCCATGCCGCACACGAGGTAGATCGCGTTGTAGAGCAGGCCCTTCTCGATGTGGCCGGAGAGGAAAAGCTCGAGGACCCACTCGAACGCGAAGGACACGGCGCCCGCAGCGCCCACGATCGTCGCGTTGAAGCGGCGGTAGGCGACCAGGGCGAAGACGACCTCCGCGCCGAGGCCCTGGGCCAGACCCGAGTAGATGGTCTCAACGGCCCACTGGGAGCCCAAGGCCATAGAGACGGTCGCGGCCATCAGCTCGACGAAGAACGCGGCGCCGGGCTTGCGGATGACGTAGCCGCCGAGCGTTCCGCCCAGCAGCCAGACGCCCGTCACCAGGCCACCCACACCGGGGCCGATGGTCTTGAGGAACTCATAGCTCGCGCCGCCCACCTGGTTCCAGACGACAAAAATGAGGCCGCAAGCGACGCCCAGGACAGCGGCGGTGACGATGTCAATGACCCTCCAGCGGAGGGACGGAGCAGTGGATGCCATGCGAAAATACTCCCTTCGTGTTGCACGGCGGCCACGAGGGAAGAGCCTTCCTACGCCGGTATGATCCGGATCAGGTTCTACGGTCGGGGGTGGTCCCCTCTCAGCTCGCTTCGAGCTCCCGTGGCACTCTAGTGAGCATAGTCACTTGGTATTCATTGCGCTACTCATGCAGGTGGGGGCCGCTATGCGGACCCTCGCCCGTGCCCCCGTCGCCGAGGACCCCGCGCGACGCGCGACGCAGCAGGAAATGGCGGTTCGCGAAGGCCGCGCCCACGATGAACGCAATCCAAATGAGGGAATAGACGAGGCCGGGGCGGGTATCGTCCCACATCGCCAGGATGACGCCCATGCAGCCCATGAAAGCCAGGACGATCCAGGCGCTGATCGCGCCGCCGGGCGCCTTGAACTTGGAGGCCGCATGCAGCTGCGGGTGCTTGTGGAGGTACACCAGGTAGGACACGACGATGACGACCCACACGCCCATGAACAGCGTGGCCGACACGGAGGTCACGAGCGTGAACGCCGCGGAGATCGAACCACCCATACCCATGATGACAATGCCCGACAGCAGGCACACGCACGACAGGAACAGGGCGTTGAGGGGCACGTGGTGGCTGGAGAGCCGGGCAAAGACGCCGGGTGCCTGCTCCTGGCGGGCCAGACCGTAGAGCATGCGCGAGGTCGAGTAGATGCCGGAGTTCGCGCTGGAGGCGGCCGAGGAGAGGACCACCAGGTTAACGATCGTCGCCGCGGCACCCAGGCCGGTCAGCGAGAACATCGTGACGAAGGGGGACTTCTCGGGGCTCACCTGATCCCAGGGGGTCACCATCATGATGGCCGCGAGCGCCGCCACGTAGAAGAGCATGATGCGAACAGGGATGGAGTTGACGGCCTTGGGCAGGGTGTTGTCCGGGTCGTCGGTCTCGGCGACTGTCGTGCCGACCATCTCGATGCCAATGAACGCGAAGAGGGCGATCTGGAAACCGCCGAGGAAGCCGGTGAATCCAGTCGGGAAGAAGCCGCCGTGGCTCCACAGGTTCGAGACCGCGGCCGCGGCGCCCTCCTCGTCAACCGTGCCCATGGCAACCATGCCGAAACCGACGAGGACCAGCGCGACGATCGCGACAATCTTGACGAGCGCGAACCAGAACTCCGTCTCGCCGAAGGCCTTGACCGTCATCGCGTTGAGGGCGAAGAGCAGCAGAGTCGTCGCACCGATGGGGATCCACGCGGGCAGGTCCGGCCACCAGAAGTGCGTGTAGCCGGTGATCGCGATCATGTCGGCGACGCCGGTGACCACCCAGCACGCCCAGTACGTCCATCCCGTCACAAACCCGGCCCACGGGCCGATGAGGTCGCGAGCGATGTCCGCGAAGGTCGCGTACTTGTGGTCGGAGAGCAGCAGCTCGCCGAGGGTGCGCATGAACAGGAACAGGACCGCGCCGATGATCATGTAGACCAGCAGGATCGAGGGGCCTGCGACGGAGATCGTCTTACCCGATCCCATGAACAGGCCGGTACCGATCGCACCACCGATGGCGATCAGCTGAATGTGGCGGTTTTTCAGCGTGCGCTGAAGCTTTTCACCACTCTGATGCGGCTCACCGTGTTCGACGTTCTCAACTGTCATCGTTGTTCCTTCCGCCAGCTCCCGTACCGGGGGCGCTTTTGCGCGGCCTTTGCGCGCTCTCGCGACGCGCTTGACTATCCAACGCTACCGCACGGGTACACTCATGGCCGAATCCAGAGCCACGCATGGCACAGGCAGCGCATTCAAGTTAGGTTTGCCTTATGACGCAGAATCCAACGCCTTCGACGGGCGAGACCACCACCCCCTCAACGGCCGAGGCCTCGTACCCCCTGATCTCCGTGGCTACCATTCCCACCGAGCGGGCCGCGCGCTACGGCAAGCAGCTCGTCAGCCACATGGCACACAAGATCACGGGCTCGTGGGACGAGGAGGCGGGCAGCGGATACCTGCTGTTCGACCGCGAAGGTCCGGTTCTGGGGCGCTTCGACGTGATCGCGTCGGCGTCTGATCTGCGGCTCGAGCTGCGCACGGAGCCCGAGCGCGCCGATCGCCTCGAATTCATCGTCGGCATCCACCTGGCGCGCTTCGGCGCGCGCGACAGCCTCGCCATTTCGTGGGAGCGCACCGACGGCAGCGAAGGCACCACGCAGGGCCCCCTCACCCCCGAGGAGGTCGAGGCGCACGCCCGCGCCAAGAAGGCGGCACGCGAGGCGGCGGCGCGACAGGCCGAGCACGCGGAGTAGGCTCGGCGGGGCACCCAAGCACGGCACGCGCGGCGCGGTAGGCGAGACACTGTGCTCGGCATCCGGGCGCGCGACATCCGGGCACGCAGCAGCATAGACCCGGCAGCCCCATCAATTCCGCACGTAATTCCCTGACGGCCACACACAACAACACCCCAGAAACCGCAGAATTTCAACGTTCTAACTTAAAATCTTGAAGTACGCGCGGAGGAATTACGTGCGAAATTTCGGAGATGCCGACACCCACTCGCTGCACGCGCCAATGCGGCTCGCCCACCATTCGGCACCGGGAGGCATTGCACCACTTTCGCCAGCATTGCACTACTTAGCAGGGCATTGCACTAGCTACTATCCAGTGCAATACTCCCCCATCTAGTGCATTGCTCCTTCAACTAGTGCAACGCTTCGGAGTCACAAGCTCCACCATGGTCCGCGCAGTAACTCCTATACCCGGCACTGCACCCGTTACGGGACACTGCACCTCTTACGGGACGCTGCACCCGATCAGAACTGGTGCACTGCCTACGGATCGGGTGCACTGCCTACGGATCGGGTGTAACACCCACGCTCACAAGCACAACCGCGGCGAACCTCCGGCGGCCCATTGCCAATGACCCGCAGCCTACGCCGCACCACCGTCCCCGCATTCACCAATTCCGCACGTAATTCCCTGACGGCCATACACAACAACACCCCAGAAACCGCAGAATTTCAACGTTCTGACTTCAAAAGTTAAAACACCTGCGGGGGAATTACGTGCGAAATTTCGGGGCGAGATCCAGATCGAAACGACGGAATGCCGCAGGCCAACACGATAAAGCGTCCCTGACACCGGCAAGTGCCAGGAGCTCGGAAACTCAGACGCTCAGCGGCCCTCGAGGTAGCTCTTCGCCGCGAGCAGGACCTGCTCCCACATGCCGATCGCATCCTCGTACGCCTGGCGGGCCTCGGCCTCGTCGTCGGAGACCGACGCTAGACCCGACTCCTCGACGTGGATGGCGACGCCACCGCGCTCCTCGGACAGGGAGACCTCGACGCGGGTCGCGTACTCGTCCGGCAGCTCGTCATCGGCCAGCGGGTACCAGCGGAAGGCGACGACATCCATCGGATCCTCGTCGGCCTTCTCGATCAGCCAGTCGCCAGCGTCCGGGTCGCTCACGCGATAGATGCCGTCGTCCCCGAGGCTCACCTCGTGGTCACCCAGCGGGCCGTCGTTGACCCACCAGCCCGGCTCCGACACGAGCGCCCACGCGGCCTCAATGTCGCAGTCCACGACCACGTCGGTCTCGACGCGATCCAGGTCGTCCTCAACGTCGGCGTCAGAAGTCATGTCAAAGAAGCTCATACACCAACGGTACCGGGTCGGACGCTCCCAGGCATGCGAATGGACACCGAAACGGGCGCACATACGACGAGGCCGTGGCCAGTCCCGCGGAGAAGCGAGAGTCGGCCACGGCCTCGTCGTGTCAAAGCGCCTCAGGCGAGACGCGTGATGCGGTAGCGCCAATCCACGGGGCCGACCTCGAGGGTCTCCACGCGGTAGTGCTGCTCGGAGTCCTGCAGGTGCGCGAACAGCGGCTCGGGCTGGTGGGGCGCGCAGATCTGGATGTTCTCGCCGACGGGCAGGTTGTCGACCGCCGCGAAGAGGACCGCGTGGCGCACGACGCGAGGGATCGAGTGGATGACCAGCTCGTCCGCGCCGGGGCGGTGGATGACGCCGGCGCCGCCAGCGTGGACGTTGCCCGCCGAGGGGGCACCGTCACCACAGCCGCAGCCGCCCGCGGTGGAGGCGATGGGCTCGGCGGCCATCTCGTGGGGACGCTCGGCGGGGGCGTCGTGTCCGCCGCAGCCGCAACCGGCGTGCTCGGCGGGAGCCTCGGCGGCCTCGGCAGCGTGGTCCTGGCCACCGCAGCCGCAACCGGCATGCTCGGCGGGAACCTGCTCGGGAGCCTGCTCGGCGCGCGCCTTCTTACCCTCGCCACCGCAGCCGCAACCACAGCCGCCGCCCTCGGAGGGGACGGTGTTGGCGTCGACCAGCTTGAACATCTGACGGTCAGTCATGTCTTTTCCTTTATCCTTCGGCCCGACGGGCCATTTCAGCGAACCTTACCCAGTGTAGGCATGCCTCAGCCACGCCCGCGCGTTCACTTAATGAGGAACTCGGCCTCGACCTCGACGCTCACGTTGAGGGGCAGCGCGGCGACGCCCACGGCGCTGCGCGCGTGCTGGCTGCCGAAGATCTCGCCGAACAGCTCGGAAGCGCCGTTGATGACGCCAGCCTGGCCGTAGAAGTCGGGGCGCGAGGACACGAAGCCCACGACCTTCACGACGCCCGCGAGGTTGTCGATGCCGCCCGCGACGGAGGCCGCCGCGGCCAGGGCGTTGAGGGCGCACACGCGCGCCGCATCCTTGGCGTCCTCGGGGTCCGCACCGTCCTCGCCGACCGCGCCGATGCACACGGGCTCGCCGTTCACGACGGGGATCTGGCCGGAGGTGCGCACGACGCCACGGTCGATGACGGCCGGCACGTAGGCGGCGACCGGCGTGGCGACAGCGGGCAGTTCGAGGCCGAGCTCGGCGAGCTTCTCGGAGGGGAGCATGAGGGGTCCTTTCGTTGTGATCGACGAGGCCGGGGCCTCGTCCTCTGGTTCCAGTTTAGTTGCGCTGATCCCAGGGGTGGCGAGTGACGGCGTGACCGTGAGATACCGGCCGAGGCCTCGTCGATGAAGAGGCAGCGCAGGTATAAGCGTGCGCCCCGCGTGTCGACAATCACGCGGGGCGCACTATTCAGGAAGCCTCAGCCCTGGGGCGCGGCCGGGGGCTGACCGCCCTGACCCGGACCGCCCATCGGCGGCTGGCCACCCTGTTCCGGACCGCCGGCCGGGGGCTGTCCGCCCATCCCCATGCCGCCCTGGCCGGCGGTTGCCTCTGTGGCAGTGCCGTCGACGCTCACCGTGTAGGTGGAGCCGTTGGTCATGCCGGAGGTCGAGTAGATGACGTTGCCGAAGGCCTTGAGCGAGGTGTAGGTGCCCAGAACCGAACCGGAGGAGTCGGTGATCGTCACCGTGGATCCGGCGGAGCCGGTCGCCGAGGCGGAGACCCAGCCCTGGCCGTCGGTCCTGGTCGGCGTCTCCACCATCTCGTTGGTAGCGAAGGCGATGACGGTGCCACCCGTGATGCTCATGGCACCGTTGCTGTCCAGGGCGCCGTTGGCGCCGGAGGCCGGGCCGTAGACGGTCGTCGTGCCGCCGCTGATGGTCAGCGAACCGTTGGAGTCGAGGCCGTCACCGTTCGCGTTGACGGTCACGGTTCCGCCGGTGATGGTGAGCTGCTCGCCGGTGTCTTCCATCGAGCCGCCGCCGTCAGCCATGCCACCGGGGCCCATCTGCTCGGTGGTGGTCGTGGTGGTGTCGGTGGTGGTCGCGGAGTCCGAGCTGGACTCGGCGACTGCGGCCAGGCCGGCCTCGACAGTGATCGAGCCCGAGGCGTTGATGCCGTCGTCGCTCGAGGTCAGGTCGACGGTGCCGTCTGAGATCGTGATGAGGCCGCCCTCGAGGGCCTCGTTCGACTGCGTGACGGTCACGGTTGCACCGTCCAGGACGGCCGCGACCTCGGTGTGCACGCCATCGTCGCCGGAGGCGGCGGTGATCGTGCCGGAGCTCAGGCGCAGCGCGCCGTTGGAGTGGATGGCGTCATCCCCGGCGTCGATGGTGGTCGTGCCGCCGTCGACGATGATGTAGGTTTGCGCTTTGATGCCCTTGGCCGAGCCCGTGGAGGGCTTGCCGGCCGAGGCGCCGCCGCCCGAGGTGATCGACAGGGTGCCGCCGGTGACGATCGCGTCGGTGTTCGCGTCGATGCCGTCGCCGCCCGAGGTCAGGGTAACGGTGCCATCCACGATGGACACGTAGCCCTTGGTGTCGTCGTTGTCCTGGTCGGACTTGAGGGCGTCGCCGCCGGAGGTCACGGTGACGGTGCCGCCCGCAATCGTCAGGGAGTCCTTGCCGCGCAGGCCGTCATCCGAGGCGGTCGCGTTGATCGTGCCGCTCAGGACGTACAGGTCGTCCTTGGAGGTGATCGCGTCCGAGGCACCGGAGGTCACGTTGAGCGTGCCCGAGCCGGTGATCGTCAGATCCATGTCGGCGTAGATGGCCGCGTTCGCGTCCTCCGTGCCGGTGTAGGTTCCGTCGGTGATCGTCGAGGTGCCCTCGAGGGACAGGACGAGGTCGTCACCGCTGGTCGCCTCGATCGCGGCGCCCGTGGACGAGGTGATGGTCGCGTTGTCGAGGATCAGGACGACCAGGTCCTCAGCTCCCGCGGCCACGACGACCTTGCCGGTGAAGGAGCCGCTGAGCTTGTAGACGCCGGCCTTGGAGATGGTCAGCACGCCGTCACTCACGGACACGGCGTCGGACGAGGAGGTCGCGGTCGTGCCGCTGAGCGTCACGTCGACGGCGTCCGAGGCCTTCCAGTCGCTGTCCTTCACGTAGGAGGCCTTCGCGTTCGAGGCCAGGGCGTCGGCCGCGGTGGGCGGCGCGGTCGTGTCGCCGTTGGTTCCGGCGGCGGCGACGGTCGCGGTGGCCGTGGTGGAGCCGGAGCCGGAGGAGGTCACGCCCGAGGCGCCGCATGCACCCAGCGCCAGCGTTCCGACGAGGGCGATCGCGCCGATCGTCCGGGCGGGGGTCCAGATTTTCTGCAGGGCTTTCATGTGTCTGTTTCTTTCGTGTGATTAAAGCTTGTGTTTCTTATGCTCAGCGCTTGCGTTTCGCGTGCTATCGAAACTGCGGGCGCCGGTGTTAGGTCTGTCAGGCCACCATCGCGAGGGGCGCGGAGTGCGCGAGCTCGGGGACCTCCACATATTCGTGAAAGTAACGGTCGAGCGTGCGGTGCCACTTGTTCGCGGGCAGGTGGTGCATGGCGGCCATCGCGGTCCCGTACTTGGAGATCTTCACGGGGCGCACGCCGCCCTCCCACAGGAGGTGGTCGACGATCGAAGGGGTCGCGCCCGACTTCGTTTCGATGATGACCAGGTCGGGGCGAGCAACCTTGGTGCCGTCCGTGCGCAGCGAGCGCCACTTCAAGTCGGTGTCCACCGTCGCGCGTCCCACGCCACCGGGCAGGAGCAGGGTGTTGCGCTCGTAGGATCCAGCCAGGACCGGCTCAAGGGCAGGCACCAGGTGACCATATCCCGTCTTCTCAACCTTGCCGGCCACCCACGTGCGGCGCTCACCCGCGAGAGGGGCCCCGGCCTCGTCCCAAGAGATCGGCATACGCTTCTTGACGGTCACGCCGCGCGGGCCGCGGGTCTTAACCTCCAGGAAGGACGCGCCCGACGAGAGGTAGGAGCGGGTGCGGACCTTGAAGCGGCGGCGGCGCTTGAGCGCGGTCAGCAGGTACGAATCCATGTCGGGGGTGTCGTAGTAGGTGGAGGCGTAGCCCTGGGACACCTGGCCGCCAATGCGCAGGACCCGGGTTTCCTCAGGGAGGCGGCTCAGAATCGCCGAGGCCGTGGCGGCGTCCAGCGCGTACTTGCGGTCCACTCGGGTCAGCATCGCCGCGCGCTTATTCAGTTCATCGAGGCCGATCGAGTCGAGGTCGGCGAGAATCGAGTTCAGGGTGGCGTTCATGAGTCGTGTCCTTGGTGGTGGTCTGTGGGGGTGTTGGCTAGTGGGCTGACGGGCCGGCAGGCTGGCGGGTCAGGCGACCTTCGAGCGGACGTCCACGAGCGTCAGGTCGTTCACGAGGTCGAGCTTGACGACGCTGACCGAGGCGACGGACGCGCCGAGGCGCTGCTCGAGGGTTGCCTTCAGCTCGGCGGGATCGGCGATAGCGCGGTCCAGCTGGACGGTCTGCGAGGTGTAGCGACCGAAGACCAGCTTCGAGTCACCGAAGGCCAATGCCGCGAGGATCAGCGCGATGAGGCCGCCCAGCAGCGGGGTCACCGCCGAAGACATACCCGTCAGCAGGCCGAGAGCCAGCGACGCGAAGTAGTAGGCGATCTCCGTCTGCGAGATCTGATCCGAACGCAGTCGGATGATCGAGAGAACACCGAAGAGGCCGAGGCCGAGTCCCGCGCTCACGGTCGAGTTCGCGAGGATGATCGTGACGGCGAGGACGCCGACATTCACACCGAGGAAGGCTGCGACCAGGTCAGCGCGGCGGTGGCGTGGGAAGTACAGGCCGAACACGAGGGCGGCCATAGCGACCAGGTCAATGGCGATCAGAATCAGGGCGGTCATTGGTGTCTCCTTTTGTCGATGCACCAATTTCCCCACTCGACCCTATGAAGAACCTATGAAGCTCTCATATTTCTCATATGACTTTTCGGAGTGTTGCTGTGTGGCCCCACGGGTGTTCTGGGCGCCGGAGGGCCCG
>KV835882.1:0-913 GCA_001838165.1 Actinomyces sp. HMSC035G02 | reverse complement strand
CTCCGGTCCCTCCGGCGCCCTCCACACCAGTGGGACTGGGTCGCTGTTCGGCAGCTCTACGCGTCGGCTCGAAGCCCGGCCAGGCCCCGCCGCCACCCACGGGCACCGCAGCCTAGCCTCAACGAGTCGTTCAGACCGTGCGCGAGATCCCACCAGCACCACGAGCAAGCCCACCAATCCCTTCGGTGCCCTCCACGCCAAGCCCTCACTCCCCTCACTCCTGCGCCCACAACCAATTTCGCACGTAATTCCCCCTCAACCCTTTCAAACTTTGAATTCAGAACGTTGGAATTGCAACGTTTTCAGAGTTCATTGAAACTTCTCCCAATCGAATTACGTGCGACTTTTCTGGAGGGTAGGCCCTGACGCATGGCATGGGGCCTTGGCCTCGTCAACACACTCCACGGCCACCACCGTCACTTCCAGCAAGCCTCCACGAAAGAAATATCGCCCCAGCAGGGCACTCCACCGCTTGGCTCACGTCTTCAGTGAAAGAAATATCGCCCCTGCTCGCTCAAAACTGGCGAAAAACCACACTTTCGCACATGCAGGGGCGAAGAATATTTCACGGCACCCCACAGCATCTCACGCAGGGGCGGTTTTTCTTTCACCCCAGCCCCATCCCAACCCACAAGCGCGAAAAAACTCGCCCTGCTCGCCTCCATCAGCGCCCACGCGCGACGAAATTCGCCCAGCGCACGCAAAACACCCCAAAATCGGCCTTTTTTCGCCTGCAGGGCGAACTTTTTCGCGCCCATGAGCATCCCCGGTTCCACCCTCGCCGGACTCTACGCCCACAGCCCACACCTCTCGTAGCGTGCGCACACGCCACAACGCCGGTGGCACACTGGCCACATGACTGACACCCCGACTCCCGAAGCGGTCAAGTCCTGTGGAGTGGTGTAATCGTTTT
>KV835881.1:852-84134 GCA_001838165.1 Actinomyces sp. HMSC035G02 | reverse complement strand
ACCCGGTCACCCACACTCAACTCGGAAGAGCCAGAAATCACTTCAAAAGCCGTGGAAGATAATTACGTGCGAAGTTAAAGAAGATGCACGGAATCGAGCACCAGCTGTTCGTCATTTGCAGATGGACTGGACACAGATGTGCATGCCTCCTCCTACCCTACCTACGTGGAAGGAAGGAGGTGACGAATGAACATTCGAGAAGTACGCCGACACGGCGACGGATGGGGCGTGTTCGATCCGAACGCATCCAGAGCATCCACGGTTGAACCTACGCAGGCAGCTGCTCAACAGCGCGCACGCGACATTCTGGCTAATCAGGGTGGCGGCGAGATGAGGACACGAGGCGAGAACGGGAAAATCCGCGCCCAGGACACCATCAAGCCTGGGAACGATCCCCGTCGAAGCAGAGGCTAGTTACCACTGAGGGGGCGGGTCCAACACCCGCCCCCTCAGTTCGTTATTCGGCCTTCTTCTCGGGGAAGGACAGCAGGCGGTTGCGGTAGTGCTCATACTGGGCCCGCCTGGCTTCCAGCTCCGCTTCCAACTCCGCTTCCAGCATCGTGAACTGATCCAAGATTCTCACGATCTCTCGCTGCACTTCCAGCGGAGGAACAGGAATTTGAATACGACCGAGTTTTCTTTGATTCATACTCGGCACGCCTGCCGCCTCGTTCATCTGGGACAGGTGCATTGTCTTCATCTTGTAATAAAAGAACTTCGGATCGAGGTCTGAAGCAATTTCTGTATAGAAAATCGTATCGACAGTCCAAAATTCCCCTTCTACGAAGAAAATGTTATCGAGAGAGCCTTTTCGAGGAATAAGGACCGTCGGCCCTTCACCGAGAGCCTCCGACACATGTGTCATAACACCGCCCGAACCGTACACGGGAACATTTCCCGGTGACAGCGTCTTATAGTCGCATCCATTTCGAATACGTACAAGATCACTCAAGGGCCGAAACTCCACCCCGTCCGGGCACAGCTCCTCGATCAGCTCGGTGAGGCGGCTCATCGGTCGGCCTCCAGTTCTGCGACGATCGCGTCGATGGAGGCGCGCAGCTCGCGCTGACGCTCCACGATGCCGGCGATCCGAGTATTCAACTCGACGATGTCCACCTGCTCGCGCGTGTCCTCGGGCTCGACGTAGGAGGATACCGACAGGTTCCAGTCGTTGGCCTGAATGTCGTCGATCGACACCAGGGCGGCCACGTGGTCCACCGCCTGACGCTGCGACACCAGGGAGAGGATCCGCTGCTGGTTCTCCGCCGTCAGGCGGTTCTTATTTCCCTCACGCACACACTCGGCGGATGCATCCACGAAGACAACGCTGTGATCGGGACGCGCCTTCTTCAGCACGATGATGCAGGTCGCGATCGTCGTCCCAAAGAACAGGTCCGGCGGCAGCTGGATGACCGCGTGCACGAAGTTGTTTTCGACGAGGTATTTGCGGATCTTCCCCTCGGCGCCGCCGCGGTACAGGACGCCCGGGAACTCGACGATCGCGGCCGTTCCATCCTCGGCCAGCCAGTGCAGCATGTGCATGGTGAAGGCCAGGTCCGCCTTGGACTTGGGGGCCAGCACGCCCGCCGGCGCGAAGCGCGGGTCGTTAATGAGAGCGATGTCGTCCTTGCCAACCCACTTCGTCGAATAGGGAGGGTTCGAGACGATCGCGTCGAAAGGCTGATAATCCCAATGGGCTGGCTCCGTAAGGGTATCCCCCAGCGCGATGTCGAAGTTCGAGAAGTTGACGTCGTGCAGGAACATGTTGATGCGGCACAGGTTGTACGTCGTCAGGTTGATCTCCTGACCAAAGTACTGACGGCTGCTCGACGGCCCGAGAAGCTTCGCGAACTTCAGGAGCAGGGACCCCGAGCCCGCGCACGGGTCGTACACGCGAGCTACATCGGAGCGCCCGTCCAGCGCGAGGGTTGCGAGAACCTCCGCAACTTCCTGGGGCGTGTAGAACTCGCCACCCGACTTACCCGCGCTCGAGGCGTACATGGTCATCAGGTACTCGTATGCGTCGCCGAAGGCGTCGATCTTCGCAGCACCGTGTTCCAGAGGTAGATCGCCGACAGCGTCCATGATCTTCACGAGCTTCGCGTTGCGCTGGGCGACCGTGTTCCCGAGCTTCGTGGAGTTCACATCCACGTCGTCGAAGAGGCCACGCAGATCCGACTCGGAGCCGCTGCCCCGCGCCGAGTTTTCGATGAAGCGGAAGGCGTAGGAGAGGGTCTCGTTCAGGTTCTCGTCGCCGGCAGCCTGAGCGCGCACGTTTCCAAACAGGTCAGAGGGACGAATAAAGAAGCCCTTTTCCTTGACGATGCCTTCACGCGCCGCTTCCGCATCCTCGTTGCTGAGGGTCGCGTAATCGAAGGCCGCGGCCTCTTCAGGGGTTCCGCCTTCAGCGAGGATCGCCGCACGCTCGGAGGTGTTCACGTAGTCCGTCAGGTTCTCCGAGATGAAGCGGTAGAACAGAAATCCGAGGACGTAGCTCTTGAAGTCCCACCCGTCCACGCTGCCGCGCAGGTCGTTGGCGATGCGCCAGATTGTCTTATGCAGCTCGGCTCGCTCGATCACTGCCGCCACGGTGTCCTCATTTCCGGCGTAGAGCGCATGAGCTGCACCCCTACTTGGTCTATTTCATCTCTGCAAGCCCACTATCAACCTGATGTTCGGACCGCACAAATCAGCTTACGGCACGACCCCACATCTGCGGCCCCTCGCACTCCGAGAGGCTGCTATCTCCACTTCCCAGCCCCGGCCTCGTCAATGAGAAGAGCGCGAGGGAAACGGACTCAGAAAACCCAACTTTTCAGGATACTCCCCCACCGCTCCCCTGTTAGACACTTTCACAAAACAACGACAGGCCCACCTACAGCCAAGCGACCAAAGCAGCAGCTCACGGGCGCACGGCACCTGGCAAATACTCAGAAATTCAACCGACCCTCGATTTTACTTGTCCGCACTGCGGGACATTTTCGCCCAGCATGACCATATTGTCGGTTAATTTACTGAAAAATCGCTTTACCGTTGAATGGGCGCATTTTCACGCGCATGACTCCCCCACCGGGCAGTCCCGTCAACGACTTCGAGGACACACACGTCATGGAGACACGACATCCCCTGACCATCCCCGCGGCCATCGTGCTGGGCACCGCGGTCGTCGCCACCGCTCTGCCCCTGCCGAGCAGCACACCGGCCACCGCCACGGGCACGGCGCACGTCACCCGCGCCTACACGGACAAGTCCACGCACGAACCGGGCAAGGAAGCGACGATCACGGCCGAGGCCTCGACCGGGGGAACCGTCCACTTCTCCGTCAGCCACCTCGGTGTCGAGGTGGCCTCGGGCGACGCCACCGTGACGAACGGCAAGGCCACCTGGGCCTACACGACTCCGAACGAGAACAACCAGGGCTACCTCGTCACGGCGACCGGCGGGGACGGCACACACGCGGAGACCGCCATCGACGCCTCCACCAGCTGGACGCGCTTCCCACGCATGGGTTTCCTCTCCCACTTCAAGCCCACCGCCCCCGAGGGCACAGACGGGCATACCACCTACGAGGCGTTCCTCTTCCAGAAGCCGCAGGACTACATCGACAAGCTCAGCCGGGACTACCACATCAACGCGCTGCAGTACTACGACTGGCAGTACCGCCACGAGCAGCCCGTCGCCACAGGCGACCTCGAGAACGAGTGGCCTCTGTGGTACCGGGACAACTACGCGTCGAAGAAAACGATCACCGATTACATTAAAGACGCGAAGAACGCCAACATGGGCTCACTCGCCTACTCGATGGCGTACGCGGCCAACGACAACTACGACACGAGCGCCATCAAAGACGACTGGCGCCTGCGCGAGAACGACGGATCCTATTGGGTTCGCGACCTCGGCGAGCAGTGGTGGGTGCCGACCCCCAAGGGCGTGGACAAGCCCAAGAGTCACCAGTTCATGATGAACGTCAACAACGAGGACTGGCGCACCTACATCACCGGGCAATACACGAAACAGAAGACCGCATTCGCATTCGACGGCACGCACATCGACACACTCGGGCAAACCTCCAAGAAGGATGCCGCCGGCAATCCCGTTGACCTGACCGACGGTCTGGCAGCCCTCGTTGACGACACGCACAAGAACGTCGGTGGCGAGGTGGGCATCAACCTGCCCGACGGTGCAGGAAGCGAGAAGATCAACAAAGATTCCGCTGCCTACATGTACACCGAACTGTGGGACCACAACGAGACGAACGCGCAGGTCGCTTCCTACCTGCAGAGCGCTCGCAACAAGGCGGGCAATAAGCCGCAGATCGTGGCCGCCTACGCGAACAACTACGACCCCACGACCTCAGTGCCCGACCCGAAGGACTCCAAGAAGAAGATCCATCCGGGCGTGACTCCGGACGAGGGGACGCGTATCGAGGCCGAGTCTGACCAGGCAAGCGTCAGCGGCGGCGCCCAGATCCTCTCCGGCGACGATTCCGCGTCGGGCGGTGCCTACGCGGGCAACCTCTCCGCGGGCGGCTCCGCCGTCACCTTCACCATCGACGCCGGCCAGGGTGGTACGTTCACGTTTACGACGCGCTACGCCAGGCAGGACGCCGATCCCGCCTACCACCAGATGATCCTCGACATGGGTAAGACCGGGCAGCAGAAGCTCATCAAGTACGTTCACTTCGACGCGACGGGCAGCTACTACACGTGGAAGGACATGACGGAGACCGTCGAGCTCACGCCCGGCGTCCACACGATCACCTACTGGGTGCCCACCGACAAGAATTACTCGCCCATCAACATCGACTGCATCACCTTCCGTGAGTTTAACGCGGACTCCGTCAAGCTCGCGGACGCGGCGTTCGCGGCGAACGGCGCGCACCACCTGGAGCTCGGCGACTATGGTCGCATGCTCGACAACGAGTTCTTCGTGAGCTCCGGCCGCTCCATGTCCGCGGACCTGCAGGCGTGGATGAAGAACTACTACAACATCTCCACCGCCTACGAGAACCTGCTCTTCGGCGATAACCTGACGCGCAAGGAGCGCCAGGTCGAGGTTTCGACGAACGGCGTGGGCCTGCCGACCTCGACGGACGGTGCCGCGAACACGATCTGGGCGAACACCATGACGTCCAACGCGGGCACGGCCCTGCACCTGATCAACCTGCGCACCAACGACAGCGAGGGCAACGACGAGTACTGGCGTAACGCCGCCAAGCAGATCCTGCCCTTCGATAACACGACCGTCACCTACCACCTGGAGGACGGCGAGCAGGTCCCCGGTTCAATCTTCGCCGTCAGCCCGGACGACGACGGCGGCCGCCCGACGCCCCTCGACTTCACGACGGGCACGGATGCGCAGGGCCGAACGACCCTCACGTTCAACGTGGGTCGCCTGTCCTCGTGGGACATGGTGGTCTTCTCCCCCACCACCTACGCTGATCGCGCGGCCCTCGCGCCCACCGCAGTGGACACGTCCGACAACGGCGCCGCATCCGACGTGGAAGATGCGGCCCTGGTGCCCGCGACGATGGTCGGCCAGCTGCGCAACGGCCTCGGCCAGTGCCTGACCTCCCAGGATCCGACAGGCGCCGACGGCACGCCCGTGTGGAACAGCAACTGCTCCGGGAACAGCGCCGCGCAGACCGTCATCTACGAGGGCGACGGGCACATCCGCATCGGCGACCGCTGCGTCGACGTCGTGGGCGGCTACACCGAGGAGGGCACGGTCGCGCACATGTGGACCTGCTACCCGGCTCTGGAATCCCAGATGTGGGACCTCAACGAGAACGGCCGCCTCGAAAACCGCGCGTCCGGCCTGTGCCTGACGATCCCGGGCGACACGACGCGCGACGCCACGCAGGCGGTCATCTCGCAGTGCTCCGACACCTCCAAGTCACAGCGCTGGACGCTCACAGACACCTCCGGGCAGTAACTGCCCTTCCTCTCCTCCCCGGCGCGGGCACAGCCGGGGAGGACGCAGTGCCCGAGCGCTGCGCACAAGACTCGGCCCCAGCCTCGTCGATTCATGAACGAGGCCGGGGCCGAGTCGCGCGAGTACGCGCCCTCAGGAGCGAGCGACCTCCACGGCGGGCGTCTGCGCGAGGTTGGACAGAGCAGTCACGAACTGCGCGATCAGCTTGCGGTTACGACTGTCCTGCATGAGGTTGGGCAGACCCTTGGTCGTGCAGGTGACCTCAACGACGGTGCCGGCCTCAGAGGGGATGAAGCCCACAACGATCTTCTCGCCCCAGGACATCATGCCGAACGGGGTGTCGAAGGTGACAACCTGGCGGTTGGGGTCGGCGAGCGTCACGGTCGCCTTCGGAACGGACTGCGCGGCCGGGGTAGCGAGCTGGAACAGCTGCTCGAACGGCACGTTGAACTGGAATGCCTGCGTCGTGGAACGCATACCCATGGGAGTGTCTCCTTAAAGATCTCAGTTGTCTCGGATACGCGCGATCTGGTCGCACGCACCGGCGAAGAAGGGGCCACGCGCACCGACGCGGTCGCCTCTGTGTGACGCTGCGGGTGCGCGACTTCTTCCAGCTGGTTCAGCGTATCAGCACACGCCCAAATCTCATATTCCGTCACCCACATGACCATGACCGTCGTTGAGAAAGCAAACGCCGGGTCAATAGACGCAGGCGGGCGGCGTGACGACTCAATCGTCTCGCCGCCCGCCTCGCGTATTAGCTAGGCCCGCGCGTTCAGGAACGCGGCTCGAAGGCGCTCACCGACACCGAGGGCATCTCCTGGCACACGCGCAGGGTCAGCTGCAGGCTCGTCGCGCCTGAGCCCGCCTCGGGCATGATGTCGACCAGCTCCGAATCGGCGGGGTTGCAGCCGTCAACCCCATCCGTCGACTCCGCCGTCAAGGTCACGCCCACGCGGCCACCCTGAGCGATCGTGTAGACGTTGCCAGGGTCTTCGCCGTCGCGCACTGCGGTGGAGATGACGGAGCCGCCGGCGGAGAAGATGATCTGCGGGAAGCCGTCAATCCAGCACGAGGGACCCTCGTTCGTGAAGCCGATCTCCACGTAAGAGGTGCCACCCGCCTCCTGCTGAGAGTCAATGGAAGGCTGCAGGTTCGTCAGGTCGCAACGCTGATCGTTGTCGGCGACGTTGACCTCGGGAGCCTGGTTGCCATCATCGGGCACACCGCTCTGGGGGCCAGCACCGCTCTGGGCGGGCATGTCGCTCTGCGAGGTGGAAGCGCTCGAAGAATTGGACGAGGCCGTCGACCCCGACTGGGACTGCGTGCCCTGCGGGGAGCAGGCGGCAACGCCCAGCGCGAGGGCGGACAGGGAGGTCACGGCAAGAATGCGTCGCGTGTTGATCATGGCCCCATCCTATGAAGTGCCACGCCGCTCACGCACCGCCACGCCGGGGAGCGCCCAGGGGTGACAAGCCGCGCACCGAGCCCGCGCTGCCCACCCGGCCCCGGCCTCGTCCCCTCTATCGAGTGACCGGCTCGATCTCCACGGGGGCCACGTCCATCTCAGCCAGCGGCACCACCCGATCCTTGCGCGCGACGTGGTAGCCCCACCAAACCACGCCGAAGAGCGGCAGGCCAATATAGGAGGAGGCAACCTCCGAGACCTGGCCGTGAAGCACCGCTTCATAGTTCTGTCCGGCCATGACGACCAAGCACATGACGAAAGCGATGATGGGACCAGCCGGGAAGAACGGCGATCGATACGGCAAGTCCTCGAGGCGATACCCCTGCAGCAGGTACGCGCGGCGGAAGCGAATGTGGCTCACCGCAATGCCCAGCCACATGATGATGCCGGAAATACCGACGATGTTCACCAGCCAGATGTACGCGTCGTTGAAGACCAGCTGAGTGAGGAAGCCACACGCCGCAGTCACCGTCGTCACCGCCATCGCGTAGGCGGGAACGCCGCCCTTGGTGACGCGCGCAAAGATCGCGGGTGCCTGGCGCTTGAGGGCCATCGAGTGCAGCATGCGCGAGGCAGCGTACAGACCCGAATTACCAGCGGACAGGATCGACGTCAGGATGACCGCGTTCATGACGGCGGCCGCCGCGCCGATGCCCATGCGCGCAAAAACGAGCGTGAAGGGCGACTGTGCGATGTTGTTCGCCGAGTCATCGGCCGCGCTCAGCAGGCTCGGGTCCGTGTACGGCAGCAGCGTGCCGATCACGGCAATCGCGCCGATGTAGAAGAACATGATGCGCCAGAACACGGTGCGGATCGAGCGCGGCACGTCCCTGCGCGGATTCTCGGACTCGCCCGCGGCCACGCCCACCAGCTCCGTGCCCTGGAAGGAAAAGCCCGCGATCATAAAGACCGCGATGACGCCCACGAAACCGTTGTGGAAGGGCGCGTCCCCGATCGTCCAATTCGACAGGCCCGGAGAGTTGTCGCCCATCACGCCCGCGATCATGAAGACGCCCGACAGGACAAAGACGATGACGATGACAACCTTGATGGCCGCCAACCAGAATTCGGCCTCACCATAGACTCTCGCCGAGAGCGCGTTGAGCCCAACGACGATGACGAGGAAACCCACCGCCCATATCCACGACGGCACGGAGGGGAACCAATAGGCCATGACCAGGCCCGATGCCACAAGGTCCGCGGCCACCGTCACTGCCCAGTTGAACCAGTAGTTCCACCCCATCGCGAAACCGAAGGACGGGGAGATGAACTTCGTGGCGAAGGTCTGGAAGGAGCCCGCGACCGGCTGGTGCGCGCTCATCTCGCCCAGGGACTGCATGAGGAGCAGCACCATCAGGCCAATCGCCGCGTACGCGAGAAGGGCACCGCCCGGACCGGCATTCGCGACCGTCGCACCGGAGGCCAGGAACAGGCCCGTGCCGATCGCTCCGCCGATGGCGATCATCTGCATGTGACGCGACGCCAGGCCGCGCTTGAGAGCAGTGTTGGAGCGCTCGCGCACATCGCTGGCGATATCGTCGGGAGTGGGGGTAGCCATGAGTCGGTTCCTCATCTGTTGATCGTCGAATCCCATCTTAGCCCCACAATCGCTTGTGTCGACGTTTACAGATTCTTTTCTCATTCTTTAACGAGGCCGGGGCTCCCCTTCCGCTCGTGTCACCCCATTGCCCACCACGGCCTCGCCCCCACCAAACGAGCCACACACACGCTGGGCGGTTACACTAAACCCACCCACGCCACCACAGGAGGTTCCTATGACGCAATCCCTGATGAGCATCGGCTGGATGCTCCTCGCCCTCGTCCTCTCTGCGTCCATCGGCCTCGAGCGACAGATCCGAGGCAAGAGCGCGGGCATTCGAACGCAGGCCATCGTCGGCCTCACCGCCTGCCTCATGATGCTCATCTCCAAGTACGGCTTCTCCGACATCCTCGTCGACGGCATCACCCGTTACGACCCTTCGCGCGTCGCCTCGCAGATCGTCTCGGGCATCGGCTTCCTGGGCGCGGGCATCATCCTCACCCGTCACGGCGCGATTCGAGGCCTCACGACTGCGGCCACCATCTGGGAGACCGCGGCGATCGGCATGGCATGTGGCGCTGGCCTGTGGTGGCTCGCCCTGGCCGGAACGGTCCTCCACTTCATCGTCATCGCCCTCCTGACCCCCCTCGTTCAGTTCATCCTCATGCGCACGCATGGCCACAAGGTCACACTCACCGTCCATTACACGCCCGGGCACGGAGTCCTCTCCACGCTGCTGAGCCAGGTCTCTTCCCTGGGCTGGACGGTGTCGGCGGTGTCGACCCACACGGATTCAAGTGACCGCGCGACCACCGCGCGATTCACTGCGGCGACGCGCCAAGACCTCTCGCGCTCGCTGCTGGTGACCACTCTGGCCGACCTTGATGGTGTCGCGGGCGTCGATATCAGCGAAGACGACGACGAATAAGTCCACAGCGTAAACGAGGGGCCCGCGGATCACCGCGGGCCCCTCGTTCGTGCCATCAGGCTCTCAGCGCATCACGCCTGAGGGCCGAAAGGATTGTAGGGCTTGTCGCCCAGCTGGGGCTGCTGGCCCTGCTGCTGGCCAAACGGAGCCTGCTGGCCGAACTGAGGCTGACCCGCCTGGGGAGCCTGGAAGCCACCCTGCTGCTGGCCGAACTGCGGCTGACCGGCCTGCGGAGCCTGGAAGCCACCCTGCTGCTGGCCAAACTGAGGCTGACCGCCCTGCGGAGCCTGGAAGCCACCCTGCTGCTGGCCGAACTGTGCACCGGCGAACGCGCCACCGAAGGCATTCGGGTTGTTGATCGGAGCAACCGCGCCGGTCTTCAGCTCCATGAGCAGGAGGCCGCCCGCAGCGCCGAGCGCGAGGGAGAACAGCAGCAGCATGAAAGCGCCAAAGCTCGCATCGACGTACTTATTACTAATCGCGACAATGAACTGAATAACACCGAGCAACGCCACCACAAGCGCGCCGATGCCCGCCGACAGGTACGCCCACTTCTGGTTCGTGAACCAATAGGCGGCACCCAGGCCGACGACAGCCATCAGCATGATGAGGTGGAATGCCGAGTAGCCGCCCTTCGCCTCGAACATCGACGCGCTGTAGCCGTAGGCAGAAACGAAAGGCAGGAACATCGAGACGAGGATCAGCACCGCCGACGCGGCAATACCAATGAGCGAGTAGGTCGCGCGAACAGAACGACCGCTCACCTTGCCCGTTTCGGCCACGACGGCCGTCTGGAACTGGTTGAACGCCGAGTTCGCGGCAGCACCGAACTGCTGAGCGGCAGCACCGAACTGCTGACCCGCCGACTGGCCCGCCGGAGCGTAACCCGGCTGACCGTACTGCTGCTGGCCGGGCTGGGGCTGGCCGGGCTGGCCGAAGGGATTCTGCTGCCCCTGCTGCGGCTGGCCACCAAACTGCTGCTGGCCCTGCTGGCCGGGCTGGCCGAAGGGAGCCTGCTGACCCCGCTGCGGCTGGCCACCAAACTGCTGCTGGCCCTGCTGGCCGGGCTGGCCGAAGGGAGCCTGCTGACCCCGCTGCGGCTGAGCACCGAACTGAGGCTGCCCCTGCTGAGGAGCTGTGCCGTACTGGGGCTGGCCGAAGGGAGCCTGCTGACCCTGCTGCGGCTGAGCACCCACCTGGGGCTGGCCGAAGGGGGCCTGCTGGCCCTGCGGCTGAGCACCCACCTGGGGCTGGCCCTGCGACTGAGCATCTGCCTGCGGCGGGTTGCTGAAGGGAGACTGCGCGACCTGCTCCTCGGTCGACGGGGCCGGAGCAGCCTCGTCAGCCGCGGGGGCCTCGGACTGCGCCGCGCCCTCAAGGATCGCCTTTTCAAGGTTGTCGTCGGAGGCCTCGGCCACGGGAGCCTCAGGCTCGACGTGGGAAATCTCAGGTTCTGCGGGAGCCTCAACGTGCGGCTCTTCGACCGCGGGCTGTTCGACGGGAGCCTCGGTCGGGGCGGCATCAGCCTCGGGCTGTGCTTCCTCGTGGACACCAGCGAAAGGCTCAGCCTGCTCGCCGGCTTCCTGGGCGGGGACCTCGGACTCGGAGACGGCCGGTTCATCGGCAACCGGGGGCTGCGCGGGAACGACACCCTGATCCGCCAGCCACTGCCCGAGGGCAGGGTACAGCGACGGGTGCGTTGCAACGTAGGGACGCAGGTCCGGGCGAGCGGCAGTGATGTCCGCGAGATCCTGGGCCGAAAGCGCCGGATTGCTCAAGTCGGCAGCGGTGAGCTGCGACGGATCGATAGTGCTCATCTGTATTCCTCTCGCACCCGTAGGTGCAGTTCCTGATGGCGAACAGCCAATACTATCGCGCCGAGGGCTGTATACGTCAAGACGTTCACACCATGAAACATCGGCGTGAAACAAAAGACCCGGCCCCTCACGGGACCGGGTCTGTGGTGGTAGCGGGGACAGGATTTGAACCTGCGACCTCCGGGTTATGAGCCCGGCGAGCTACCGAACTGCTCCACCCCGCGTCGGCTCTAGATACTTTAGCGCATCGACCGGGAGGGTACAAACCGTGCGCGGTGATTTACGTCCCAGCGGTCAGTATCTATCAGCGGGACCGACTCGCTTCCGGTCCGGGATGGCCAGACGGATCGCCATCACGATACACGTCAGCGACAGCACCCACATTGCCACCACCCGCAGGACGTCCACCCCGCTGTAAAACAGCAGATCCGTCGGCAGATACAGGGTGTACCACGGCAGCCCGAGGGCCACCGCCGTCCACGGCTGCATAATCAGGTGCGTCACCAGAGCGATACCCGCAGCGATGTAGCGAAGCAGGTTAACGCGCCTGGCCAGGTAGATGATGAGGAGGGCAATAAGAACGCCATTCACCGTCAGCCAAAACCAGAATGACGTCCCTTGTGTGCGCGACGCATACATCCATGAGAACTCATAGCTCCAGGGAATGAACTTATCGACGAGGAGGACAACCTTCGCGAACAGGAGGACGCACGCGGCATCCACCCCACGCCGAGAAGCCATGGCCTTGCCCTCCGTCACCACGGGCACGTTGGACGGGACTGCCGTGGAGCCAGTCGACATCGGCTCGGCCCGTTGCTCCTCGCTGCTCACGAGATCGGAGTATGGGTATCGGGGGTCCGTCATCAGTGTCCTTTCATCGTCGAGAAGCGTGGTGTAGGTCCGATTCTTGCCGCTCACGCGACCCGCTTTTTCGCGACTCCAGAGCAGTCACTGGGGCGTGGCGAAACCTGACGCGTTCGTTGCTTGAGCGGACGAGGCCTCGGGCGCCGTCACGGAAGAAGCACTCTCGTAGGCCGCCGACGGAAGCGGAGCTTGTCCGGCAGGAGCCGCTCCTGGGGCAGGGACGGGAGCGCTCATCGCGTAGGGCGCGGGCGCCGACTTGAAGTCAGGGATCGCGAGCAGGATCGCGGCAATCACGCAGATCCAATCGAGCGCGCGCATCAGGAGCAGGCGCGCACCCAAGGCGCCCATCTCGTAAATCTCGGGGTCCGGAATGAACGCGTAGTACCACGGAGCATCGTTAACAACGAACGTGACCGGAGCGACGATGAAGAACAGCACCAAAATGATGCACGCAGCGACATAGCGCGCAATGACAGCACCCTTGCGGAGATAGAGCACCGCAAGAGCGATGACGATGATGTACATCAGACGCCAGAACCAGAACATCGGGTTCGAGAACCGGCTCACATAATTTTCGAGATGATCGAACTGATAGGGAATGAATCCGTGCACCAGGGAGATCACCTGGAGGACAATGACCATCCACGCGCCAATGCGTGCGTGCATGGATCGCGACGACCTCGCTGCGCCGGTGTGCAGGGGTGCCGCGCCATAACGATCGGCTGCCGGTGTCATCATCACGGGGGCACCCGTGGGTGCGGGCAGCGACGAGGCTTCCGACGGTTCCTGGCTCGGCTGCGGAACACCCGCGGATGCAGCGAAGGGATTATTGGGCAGAGTCATCGTCTTCCTTCCACGATGTCGATGGGTCCCAGGGACAGATGGCCTCACCATAGCAACGGCGCGCCGGGGCATGCCGGACAACAACTCATGATGGAAACACTCCCCATCCACTTGTTTCCACAAACCACAGACGGCCGCGCGCCCGGCCCTCTCACGACGTGTGAGTAACAGGACCGGGCGCGCGACGGCTTCCGTCAGCGGTTATGAGCCGCTTTGTCCGCCGCTCGTGGCAGATGGGCTCGGGCTGGGTGTCGGCGCGCCTGCGTTCGGGGTCGCCGACGAGGACGTACCGAGCGCTGCCTGTGCGGCCTCTGCACGAGTCAGGGCGTCGTGCAGGCGCGTCTGGGCCTCGCCGTACGCAGTCCAGTCGCCCTTGCTCATCGCGGCATCCGCGTCACGCATGGCCTGCGCGGCATCGCTGACGGCCTGTGACAGCTGGGTGCCCGCATCTGATGAGCTCGCACCCGGCTGCGAGGTGTCCCCCGACGGTGGGGCCGTCGTGCCGGGAGAGGTTGACGAGCTCCCATCGTCCGAGACGAGCTGACGCAGCGACTCTTCCAGGGTCGGCGCGAAGCCGACCTTGTCGCCGAAGGCTGTCAGGACCGAACGCAGCACCGGATATGACGCGGAGCCCGTGCCCTGCACGTAGACGGGCTGCACGTAGAGCAGACCGCCGCCGACCGGCAGGGTCAGGAGGTTGCCTCGGATGACCGTCGAATCGGCCTGGTTGAGCAGGTTGAGCTGGGTCGCGATCTTCTCGTCCGAGTCGTACTTGTTTTGGACCTGGCCGGGGCCGGGCACGGTCGTCGATGAGGGCAGCGCGAGCAAGCGAAGCTTGCCGTATCCCTCGCGCACCTGGCCCGGCGTGTTGCCCGTCTCCGAGTCCACTGCGAGGAAGCCAGCCATGGCCTCGCGCCGACCCTCGCCGCCGCCACCGGGAACGAAGACCGAGGTCAGGGAGAACTCAGCGCTGTCCTGGCCAGGCATCTGCATGGTCAGGTAGTACGGCGGCTGCAGTGCAGTCGGAGCCGGCACGGGGTTGCCCGCCTCGTCCACGCGCGTGGAGGAGTCAGAGCTGGAGGCCGCACCGTGGGTGGAGGTCTCCTCTGCCAGGCGCCAACGGTCACCACCGGAGTAGAAGCCGGCTGCGTCAGTCACGTGGTACGTGGCAAGCAGGTTGCGCTGGACCTTGAACATGTCCTCCGGGTAGCGCAGGTGGCTCATGAGATCGCCGGAGATCGCCGAGACGGGCTCGACGCTGCCGGGGTAGATCTTTTCCCAGGTGCGCAGGATCGGATCCTGGTCATCCCAGCGGAACAGGCGCACGGAACCGTCGTAGGCATCAACGATGGCCTTGACGGAGTTACGCATGTAGTTGATCTTGTTGGCCTGGACGTACTGGCCGACCTCGGTGGAGCGAGAGTCCACGGTGGCATTCGAGAGGGTCTCGTGCTGCGCGTACGGGTAGTTGTTCGTGGTCGTGTACGCGTCGACGACCCACACGAGGCGCTTGGGGGTCGAGGGATCGCCGTCCATGTCGACGACCGCCGGGTAGGCGGACTGTTCGAGCGTCAGGTAGGGCGCGACCTTCGCGACGCGCTGGAGGGGATCGCGGTTGTAGAGGATCTGCGAGGCCTCGTTCGTCTGCGAGGAGAAGAACAGGTCCGTGGATCCGAACTTGATCGCGTACAGGAGCTTGTTCCACACGTTGCCCACGGAGGGGCCGCCGTTGCCGACGAAGGTCGTGGAGACCTGGCCACCGACCGCGGTGTCATCCGGGTAGTCGAGTTCCTGAGGCTCGGAGCCCTCGGGGGCGCCGACGATCGAGTAGTCGGGCGAACCGGGGCTGAAGTAGACGCGCTCCTCGTAGTCGCCCATCTCGCCGACGGAGGGCACGGACTGCTCCCAGTAGGAGGGCAGGCCATCGCTGGTCAGCTGGTTGCCGTACGCGGCGACCACGCCGTATCCGTGGGTGTAGACGGTGTGCTGGTTAACCCATGTCTGCTGCTCGGCGGACAGGCCCGAGAGGTTGAGCTCGCGCACGGAGATCACGGTGTCCCGTCGCTCACCGCCCACGTTGTAGCGGTCGACCTTCATGCCGGAGTTGAAGCCGTAGTACAGGCGCGACTGCTGGAGCTGCTGGACGGTCTTCGTGATGACCTGCGGGTCAAGCAGGCGCACCTGGGAGGTGAGGGAATCAGTGTCGAACTGCCCGGCCGAGGCCGTGGTGGCCGCGTCGTAGTTCGTCTGATAGTCGACGTCCTGCAGGCCGTAGGCGGCCAGCGTTGCGTCGATGTTGCGCTGAATGTAGGGAGATTCGAGGCTGCGCTGGTTGGGGCGCACGCGGAACTGCTCGACGAGAGCCGGGTAGGCGCCGGCCAGGACGAGGGCGGCGATCACGGTGACCGCAACGCCGGTGACGGGCAGGCGCCACGTACCGCGGAAGGCTGCAACGACGAAGAGGACCGCGACGAGGCCGGAGATGACCGCCAGAATGGAGTGAGCGGGCAGCGTCGCGTTGATATCGGAGTACATGGCGCCGTGGATAGACCCGGAGTCCGAGGTGAGCAGCTCGTAGCGACCCAGCCAGTAGTTCACGCCGATGAAGAGCGACAGGCAGGCGGCCATCATGCCGGACTGCAGGCGCGCCTGCTTCGAGGCGTGGGGGCGCGGCGCCAGGCGGATCGTTCCGTACAGGTAGGAGACGATGAGGGCCGCGACGAGGGCGATGGCGGTGACGGTCAGCAGGAAGGACACGAGGACCTTCAGCGCGGGCAGGACAAACACGAAGAACGAGATGTCCAGGCCGAACTGGGGATCAACCTGATCGAAGGACGAGCGGTTGAGGAACTGGAGCAGCGTCTGCCACTCCGTGGCCAGGCGAGCGCCGTTCGTGAAACCGAAGAACAGAGCGACGCCCCAGAACGCGAATCGGCGTACGGGCTCGAGAGCCTTCTGGTAGGCGCGCAGGGAGGCCGAGTCCTGCCCGCGCGTCGAGGAGGCGCGATGCCGGTACGCGTAGGACATCGAGAAGAAAATGAGGGCCGCGGCCACGATGAAACCGACGACGAACAGGCCGATGTGCGCTCCCCACTGGGTGAGGATGACGCGGGTGGCGCTCATCTGGCGGAACCACAGGATCTCGGTCCACACGATCGATGCGCCGTAAATAATCGCGCCGATCGCGATCAGGACGCCCAGAGTGATCGCTCCGGGGCCGGGCTTATGCATCTTCAGCTCGACGGGTGGGCTATCGGGGTCTCGCGGCGCACGCGCTCCCCCCGGGGGGAAGACCGAAAAATTGAAGCTCACGGCAGTCCTCTCTGTAAAACCGATCGGCTTCAATCCAGTGTAGCCGCGCACATGCACTTCTTCGTCTCTGTCTTATTCGCTCTCCGTGAGATTATGGGGTTATGACTGTTGAGATGATGCCGAGTGCGCGCGAGATCGCGCTGGCCAACGTGGTTGTCGATATTGAGAAGGGCGCGGCCCGTGTGGGCTGGGATCACGCCCCGTCCATCTACGCGCTGGTGCCGACCGCGATGCTGCTGGCCGACCCGAATCTGCCCGCCGACATCGCCGAGCAGCTGCGCGCGGGCTGGGATGGGACCGAGGACCACCTGAGCGCGATCATCCAGGAGGACCTGGCTGACGACGACATCGAGCAGGTCCTGGCTCACCTGGCATGGCCGGAAACGGTGCCGGGTGCGGCGATCACGGTCGAGCGCATCGTCGTTCCGCCGGAGGTCGAGGACGAGGCCCCGGAGGACCCCGACGAGGCCCTGGCCTTCATCTCGAATCACCCCCTGCGCACGGATGTGCGTCTGGCCGTTGGCGTGATGCGTACGGGCGAGTCGTGGTGTGCGCTGCGCACCCGCGCCTTCGACTCCGATGACAAGGTCGGGCAGGGCTCGACGCTCGTTCCAGCACTGGTGGACGCCCTGCGCGCGTCCCTCGAGCCGGTGACGGACGAGGAAGCCTGAGGACATAGAGGAGGCCCCGGCCTCGTCCGGACCAGATGGACGAGGCCGGGGCCCTTTGTCGCCCACCTGACGAAAGTCGGCAGGCGGGCTTGAGAGCGCCCCTGCGCTACTGGCAGGTCGGCAGGGCGTCGCCGGTGCCGTCGGCGATGGAGCGCACGGCGGTCACTGCCTCGTCGAGTGTGGACACCGAGACGACGCGCAGCCCATCGGGGACGTGCCCGAGGACCTCGTCGCAGTTGGTGGAGGGGGCGAGGAACCACTGGGCGCCATCGCGGCGCGCGCCCCACAGCTTCTGCTGGATGCCTCCGATCGCGCCGACTTGCCCGTCGTAGGACATGGTTCCGGTGCCCGCGATGACGTTACCGCCGGTCATGTCGCCGGGGGTCAGACGATCGATGATGCCCAGTGAAAACATCATGCCCGCGCTGGGGCCACCCACGCCGTCGATGTTGACGGTGATGTCGACGGGCAGAACGGGGTCAGCGGAGAGGTAGACGCCGAGCTTGGAGCCGCTCTCGGTGGCGGATGCGGCGACCGAGTCGAAGGAGATGTCCTGCGTGGTGCCTCCGCGCTCGACCGTCAGCGTCATCGTGGAACCGGCCGGTACCGAGCGCATGAGGGCGAAGGGAGTTGCGGCGCTGGTGATCTCGTGACGGACACCGTCGGGGGTAGTGATCGCGCGGAGGATATCTCCCTGCTCGACCTTGCCTTCCGCGTTGGAGCCCTCGACCGCGCCCTCAATCGTGATCGTTGCAGGAACATCCCACCCGAGGTACTCAAGGGCAGCAACCTGGGAGGTCGTCTGAGAGTTACGCATCATCGCCACCTGAGCATCGCTCACCTGCTCACGGGTGGTTCCAGCGGGATACACCGACTCGTAGTCCAGGATCTTGCTGTGCGGGTCGAAGTATGCGGCGATGAGCTGCGCGAAGTTCAGGCGAGACGTGGGGTTTCCCGATTCGGACACCGTCACCATGCGCAGCTGCCCCTGCCCCGGCTTCGCAGGTGCGTCGTAGGAGCTGGATTGGGCCTCGTCCTGCTGGATCGGTTCCCCCGTCGCAGGGTCGGTTCCCTCAATCTGAAGCATAGGAACGCCGTTGTCGGATCCCAACACGTTAAAGGTCGGGCCCGGGCTGTTGACCACGAAGGGAACGGGGATCCAGAAGAGGATCGCCACCATCGCGAGCGCGGCGAGGACCGCCGTGATGAGTCTCCAGCTGATGATGGGGATACGCCGGGTAGAGTCATCCTCATGCAGGGGCACCAGCTCAATGTTCTCCGAGGTCATCTGCTCATCGTTCACCGTGTCATTGTGTCCCACCCGCTCCCCCTGCGCACGCGCGCCGCGCGCCACCCCTTCAGCTCTCAGCGTTTTTGCAGACGATTGTCAGCCCCCGCGAACAACGGGCGGCTAGTCTGTTGTCATGAACGAGTTTGACTCCGGCACCCCGTTTGAGGACTTCCTACGCTCGATCCTGGGCGAGGAGGCGGCAGCTGAGGCCGCGCGCGCCCTGCAGGCTCAGGGTTTCGATCCCGCGAATCTTCCCCCGGAGTTTTCCGATCCCGCGCGTATGCGCGCGGCGATGGGCCAGTTCCAGTTCCTCATGAACACAACGGCAGGCCCCGTCAACTGGCGCATGGTGGAGGACAGCGCAAAGCAGGCGGCGTACGCGAGCGGCGACCCCTCCCCCACGGCCTCGGAGGCCGAGGCCGCGCGTCAGGCGATGACGGTCGCGGACCTGTGGCTCGATGCGGTGACCGATTTTGCATCCGGCCCGGTCACCCGCGACGTGTGGAGCAAGGTCGCGTGGGTCGAGTACACGATTCCGACGTGGAAGCGCATCTGCGAGCCCGTGGCACTCAACGTGTCGCGAGCCCTGTCCGCAGCCCTGTCGGAGCAGTTCGGACCCGAGGGCCTGGGGGACGCCGCCTCCCTGCCGGAGGGCATGGCTGCGATGCTCGGCAAAACGCAGGAGATGATGCCGCGGCTGTCGGCGATGATGTTCTCCGCGCAGATCGCACGCGCGTTGGCGGCCCTGGCCGGCGAGTCGTTCGGCACCTTCGACACGGGCATCCCCCTGTCGGGCACGTCGCACGCCGCCCTGTTGCCGCACAACGTCGCGCAGTTCTCCGAGGGGCTCGACGTTCCCTTCGACGAGGTCCGCCAGTTCCTCGCCGTGCGCGAGGCTGCGCATCGCCGACTCTTCGCCTCGGTCCCGTGGTTGGAGGGTGACCTGGTGCGCGCGGTCGAGCGCTACGCGTCCCAGATCGCGATCGACACGGAGGCTATTTCCGAGGCGGCACGCTCGGTGGATCCCTCGGATCCGCACTCGGTGGAGTCGGCGCTCAGCGGCGGCGTGTTTGCGCTGTCGACGACGCCCGATCAGCGCCGCGCGCTCACGCGCCTGGAGACCATGTTGGCCCTCATCGAGGGCTGGGTCGAGGTCGTCACGGCCCGCGCCACCCTGCCCTACCTGCCCCACGCGGACGCGCTGCGCGAGATGATGCGTCGCCGCCGGGCGTCGGGCGGCCCCGCGGAGGACATCCTCGGGACCCTCATGGGCCTCAAGATGCGCCCGCGTCAGGCACGCGGCGCCGCATCAATCTTTGCGCTGGTGGAGGCCGACGGCGGGCGCGATGCGCGCGAGGCGCTCTGGTCGCACCCGGACATGGTTCCCTCCGAGACGGAGCTGGCAACGCCGGACACCTTCCTCACCCTGCGCCGGGCGGCCGCCGAAGAGGACGCAGATATCGACGCCGCACTGAACTCACTCCTAGATGGAACGCTCGGCTGGGCGGATGGACTGGAGCCCGGGGACGAGGCCTCGGCCGGCTCGGATGACGAGCCTGAGGATCCCGAAGCGTCTAACCCCCAGGACAAGACGAACTAACACATAGCGAAGCGATCTGACAAGTTATCCACAGATTTTTCAAAATGCCACAACGGTGACCCATCTCGGTTCATGATGTCTCTAACAGTCACAAAATGAAGGAGACCATCATGAACCTGATGCATCATACGGCGATCCTGTGGCGCGGGCCGGGCAGCGTCCAAATTGGTGGCGATCGCGCCCGACACGTGCGCCTCGACGACCTGCACGCCAGCGACCAGCTCTGGCTCGCCAGCCAGGCCCGCCCCGTTCACGCGTCCGACGCTCCCGAGGCCTCACCCGACCTCCTCGCTGCGCTGGCCGAGGCGGACCTCGTGGATCATCCCGACCGCCGCCCACTTCTCTCTGTGGACGTTCTCGGCGCGGTACCCGCCACCCTCCTCGCCCTCCGTTCGCTGGTCGACACCCTCGCGCTGAGGCTCCGCATCGACGCGCCCAGCCTGGTGGACGGCGACTGGGATCACGTGTTCGGCGGCGTGTACACGGGCACGCCACGCTCGCGCGCGGTGCGCCGAGAACTCGCCTCACTGATCCCGCTGCCCGACCTGCACGCCCAGGATGCGCCGGACATCGCCCTCGTGTCAGCAGAGCGGGCGTTCGACCCCGGCATCCCTTTCGAGCTGATGGCCGCAGACACGCCTCACCTGCTCATCACGCGCGGGGAGCACTCCTACGAGATCGGGCCGTTCGTGATTCCCGGCTCCACGCCATGCTTCCACTGCATCGAGCACGCGCGCGCCGAGCAGGACCCCTACCACCTCACCCACCTGCGAGAACTCGCCCAGTGGCCGCTCGGGACACTCCCCCAGCTGGCACACTTCGCGGCCGCCCTGCGGATCGCGCGCCTGCTGCGCGACTTCGCCTCAGGGGCACTCACGCCATCCCTGTGCGCCGAGATCGCCACGGTCGACGAGGACGGCACCATCACCGTCGAACGCGCGATCGGTGCCCACGAATGCGTCTGCGGCATCGACGGCGTGGCCTGCTAGCTCAGGCCCCTTCGTCGACGATGACCTCTTCGCCGCGCACGAGCGCGAGGACGGGGGCGGCGAAGCGCTGCACCTTCACGTCGCCAATGCCACGAATCACCCGCAGCTGCGTCGTATTCTTCGGCATGGCCTGAGCGATATCGCGCAAGGTCTGATCGGTGAACACGGCGAAAGGCGGCACACCCGCCTGGCGTGAGACCGCAAGACGCCACGCCTTGAGACGCCCGAAGAGTTCGATCGCCTGGGGCGACGCCTCCTCCTCGAAAGCCTGGTTAAGGGCACGGGTGGAAGCACGCGCCCTCTTCTTCGGCGCGCCCACGCCCACTTCTTCGGGCCAGATACCGTCGAGCAGGCGACTGCGCTTGCGCTTTCCGCGCCCGTCCGCGCCCCGCGAGCGCGCCCACGACAGGGTCAGCAGGTCGCGGGCACGGGTGACGGCCACATACAGCAGGCGACGTTCCTCCTCGCGCGCGGCCGCGGTCTTAGCGTACGAGATCGGCAGGAGTCCTTCGGCGACGCCGACGAGAAAGACGGCGTCCCATTCGAGGCCCTTGGCGGCGTGAATGGTGGCCAGCTCGACGCCGGCCTTGTCCGGTTCGACCTGGTAGGCGACGCGTTCGTCGAGTTCGGCGACGAAGGCGGCGAGCGTTTCCGCCTTGCTGTCATCCGCCCAGCCGACGATCGCATTCATGTTCGACCAGCGTTCGGAACCCGCCTGGCCGGAGGGAGCCTCGGGAGCCCAACCGACGCCCGAGAGGACGTCGCGCACAATCTCGCCCACGCTCCCGTCGTCGGTGGCGGCCGCAGCCGCAGCCCGCAGACGCGAAATCGCGGTACGCACGTCGTCGCGAGCGAAGAAGGGCTTTCCCCCGGCGACAGCCACGGGAATACCGCGCGCTCCCAGGGCCTCTTCGAAGGCCTGGGACTGACCGTTCGTACGCATGAGGACAGCGATCGAATGGGGCGCCATGCCACCCGCGATAAGGTCCGCGATCGAGGCTGCGACGCCCTCAGCTTCGGCTCGATCGTCGTCGTAGGTGCGGTAGGTGACCTGGGCGCCGCCGTCGCGCTGACTGGACAGCCGCACCGTTCCCTCACGCTGACTCGAGCGCGCCAGGACGTCATTCGCCAGACTCACGATCTGCGGGGTCGACCGGTAGTCGCGGGTCAGCTCAACGATGCGCGCCCCCGGATGCTTGCGCCCGAAACCGGTCAAGTAGTCCGGGGAGGCACCCGTGAAGGAGTAAATGGTCTGCGCGACGTCGCCGACGACGCACACGTCGTGTCGCCCACCCAGCCACAGGTCGAGCAGACGCGCCTGGAGGAGGTTGACGTCCTGAAACTCATCGACCACGAATGAGCGATACTGCTTGCGCACGATGGAAGCGACGTCTGCGCGCTCCTGCAGCATGCCGCACAGGTAGATGAGGATGTCCTCAAAGTCGATGACGCCGCGCTCGTTCTTCGCGTCCTCATACACGTCCAGGAGGCGAGCCATGTCGCCCGCGTCCAGCCCGGCGGGCACGTCGCGGCGCAGACGAGCCACGCGCGAGGCGTAGTGCGCGGCGTCGATCATCGACACCTTCGCCCATTCGACCTCTGCCGCAATATCGCGCACATTCGTTCGGTCGATCGTGATCCCCAGGCGCGCAGCGGAAGCAGCGACGAGGGAGGCCTTGTGCGGGATAACGTCGGGCAGCGGACCGCCCACGACAGTGGGCCAAAAATGGCGCAGCTGGCGCAGCGCCGCAGAGTGGAAGGTGCGCGCCTGAGCCTTGGGAACACCCAGCTGGGCCAGGCGGTGGCGCATTTCGAAGGCCGCGCGCTGCGTGAAGGTCACGGCAAGCACGTTGGACGGGTCGAAGGCACCGACGGCCGCCCCGTACGCGATGCGGTACGTGATCGCTCGGGTCTTGCCGGTGCCCGCGCCCGCTAGGACGGCGAGCGGGCCAGCCACCTGCGTGGCGACGGCGCGCTGATCGGGGTCCAGGGCGTCCAGCAGTTCCTCGGGGTTCATGGTCCCCATTGTTCCATCGCCCGCCCTCAGTTGCGTCCCGTGCCCTCCGGGACGCTCGGCAGGTCGGACCCATACCATTCCCGAAGCAGCGCGTAGGCGATCGAGGAGCGACCGGGGGCGCTGATCTCCCCAGATTCAAGCGCGCGCGTCAGCTCGTCGCGGCTGTAGAAGCGCGCCCACTCGATCTCTACGCCGTCAGCCTGCGGGGTCGGGCGCGGCGAGGCGGTGCGAGCCCTGTAGCCCATCATCTGCGAGCGTCCGAAGGGCCACGGCTGCGTCGCGACGTAGGTGGGCGTCTCGATCTCGACACCGACCTCCTCGGCGACCTCGCGGGCAACCGAGACGTCCGGGGACTCCCCGGCCTCGACGTAGCCGGCGATGATCGACACGAAGCCGGGCCGCCAGAGCGCGTTGTGCGCCAGGAGGACACGCCCGTCGTGATCCTGGACGAGGACGATGATGGCCGGGTCCTGGCGCGGATATTCAAGCCGGTCGCACGTCTCGCATCGCGCGGCCCACCCGCCGCTCGCCAGCTGCACCGGCGCCCCGCAGCGCGGGCAGAAGCGGTAGTTGGCGTGCCAACCCGCGAGCGCGAGCGCGGTCAGCGCCAGGGCTGCGTCGTCGCCGTCGAGCTGCCACCCGACCGCGCGCAGGTGCTCCCAGCGGCCCCACGCCTCGTCCCGGCTCGTCTCGATCGCGATGACGGATCGTCCGCGAGCGACCCCAATGAACGAGGCCGTGGCCCCCTCGAGCGCGCGCGTGGCCTCGTCCCCGACCATCCGGCGCAGGACCGGGGCACCCGAGGACGACGCCTTGGCCTCGTCGAGGAGAACGAAACCGGACGGGTCGACGACAATAATGTCGGCCTCACCCCCGCGCACCAGAGCCGACGGAGCCACGGATTCGCGCAGCGCGACGGCCGGGTCGACGTGACCGCGGACGAGAGGTAGATCAAGACTCATAACTCCACGGTAACGCGGTGGGCTACCCTAGGCACTATGACAAATACTCCCCTGCGCGCCGATGGGCGCACCCCGTCCCAGCTCCGTCCCATCTCCATTACCCGCGGTTGGTCGGGTACCGGTGAGGGCTCCGTCCTCATCGAGTTTGGTAACACTCGCGTCCTGTGTGTCGCCTCTTTCACTGAGGGCGTGCCGCGTTGGAAGCGCGATTCCGGCGAGGGCTGGGTGACCGGCGAGTACTCGATGCTCCCGCGCGCCACCGAGCAGCGTTCCTCCCGCGAGTCCGTCAAGGGCAAGGTCGGCGGCCGCACTCAGGAGATCTCGCGCCTCATTGGCCGCTCCCTGCGCGGCATCGTCGACGTGTCCGCGCTCGGCGAGAACACCATCGTCCTGGACTGCGACGTCCTGCGCGCCGACGGCGGCACGCGCACCGCGGCGATCACGGGCGCTTACGTGGCCCTAGCCGACGCGGTGACCTGGGCGAAGGAGCAGGGCATCCTCAAGCCCTCCGCCAAGGTCCTCACCGACTCGATCTCCGCTATCTCCGTGGGCGTTATCGATGGCACGCCCATGCTGGACCTGCCCTACGTGGAGGACGTGCGCGCCGAAACCGACATGAACGTCGTGCAGACGGGCGATGGCCGCTTCATCGAGGTGCAGGGTACCGCCGAGCATGCCCCATTCAGCCGCGATGAACTCAACGAGCTGCTGGACCTGGCAACCCTGGGTAACGCCCAGCTCGCGGAAGCGCAGAAGCTCGCGCTTGAGGCTCCCCTCATGGAGCGCATCGAGGTGCGTCCGTGAGCGCGCGCCTGGTCTTCGCGACCTCCAACGCGCACAAGGTCAGCGAGCTCGAGGCCATCCTGGCCCCCGCATGGGAGGGCTTCGAGGCCGGCTGCGTGGCGCGTATGAGTGATTTCGACGTGGCCTCTCCGGTCGAGGACGGCGTGACCTTCGAGGAGAACTCCCTGATCAAGGCCCGCGCGCTGACTCGCGCCACGGGCCTAGCTGCCATCGCCGACGACTCCGGTATCGCGGTGGACGTGTTGGGCGGTGCGCCCGGCATCTTCTCCGCTCGCTGGGCGGGCTCCCACGGGGATGACGCGGCGAATCTGCGTCTGCTCATCGATCAGCTCTCCGACGTTCCCGACCGCCACCGCGGAGCGGCCTTCGTGTCGGCTGCAGTTCTTGTGACCCCCGACGGCCGCGAGTTCGTCGAGCGTGGCGAGGTGCGCGGCACCTTGACGCGCTCCCCGCGCGGCGAGGGCGGGTTCGGCTACGACCCGATTTTCGTCCCCGAAGGCTTCGAGGTCACAACCGCTCAGATGAGCGCGGAGCAGAAGAACGCGATCAGCCACCGCGGCATTGCCTTCCGCGCCCTCATGCCCCACATCGTGGAGTACCTGCGCGGCTGAGAGGCAGCGCAGACACAAATGTGCCGGGCACCCGAGGGTGTCCGGCACTTGTGTGTTGCGCCCGCAGGCGCGCCATCAACGGGCGACGAGGTTGCCGAAGATGGGGCGGTCCATCGAGAACTGCAGGGGGTTGCGCTGTTGGCGCACCCTGCGGTGATGGGCGAGGCGATGAAGGAGTGATGCGACGAAACGAGACATTGTGTGCTCCTCTTTGAGTACCGTGCGATGGATCTGTCACCGCGTCGTACTGACATAGTGCGCCTCAATGTCCGTTTTTTCCATCGATGTTTTCTTATGTTTCTATGAAGCGCATCTTACGGACTTTTCCTTGGTACAGCTTGAAAAATCCTTGACCAAAGAAGGTTACTTGTCTTAATTAATCCATCGGTGGATACAGTGAGGGGGCAGGCCCACGGCCTGCCCCCTCACCCCCAATTCAACGAAGAGTCAGCGAGCTCGCGCCAGTCGCGCACGACGCGACAGGAAACGACGCACATCGAAGAAGCGAACAACTTGCATGATGCGGCGCGCAAGGCGGTCGCGCACGCGCCAGATCATGGTGCAGCCGACGCCGATGAAGATGGCGTTCGTCAGGAAGGACGGCCAGGCGCCGGTGGACGCACATGCGAGGGCCAGCAGGATGCAGCTGGAGACATTGAGCGAGTGGTAGCGCAGGGAGTCGGGAGCGAAGCGCTTGGAAGAGACCAGGTAGTAGGCGGCGATGGAGGAGCCAGCGCCCAACCAACCGAGGACCGGAATTGCGAGAGATGAGATCGTCATGACTCATATGATGCACCTTCCGCTAGTCAAGCACAATTGAATGGTTCTATAGTTATCTTACAGTTTCACTTAACGAAGGAGTTCGCGTGGATATCGACCCCCGCCGCCTACCTTTCCTTCTGTCCGTCGCGCGTGAAGGCGGCATCGTTGCCGCCGCCGACATCCTCATGGTCTCGCCCTCGGCAGTGTCCCAGCAGATCCAGAAACTTGAGGAGGAAGTCGGCCTGAAGCTCGTCGAGCGCACCACGTCTGGCGCGATTCTCACCCCGGCCGGCACGATCGTCGCCGAGGCCGGCGAACGCATCAACACCGACATCGAAGAAGCCCTCAAGGCACTGCGCCCCCTCACGGGCCAGGTCACGGGAACGGTCACCATCGGAGCATTCCTGACGATTTGCCGATCCACCCTCATCCCCGCGCTCCCCGACCTCGTGGACGCCCTACCCGGCGTCGACCTGCGCATCGAGGAAACAGAGGAGACCCCCGGCATGGCCGCGCTGCGCACCGGCCAGTACGACATCCTCGTCATCGAACGAGACGAGGACCCGGGTCTGGCCCCTCGCGGCTACACGGACGTCCCATTCCTCGACGAACCCTGGATGCTCGTCACCCCGGACTCCGCTCCACCGATCGGGTCGATCGAAGACCTCGCGGACCTCACCTGGCTGCGCGTCAATCCGGGCACCAGCGGCGACCACGTCATGCGCCGCATTACGAAGGCATTCCCGAATACACGCTGGGCGCCCCACCTCTACACGACCTACGAGGCCGCCCGCGCCCTCGTGCGCGCCCGCACGGGCTCAACGATCCTGCCGGCCATGGCACTGGCCGGCGCACACACGGAGGGCATGCGCATCACGCCTCTTCCCTCGCTGGGCACGCGCAAGATCCTGCTGCGGCACAAGAATCACGGATGGTCCGAGGCCTCGGGCCCTGCGCGCGTCGCCACATACCTGGCGGAGTGGAAGCGCCACAACGCCTCGTACTCGACGTCCAGAGACTGACTGAAGAACCGCCGCGCCGCACCCATCGGTGGGGCGTGGGATAGCTCAGAGGCTGACCTGCATCCCGGAGGTCGCGAAGTCGAGGGGACCCGACCACGTCTGGCGCACTTCCGAGGCCACGCGTTCGCGCGGCGTCCACGGCTGGATGTGGGTCGCGATCATGCGCCCCACTCCGGCTCGCGTGGCGACCTCGCCCGCGCGCACGCCGTCCATGTGCATGGCGGGCTCGGTCTCATCGCTCGTGAAGCCGACCTCGCTGAGGAGCACGTCGACACCGCGCGCCCCCTCGATGATCGTGTCGCACAGGTCGGTGTCACCCGTGTAGAACAGGGACACCAGGCGCTCGGGATCCTCCTCCGAGGGCCCCTCAATGCGCAGGCCAAAGGCCTCGACCGGATGCAAGGCGCGGTAGGGGCGGATCGTCATGGGACCGACCTGGTAGGCCTCGCCCAGCTGCATGTGGGTAAAGGCAAATTCGACCTCGTACGCCTCATCATCCGGAGCGTCTTCGATCTGGCGCACGCGACGCATTGTCTCGGCGGGACCGTACAGGGGCAGCGCGGATATGGCTGCTCCCGGGCCCCACTTGCGGTAGACCTGCAGGGAGATAATGTCACCCATGTGGTCGGCGTGGCAATGGGACAGCGCCAGGGCGTCGAGCTCGCACGGGCACACGTGCGCCCACAGCGCACCGAAGGAACCCGGACCCATGTCGCACACGAGCGAGAACGTCCGTTCTTCCCCCGATCGCGGGTCCAGGCCTCGGGCCTGAACAAGGTACGACGATGCCGGCGACTCCGGGCCAGACATCGAACCGGTTGCGCCGATGATGGTGAGCTTCACGCGATACCACCACCGGTATTCACGCGAGCAACGGAGCCCACCTCGGGACCGAGGAAACGGCGAGCCAGGCGCGGGAACGCGTCGGAAGCGCCCGTGGCCAGGAACTGGTGCTGCGGCCCTTCACCTGCGGGCCATGGATCATGCAGGAGCCCGCGGTCCACGAGCTCGTTGTAGGTGACGTTCGCGGTCGCCTCGGAGGAGGTCACGAGCGTGACCCCCTCGCCCATGATGCGACCGATAACGCCGGTGAGCAGCGGGTAGTGCGTGCACCCCAGGATCAGCGTGTCCACGCCCGCTTCCTTCAACGGCGTCAGATACTCGCGCGCCACAGCCTCGATCTCCTCGCCCGTGGTCACCCCGGCCTCGACGAACTCGACGAAAGCGGGACACGCCTGCTGGCTGACCGTCAGCCCGGGGACGGCTGCGAGCGCGCGTAGGTACGCCTCGGACTGGATGGTGGCCTTCGTACCGATGACACCCACGTGGTGGTTACGCGTGGCGATGACGCTCTGGCGCGCAGCCGGAGTGATGACCTCGATAACGGGGATGCCGGCATCGATCCAGTAGCGTTCCCGAGCGTCCGCGAGCGCGGCGGCCGTCGCCGTGTTGCAGGCAATAACGAGCGCCTTCACGCCGCGCGAGGCCAGCTCGTCGAGGGCGGACAGCGTCAGCGAGCGAACCTGCGCGATAGCTCGCGGGCCGTAAGGCGTGTGCTCGGTGTCGCCCAGGTAGATGATCTCTTCGTCGGGCAGCTTGTCGATGACTGCGCGCGCCACCGTCAGCCCACCTAGGCCCGAGTCGAAAATTCCGATCGGGGCGTTGTTCATGTCTCGACCTTATGCGTTACTGAGAATTATTGACGGCTTCTAGGAGTGAGTCCTGCCACCATGTAATGAGCATATAGATGGCGGCGACGGTTTGCGAGCGCTCCCCCGTCGGCTCACTGAGCGCCAATTCTTCGATGCGCTGAGCGTCTTGCTGATCCGATAGGCCCAGCTCACCGGCTAAGCCGAGCCTAATGTCATTGAGAGCCCCCAGCCAGGACCACACGGCCTCGGGCTGGATCCTGATGGTGTCACTCTCACCGTGGACGATGTGGTCAAGATCGCCGACGATGGCGCGCAAACGGACGGACTTGTCGGTGCGCAGAGAATCCTCGGTCAGGGCGCGCAGGCGGCCAGCGTCCTCGTCATCCTCGCTCATCGAGGGCAGCAGCATACGCAGGGTACGTTCGCGGGGTTCGTCTCGTCGCTGTTCGGTCTCGGTGGCAGCATTCACCATGGACGAGGTCGCGGCGTACTCACCGGGATCATCCAAGACGACGAGAACCTCCGTCGCCAACTGACGCAGGAGGAGCGCCTCGCCGTCGCTCATCGACGAGGCGTAGACACCGTCTCGAAGAGCGAAGCCTTCCATATCTTCAGTCCCGGTCCTCTTCGATGGTGGCGCGTAGACCGTAGGAGTGCATGGCCATGACGTCCGCCTCGATGCGTTCGCGCACTCCCGTGGAGACGGTGGCACGTCCGCGCGTATGAACGGCCATCATGAGTTCCTCCGCGCGGGCGGCGGAATAGCCAAAATACTGGCGAAAAACAGCGCTCACGTAGCTCATGAGGTTGACAGGATCGTCCCACACGACGGCACGCCAACGCGGCACCGCGGTGGGTGCCTCGTGCGTGCGGGACGCGGGTTGGAAGATCGTTGTCATACGTCAACACTAAGACGGATTTGTGTATCAGGGAAGGAAATTCGCACCCCGGTGACACGCTTCTCAGGGTAGGCTCACAGTATGCCTGCATCGACATCTACTTCATTGCTGACTGATATGTACGAGCTCACGATGCTCGACGCCGCCCTGAAGGATGGCACCGCGCATCGTCGCTGCACGTTTGAGCTGTTTGGGCGCCGCCTGCCCGCCACGCGACGCTTCGGCGTTGTCGCCGGCACCGGTCGCATTCTCGAGGCCCTGGAACGCTTCGAGTTCGACGCGGAGCAGATCGATTGGTTGAAAGACCAGGGGATCATCTCCGAGGAGGCCGCCCAGTTCCTCGCCTCGTGGCGTTTCACGGGCGACATCTGGGGCTACGCCGAGGGCGAGTGCTACTTCCCCGGCTCTCCCCTGCTGACCGTTGAGGGTACGTTCGCGGATTGCACGCTCCTGGAGACGCTACTCCTGTCGATCCTCAACCACGATTGCGCGGTGGCTTCGGCCGCCTCGCGTATGACGATCGCCGCCCACGGCCGTCCCTGCATGGACATGGGTGCTCGCCGCGCCCACGAGCGCGCAGCGGTCTCCGCCGCACGCGCCGCCATCATCGGCGGTTTCCAGGGCACCTCCGACCTTGAGGCCGCCAAGCGCTACGGGATCCGTTGCATCGGCACGGCCGCCCACGCATTCACACTCCTGCACGACACCGAGCGCGACGCCTTCGACTCCCAGGTTGCCAAGCTGGGCGCGGGCACGACCCTGCTCGTGGACACCTACGACATCAGGCAGGGCGTCATCAACGCGGTCGAGGCCGCGCGCGCTGCGGGCGGCGAGCTGGGCGCTGTGCGCCTGGATTCGGGCGACCTTGTCGCCGAGGCCTTCAAGGTGCGCGGACAGCTCGACGCGATGGGCGCCACCACCACGAAGATCACGGTGACCTCCGACCTGGACGAGTACGCGATCGCCGCCCTGGGTGCGGCCCCCGTGGACTCCTACGGCGTGGGCACCAAGCTGGTGACGGGCTCGGGCGTGCCGACGGCCGCCCTGGTGTACAAGGTCGTCCAGCGCGAGGATTCCAACGGCGAGACCGTTCTTGTCGCCAAGAAGGCCGAGTCGAAGTCCACTGTCGGCGGGCGCAAGGTCGCCGGCCGCGTCCTGGGCGAGGACGGCTACGCGACCGAGGAGCTCCTGCTCGTCGGCACCTCCTTCGAAGAGGGCCAGGCCCTCCTCGCCGAGCGCGGCGCCCGCCCGCTGCAGGTCCAGCTGGTCCGCGGCGGCCAAATCGACGCCGCCGCATGGGGTTCCGAGGCGCTGTCCCGCGCCCAGGAGCACCACCTGCGCGCCCGCAACGAGCTGCCCTACCAGGCGTGGCGCCTCTCCGAGGGCGAGGCCGCGATCCCCACGCGCTACGAGAAGGTCGACTGACCCTCAGCTCTCGCACGACGAAGCCCCGGCCTCCTCGTTTCTGAACTGCCTCCCGTTTCTTGGACATCGATTAAGCCGTCTGAGGAATGGGAGGCTTTTCGTGTCTGTGGATCTGGGGTTGAGGCATGATCGTGTGCTGCGAGCGTGAGCCCACATCGACTGCCGGATCCACAATGAAGCCTGTTACCGACGGGGTGTGACACCCAATCGGGAGCATTCAACCGCGTAACGACACATTGGGGCTTACCCCGCCGCACGTGAGCTTGTAGCTCAGCAGCAGTGCACTACTTGGCGCAGCTTTGCACTAGATAGAAGGCAGTGCAATGCACTCCTAACTAGTGCATTGCTGCTGCATCTAGTGCAGCACCGCCTGGTCTGGCTCGGGTGGAGGCTTGTCGGAGCATCTCTCGGGCCGGTTATCCACGACAGGCTTATTACCGATGGGGTGTGACACCCGATCGGGAAGATTCAACCCCTTCTGATCAGGTTGAATGCTCCCGATCAGGTTGAATCCTGCCAAGCGCGCGCTCAGCATCTCTTGTCAGATTGACATGGAGCAGACGCTACAAAAACGCGCTTCAGTGGCGGCCGACGAACCACTCGCGCAGCAGGGCGATACGGGCCTCGATCTGCTCGGTCGTCGCCTGGGCGACCTCGGGGCCGCCGCAGCGCGAGCGAAGGCGCGAGTGGATGGTCGCGTGGGTTTCTCCGGAGCGGCGCGACCACGTGGAGACCAGGTGCTGGAGTTCCTTGCGCTTGGCGGCTCGTAGCTTGTGGGCGGGTATGCCGGCGTTCTCCTCGCGCATCTTCTGCGCGGCGCGGGTCTTCTTCTGCGCGGCAACCTGGTCGGCCTGGCGAGCGCGCAGCAGGGTCGTCACCTGATCGGCGTCCAGCAGGCCGGGAATACCCAGGTATTCCTGCTCTTCCTCCGAGCCGACCTCGGCGCCCGCGCCCCACGCGGCTCCGTCGAACAGGACGCCGTCGAATTCAGCGTCCGCGCCCAGGACCTCGAACTGTGAGAGCAGGTCGGAGGAAGCTTTCTCCTCGCGGTTCGCGGCCGCGACGAGAGCGTCCTCGGGATTCCACATGTCGTCTTCGCTGGCCTCGTCGCGCTTGGGACGGTCGAGCGCATGGTCGCGTTCGACCTCCATGCCGCCGGCGAGGGTCAGCAGGGGCACGACGGAGGGAATGAAGACGGTGGCCGTCTCGCCGCGGCGCCGGGCTCGCACGTAGCGGCCGATCGCCTGGGCGAAGAACAGCGGCGTGGAGGCGTTGGTCGCGTAGACGCCGACCGCGAGGCGGGGCACGTCGACGCCCTCGGACACCATGCGCACGGCGACCATCCACTTATCGGTAGAGTCGGCGAACTCGGAAATGCGGTCGGATGCGTCCGCGTCGTCGGACAGGACGATCGTGGGAGCCTTGCCGGTGATGAGGCGCAGGTGACGGGCGTAGGCGCGCGCGTGCTCCTGGTTGGAGGCGATCACGAGGCCGCCCGCGTCGGGCACGGCGCGGCGCACCTCTTCGAGGCGCATGTCGGCGGCTCGCAGGACAGCGGGGATCCACTCGCCCTTGGGGTCCAGCGCAGTGCGCCAGGCCTGCTTCATCATGTCCTTGGTGAGAGGCTCGCCCAGGCGGGCGCTGACCTCGTCGCCCGCGCTGGTACGCCAGGCCATTTGCCCCGAGTAGGACATGAACAAGACGGGACGCACGACGCCGTCCTTGAGGGCGTCACCATAGCCGTAGGTGTAGTCCGCGCGCGAACGTCGGATGCCCTCCTCGTCCTCCTCGTAGGTGACGAAGGGGATCGGAGAGGTGTCGGATCGGAAGGGCGTGCCCGTCAGAGCCAGGCGGCGCGTCGCGTCCGTGAAGGCCTCGCGCACGCCGTCGCCCCACGAGAGGGAATCGCCGGCGTGGTGGATCTCGTCGAGGATGACGAGGGTGCGGTAGGCGCGGGTGCGCGCCGCGTGAACGGCCGGGTTGGAGCCGATCTGCGCGTAGGTGACGGCCACGCCGTCGAAGTGCGAGCCGGCAACGCCCTGCGAGTTCGTGAAGTCGGGGTCGATGTGGATGCCGAAGCGCGCGGCGCTCGAGGCCCACTGGCCCTTGAGGTGCTCGGTGGGGCACACAACGGTGAGCTTGTCGACGATGCCGCGGGCGATCAGCTCGGTCGCGAGCGTCAGGGCGAAGGTCGTCTTACCTGCGCCCGGGGTCGCGACCGCCAGAAAATCGCGCGGCGAGGTCGCCATGTACCGATCCAAGGCAGCGGCCTGCCAGGCGCGCAGCCTGCCAACGGGTGCGCGCCGGGTCGTCTCGCTCACTTGCCGGAGCCCTTTCCACCGTCGGAGAAGGGCCAGTTACGCCCATTCTTTCCCATCGAATCGCGCAGCTCCTTGCAGGTGGGGCACACCGGGTACTGCGAGGCGTCGCGGGTGGGGATCCACACCTTGCCACACAGAGCGACGACGGGCTGGCCCGTCACCATGGACGAGTTCGCCTTATCCTTGCGCACGAAGTGGGCGAAGCGGTCGCCGTCCCCGCCGGTGCGCTCCTTGCGGGTCTCGGTACGCTCCAGCAGGCCGGTCGAAGACGCGGTGGAGGGACCGGAGGGCGCGGAGGGGCCGGTGGGTTCGTCGAGGGCATTACGCATGGGGACCATTGTACGTGCCCGGGGATGCTTCCAACGGGCGGCACGCGTGCGCCGGGAGCGAAGAAGCGACGCTCACAATAAGGCCCCGACCTCGCGTTAGCGAGGCCGGGGCGAAGTCGGGTGGGGAACCTATCTCACAGGTGTTCCTTCTCCCAGACCTCCTTGTAGAAGTCCGCGAGCTCGAGCTTGGAGGCGGCGGCCTCGTCGAGGAGCACGGTGACGTCGGGGTGGTGCTGGAGGATGGACGCGGGCCAACGCTGGGTGACGCCGCCCTCGATCATGGCCTTGACAGCGTCGGCCTTGCCTTCACCGGTGGCGATGAAGATGTGCGCGCGCGAGTCCATGATCGTGCCCAGGCCCTGGGTCACGCAGTGCGTGGGAACCTGGTCGATGTCACCGTCGAAGAAGCGGGCATTGTCGCGGCGGGTCTGCTCGGTCAGGACGCCCACGTGGGTGCGCGACGCGAGGGTGCCGCCGGGCTCGTTGAAGCCGATGTGGCCGTCCGAGCCGATGCCGAGGACCTGGATGTCGATGCCGCCGTCGGCCTTGATGGCCTCGTCGTAGGCGGCAGCGCCGGCCTCGAGGTCGTCGCACCAGCCGTCGGGGCCGTGTGCCGCACCCTCGGGCATGTCGACGAGGTCGACGAGGTTGCGGTGGATGAAGTTCGCGTACCCCTCGTAGTGGTCGCGGGGCAGGCCCACGTACTCGTCGAGGTTGTAGGAACGAACCTGGGCAAAGGAGATCTGACCTGCCTCGTAGCGGCGCACGAGCTCTGCGTAGAGCTTCAGCGGCGAGGAGCCGGTGGCCAGGCCGAGCACGAAGTTCGGCTTAGCGCGGTACACCTCGAGGATGCGGTCCGCTGCGAGGGATGCGATCTGATCTTCGTCGTTGAAAATTCCAATTCTCATGTGTTTAACCTTACACCGCCTTCATCGATTTGTCAGACGAATCGATGAAGATTTTATGAAAACGTGTGATCTGGGTTATCCGTGCAGGGCAGCGACGATTCGCTCGACCTCCGCCCGATCGGTTCCCGAGGTTCCGGGTGCGCGCATGTGGACCTCTCGCGCTCCCGAGGCAGCCACGACCTCGGCGACGTTATGAGCGCGCAGGCCACCCGACACCAGGATGATGATGTCGTCTCCCCCGCGCTCTACGAGGCGGGCGAGGGCGTCCGGCTGAGCGACGGCAGGATCTCCGCCCGTCGTCAGCACGCGGTCATACCCAAGTTCCATGAGGACATCGAGGCCGCGGTCCTGATCCACGACCTGGTCGAAGCCACGGTGGAAGGTCAGCGGTGCGTCCTCGGCAATGTCCCGCAGGCGCGCGGCCGCGTTCACGTCGATCTGCCCATCTCGGGTAACGACGCCGACCACGAAGCCGAGGCGCACCGGCGCTCCCCGACCGATCGACGAGAGCGTCACGATATCAGAGGCGATGCGGTCGACCTCCTCGCGCGTATGGACGAAGTCCCCGGGGCGCGGACGCACGAGCACCTGAACGCCGCCGGCGGGTGCCACCTCGAGGGCGGCGGCCACCTCGTCGAACGCGGGGGTCAGGCCACCGCACGACAGGTCGGTGCAGATCTCAATGCGATCCGCTCCCCCGTCGCGCGCACGGCGCACGCCCACAGCATCTTCCACGCAAATCTCTACGGTTGTCACGGCTGCCACCTCTCGTAGCACGTCGAGCCACCCACCCGGGCGGCCAGGATCGCGGCACCCCAGCGGCCGCCCGCTCCCCCGAGAGAGGCGCGGACGATCTCGGGAGCGTCGCGGAATGTCAGCATCGATGCGAATTCCACCCGCAGCGGCGCCAGCAGGTTCTCCCCTGCGTGCGACAGGCCGCCGCCGATAATGATGCGCTCGACGTCGACGGTGAGCGTCATGTGGGTGAGCGACAGGGCGAGGGCGCGCACAGCCGTTTCCCACACTTCGGTCGCAACAGGATCCGTGCCGATACCGGCTTCGATAGCCTTCGCACCGATGTCCTCGCCGGTCGCCTGCTCGTAGCGCCTCGCGATGCCCTTCGCGGAGGCGTAGACCTCCAGGCAGCCCCGCGATCCGCAGCGGCATGATTCGCCGCCGGGGAAGACGGGCGCGTGCCCGACCTCGCCGGCACTGAACGTCGCGCCGCTCCACAGGTTGTCCCCGAGCATGAGGGCCACGGAGATGCCGGTGCCGATGGGCATCATGAGGAAAGAGGAGGCTCCGCGCCCCGCACCGAGGAGCCCCTCGGCCAGGCCGGCGGCGCGCCCATCGTGCATGAGCGCGGTCGGCACGCCCGTAGCCTCCTCGACCGCACGGGCCAGCTGAACACCGCGCAGCTCGAGGTTCGCCGCGTACACGACGATCCCCCTCTCCTCATCAACGAGGCCGGGGCAAATCAGGCCGAAGCCGACCAGTCCCGGATAGTCGCTCGCGAGGCGTGCGCCGATGCGTCCCACCTGCTCGGCCACGGCCACGCGGTCGGTCGGCTCGTTTCCCTGGGTAAGGATCGTGCCTGCCTCATCGACGATCATCCACTTGATGGAGGTGCCGCCGATGTCGATGCCCGCGAATACCGGGCCGGAGGAATCCTTGACGGCGCTCATGGCAGGACGACCTGTGCATGCAGATCGGGATCTGCCATATCCGGATCGAAGGGGAACATCGGGCGCTCGATCTTGTGGTGACCGAGGCGGATGAGGTCCTGGTCGACGCCGCCGGGGGTCAGCGCCATGAGCCAGCCCTTCTGGGTCTCGTACAGGTCGGGCTCGAGGTAACCGATCTTGACGACGACGACGTCAGCGGTGGTGATGTCCACGCCGAGCAGCTCGAACTGGCTGTACATCGTGTACTGGTTGCGGTTCGTCGTGATGATGAAGCGCAGGCCACCCGTGCGCAGCAGCGCGGTGTGGCCACCCATCGGGTCGTCGGCGAGGGCCTCGACCGTGGCGTGCACGTGCAGCGGCCCGGGCTCGCGGGTGTCGATGTGTCCGCCGACCTCGAGGTCGACCTCGGCGCCGACGCCGGCCTCCCACGCGACGGCGACCGCGGCGGGATCGATGATCGAGGCGTAGACGACGTCGAGCGTGGCCTCCTGAACCGGCTTCCATGCGAGCAGGGCCGCGAGCGCGACCGTGACGTCGTCGGCACCGCCGGCGCCCGGGTTGTCGCCGGAGTCGGAGATGAAGAAGGGCTTGGGCCCCTCCTCGGCAGCTGCCAGGCACTCCTCCATGGAGGCGACGGGGGCGACGAACTCGAAGCGGTCATGCACGTCCCAGAAGTACTGGCCGATACGCTCGGCCTGTTCCTTGACGAGGTCCGCGTCGTCGCCCGTGACGACGACCGCGCCCTTGCAGCGCGGCTGGTCGGCCCACGCGAAGCCGATCCAGATCGCGGCGTCCAGGATGCCGTCCATCTCTTCGATGGGGTCGATCATCTTGTACAGGGACTTGGCGGGTTCGATGCGGGTCGAGGTCTTCTCGCCCGGCAGCAGCACGGGGACGTGGACGAGGGCCTTGACGGGCTTGGGCTGGCCGTTCAGGAGGCGCATGCCCAGGTTGTAGGCGGCACGACGGCGCGACTCGAGGGCGTCCTCGTGGGGCGCGAGGCGGTAGCAGGTGAGGATATCGCAGCCGTCGAAGAGGTCCTGGGAGACGTTTCCGTGCAGGTCCATCGAGGCGCTGACCATGGGTTCGGGGCCGATGACGCTGCGGATGGCGTTGATGAGGTCGCCCTCGGCGTCGTCCATGCCCTCCACGCTCATGGCGCCGTGGATGTCGAAGAAGAGGCCGTCGAGGGGGCCGGCGGCCGCGAGGCCTTCGAGGATCTCGGCCTTCCAGGCGTCGTAGGCGCCGCGCTCGACGACGCCGCCGGGCAGGGCGCGCGCGTGCAGGACGGGAATCCACTCGATCTGGGTGGCCCAGTCCTCGTCGCGCCAGTAGAAGCGCTCCATCAGCTGCTCGCCGCGGGTGACGATGAAGTCGTCGGCGGTCGAAATATACGGCGTGAACGTCGAGGATTCGATGTGGATTCCGGCGACCGCAATGCGGGGCTTGGTCATGAGCGATTCTCCTTTGAGATCTTTGCGGGGGTGAGTGTCGAGAGCCCCCAGAGCGCTGCTTCGCGCCCTGATCGAGACGATTCGATCACGAGGTGTTCCATGATCGAGGGGAGGCAGGATTGGTGGAGCGCTGCGCGCACTCCGGCGGTGAAAGCATCGACGGCGGAGAGTGCTCCTCCGACGATGACTCCCTGGGGTGCCAGGAAGGACACGAGGTGGGCGACGCAGTGGCCCAGGAGCGTGCCCGCCTGGCGGATGGCCGTCGCAACTTCGGGTATGCCGTCGCGTGCAGCGGCCAGAAGCTGTGCGTTGTTCTCATAGACGAGGCCGGCTGCGGCCAGGTCTGCTCGGATCGAGTCAGCGGACGCGATCGTCTCGAGGCATCCGACGTTGCCACACTTGCAGGGGCGGCCCGCGGCGGCCTCGACGGGGATGTGCGAGATATCCCCGGCCAGTCCGCCCTGCCCCACCTGCGGCACGCCGTCGACGAGGTAGGCACCGCCGATTGCGGAGCCAGCCTTGACGTAGATCAGCGTATCGATGGGGGTCACGCCCTGAAGGCGACGCCGGTACACGGATTCGCCGATGGCTCCCGCACGCGCGTCGTTTTCAATGAGGGCGGGCAGCCCGCTTTGCTCGGTCACAGCCTCGGCGACGTTGATACCGTCCCATCCGGGCATGCGTGCAGGACGGATGACGCGCGAACGCTCGGCGTCCACGGGACCGGGTACCGCCAGGGCGATGCCACCGACCCGCACGCCGGCAGCTTCTTCCTGGCGGGACACCTCGTCCATGACGGCACTGAGCACCGCCTGGGGGCCTTCCGCGATGTCGATGAGGAGGCTCGAGGCCGGCCCGACTCCGCGGGTGGGGTCTGTCAGGGCGACGAGGCCGTGGTGGGCTCCCAGCTCGACGAGGGCGAGCGCTCCGGCGCCGTCGGAAGTGACGAGGCGGCGTGCGCGCCGCCCGCCCGTGGACACAGAGTGTTCCGCTTCCGCGATGACACCGGCTTCGACGAGGCGAGACACAGCGGCCGACACCGTTGATGGTGCGAGGCCCGTTTGCTTGACAATCGCAGGCCTGGTGTCCGCTTGACCGGACCCAATCAGCGTCAGGACAGTCTCGTCGACATCATGCGTGGCCATGACACCTCCTCCAAGTACGTATGCAGTAACTACAACGTTACACCGCGCTCATCGTTGAGAACATGACTAATTATGCCCCACCGAAGAAAGTTCGACACTTCTTTCGCCGAAATATCTTGTTATTTTTTCGTAACATTCCACATATTGGCCAAAGTGGCAACATTCGCCGACAAACTGTCATATGATGAATGTCATCTGACTGGGTTGTCATCCGTCAGTGTCCCTGATCAACGTTGATTTGGAGCAGTCATGAACCTTAGAAAGAAGCGGTGGATGGTCACCGGCGCGGCCCTCGCAATGGTCGCATCTCTCGGCCTGTCCGCCTGTGGCGGCGGCAGCGGCAGCAGTAACAGCGGCGGCCAGGCAGCCAACTCGGAAACCGGAAAGAACGAGGTCACGATGGCCTCGCGTACCCCCAACTGGATCTTCCCGGTCTCGGCAAAGGGCTACACCCAGGGCGAGAACGGCCAGTTCATCCAGTCGATGTACCGCCCGCTCTTCGCCTACAAGTCCACCTCCGAAACCCCCTACAAGATCAACCTCCCCAAGTCCCTGGGCACCGTTCCCGAGGTCTCTGAGGACGGCATGACCTACACCATCAAGCTGCGCGACGACGCCAAGTGGTCCGACGGCACGCCCGTCACCACCCGCGACGTTGAGTTCTGGTGGAACCTCGTCACCAACAACAAGGACGAATGGGCCTCCTACAAGAAGGGCTTCTTCCCCGACGGTGCCGATCTGAAGATCATCGACGACCACACCTTCTCGATCACCACCGAGACCAAGTTCGCCCCGGCCTGGTTCATTGACAACCAGATCAACAAGGTCGCTCTGCTCCCCCAGCACGCCTGGGACAAGACCAGCGCCGACGAGGCCGTCTCCGACCTCGACCGCACGCCCGAGGGCGCCCAGAAGGTCTTCGCCTACCTGCAGGGCGAGGCCAAGAACCTGTCCTCCTACGCTACCAACCCGCTGTGGCAGACGGTGAACGGCCCCTGGAAGCTCAAGGAATTCACCCCCGACCAGGGCCTGACACTCGTCCCCAACGAGAACTACTGGGGCGAGGACAAGCCCAAGATTGACGCGCTGATCTACAAGGCATTCACGGGTGACGACGCCGAGTTCAACTCCGTGCGTTCGGGCGCCATCGACTTCGGCTACATCCCGGCCGCGCAGTACAACCAGCGCAAGGCCGTCGAGGACAAGGGCTACAACGTCTTCCTGTGGCCCGGCAACTCCATCACCTACCTGGCCCTGAACTTCGCACCCCAGGCCCCCGGCTCGAAGTTCATCAACCAGAAGTACATCCGCCAGGCGATGCAGCAGCTGATCGACCAGCCGACCCTGTCTGAGAAGATCTGGTCCGGCACCGCCTCCCCGACCTGTGGCCCCGTCCCGATGCCCGCCGAGAAGACCGGCACCACCGAGGGCTGCGTCTACAAGTTCGATCCGGAAGCCGCCAAGAAGCTCCTCGAGGACCACGGCTGGAAGGTCGTGCCCGACGGCGAAACCACCTGCGAGAACCCCGGCACCGGCGCCAACCAGTGTGGCGAGGGCATCAACGCCGGCGACAAGCTGAGCTTCAAGCTCATCTCCCAGTCGGGCTTCGTCTCCACGCACCAGATGTTCGAGGAGATCATCTCCCAGTTCGGCAAGCTCGGCATCAAGATCGATATGAACGAGGTCCCCGACTCGGTCGGCGCCTCGCAGGCATGTGACGATGAGACCCCCTGCACCTGGGACCTGTCCTTCTTCGGATCCCAGACCTCGTGGGGCTTCCCGATCTACGCCTCCGGCGAGCGCCTCTTCGCCACTGACGCTCCCGTCAACCTCGGCCAGTACTCCAACCCCGAGGCTGACAAGCTCATCGAAGAGTCGACCCGCTCCTCCGAGCCCAACGCTCTCCAGGCATACAACGACTACCTCGCAGAGGACCTCCCCGTTCTGTGGATGCCCAACCCGTACTACCAGATCACCGCGGTGAAGAAGACGCTCGACCTGGGCGAACTCGACGCCACCGGCGACACCTGGCCCGAGGATTGGTCGTGGTCGACCGAAGGTAAGTAAACCTTCGCCTTGACGCCTCACGGGGCAGGCGCCCGCACCCGCACATGCGGGCGCCTGCCCCCTTACTGTGGAGTTCGCAATGATCCAATTCATCCTCAAACGCCTCGGCCAGGCAGTCGTCGTCGTCTTCCTGGTCACCATCATCACCTTCATCCTCCTCCAGTCCCAGCCGGGCGGCGCAGCCCGAGCTGCACTCGGTAAGGATGCGACCCAGGAACAGCTCGCGGCCTTCGACCACGAAAACGGTTACGACAAGCCCATCCTCGAGCAATACAAAATCTACGTCACCAAAATTGCGCACGGCGACTTCGGCTACTCCTACCAGCACAACCAGTCTGTGAACGACCTGCTGGCCGCCCGACTGCCGCGCACCATCTTCCTCTCCCTGCTCTCCACCATCCTGGCTCTCATAGTCGCGATCCCCCTGGGCGTGTGGCAGGCGGTGAAGAGAAACAAGGCCCCCGACTACATCGTGACGATCGCGTGTCTGCTGGCCTACTCGACGCCCATCTTCTTCGCGGGCCTCCTCCTCATCGTCCTCTTCTCCCAGGTGTGGCCCATCCTGCCCAACGATGCACCGCAGGGCGAGGCCCTGTCGGTCATGTGGGAGCAGTGGGACCACCTCGTCCTGCCCGTGTGTGCCCTGTCGATCGGCACGATCGCCGCCTACGCACGCTACGTGCGCTCCTCGATGGTGGATAACCTCAACGAGCAGTACGTGCGTACCGCTCGCGCGAAGGGCCTGTCAGAGTTCCGCGTCGTCTTCGTTCACACGCTGCGTAACGCCATGTTCCCCGTCATCACGATGATCGGCCTGTACATCCCCGCGATGTTCTGTGGTGCCCTCGTCATCGAGACGCTCTTCAACTTCAACGGCATGGGCTACTTGTACTACCAGGCGACCGGCAGGCGCGACTACCCGATCCTCCTCGGCGTCGCCCTGATCGTCTCCTTCGCGACCGTCATCGGCGCGCTCCTGGCAGACTTCCTCTACGCCCTCGCTGATCCCCGTATCCGACTGGCAGGACGTGCCAAATGACTACCGCAACCGCACCCATCGCCGCGCCGGTCAAGACGCGCACCGCCCGCAAGTCGACGAAGCTGCAGGGCCTGTCGGTCTTCATGGAGAACAAGCTCGCCGTCTTCGGCGTGTGCATGCTCCTGATTCTGCTGGCCTTCTCGTTCATCGGCCCAATGTTCTACGTGACCGACCAGATTCACACGGACCTGTCGAACTCGGCACTACCCCCCTCCGCCGAGCACCCGCTCGGCACCGACATGGTCGGTTACGACCAGCTCGGACGCCTCATGAAGGGTGGCCAGACCTCGATCATCGTCGGCCTGTTCGCCGGCATCTTCGCCACCACGATCGGCACGCTCTACGGCGCGATCGCGGGCTTCGTCGGGGGCTGGATCGACGCGATCATGATGCGCATCGTTGACGCGCTCATGTCCGTGCCCGTCCTGTTCCTCTTCATGCTCATCGCGACGATGATCCCCCCGACGGTCCCCGTCTTGATCATCATCATGTCGGCTCTGTCCTGGCTGGGCACGTCCCGACTGATCCGAGGCGAGGCCCTGTCCCTGCGCACGCGCGAATACGTCGTCGCGATGCGAGGCATGGGCGGCTCGATGCCCCGGGCGATCCGCACGCACATCGTGCGCAACACGATCGGAACCGTCATCGTCAACGCGACCTTCCAGGTCGCAGACGCCGTCCTCTACGTCGCTTACCTGTCGTTCCTTGGCCTGGGCGCGCAGCCTCCCGCCACCGACTGGGGAGCCATGCTCTCCAACAGCCAGTCGCACGTCTACTCGGGCAACTGGTGGCTGCTCTACCCGCCGGGCGTCCTCATCATCATCCTGGTCCTGTCGTTCAACTTTATCGGCGACGGCCTGCGTGACGCCTTCGAAGTTCGACTGCGCAAGAGGTGAGCACTGAACTATGAATACTCCACTCCTTCAGATCAAAAATCTGCACACCGATATTGAGATCCGCTCCGGCGTGGTTCGCGCCCTGTCAGGCGTTGACCTGCACGTGAACCCGGGCGAGACCCTGGGTATCGTGGGCGAGTCCGGCTCCGGTAAGACCATGACGGCCCTGTCCCTCATGGGTCTGCTCCCCCAGGGCGGCAAGGTCTCCTCCGGATCGATCATCCTCGAAGGCCAAGACCTGACGAAGATGCCGCTGCACCTGAAGCGCAAGATGCGCGGCACCAAGGTCGGCATGATCTTCCAGGATCCGCTGACCTCCCTGAACCCGACTATGAAGATCGGCCTTCAGGTGTGCGAGCCGCTGCGCGTGCACGAGAAGCTTTCGAAGAGGGCGGCCCTCGCGCGCGCCGTCGAGATCCTCAAGCGCGTCGGCATGCCTCGCCCCGAGGTTGTCATCAACAACTACCCGCACCAGCTCTCGGGCGGCATGCGCCAGCGCGTCATGATCGCCATGGCCCTCGTGTGCAAGCCGCGCATCCTCATCGCGGACGAGCCGACGACGGCCCTGGACGTCACGACGCAGATGCAGATCCTCGACCTCATCGATGAGCTGCGCGACGAGTACAAGATGGGCGTCATCCTCATCACCCACGACCTGGGTGTTGTTGCCGGCCACACCGACCGCGTCGCCGTCATGTACGCCGGCCGCATCGTCGAAACCGCGCCGACGAAGACTCTCTTCACCGAGCCGAAGCACCGCTACACGAGCTCGCTCATGGCGGCCCTGCCCGAGCGAGCCCTGGCAGCCGGCACCAAGCTCTTCTCAATCCCCGGCGCTCCCCCGTCGCTGACCAACCTGCCGAAGGGATGCCGCTTCGCGGCGCGCTGCCTGTGGGCCACCGACGAGTGCCTCGCCGAATACCCGTCCCTGAGCGGGGACGAAAACCACACCTTCTCCTGCTTCCACCCGGTGCAGGAGGGCGACGAGTCCCCCGCTGTCCTCCAGGCCATGATGGATACCGGCAAGGCCGAGGAAGCGATCGACGCCACCCCGGAGATCTCCGACGAGGTCCTCCTCGACGTCAAGGAGGCCTCGCGCGTGTACGAGTCGGCAGGCTCCGGCTTCTTCAAGCGCGACAAGGGTGTCGTTTCCGCCGTCGATCGCGTGTCGATCACGGTCAACAAGGGCGAGACCTACGGCCTCGTCGGCGAGTCCGGCTGCGGCAAGTCCACCGTTGGCCGCCTCATCGCCGGCCTCGAGCGCCCGTCGGGCGGTGCCATCGAACTCGATGGACGCGACCTGGCCACGCTCAAGGGACGCGACGCTGTGCGCATCCACCGCGACGTGCAGATGATGTTCCAGGACTCCTACGCGGCAATGGACCCGCGCATGCGCATCGACCAGATCCTGGCCGAGCCCATGAGCATCCAGAAGACCGGCAACGCTCGCCAGATCGCCGAGCGCATCATGGAAATCCTCGAGCAGGTGGGCCTGACCGAGGAGATCCTGGACCGCTACCCGCACGAGTTCTCGGGCGGACAGCTCCAGCGCATCGGCTTCGCTCGCTCGCTGACCCTGGCCCCCGACCTGATCGTGGCTGACGAGCCCGTCTCCGCGCTCGACGTCTCCGTCCAGGCGCAGGTCCTGAACCTTATGAAGGACCTGCAGCAGGAGCTGGGCCTGTCCTACCTGTTCATCAGCCACGACCTGGCGGTCGTTCAGTACATGGCCGATCGCATCGGCGTTATGTACCTGGGCCGCATCGTCGAGGAGGGTCCGGCTTCCGAGGTCGTCAAGAACCCGAAGCACCCCTACACGAAGGCACTCATCGACTCGATCCCCGTGCCGGACCCCGAGTTCGTGCACGACGAGAGCGCCATCAAGCTCACCGGCGAGCCGCCGAGCGCCGTCAACCCGCCCAAGGGTTGCCGCTTCCGCCCGCGCTGCCCATTCGCTGGCGAGGAGTGCAAGGTGCAGCCCATGCTCACGGACGAGACGCACCGCGTGGCGTGCCACCACCCGCTCTTGACGCTGAGCGTCAAGGAAGAGGTGAACGCCTAACATACACATTCATGCGAACTCCATGCGTTGCCCCCGGCCCGCTGATGCGAGCCGGGGGCAACGTTTTGCATGACACGATGACGCAGGCCGCCATGCACGTCTGAAGGGCACAGGGCTGCGTCGCCCTCCTGATGCCCGACGCTGCCCCAACGGGAAGATTCCACCTGATCGAGAACATTCAACCCGTTAGGGAAGATTCCACCCGATCAGAAGGGGTTGAATCTTCCCGATCGGGTGTAACACCTCATCGGCAACAATCGTCGTCGCGGAGCTGGCCGCTCATGACCTCCCCCGTCATTGCTGGCAACGCCCTACCGGCGTTTATCGGCACCCCGCCGGGCAGCACTGCACCAGTGAGGGAGCATTGCACCAGGGGTAATGGCGGGGGTTCTGCAGCATAAGGAACCTCCCTTCGGCGTGTCGCCGGCGTGTCGCGCCCCTAATGGTGCAAATCCCCCCGTTCGGTGGCGGTGATGTCACGGTTCGGGGCGGTAAGGCGCCCAAATCGCAGACCACCTCGGTGAATAACATTGAAAATGGGGGGTTGCGGCTGAGGTGGTCTGCGTTTTGGGCACAACGGTGCCTGGCCTGGCGTGCTGGTCGCACGTAAACCCGCTAATCGGCGCGTTAACCCTCTAATCTGAGCGTGGGCGGGGCTGCCCAGGCCAGCAGAGACGCGTGTGGGGCACGACCACGCGGTCGTGCCCCACAGGCTATTCGCTAGTGTCAGCGCGTCACTTGGAGACGGCCTTCTTCAGCGTGGAGCCAGCGGAGAGCTTCACACCGTAGCCAGCGGGGATCTTGATCTCTTCGCCGGTACGGGGGTTACGGCCGGTGCGGGCGGCGCGCTCAACACGCTCGACGGAGAGCAGACCGGTCACCTTGACGGCCTCACCCTTAGCCAGGGACTCAACGAGGACGGCCTGGAAGGCGGCCAGAGCCTCGTCGGCCTTCGCCTTGGTCAGGTCGGCACGTTCGGCAATCTGAGCGACAAGCTCGGTACGGTTCACGGACATTGAGAAACCTCATTCCTGTTCGTTCTTGGTTACCACTGTCGTGGCCACGAATGACACACTACGAAATCTTTGGCGATTTCGCCGACTTTAGGGCCAGATTTCGCGGATTTCACGAAAATATCTCGTTTTTTTGCTCAAAAACCGTCAATTCTGTGCGACAGATCACTCAAACTTGCCGAGTGGTTGCAATTCCGCGGAACTCAAATGCGGCGCCACCGGCACGTTTTTCGGTAACAGGAACTGTGCCCCGCGCCGAGAGTTCACCCCTCTCATTAGACATGACAAACACGGCCGACCGCATGCATAGACCCCACGGGCATACATGAGGGCGGGGAGCGACCGTATGGCCACTCCCCGCCCTGATGAGAAGCTTCGCGATACCTCAGGCGGAGGCGCGCTGCTTGTTCCAGACGTCGAAGGCGACGGCCAGGAGCAGGACGGCTCCCTTGACGATCTGCTGGGTGGAGGTCGAGGCACCCATGAGCTGCATGCCGTTAGACATGACAGCCATGATGAGGCCACCGATGAGGGCGCCGGACAGGCGTCCGATACCACCGGTCGTCGACGCACCACCGATGAAGCAGGCGGCGATGGCGTCGAGCTCGAACATGTTGCCGGCAGAGGGCTGCGCGCCGTTCATACGAGCCGAGTAGACAACGCCCGCAACACCCGCAAGGAAGCCCATGTTGACGTAGCACCAGAAGGTGACCTTCTTGACGTTGATGCCGGACAGCGCGGCGGCGGACTTGTTGCCACCGATCGCATACACGTCGCGGCCGAACATCGTCGAGGAGGCAAGGGTTCCGAAGACGAGCACGAGGATAGCCAGGAGGATCAGCACGATGGGCAGGCCGCGCTCGGTGGAGAGCTTGTAGGCGAACCACATGACGACGACGGCGGTGAGCACGATCTTCGCGACGAACAGCCACATCGCCTCAACCGCCTGGTTGTAGGAGATGCGTGCACGGCGGGTGCGCACCTGCTGGTAGGCGAATCCTGCCACACCGATGCCGAAGATCACCAGGGTGAAGACGTCGAAGCCATTACCGCCCAGGAGACCGTTGAGGAAGCCGTTGGCGATGTTGTAGTAGCCCTTGGGGAAGGGCGAGAGCGAGACGTTGTCGAGAACCTGGTAGGTCAGGCCGCGGAACAGGAGCATGCCGGCCAGCGTGACGATGAAGCCGGGGATGCCCACGTAGGCGACCCAGAAACCCTGGAATGCACCGATCAGGATACCCATGACGAGGGCGGCGACGACGCCCACCCACCAGGGGTAGCCCTGCTTGATGACGAGAACGCCACTGAGGGCGCCGGTCACGGCCACGACCGAGCCGACGGAGAGGTCGATCTGGGCCAGGACGATGACGAAGAGCATGCCGATCGCGAGGATCAGGATGTAGGAGTACTGCAGAACGATGTTCGTCAGGTTGCCCGACGAGAGGAAGGTGTCGGGGTTGAACGCCCAGAAGAGGACGACGATGGCGATGAACGCGATGAAGATGCCGCCCTGACGCAGGTTGGCCTTCAGCGTGTCAACCAGGCTGATTTCGGCGGTCATTTCTGGTCCTCCCTTGCGGGTTCGATAGTCATGAGTTCCATGAGGTTTTCCTGGGTGGCGTCTTCGGCCTTGACCTCGCCGGTGATGCGGCCGTACGCCAGGGTGTAGATGCGATCCGAGACGCCGAGGACTTCCTCGAGCTCGGAGGAGATGACGATGACGGCCTTGCCTTCTTCGACCATCTTGTTGATGAGTGTGTAGATCTCGAACTTGGCGCCGACGTCGATGCCGCGCGTAGGTTCGTCGAGGATGAGGACGTCTGCGTCCGTGTAGAGCCACTTGGACAGAACGACCTTCTGCTGGTTGCCGCCCGACAGCGAGCCGGTGTTTTGGAGGACCGAGTTGGAGCGGATGTTCATCCGTTCCTTGTAGTCGGCGGCGACCGCCAGTTCCTTGTGCCCGTCGACGAGGCCTCGGCGCGTGAGCTTGAACAGGCCTGCGGTGGCCACGTTATGCCGGATGTCGTCGATGAGGTTGAGACCGTACTGCTTGCGGTCCTCGGTCGCGTATGCGATGCCGTGCTTGATCGCGTCTGAGACGGTCTTGATCTTAATCTCTTTACCGTCCTTGAAGAGCTTGCCTGAAATGCGCGCACCGAAGGAGCGCCCGAAGATACTCATGGCCAGCTCGGTACGTCCGGCACCCATGAGGCCGGCGATGCCGACGACCTCGCCATGACGCACGTTGAAGGAAGCCCCGGAGATCACGACGCGCCCTGCCTGGGTCGGGTGATAGACGGTCCAGTCTTCCACGCGGAAGACCTCCTCGCCGATTTCCACGTTGCGCTCGGGGTAGCGCTGAGTGAGGTCGCGGCCCACCATGAGCGAGATGATCTTGCCCTGCGTGGACTCAGGGTCCTTCATGTCAATCGTCTCGATGGTCTGGCCGTCGCGCAGGATCGTCGTACGGTCGGCGATCTCGGCGATCTCTCCAAGCTTGTGAGAGATGATGACGATGGCCACGCCCTGGTCGCGCAGGCTGCGTACGAGGTCGAGGAGCTGGGCCGAGTCGTTGTCGTTAAGCGCGGCGGTCGGCTCATCCAGGATCAGCAGGCGCACGTCCTTGGACAGAGCCTTACCAATCTCGATGAGCTGCTGCTTGCCCACGCCGAGTGTGCCGACCTGGGTCGTCACGTTTTCTTTCAGGCCAACCTTGGCCAGGACCTGTTCGGCGCGGTGATTGACCTCGTGCCAGTCAATGAGGCCGAGCTTGCGGGGCTTGTCAGCGCCCAGGAAGATGTTTTCCGCGATCGACAGGTAGGGAACGAGGGCCAGCTCCTGGTGAATGATGCCAATGCCGAGCGCCTCGGAGTCCTTGATGGAGCGGAATTGGACTTCCTTACCATCGAAGATGATGGTGCCGTCGTACTGCCCGTGGGGGTAGACGCCGGAGAGAACCTTCATGAGGGTGGACTTGCCGGCGCCGTTTTCGCCGCACAGGGCGTGGACTTCGCCGGGGCGGACATCAAGGTTGACGTGCTTGAGGACGGGCACGCCATTGAAACCCTTGTCGATGTCACGCATTTCCAAAATGTTCTGCGTCATGTTTGCATTCCTCGTATCGGAAGGGGTGGGGTGCGGGGCGCTCGCCCCGCACCCCGTCGTCGCTTACTTCTTCACGACGCCCGCATCAACGTCGGCCTGGGTGAAGTAACCGGAGTCGATGAGCTTTTCCTTGAGGTTGTCCGCGTAGATGGTTTCGACCTCGAGCAGGTAGGAGGGCACGACCTTCACACCGTTGTTGTAGGTGGCGGTGTCGTTAGCCTCGGGCTCCTTGCCCTCAGCCATCGCCTTGACGACCGTCACGGCCTGGGTAGCCAGGGTACGTGTGTCCTTGAAGATCGTGGACTGCTGGATGCCGTCTTTGATCATCTTGACGGAGGCGATCTCGGCGTCCTGTCCGGTCACGACGGGCAGACCGTCCTTGATGGTGGGGCCGTAGCCGGCGCCCTGGAGGGCGGTGATGATGCCGCGGGAGATGCCGTCGAAGGGCGAGAGCACGCCAGCGAGGGGCTCAGAGCCACCGCCGTAGGTCGAGGTCAGCAGGTCCTCCATGCGCTTCTGGGCGACTTCCTGCTGCCAGCGCAGGATGGCGACCTGGTCGAAGCTGGTCTGGCCGGACTTCACGACGAGGGTGCCGTCGTCGAGGTAGGGCTTGAGGACGCTCATGGCGCCATCGAAGAAGAACTTGGCGTTGTTGTCGTCGGGCGAACCGGCGAAGAGCTCGATGTTGAGCGGGCCCTTGGGTGCGTTGTCGAGCTTCTTGCCGTCCTTGTCGGTCAGGCCCAGGCCGAACAGCAGAGCGTTGCCCTGTGCGACACCGACCTTGAAGTTGTCGAAGGAGACGTAGAAGTCAACGTTCTCGTTGTCGCGGATGAGGCGGTCGTAGGCGATGACCGGAATGTTCTTCGAGCCGGCGGTGTCCAGCTGGCTGGAGAGGGCCGTGCCGTCAATGGAGGCGATGACCAGGATGGTGGCACCGTTGGTGATCATCTGGTCGATCTGCTGGGTCTGGGTGGGGATGTCGTCGTTGGCGAACTGGAGGTCAACCTCGTATCCGGCTGCCTCGAGGCCTTCCTTCACCGCGTTACCGTCGGCGATCCAGCGCTCCGAGGTCTGGGTCGGCATCGCGACGCCAACCTTGACTTTGCCGCCGTTCGAGGCCGCAGCACCGCTATCGGAATTGGAAGCGCCACCGGCACCGCCGCCCGCGCATCCGCTCAACGCAAGGGCACCGGCAGCAAAAGTGGCCGCAACCGTTGCCATCTTTCCAAAGAAACCACGTGTCTTCATGGAATATCTCCTGTTAATTTCCTCGACATCACTGTCGATGAGTGTCACGTCTCCACACATCCGTCGTGTGGTCTGACAACTTGTACCATATGAGAGAGGGAACACCCTCGCATTGCCCAATTGATAACGTTCCAATAACAATTGTTAACGTTCACAACTTTAAGAACGGACATATACACAAAGGAATCCCCAGGCTGTGTAGGGCCAGACGACCCCACACAGCCAATGTGAGAGGGTTTTACAGCCCCTCGGCGAGGCGATGGTACGCCTGATTCCAGCGCACGCCGGAAGCGAAATCGCGTCGCGTCGTCGACTCGTCGATAACGACGAGCTCCATGTGCGCCAGCGCCGCGAAGTTCTCCCACACCTCAGGCTCGATCTGCGTTGACATGCACGTGTGGTGTGCCCCGCCAGCCGTCAGCCACGCCTCGACGGAGGTGTAGAAGTCGGGTTCAGGGATCCACATCGCTCGGGCGACCGGGAGCTTGGGCATCGGCTGGGGAGGCTCGATGACGTTGACAATGTTCGCGGTGAGGCGGAAGCGGTCGCGCATGTCTGACATGGCGACGACGACGCCGCGTCCCGGGGCCGCATCGAAGACCATGCGCACGGGATCCTCACGGTCCCCGATCCCCAGGGGGTGAATCTCGATGCGCGGGCGAGCGTTCGTCAGCGAGGGGCACACCTCCAGCATGTGGGCACCCAGAATCATCTCGGAGCCCTCGACGAGGTTGTAGGTGTAGTCCTCCATGAGCGAGGCGCCGCCGGGCAGTCCCTCCCCCATCACCTTCGCGGCGCGCACGAGGACCGCGGTCTTCCAGTCCCCCTCGGCGCTGAAGCCATAGCCGGCCTCGGTCAGGCGCTGCACGGCCAAGCCGGGGAGCTGACGGAGCCCACCGAGGTCCTCAAAGTTGGTCGTAAAGGCCATCGCCCCGCGCGCCTCGAGGAAGGTGCGCAGTGCGATCTCCTCGCGGGCGGCGTAGCGCAGCGACTCCGCCCGATCCCCACCCGGGGCCAGTTCGGGTGCAACGTCGTAGCGCTCGCAGTATTCGGCCACGAGGGCGTCGATAGCGGCCTCGTCCACGGCGTCGACGACGGCGACGAGGTCGTTGACCGACCACGTGTTGACCGAGACGCCGAGGCGACGCTCAGCCTCGGTCTTATCGCCCTCCGTGACAGCCACGTTGCGCATGTTGTCGCCGAAGCGCACGACACGCAGCTCGTTAGTCGCCGCGAAGCCGCCGGCCGCGCGCACCCAGTTGGCGACGCGACGACGGGTGTTCTCCTGCGAGGCATGACCGACGACGGTCGCGCGAGCCAGGCCCAGGCGCGTCAGGATGTAGGCGTATTCGCGGTCACCGTGCGCCGCCTGGTTCAGGTTCATGAAGTCCATGTCGATGCTGTCCCAGGGGATCTCGACATTGGCCTGGGTTGCCAGGTGCAGCAGGGGCTTGCGCAGGACCTCGAGGCCGCGGATCCACATCTTCGCGGGGCTGAACGTGTGCATCCAGGAGATGACGCCAAGGACACGGTCGTCCGAACTGGCCTCAAGCATCGCACGCTTGATGGCGTCGGAGTCCTTCAGGACGGGCTTCCACACGATCGGCGCGGGAAGCAGGTCGGATTCGTTGAGCAGGCGAACGACCTCTTGGGACTGCTGCGCAACCTGCGCCAGGGTTTCCTCGCCATACAGGTCCTGGCTGCCGGTGACGAACCAGACCTCGCGGCCCTCGTAGAAACTGGTCACGGTGAAATCTCCTTTGATGTCAGTGCTGTCCGTAGACGTTTTGGTAGCGGTCGTAGAGGGAGTCGATGTGATACTGTTCGATGGGAACGAGGGGACCGCCCGCTCGCGCGACGTGCACGGTCTTGGCGACCTCCTCGACCATGACGGCGGCCTTGACGGCGGCGCGCGCGTCGCGCCCGATCGTGAAGGGGCCGTGGTTGCGCATGAGGACCGCCGGCGAGCGCGATTCGCGCAGAGTGTCGACAATGCCGCGCCCAATGGAATCATCACCAATGAGGGCGAAAGGTCCGACGGGGACGGAGCCTCCGAACTCATCGCCCATCATGGTCAGGACGCAGGGAATTTCCTCTCCGCGCGCAGCCCATGCGGTGGCGTAGGTCGAGTGCGTGTGCACGACGCCACCTACCTCGCTCATGTGGCGGTAGACGTAGGCGTGCGCGGCGGTGTCCGAGGAGGGAGACCCCTCCCCCAGCACGAGGTTTCCGTCGAGGTCGCACACGACCATCGCCTCAGGGCTCAGGTCGTCGTAGGAGACGCCCGAGGGCTTGATGACGAGGAGGTCCTGGCTGCCATCCTCTGCCGCGCCACGCACGCGCTGGGAAACATTTCCGGCCGTCCAGACGACGAGGCCCCAGCGGGGCAGCTCGGCATGCAGGGTGGCTACGTATTCACGCACGCGCTCGATCTCGCGCGCGAACTCGGGGGTCCATGTGTCGGGGTTGCGGTGGTTCATTCATACTCCTCACTGAGCACCGATGAGCGATTGGGTTAACGTTAACATTCATCCGCGCACGACGGCAAGCACGATGACATAACCGAGCTCTAACGAGCGCACGCTCCCGTCGAACCGCGCACAACGAGGCGCGTGGGACGCACATATGTGTCCACCGTTCCCCCTTCGAGCGCGCGACTGACGGCCTCAAGCGCACAGCGCCCAAGATCCGCGAAATCCTGGCGCACCGTCGTCAGCCCCGGCCCCGCGTAGGCGGCGATCGGCACATCGTCGAAACCCGCGACCGACACGTCACCCGGAACGCTCACCCCGGCCTCGGCGAAGGCACACAGGAGGCCGACTGCAACCTCGTCGTTCGCACACATGACCGCCTCGGGCAGGCCATCCTCGACGAGGTTCTGTCCTGCAACGTACCCCCAGCGCGCCTCCCACGAGCCGACGAGCGGCTCGCGCATCGGCAGACCCGCCTGGTCCATCGCCTCTCGCCACCCGGCCACGCGTTCGCGAGCCTCGAACCACTCCTGAGGACCCGCCACGCAGGCGATATCGCGATGACCGAGCGTCATAAGGTGCTCCGCGAGCGCTCGCGCACCTCCACGCTGATCCGCGTGAACGACGGACACCCCGCGACCGAACGCGCGCCCACCGGAGACCGCGACCACCGGCACGGACGCGCCCTGGGAGGCCACGGCCTCGGCGAGAGAATCCACCGGCGCGATGACGACGATCGCCTCGGCTGCCAGGGAGGAGAAGTGGTCGAAGGCGCTGGCCACGTCGTCCGGGCCGAAGCGATCGAGGGCCACGACCGACGTGAAGAGCCCGGCCTCGCGGGCGGCAACCTCCAGGGCCACCAGCATCGAGGAAGGACCGAAGTGGGCCGAGGTCGTGGTCACGACGCCGATAATGCCCGAGCGGGCGGTCACCAGGGCACGGGCCACGGAGTTCGGGCGATATCCCAGCTGATCAATCGCGGCCTGCACGCGCTCACGCGTCCGAGGCGACACACGCCCCTTGCCGTTCACCACGCGAGACACCGTCTGATGCGAGACACCGACCAATTCGGCCACGTCAGCCATCGACGGAGGACGACCATTGCGCGTCATACCGGCCTCCCTCCCGCATACGTCCCACCGTCTTCACATCGTAAACGACAAGCACCCGTGACATATAACTCGCCACACTTTTTAAATAACTCGTAAAACGCCCATGTCGATCACAGAGAATGGAGGGGTCCCTTCAACACTTGGATAAAGGTCCAGGAGACACAGATGGCATCAAGCCCCTCGTCCGCTCCCCACCCCGTCGATCAAGTCCCACCCTTTGGGAAACTCACCATTCTGGGCATTCAGCACGTCCTCGCGTTTTACGCGGGCGCCGTGGTCGTCCCGCTCGTCATCGCTTCAGGCCTCGGGCTCGACAACCACACGCTGGTCCACCTCATCAACGCAGACCTGCTTACCTGCGGCATCGCCACCATCATCCAGTCGGCCGGCATCGGCCGCTTCATCGGCGTGAAGCTCCCGCTTATCCAGGGCGTCACCTTCACTGCCGTCTCCCCCCTCATTGCGATCGGCGCGGCGGCCACACCCCCCGGCGCCGACCCGAGGACCGGCCTGGCCACCATGTACGGCTCCATCATCGCCGTCGGCCTTCTCGTCTTCCTGGCCGCCCCCTTCTTCGCCAAGCTCCTGCGATTCTTCCCGCCGATCGTCACGGGCACGCTCCTGACCGTCATGGGCACGACGCTCCTGTCCGTCTCCGCCGGTGACATCGTCGCCTGGGCCGATAAGGCCACCGATGACGCAGCAAAGGCAAGCGCAACATTCGAGGCACTCGGCTTCGCTTTTGGAACGATCGCGATCATCGTCATCATCCAGCGCCTCTTCAAGGGCTTCATGGGCACCCTGTCCGTGCTGCTCGCCCTGCTCATCATGACAGCCGTTGCCTTTGCGATGGGCAAGACTGATTTCTCGGGAGTCGGAGAGGCCAGTTGGTTGGGTATCACCACGCCCTTCTACTTCGGCATCCCGAAGTTCTCCCTCACCGCGCTCCTCGCCATGATCATCGTCATGGCGGTCACCGCCGTGGAGACCACGGGCGACGTCTTCGCCACCGGCGAGGTCGTGGGCAAGCGCATCACCCCGCGCGACATCGCTAACGCCCTGCGCGCCGACGGCCTGTCCACGCTGCTGGGCGGCGTCCTCAACTCCTTCCCCTACACCTGCTTCGCGCAGAACGTCGGCCTCGTGCGCCTCACCCGCGTGAAGTCCCGCTGGGTCGTCACCGCGGCGGGTGTCTTCATGATCTTCCTGGGTCTGCTGCCCAAGGCGGCGGCCATCGTCGCAGCCATCCCGCAGCCTGTCATCGGTGGCGCCTCCCTGGCGATGTTCGCCAACGTCGCAGTCGTCGGCATCCAGACCCTGGCGAAGGTCGACCTGCGCGACAACCGCAACGCCGTCATCGTCTCCACGTCGATCGGCCTGGCCCTCCTCGTGACCCTGAAGCCCGGCATCGTGAGTGTCATGCCCTCCTGGCTGCAGATCATCTTCGGCTCCGGCGTGACCATCGGCTCGCTGACGGCCATCATCCTGAACCTCCTGTTCTTCCACATCGGACGCCAGGCCTCGCCGGACGTGGCCGTGGTGGACGGCAAGAAGATCAACCTGGACGACGTCAATGCGATGGATCGCGACCAGTTCGTCGCGACCTTCTCCTCGATGTTCTCCTCGCACACGTGGCCGGTCGAGCGTGCCTGGGAGTCCCGTCCCTTCGCCTCCGTCTCCGAGCTGCGTTCTTCCTTCGAGGATGCCGTCCTGTCAGCCAGCCCCGAGGAGGCCGAGGAGCTCATCGCTTCCTACACCGACGTCGTCTCCCTAATCCTCGACGGCGCAGGCGACGAGCAGGCCCGCTCGGATACCTCCTCCCTGTCGGTCGGCGAGGTGTCCACCGAGGAGGCCGAGGAGCTGCGTGCTCTGGCTGCCGCCTACCGCGAGAAGTTTGGTCGCCCGCTGATCATCTGCGTGGACAACGTGGTGGACCGCAAGCACCTGCTGTCCTCGGGCTGGCGCCGTGTCGAGCACTCCCCCGCCCGCGAGGCTCGCTTCGCGCTCGGCGAGGTCATCGACATCGCGGACCTGCGTTTCGATCAGCTGGTCGCCGACGCGAACCCCATGCGCGCCGCGTGGGACGCTGGTTTTGAGCGCCTCTGAATAGCTAGCGTCTCGTAACGACGAGGCCGGGGCGCGTTGGGCAATACGCCTGACGCGCCCCGGTTTTTTCGCACGCGAGAGCTCAATGTCAGCACTCTTTACCCGGGCGATCTGCACTGCGGGTGTCCCAAGGCCCCGAGCGGCGACGGTGATGCCACTCGACGGGACACCGCATGAAGGTCCAAGGGAAGCCGCGTACCCGTCCACCTCAATCAACAGGGGGGGAATTGCACTACACGAGGGGCCGACACGCCGACGACACGCCGCCAGAGGGCTTCGTGTAGTGTTCCCTCAGCACCACCACTTCTGAGGCCACCGAAGGCGTCTGGCGCCAACGAACTGGATAGGAAACGACGATCTGGATAGGTTATCGGCTTCTGGATAGGAAAATAACCTATCCAGAAGAGCCGTTCCTATCCAGAAGACAGCTTCCTATCCAGAACGCGCAGATTCCAGATGCAGGACACCGCAAAGACCGCAATGCGCACGTGCTGGCTCCACAAAGTCGCATGCAATTCCAAAACAGGAGTGACCTGACGATGCGAACTGAAGCAGACAAACAAGATTGCTAAGGGGAATTGCATGCGGAATTGGTGGAGGAGAGCCAAGACGGGGGGAATTGCACTACACGAGGGGCCGACACGCCGACGACACGCCGCCAGAGGGCTTCGTGTAGTGCAAAACCCCCGATTACGACCAGCATGGAGACCACCGCAAGGCCCACAACACCCCAGCCGTAGTCGCGCCCAGACAAAAGTCGCACGTAATTCGACTGCATGAACATTCAACAACATCCAGAAACGCTGCAATTCCAACGATCACAATTCAATCTTTGAAACAGCCGCCGGAGAATTACGTGCGAAATTGGTGAGCAGCGAGAACAGGGCCCGAAATAGCGGAGTTCCGACAGCGTACAGTTCCCACGACTCGCTCCCGGTGCAGATACGCCGAGGGGCCGACCTGGCGGTCGGCCCCTCGGCGTATCCCATCAACACAGTGCAAGTTGTCCCAGAAAGCTCCTCAATGATGTCTCGTCGGCATTACCCGAGCCCGTGTGGCCCGTGCCATATTCCCTTGTGATGACACCTACTGTAGGAGCCCAACCTTGCAACAACGGCAAGGTGAGCTGAGAAAATCCTGGGATTTTAACCCCGCAGATAATTGACTGATCACAAGACGAGTGTGCGCCCCCGGAGGTCGTCCGAGGGCGCACACTGCGTCACGCATGTCAGCGCGTTGCGTCAGGCCTCAGCCGTTCCACTGTCCAGACTCGTTGAAGTAGTACCACTTCCAGCCGATCCAATGACCGCCGGTGTACATCGCTCCCGAGTCGGTGCTCAGGTAGTACCAGAAGCCACCATCCTTCAGCCAGCCGGTAGTCAGCGCGCCGCTGGATGCCATGAAGTACCAAGACGAACCGTCCTTCACCCAACCCGTGGCCATCGCACCACTGCCAGGCGTCAGGTAATACCAGGTCGGCCCATCAAGCAGCCAACCGGTCACCATACGACCCGACGCCGGATCCAGGTAGTACCAGGACGAACCTTCCTTCACCCAGCCAGTCGCCTGCGCTCCCGACGCGTGATGGTAGTACCACGCGCCGCCCTCGCTGACCCAGCCGGTACGCATGTATCCGCTGGCATCAAAACGATAGATCGAGTTACCGATCTGCACCGCCCGGCCAGCCGGATAGGAACCATCCGCGTACCGATACCACCAGCCGACCGAATCGCTGATCCACTGGCCACCCTGCGGGGCAGGAGCAGGAGCAGGCTCGGGAGCCGGAGTCGGGGCCGGAGTAGGCGCAGGCGTCGGCTCAGGAGTCGGCGCAGGCGTCGGATCCACACTCGGGGCAGGGGCGGGATCACCCTGGACGCGCACCTCCTGCTTCGCGGGGTTGACGCCCCAGTCCCAGGCGAACAGGTACGGGGCCACCGGGGCCTCGTCCGTGCGTCCCTGCGCAGCCCACGCGGACTTAAGCTCCGAGACGGGCACGTCGAAGTGGTAGCGGTGCGTGCCATCGGCCAGGATCTCGCCGTCGTCCTCGACGAGCTTGCGGTAGTACCACGTGCCGTCAGCGTCCTCGTGGAAGTCGATGCCGGCCACGGGCGAGGCGTCGGTGACATCGAAGGACACCGTGCGAGCATCTCCCTCGCCGCTCACCGTCAGGTTGGAGATGACGGGGGCCTGCGTGTCCAGCGTGAACTCGTAGCTCATCTGCTGCTTCTGCGAGGACGGACCGTCCGTCGCGGCCTCAATCGTCAGAGTGTAGGCGCCGTCGGGCAGGGCGTTCCCGGACTCGTCGTAGCCATCGAAGAAGGGCTCCTCACCGGCGAACTCGCCCGGCTTCGTCCAGCCGCTCTCGAGGTCGTAGAGGGACTTGCGCACGCGGTTGATCGTGTAGGAGCGCACAGACTGCCCCGCGGAGTTGCGGTAGGTGAGAGTCATCGACGGGACGGAGCGCAGCATGCCGGTCATCGGCACGATCTTGTCGGGGGCGCCCGCCCACTTGGCGCGCGACGTGATGAGGCGCTGCGTGTTGATCGTGGTGACCAGGTTCGAGTCCTGCTTGTCCGACAGCGGGTTCAGCGCTCCCAGCGGGATGGACGAGTGGGCGTTGACTAGAGCCGAGCGGTAGACGTGCACGGGCGTCGTCTCGTCGTCCGACCACTTGCCGTCGAAGACGCTGGGCGCTCCCCAGGAGCCGTAGAAGCCCAGGTAGGGCACGGTCAGGCTCGGGGTCCCATCCTCGCTCGTGAAGGTCACGGCACCGTCGATGAAGGTTCCCTTCGGGGTGTTCGCCGAGGCAAAGGTCGCGAACTCGGACTCGGGGGTCACGGTGACGGTCACGGTGGCATCCGACTTCGCGGGGACCGTGATCTGCTGGGCGTCCCCGGCCTCGGCCTGGCCGTCACCGGAGAAGGTCAGCGAGATGCCCGCGCCCGCCCAGTTCTGCGAGTGCTCGGCGAAGAGGCCCTCCTCGACCATCTCGGAGAGCGCCTGGCCGCCGAGGGTGTAGGTGTGGGCAGCATCGGAGAGGTTGGTCAGGCGCACCTGGAAGGTCCAGCCGTTCGTTCCGTCGCCGAGGTCGGCCTTGGGTCGTGAGGGATCGGCGGCACCGACGACGGTCGGGTAGACGGTCGCGGTGGTCGCTGCGAGTGCGTCAACGGCGCCCGCGCCGACCCTGCGCGGCGAGTAGTAGGTGCCGTCGCCCAGCTCGACGTCGATGAGCGGGTGGGCGGTGCCCATGAGGAGGTTGGTGACGACGGCGTTCTTCTGCTCGGCGCTCATGCCGGAGAAGGCGGGATCGTTCGCGAGGCGCTGGCGCACGAGGGCGCTGATGCCCGCGACCTGCGGGGATGCCATCGACGTGCCCGACAGGCGCTGGTACTCGTTGCCGAGGTAGGCCGACATGATGTCGCCGCCGGGGGCCGCGATCTCAGGCTTGAGGGTCAGGTCGGGGGCCACGCCCCACGCCGAGAACTCCGAGGCGGTCGGGTTGTTCGAGGCCAGAACGATGCCGGAGTGCGTGACGGTCAGGTACACGTCGGCACCGTTTGCGGCAGCCAGGGCCTCGCGGATCGCCTCACCGTCCTTCTTGGTGATGGTGACCGTCGGCATCGAGGTGGTCGAGCCTAGGATCGCCTGGTACGGCGTGGCAGACTCGTCCGTGTCGGCGATCATGAGAGCCGCAGGCGCGGACGGGAAGCCCGTCAGGTACGAGGCCTTGAGATCGTCAGTCATCGCCGTACCGGTCCGGGTATCGGTACCGCCCTTGTCTTCAAGAACAATCGCGTCAGCGAGGCTCAACCGGTTGGTGCCCGCGTACTTGTCGAGCTCGTCGCCGCCGCCAGCGCCGGCATCGACGACACGGTAGCTCTTTTCGGGGATGTCGCGCAGGCTACGCACTGCCTCGCCCTGGCCGTCGAGGGCGGTGCGGTAGGCGATCTTGCGATCGCCCAGGCTCACGTAGGACAGGGCCTCCTGGTTGTCGACTGAGGCGACGGCCAGGGTGGACTTGTAGGAGGCGGGTTCGCCGAGCGTGCCCGTGTCGGGGTCGGTCGCAAACGGCTTGTTCTGGCCGGAGTTGTTGCCGTAGGCGTTGGAGAAGGCGTTGCCGCCCGCAGCGTTGACGGTGATACCAGCAGCATTCAGCTTCTCGTACACGCCGGCGAAGACGCTGCCCGCGTCACTGCTCATGCCGGAGTCGTCGCCCAGGGACAGGTTGATGACGTCGGGCTTGATGACGAGCGCATCGTCGAGGGCAGCCAGCAGGGCGCTGTCGGGCATCGAGCCGTCCGCGTCCGAAGCGACCTTCGCGACGACGATCTGCGCGTGGGGCGCGGTGCCCTGCAGGACGTCCGCGTTGGCGGCCGCGATCGCGGTGACGTGCGTGCCGTGGGACAGGTCTTTCTCGGAATGGGGGACGACGTCGGCGTCGTTGTCCGCGTAGTCGTAGGCGAAGGGGATCTTGCTGTTGACGTACGTGCCGGCTCCGCCGTGCGGGAGCTTGCCCGCAAAGGCTTGCACGTCGTCCTGGCTCATGCGCACGTCGACGCCGTCCATCGAGCCGGCGAAGGCGTCGTGGTCGGTCTGCAGGCCGGAGTCGATGACCTCGATGACCTGACGATCGCCCTTGAGGGAGACCTCGTTCGCGCGCGTCATCGCCAGGGACGAGGCGTTCTTGAGGACGGGCGCGCCGCTCCCCTGCGCCGCATTCTCCAGCGGCTTGTGGACGCCTTCGATGAACGCGGTCTTCACGCCCTCGACCTGTCGGATCGCGGACAGAGCGGAGCCGGGTGCCTCGATGGCAAAGCCGTCGAGCGCGTTCGTGTAGTCGCGCACATTCGTGACCTGAGCGCCGGGGACGACTCCCTCCACAGCGGAGGCTATGCCTGTCTTCACGTCGTCGCGCGTGGCCTGGGTGGAGCTACCGGCTGTTCCATCCTCCAGCTGGACGATGATCGTCGTCGGGGTATCGTCGGCCGTCTCCAGCGCGGACGAGGCGTCGGGCAGGGTGACTCCCCCGGCCTCGGCCTGGCGGATGGACAGCTGCGCGTCCTCGACTCGCGTCCCCGACTGCGCGTCGGTTGACGAGGCCTGGGTGGGGTTGGCGGGGAGGGCACCGCCCGGCTGCGGGCTCGCTGCGAGCGCCGGGACGCTCGCGCCGGTTAGGGCGAGGGCTGCGGCGAGCGCGAGTGCCGGGGTGGAGTGATGGGACATCAATGGCTCACTTACGTGTCGACGAGATGACGATCAGATGCGCGTCCGGGTGACGCGCCGTCCCATTATGCGAAAGTTCTTCCAGTTGTGCAGTATGCATGTCCGATAGATGGCCCCGTGTCCACACACTGACATTTTGTGCAGGCTCGCGGATAGGCCGAGGGGCCGACCTGGCGGTCGACCCCTCGGCTTATCCCATCAACACAGTGCAAGTTTTCCCAGAAGGCTCCTCGAAAAAGTCTCGTCGGCATGTCCCGGACCCTCATGGTCCGTGCCGTATTCCCTTGTGATGACATTCAGTGTAAAGAACGAACCTTGCGACAACGGCAAGACAACCTGAAAAAACCCTGGGAATTTTCGCGCTTTCTCCCTTTGTCAGACGCCAGGCCCGCACGCCCCACGTGTAGCGGGGTGTGCGGGCCTGGACGGCGAGTCTTAGAAGCGGCCTAGCTGATCAGCTGCCCCGCCTCGGAGAAGGTGTACCACTTCCAGAAGATGCGCAGTCGGCCCGTGGCCATGGCACCGCTACCGGCCTTGAGGTAGTACCAGGCACCGCCGTCCTTGAGCCACCCCGTCACCATCTTGCCGGTGGCGGGATTGAGGTAGTACCAGGTGTCGCCGTCCTTCACCCAGCCGGTCGCCATGACGCCCGTTGCCGGATCCAGGTAGTACCAGGAGATCCCGTCGAGGACCCACCCGCTCGCCTGCGCGCCGGATGCGTTGTGGTAGTACCACGAGCCCTGCTCCTTCACCCAGCCGGTGCGCATGTAGCCGCGCGCGTCGAAACGGTACGTCGCTCCGTCGATCGTCAGCGTCGTATCGGCGGGGTAGGTGCCATCCTCGTAGCGGTACCACCATCCGCGGCCATCGCGCTTCCAGGTACCGGCCTTGGGCGCGGGGGCGGGAGCATTCACGTGAATGGTGGCGCTGGCGGACACGCTCGGCTGCGTCGGGTCGGACACGGTGACGGTCGCGTCGCCCGCGCCCACCGCGCTGACTTCACCGGTCGCGCTCACCGTCGCCACGGCCTCGTCCGAGGAGGACCAGACGACTCCGGTCACGTTCGCGTCCGCGGGTTCGTGGGTGGCACTCAGCGTGACGGTCTCACCGACGGCGAGCGTGGCCGACTGGTGCGACAACGTCAGCGACGTCATGGGGATCGCCTTGAGAGCGACCGGGGCCGCTGCCCCGTTGACCGGCCAGTCCCATACGTGCAGGTAGATCGTCGACGGGTCACCGCCGATGCTCGTGAGGGCGTCCTTCAGCGGCACGTCGAAGTGGCTGTGGACAAGCCCATCCTCGCCACGCTCGGTCGGGTAGACCTCGGCGCCGCGCTCGACGACCTTCCCATCCGGGGTCGCCGAGAAGCCGATACCGGCGATCGCCGAGGAGTCGGTGACGTCGAAGGACAGGACACGGTCCGCGCCCTCACCCGACACCGTCACGTTCGAGATGACGGGAGCCTGCGTGTCCAGCGTGACGGCGTAACTAATGCGCTGGGTCGCGGGCGACGGGCCGTAGGTCGAGGCCTCAATCGTCAGCGTGTAGCGTCCATCCGGCAGCTCTCTTCCATCGGGCGCGTAGCCGGAGAACCAGGGGTCGCATCCGGGCACAGAGTCCTCGACAGTGCGCGGCGAGCGCTCCTGCACGTCGTAGATGGACCGATCCGCGCGCCCGCACGTGAAGGAGCGGATCGTCTCCCCGGCCTCGTTGGCGAAGGTGTAGGTCAGGGAGGACACGGAGCGCAGCAGCACGGTGCCCGGGTGCACGCCCCTACGCGCGTTCTCGCCCGTCGAACGGGTGATGATGAAGAGGTCGGGATCGACCCCGTTGATCATCCGCTCGTCCTCGACATCGAAGGGGCTCTGCTGTCCGAACGGGAGGTTTCCGTCCATGAAGGTCGACCCGTAGCCGCTGATGTGGTTGTTCGGGGTGACCTGGTCGAAGATGGCGGGCGTGCCCCAGGAGCCGTAGAAGCCCATGTAGGGGACGGTGAGGTTCGGAGCTCCGTCGGTGCTCGTGAAGGTCACGGCACCGTCGATGAACGTTCCCTTGGGGGTGTTCGCGGCCGCGTACGAGGCGAAGGCCTCGCGCGGGGTCACGGTGACGGTCACGGTGGCCTCGCCCTTGGCAGGCACGGTCACCGAGTCCGCGGAGAACGTCAGGTCGATCCCCTTCCCCGCCCAGTTGGTCGAGTGGTGCGACAGCAGCATGCTCTCGACCTTTTCGGACAGCGCCTGGCCGCCGAGGGTGAAAGTGCGGGCGGTGTCGGAGACGTTCGTCAGGGTCACCTGGAAGCTCCAGCCGGAGGTGCCCTCACCCAGGTCGGCCTTGGGACGCGACGGGTTCGCCGCGCCGACGACGCTCGGGTACACAAATGAGGTCGTGGCCCCCTGGGCATCCACGAGGCCTGCGCCCACGCGGCGCGGCGAGTAGTACGTGCCGTCATTTTGCTCCGCGTCCACGATCGGACGGGCGGTGCCCATCAGGAGCTTCGTGACTACGGCGTTCTTCTCGGCGTCCGACAGACCCGCGAAGGCGGGGTCGGATGCCACGCGCTGACGCACGAGGGTAGCGACCGCGGCGGCCTGACCCGAGGCCTCGGCCGTGCCAGACTCGTTGTCGTAGTCGTTTCCGGGTGTGGCGGACGCGACCCTGCCGCCGGGTGCTGCGACCTCGGGCTTGAGCCGCAGGTCAGGGGTGGCGCCGGTCGAAGAGAAGTCCGACGCGGACAGGCTCTCAGGCACGGTGAGGGTCGTGGAGGGAGAGACACTGACCTCGATCGATCCGGTGCCGGAAGCCTTGATCGCGTCGTAGAGGCGGTTGCGGTCCGAGGTCGTGATGGTGCCCATCGGGATGCTAAACCAGCGGTCGACCGACCACTTCACGGGGGTTTCGGTGTCGTACCAGTGGCCGAGCAGAACGCCGGCGGGCTTGCTGGTCAGGGACTTGAGGGCCTTGATCTTGTGCTTGACCTCCACCGAGTTACCGCGTGAGTCGTTGCCTCCCAGCTCCTCGAGGAGGATCGTGTGGGACAGGTCCCCATAGTCCGCGCCCAGGTACTTCGTCAGGTCTTCGCTCGAGCCGTTTCCGGAGTAGACGACGCGGTAGGTTCCCTCGGCAAGAGAGTCAAATCCCGGTCCGTCGCCCTTGCCCATGCGGGTGACGGGGCGGTATCCGATCAGGTGGTCGCCGTAGGTGATGGCTCCCATGATCTCCTGCTCGTTGACCGAGGCGACCGCGAGGGTCGAAGAGAAGGCGGCGGGGAAACCGAGCGCGCCATTGTCCGGGTCGTCCGCGCGCCCATAGCGCTCAACGTCCCCGGCGGGCGCGTAGACGGTCGTGCCCTGCGCGCCGAGAGTCTCGTAGACCTGGGAATAGAGGGACGCGGCGGCGTCGCTCATTCCTTCGGTCTTGGAGAAAGACACGGAGACGACGTCGGGGCGCAGAACCATCGCGTCGTCGAGCGCCGCCAGCAGGTCGACATCGCTGGCGTGATTGCCCGGATCCTTCGTTACCTTCGCGACGATGAGCTGCGCCTGGGGTGCGGCACCGGCAAACTGCCCCCCGTTGGCCGCCGCGAGCGCGGCGACGCGCGTGCCCTGGGTGTTCGCAGCGCGCGCATGCTCGTCTCCTTCGTCCGTGGCGAGCACGTTCGTGTCCCCGTCACCGTAGTCGTAGGCGAAAGGAATCTTGGGGCTGACCCAGACTCCCGCCTTGCCCGCGCCCAGCTGGGAGGTCAGGGAAGCTGCCGCATCCTGCGTGAGGCGCAGTGACGCGGCATCCAGGTCGCCAGCAAAGGCCTCGTGCGAGGTATCGATACCACTGTCGATGAGCTCAATGACCTGGCCCTGTCCCTTCTGGGAGGCCGCGTTGGCTCGCATCATCCGCGCCGCCGCCCCGGGCGTGATGCCGGAGTCTCCACCGCCGGCAGCGGCGCGGTACTGTCCGTTGATCTCCTCGTCGGTGACGAAGGAGTTGTCTCCGTCCAGGAAAGCGCCCTTGACGCCAGCCGTCGCCTGGATCGCCGCAAGAGTCGAGGCGGGCGCCTGGATCGCAAATCCATCGAAGGCGTGGAGGTAGTCGCGCACATCGGACATGGTGGAGCCCGGGCTGGCCGCAGCCACGGCCTCGCCGATGCGCGTCTTCATCTGCGCGTAGTACGAGGCGCGGTCGACTCCGCCATCACGCGCGTCGAGTTGGACGATGATCGTGCTGGGCGAGTTATCGCCGCCCTGCTGGGAGGACGAGGCCTGGGTGGCGTCGGCCTCGTCCGCAAAGGCTGCGGGCACACCGATCGTGGTGAGCGCGAGGGTGCCGGCCGCTATGAGCGTCAGCGCTGCGCGTCGGTAGTGGAACATTGTCGGCTCGCTTTCTTCACACCTAAAGTGTTGAGCTGCATGAGGGTGAGGGATCGCGCGGCACGTCGCTGCGGGCACGCGATGGGGCGGGCGCGGCATGCGGCCGCGCCTCGCATCGCCTTGCGAGCGCGCCCGCTCCCCCGGTACGAGTCCGGGTGGGGCGGGCGCGACGCATGGGTAGTCCTTCGGGTCAGTGGATCAGCGGATCAACTTGCCGTTGTCGGCAAATCGGTAGTACTTCCAGACGATCCACAGGCGGCCGGTTGCCATCTGGCCGCTGCCGGGCTTGAGGTAGTACCAGGAGCCGTCCTCGTAGTGCCATCCGGTCTTCATCTTCCCGTTGGCGGGGTTCAGGTAGTACCAGTGCGAACCGTCTTTGACCCATCCCGTGGCCATCTGGCCAGTCCCGGGGGTCAGGTAGTACCAGGAAGCCCCGTCGAGAACCCAGCCGGTGACCTGCGCGCCGGACAGGGCGTGGTAGTACCAGGAGCCCTGCTCGAAGACCCAGCCTGTACGCATGTAGCCGTCCGCGTCGAAGCGGTACACCTGGCCGTCAATGGTCTTGGCGGTGTTCGAGGGGTAGGTACCGTCCGCGTAGCGGTACCACCAGCCGCGAGCGCCCCACGTCCACGTGCCCTGAGCGGGAGCGGAGTCGGAGCCGGCCTTGACGGTCACGGTCGCCGAGGTGACGACGTTGGGATCCTGACGCACGTCGAAGCGCAGGGAGGCGTCGGCGCTGGTCGGGGTCCAGGTGTAGGAGGAGGTGGACGCGCTCTCATCCGAGCTGCCCTGCATCGAATCCCAGTCCTGGAGAACCGTCTCCGTGCCGTCGCCGCCGATCTGCACGACGCGCAGCTGACGTCCACCCAGGGTGCCGCCCTGCGCGGAGACATTGATGGTCGCCGGCGTGCCCACGGAGGTGGTGAGCGTGTACCCGGCCCCGGCCTCGTTGATGCCGGTGCCCGACACACTCACCTGGGGGGTCGTGTACTCGAAGAGGCTAGCGGTGTTGTAGCCAGCATTCTTCATGGCCGTCTCGGTAAGCGTCCATGCCTTCGAGCCTTTGGGGGCGGCGACATAGATTTCGGTGCCCGCCTTGAGGTCCGAGTCCATGTCTTCCGCGAGCTTGATCTCCTCGACGGTCGAGGGCAGCACAAGGACGCGGGGAGTGTCGAACCAGAAGGTGAAGTGGGTCATCCCCTCGCCGAAGTAGGCGCTGTCCGGGCGGCCGTTGGAGGCCTTGCCCTCGTAGTAGAACTCGCCGTCGTTTCCGCCGCGCACGATGATGTGGCGCGGGCTGGTGGTGCCGCGCGGGGTCATCCACAGTTCCGTGACCTGCGAGCCCAGCTCGATCGTATCCAGGCCGTTGCCCACCAGGCCGCGGGCGACCGTCACCGAGTCGGGGATGACAATGTCGGCGAGGTTCGTATCGCCGTCGAAGGCGCCGTAGCCGATGGTCGTCAGGCCTTCGGGCAGGACGACGCGGCGCAGGGACGTGTTGTTCGCAAATGCGGCATCAGCGATAGCGGTCGTGCCCTCGGGAACCATCACGTCTGTGTCTGTCTTCGTGGGCAGGTACAGGACCAGGGTGCGGCCAGCGTCGCCCTTGCGGTACAGGGCACCGTCTTCCACGGAGTACACCGTGTTGGCGGGGTCGACGGTCAGCGAGGCGAGGTTATTCGCGTCCACGAATGCGGATTCTCCGATGGTGGCAATGCCCGAGCCCAGGTGGACAGAGGTCAGCGCGGTGTCGTTGGAGAAGGCACCCTTACCGATCGAGGTCACCGAGTCGGGGAGTGTGGCGGAGGTGAGCGCCGTGGTGTCGAAGGCGTAGTCGCCGACCTCGGCCAGGCGATTCAGGTCGGGACGGAAATTCACCTCGGCGAGGGACTTGTCGTAGCGGAAGGCACTATCCGGCAGCATCGTGGCACCACCCAGGTCAACGCGCTCCAGCTTGGGCATGTACCAGAAAGCCGAGTCGTCCATGGACTCGAAGGCGTCAGGCAGGGTCAGGGACGTGATCCGCGCCCCCACGAACGCACCCTTGCCAACGTTACGCAGATGCGAGGGCAGGGTCACGGAGGTGATCTGCGCAGAGGCGAAAGCACCCTCGTCGATGAATGCGGTTTCCTCGGCAACGGTGTACGAGCCGCCCGAGTTCTTCGCCTGCGGGTATGTCGCCAGGTGCGTCAGATCCTTCGTGTACAGGACACCGTCGAGGCTCTGGTAGCTCTGGTTCGCAGCGTCAACCTCGATACTCTCCAGGAGCGGGGTGCGTGCGAATGCCGCGAAGAGGCCGTCAGCCTGGACGTTTGGGCCGACGGTGACGGAGCGCAGCTTCGCCATGTCGCTGAAGGTCTCGAGGCCCGCCGTCTTGAGAGAGCGAGGCAGCGTGACGTGTTCGAGCGGGGTGTATGCGAAGACGCGTTCTCCAAGCGTCTCCAGCTGCGAGGGATGCGCATCGTCATCCTGGAAGGTGACCTGGGTCAGCGGCTGGCCCGAGAAGGCGTTGTCGTCGATCGCTCGCACGCTCGCGGGGATCCACACGCTCGTCAGACTCACGCCACTAAAGGCGTTCGTAGCGATCTCTGTGACACCGTCAGGGATGCGAACATCCGTCGCAGTGCCCGTGTACGACACGAGCACGCCGTCGGCGTCGATGGTGAACCCATCGGCATTGGCGTGCAGCGGAGCGGCTGCGTTGACCCGACCAGCGGCGCCGGCGTCTGCCGCGAACGCGGCTGGCACGCTAACAACGGTCAGGGACAGGGCACCGGCGAGCGCAAACGCCAGCACCGTTGACTTTCGATGGGACATCTGTGACCCCCTCTATTGACAGTTGGTAAGTGAAGGCCCCGTATTGCGACCAGGAGCCCTCGTGTCAAACATATCCCTCAATAGGGTTTTCGGATACCCCCTGAGACACTCCTTCTCAGCATGTGTCGGTCGGACTTTTAGGATCTTTGCGCGTAGTACCATGCATCAATCCAAACCGACAGACAACGCACAGAGGCGATGACGCAGACGTTTTTTGCCCGTATTTTCTAGGGTTGCATAACATCTTTCCACCGAATCTGACAAATCAACCGACAGCCAGAATTTATGGCCCATGCGACTCTACAAGCGAGCGCGCGCGACGCCGCAACGCGCAAGACCCGACCTAGTGGTCGAACAAATGCCCGCGCCCCGGAGAGTCTCCGGGGCGCGGGCGAGCAGTCTCGCAGCCATGTCAGCCGACGAGCTGTCCCGATTCGTTGAAGTAGTACCACTTCCAGCCGATCCAGTGCCCGCCCGTGTACATCGCACCCGAGTCGGTACTCAGGTAGTACCAGGAGCCGCCATCCTTCAGCCAGCCGGTGGTCAGCGCGCCGCTGGGGGCCATGAAGTACCAGGAGGAGCCGTCCTTCACCCAGCCGGTAGCCATCGCGCCGCTGCCGGGCGTCAGGTAGTACCAGGTCAGCCCATCGAGGATCCATCCCGTCACCATCTGTCCGGTCGTCGGGTTCAGGTAGTACCAGGAGGAGCCGTCCTTCACCCAGCCGCTGGCCTGAGCGCCAGACGGATTGTGGAAGTACCACGCGCCATCCTCACTCGCCCAGCCGGTGCGCATGTAGCCATCCGCGCCGAAGCGATAGGTGGAGCCTCCGATCTGCACCGTCTGGCCAGCCGGGTAGGTGCCATCGGAGTAGCGGTACCACCAGCCGACAGAGTCGCTCACCCACTGGCCGCCCAGCGGGGCAGGAGCAGGAGATGGGTCCGGCGTCGGCTCAGGCGCGGGCGTCGGCTCAGGTGCCGGGGTCGGAGCAGGCGTCGGCTCAGGCGCCGGAGTCGGATCCGGTGAGGGCGCGGGCGTCGGGTCCGGCGTCGGCGCAGGCTCCGGGGTACCCGGGAGCTTGATCATGAGGGTGCTCGTCAGGTACGAGGCGTCGCGCACCTGGACGCGCAGGCTCACGTCCGCGGCGGACGGGGTCCACGGGAAGGTCACCGAGGAGGCCGCAGCTCGGTCCCCGCCGTCCGTCACCGTCGTCCAGTCGCGCACGAGGGTCTCGGTGCCGTCCGCGCCGATCTGCACGGCGCGCACCTGCTGCGTGCCGGCGATGCCACCGGCAACCTCAGCCGTCACGTCGACCGACGCGCCGACCTCGCCCGTGTACGTGTACGCTACCCCGGCCTCGGCAATGCCAGCCCCGGACAGGGTCATCGACGCGCCCGTGTAGGTGTGCAGGTGCGAGGCGTCGATGCCGGCGGCCTCGAGGGCGTCCTTGGCGACGTTCCACGCCGGCTCGCCCTCGGCTGCGGCGACGTACACGTGGGTGTCGTCCTTCTTCTCGTCGCTCAGCTCCGGTTCGAGGTCGAGGCGGGTGAGCGTGGAGGGCAGGACGAGGACGCGCGGGACGTCCACGCCGAAGGACACGCGGGTCATGCCCTCGCCGAAGTAGGCGCTCTGGCGGCGTCCGTTCGTCGGACGACCGTCGTACACGAAGGAGCCGTCCACGCCGCCGCGCACGACGATGCGACGAGGCATGGGAACCCAGCTGCCTTCCATGCGGATCGAGGTCACCTTGGATCCATACTCGACGAGCTCCAGTGAGTTGCCGGTGACGCCGCTGGAGCGCTCGACCGACTCAGGGATGACGAGCTCGGTCAGGGCTGTGGTGCCCGCGAAGGCGTCGTCGCCGATGACCTTGAGGCCGTCAGGCAGGACGACGCGGGTGAGCGTCTTGTTGTTGGCGAACGCGCTCGCGCCGATCTCGACCGTGCCCGCACGCACCGTGTAGTCGGTGAGCGTGTTGGCGGCCGGGGAGAGCATCAGGTGCAGGCCGTCGTCCGCCTTGCGGTACAGGACGTTGTGCTCGGCCGAGTACACCGGGTTATCGGCGGACGCGGTCAGCGTCGCGATCTTGCGATCGTTGTACAGGGCGGTCTCCGCGAAGGAGGTGACGCCCGCTCCGATATGGAACGACGTCAGGGCCGTGCTCTCCGAGAAAGCCTGCTCGCCGACCGTGGTCACCGAGTCCGGCAGGGTCACCGAGGACTGCGCAGTGCGGCTGAACGCGAAGTCGCCGATCGTGGTGAGGCGGTTCAGTTCGGGGCGGAAGTTAACCCCTTCCTTGGCGCTCGTGGACTCGAAGGCGCTGCCACCCAGGGAGATTGTGCCTCCCAGGTCGATGCGCGCGAGCTTGTCGGCGGAGCAGAAGGCGCAGGTGCCGACCGTCTCGAACTTCTCGGGCAGGGTCACAGCGGTGAGCGCGGAGAGGCGGAAGGCCTCGTCCTTGATCTCGCGCAGGCTGTCGGGCAGGGTCACGGATGTGATGCCCGCCTTCTGGAAGGCCTTGGGCGCGATCGTCGCGACTCCGTCCAGGACCGTGTACGCGCCTCCCGTGTTCTTGGCGGCCGGGTACAGGATCAGGCGCGAGTGGTCCTTGGAGTACAGGACTCCGTCCACGCTCTCGTAGTTCGGGTTCGCAGGATCGACCTCGACGCTGGTCAGCGCGGCGGTCTCGGCGTAGCCCGAGGTCACCGAGTCGGCGCTAACGTTGGGACCCAGCTTGATCGTCATGAGCGCCGAGTTGTAATCGAAGACCTCCGCGCCGATCGTCACCACAGAACGCGGCAGCTCGATGGCCTCGAGGCTCGTGTTCGCGAACGCGCGGTCGGCGATTGTGGTCAGCTGGGCCGGGTGGGCCTCGTCGTCAACGAAGGTGACCTTCTTCAGCGAGCTGTAGAGGAAGGCCTCCAGGCCGATCGACCGCACCGTAGCGGGAATCGTCACGGATTCCACGGTGGAGCTCGCGAAGGCACGCTCACCGATGGAGGTCACGTTGTCGGGCAGGGTCACCTCGGTGGCCGAGCCCTTGTACTTCACGAGGACGCCGTCCTCGTTGATCTCGAAGTCGTCGGCGTCAGCAGCGCGCACCGTCACGGGGATGGACGCGGTCTTGGCCGCGCCGCCCTCGCTCGTGACGGTGGCGGTCAGCGTGCCCGAACCCGCGTGATCGCCGGCGGTCAGGGTCGCCTTGCGCGTGTCGGTGTCGGCGGCGACCCTGGCCAGGTCAGCTGGCTCCACGCTCCACGTCACCGCGCGGTCCTTCAGCGACGGCGCCAGGTAGGCCTTCACGGGGGCGGTCTCGCCCACCTTGAGTGTCACCTGGGTGTCTGCGAGCTCGATGCCCACCTCCTCGGAGATCGTGCGCACGCGGACCTGGGCGCTGGCCGACAGGGTCGGCTGGGACGCGTCGGTCGCGGTGATCGTCGCCTCGCCGGCGGCCAGGGCGCGGACCTCGCCGTTCTCGTTCACGGTGGCCACGGCCTCGTTCGAGGACGTCCAGACGAGGTCGGTGACGTTCGCGTTCGCCGGCTCGTACGAAGCGCTCAGCGCGACCGTCTCGCCCGCGACGGCCTCGGAGGTCTGCGGGGTGAGCGACAGGGATGTCATCGGGATCGTCTGGAAGCGGATCACCTGTCGGGCCTGGTTCTTGCCCCAGTCCCAAGCGAACAGGTAGGCGGTCGCCGGATCCGAGGAGTCCGCGCGGTCGATGAGGTCGGCCCACTTGATCTCGTAGTGCTTGGCGTAGGTGCCGTCAGCCTGACGGTTCGCACCCACGCCCTCCTTCTCGTCGTAGTAGCGACGCGAGGTCGCAGACTCGGAGAAAGCGATGCCGGCCAGCGGCGAGTTGTCGGTGACGTCGAAGGACACGACGCGCCCATCGCCCTCGCCGCTCACCGCCAGGTTGGAGATGACGGGTGCCTGGGTGTCCAGGGTGAAGTCCCAGGTCAGCTGCGAGTCAACGCTCGAGGGCGCGACCGAGGCCGCGTCGATCGTCAGCTTGTAGCGGCCCGCGGGCAGCTCCTTGCCGTCCTTGTCGAAGCCGTCGAAGACCGGGTTGTTGCCTTCCTGGCTTTCGATGGGCTCGACCTTGCTGGCGTGGTAGTTGAACAGGGACTTGCGGGCGCGCTCGAAGGTGTACTCACGCACGACCTCGCCGGCCTCGTTCGTGTAGGTGTAGGTCACCTTCGGAGAGTTACGCAGCAGGCAGGTGCGCGGCAGGATGCGCGAAGGGGCCTCGGGCAGCGCGGAGCGCGACATGATGAAGTACGCGGGGTCGACCGCGCGCACGTCGTCGATTTCCTGTCCGGAGAGGGGGTTCAGGGCGCCCAGGGGCACCTCGGTCGAGGGGTTCATGAGGGTCGAGGAACAGGCGTGCGCGGTGCTCGTCGTGCCGTCGTACCACTTGCCGTCGAAGACGGCGGGCGCGCCCCAGGAGCCGTAGAAGCCCACGTAGGGGACGGTCAGGTCGGGCTGACCGTCGGCGCTCGTGAAGGTCACGGCACCGTCGATGAACGTGCCCTTGGGAGCGTTCTCATTCACGTACGAGGCGAAGGCACCCTGCGGGGTCACGGTGACGGTCACGGTCGCGGTGCCCTTGGCGGGCACGGTCACCGAGTCAGCGGAGTAGGTCAGGTCGATGCCCTGCCCCGCCCAGTTCTTGGAGTGCTCAGTGAAGAGGCCCCCCTCGACGATCTCGGAGAGCGCCTGGCCGCCCAGCGTGTAGGTGTGGTCGGCGTCAGAGACGTTCGTCAGGGTCACCTGGAAGGTCCACCCGTTCGTGCCCTCACCGAGGTCAGCCTTGGGGCGCCACGGGTTGTGCGCGCCCGCAACGCTCGGGTAGACGGTCGTGGTCGTGGCCGCGAGGGCGTCCACCTGGCCGGCGCCCACGCGGCGGGGCGAGTAGTAGGTGCCGTCGTTCTGGTCGATGTCGAGCAGCGGGTGGGCGGTTCCCATCATGAGGGTGGTGACGATCGCGGCCTTGTCCGCCTCCGACAGGCCGGCGAATGCCGGGTCGTCGTTCACGCGCTGGCGCACGAGGGTCGCGATGCCCGCGACCTGCGGGGTCGCCATGGACGTGCCCGACATGGACCGGTACGTGTTGCCCAGGACAGCCGCGACGATGTTGCCGCCGGGGGCCGCGATCTCAGGCTTGAGCTTGAGGTCGGGCGTGACGCCCCACGAGGTGAAGTCGGAGACCGAGGGGTTCGCCGATGCAAGCTTCAGGCCCGCGTGCGGATTGGAGATGGTGATGGAGCCGGACTCGCTGGCCTTGATGGCCTCGATGAGCGCGTCCTTCTCCTTCTTCGTGATGGTCACGGTCGGCATCGTGTGAGTGGCTTCGATGGTCGCCACGTAGGGGTTTTCGACCGTCTCGGAGTCGCCGATGATGAGGGCGGCGGGCTTGGAGGTCAGCTGGGTGAGTCCCTTGACCTTGGCCTCGTGGGTCATGTCCGCGCCCGTCGCACTGTCGGAGCCGCCGCGGTCTTCAAGGACGATGACCTTCGACAGGTCGCCGGGGTGCTCGGCGACGAGCTTCTCGAGTGCGGCCGCGTCACCGATGCCCGCGTAGACGAGGGTGTAGGTGTCCTCGGGGATGTCGAGGAGGCTCGGTACGACGGCGTCCTTGAGGCCGCGCGACTTCTTGTAGACAACCTGGCGCTCCCCCACCGTCAGGTAGGGCAGTGCGTCCTGGTTGTTGACCGAGGCGACCGCCAGGGTCGAGGCGTAGGACGCGGGCTCGGAGAGCGTGCCGGCGTCGGGGTCGGTCGCGTAGGGCTTGTTTCTGCCGCTGTAGTTGGAGTACGCGCTCGAGTAGGAGTTACCCGCGGCGGCGTTGACCGTCACGCCGGCGGCAGCGAGGTTCTTGTAGACCTCCGCATACATGGTTCCGGCCTCGGTTCCCATGCCCGCATCCTCGCCGAGAGACAGGTTGATCGAGTCGGGCTTAATGACGACCGCGTCGTCAAGGGCCGCCAGGACAGTGTTGTCGGGGATCGATCCATCCTTGTCGGAGGCGACCTTAGCGACGATGATCTGCGCGTGGGGCGCGGTGCCCTGCAGGTCGGCCGCGTTGGCGGCAGCGATCGCGGCGACGTGGGTGCCGTGCGACAGGTCCTTGCTGGACTTGGGCAGCACGTCCGCGTCGTTGTCCGCGTAGTCGAAGACGAAGGGGATCTTATTGTTGAGGTAGGCGCCGGTCTTTCCGTGCGGCAGCTTGCCGACGAGGGCCTCGACATCGGACTGGCTCAGGCGCACATCGACGCCATCCATGGAGCCGGAGAACGCCTGGTGGGTGGCCTCGATGCCCGTGTCGATGACCTCGACGACCTGACGATCACCCTTCTGGGAGGTCTGGTTCGCGCGCGTCATCTCCAGGGAGGAGGCGTTTTGCAGGGCGGGATCCACGGCCTCGGAGCCCAGCGCGCCCGCGTCGCCCTCGACGACCATGGGCTTGTGGTGGCGCTCGATGAACGCGGCCTTGACGCCCTCGGTCGCCTTGATGGCGTCCAGGGACGAGGCCGGGGCCTGGATCGCGAAACCGTCGAGGGCGTGCGTGTAGTCGCGCACGTCGGTGATGTCCGCACCGGGGACCACTGCCTCGACCGAGGTTTCGATGCGTTCCTTGACCGTCTCGTGCTTGGTCGAGGACGACAGGCCAAAGACCCGCTGGTACCACGGGATGCCGACCGAGCCATCCTCGAGCTGGACGATGATCGTCGTCGGGGTATCGTCGGCGGGGACGCTCTCGGGGGTGGTGGTCGGGTTCGGGGCCCCGGCCTCGTCGCCGGTCCCCGACTGCTGGGCACCGGACTGGGCATCGACGGACGAGGCGGGGGCGGGCGTGCCCGACTGGCTTTCCTCTTGCGGGTTAGCTGCGAAAGCCGCCGGGGTGGTCACGGCGGTCATGGCAAGGGTACCCGCGGTTAGCAGCACCAATGCCGAGGTTGTGCGATGGGACATCTATGGCTCACTTGGTTGACAACTGGGTCAGGGGCACGGCCGCGGATACGGCATAACCCAGCGTCTAGGGTAGGGTTACCTATCCTTACTGAAAAGTCCCGCTCAGTTTTCTTCTCACCATCCGTCGAGGTCTTTACGCGCGCATTTATCCGCCGTAAACTATCCCTCTTAGTATCACCTTAGTTACGATAGCAGCCCTTAAATCGCGCTGGTCGCGGCAGGAAACGACAAACCCGCCGAGGAGGGTGCGGACGCGGGGTCCGGATCCCCTCCTGGCGGGTTGTCAGTCGCGAGCTCAGTGGCGCACAGGCGCGGGTCAGAGAATGACCGCGGTGCCCGTCGCAATGGCGGCGAGCATGCCGTTGTTGGTGCCGGCGGTGAAGTAGTCGACCTTCACACCGACGACCGCGTTGGCGCCCATGGCCTGGGCGCGAGCGCACATTTCATTGACGGCGGTTGCGGAGGCGCCGCCGATCTCTTCCTCGTACTGGGAGGCGCGGCCACCGAACATGTTGGACAGGTTTGCACCGAAGTCCTTGAACATGTTGACGCCGGAGATCGCCTCGCCGGAGACCATGCCGATGTACTGCTTGACGGGCGCGCCCTCAACGGTCGGGGTCGTCACAACGAGCATCATTCACTCCTTCATAGGGGGCTAACGTGGCAACACTACCCGCGATTCCGCGCGGTGGCTAGTAGGCGATCATCGGCTGATTGAACTCAGCCGCCCCCGCGCCCGCTTCTGCACCGAAGCGAGCCCCTGTGAGCCGCCGCGGCGCTACCATTCCATTCATCAATCCCATTCGGGCGCATCGGCGCGCCCGGCGACTTCTGTGGGGCGATGCCATGAAGATGCACGTCTACGGGCCCGGAGGGGAAAACTCCCCCACCGTCCTCATCATTCACCCGATGCTGTCCTCGGCCTCGAGTATGAAGGCCGCGCTCTGCGACCACATGGGCTCTGACCCGCGTTTCCTCGTGCCGGACCTGTCCGCCCACGGGGACGAGGCCGGGGTCCCCTACGTGTCGGCGGCGGAGGAGGCGGCGGCGATCCACGAGTGGCTGACCTCCCACGGGGTGCGTCGTCTGTCTCTGGGTTTTGGGGCGTCGCTCGGCGGTGTCATCCTGTTCGAGCTGCTGCGGTTCCCGGACCTCTCATTCGATCGGCTGTTCATTGAGGGCGTGAGCTTCTACTCGGGCGGTCCCGTGGCCCAAGTCGGCGGGTCCATTCTCAGCCGCGTGATGGTCGCAAAGCACCGGAATGCCGTCCGCGACCCCGAGGCGGGGGCACGCAAGCTCGCGCGCCTCTACGGCGAGGAGACCGCTCGCGCGATGACCTCGAGTTTCGCCGCGATGAGCGAGGAGAGCATCCGCGCGATCGTGCGCGACTGCTCTCGGGTCAGGCTCCCACCCCTCTCCCCCACCACCCAGCGGCGCTGCACGTTCGCGTACGGGGAGAAAGACTCGGACCTGCGGCTCGCGCGCCGCGTGATCCCGCGCCTCTATCCGCAGGCCGAGCTGCGCGTCTGGCCCGGCTGGGGGCACTGCGGGCGCATGAGCCGCGACGCGCAAGCCTACGGGGCGACGCTGCGGAACGTCGCCCTGGGCTCGGCATCTACTGATCGTTCGTGAAGGAGGCGATCACGCAGGGAATTCGACCTCGCACGACGCGGTAGGTGACGCCCGTGCAGCCCATACGCTCAAAGAACGCCCGGTACGACACCGGGTCGAAGTGCTCCTGGAAGTGCACGCCGAATCGGGAGATCACCCGCAGGAACATGGTGTGCGCCCGCTTCTTGGGAATCACGTAGGTGGGCACGATGATCGTGCCACCCGGGCGCACGACCCGCTTGAGCTCCTTGAGCGCGTCGCCCGGTTCAGGCAGCAAGTGGATGACGTTGCCCGCCACGACGGCGTCGAACGAGTCGTTCGCGTAGCGCAAGTCAGTGATATCCGCCTGCTCGACGGTGACGTTCGAGTATTTCGCGAGCTTCTTGCGTGCCTGCTTGAGCATCCCCTCGGAATAGTCGGTCGCGACCACACGCGCACATGCGGGGGCGATGGCGGCGCTAATCGCGCCCGTTCCGCACGCACATTCGAGCACGGTGTCACCGGGGCGAATTAACCGGGCAACGGCACCGCCCGTCCCGTCGTACACCCTCCTGTTGAGCGCGTTGACGGCGAGGTCGTAGAGCGGGGCAACTCGATCCCAAATCATGCCAGCACCTCCGTGTGCTTGTCCGTTGCGCGGGCCTTGAGCCGTCACGATACAGGAAATGCTACGCCCGAGAAGGCGGCGCCGGGGCGAAACGGGGTTCTGCGCACAGGAACAGAACCACGAAGGCGCACGCGGATAGGTTATGCGGATCCGGATAGGTTATGCGGATCCGGATAGGTTAATAAGCTATCCGGATGTTCGTAACCTATCCATATGCTCGTAACCTATCCGGATGTTCGTCACCTATCCGCGTAGGCGAGTGCGCCACGCCCCCTTGCATGCGCCCCAGCCACACAGCAAGCCGCTTCGCCAGGTTCAGCGAAGGACTACCCGCTGCGCGCACCTACGCCCGCGGCACGCGGCGCGCATGGATGAAGGCGCCGACGCTATGAGCCCCGAAGCCAAGCAGGCTGTAGCCCACCCCGTAGATGAGGGCGCTGTCGTTGAGGAACAGGTACATCGGCGCCAGGAAACACACGAAGGGTGCAAGCAGCCACAGGAGGCTCAAGCCCTCCTTCACGCCATCCCATACCCCAAAGGCCATCGCGAGGATCGGCAGGATCGCGAGCAGGATCAGGAACACGAGGCTCTTCACGATCTCCATCGAGTCCGAGACGCGCGAGAAACTAAACCACACCGCTGGCACCAGCAGGTAGATGCCGAACAGCACGGCGATACGAATCCACGTTGATTTTGTCGCCCACCTCATGGCTCAATGATAGCCGCCTGACATGAAGGAAACAGCTCTTGGACACGTCGCCTATACAGGCCTTGAAATGGGCGCAGATAACCCAGCGTCGCGGCCCGCGCGACGCTGCCAAAGGGTGACATGCTACCTGCAGTAGCTGCCGAAGAAACCGCGCTTCTTCTCGGTGGCCGCGTACTCCTCGTCGGAATGGTCCTTATCGCACCACTGATCCGCAGGAACCTTTTCCTTCACCGAGTCGATGTGCTTGCCGCAGCCCTTCCAGGTGGTCTTTCCGCATACCTCGCAGGTGGTGGGTCGACACATGATTGCCTCCTTCGTTGTTGCGCCTCGGATCCGTCATTGGATCCGCGCCATGGTGTTGCGAGCTTCCGCCCTCCTCAGGCCGCTTGCGCCGTCGCATAAGGCCAGTCGGAGGACCGAGTGCTCGAATTTATCGATCGTCATGTTCTCGGTTTTGACAAGAAATTCTACTGCTTCGAACTGTGACGCGGAGTCGTTTTCGAGGCCAAAATCCTCGGACTCAGCTCTCCCCCGTGACCAGCACGGCCTCGGCCCTGTCTCCGAGCCACGCCCGCAGCGTCTGGATACCGCCCGAAAGCATGGTGACGTTGAAGCCCGCGTGGCGCACGATGCGGTAGCCGATCCAGGAGCGCACGCCCGCCGCGCACATGACGACGAAGGGTTGGTCGCGGACGTTCTCGTCGACCCAGGCCTGGACCTCATCGAGGCGGTCGCGCAGCTGGGTGTGGGGGATGTTGAGGGAGTTCGGCATGTGCCCGGCCGCGTACTCCCCCGGCGTGCGTACGTCGAGGACCGGCATGTCCTCGGTGAGGGCCTCGGGGCCGGTGAGGACGAGCTCGCCGGTCAGCACGTTGTGGGCGACCATGCCGGTCTGGTTGACGGGGTCCTTGGCCTGGCCGTAGGGCGGCGCGTAGGCGAGGTCCAGGTCGATGAGGTCAGTCGCGCTCAGACCGGCCCGCATGGCGGTGGCGATGACGTCGATGCGCCGGTCCACCCCGTCGGCCCCCACGGCTTGCGCGCCGAGAATCCGCCCGTCGGTGCCCACGTGCACGAGGATGTGGATCGGCGTGGCGCCGGGGAAATAGCCCGCGTGCTGATTGGCGTGCGTGTGCACCGTGAAGTACTCCGTGCCCGAGGCATCGAGGGCCTGGCGGTTAGCGCCGGTCATGGCGGCGGTGAGGCTCCCGATCCGGACGATTGCAGTGCCCTGCGGGCTCGGGATGGGGCGCGCGGCGGCCTCGCCGTGTTCGGCATCGGCAATCGCGTCGGCGACGAGGCGTCCCCCGCGGTTCGCGGGTCCGGCCAGGGCGACGGGGCGGTCATGGTCTCGGCCGATCGTGCCGTCACCGACCGCGTAGACGTCATCCACGCTGGTACGCCCGTGCTCATCGACGAGGATGTAGCCTCGGCTAGTCTCGATGCCTGCGGCTTCGGCGAAGGCGGTATCGGGGCGAACCCCCGTCGACAGGACGATGACGTCTGCGGTCAGCACGGTGCCGTCGGAGAGCGTCACTGCGTCATGGTCATCGCCGTGCGTGATGGACCGGGCGGCAACTCCTGCATGGACACACACGCCGAGGGCGCGCAGCTCCTGCGTGACCAGCGTGGCCATCTCGACCTCGAGGGGCGGCAGGACGTGTTCGGCGTACTCGACGAGGTGGGTCTCGAAGCCTCGCTGCGCGAGGGCCTCTGCGGCCTCGATGCCGATGAACCCGGCGCCGAGGACGACGGCTCGCGTTCCCGAGGCCTCGCGCAGGGCGAGGGCATCGTCGACCGTGCGCAGGGTGTGCACGCGCGGGGAGTCGAGGCCGTCGATCGGGGGCCGGCTCGCGAGGGCACCCGGGGAGAGGATCAGGTGGTCGTAGGTGAGTGTGTAGGCCTCGCCGGTCTCCGTATTTGCGACCTGGACACTGTGCGCGCTGGGGTTGATCGCCGTGACCTCGGAGTTGATGCGCACGTCGAGGTTGAGCGCAGCCATGAGGGTATGCGGCGTGTGGAGGAGAAGCTTGGCGGGGTCTTCGATCTCGCCGCCGACGTAGTACGGGAGTCCGCAGTTCGCGAAGGACACGTACTTGCTGCGCTCCAACACGACGATCTCGGCGCCCTCGTCGCGCCTGCGCAGGCGTGCCGCCGCACTCATGCCACCGGCGACTCCTCCAACGACTACTACTCGCATGTGCGGCTCACTTTCTGGCTCGAGGACTGGTCTTCTTCGACTGCATCGATGATACCCGTGGGGCATCAAAACGAAGTTACGGAGCATGCATCGTACGAACTGATCGAATTCCATTGAGACACCACGGTTTCACGCTAACACCAAGAACAGCCGGCGACAACAATCCCGGAAGACGAACCTCATCTATGAATCAGGACAACCTGTCATACAGCACAGATCAGCACCAACAAACCATCATCCATGGGCAGCTCAAGGTGACCCATGAGAAGCACGACCGACACAACCACCACAGCACCACTCAATGAAGCCATACAGATCGAGAGTGAAGCGAGACACGAGGAGAATGATACTTTTGCAACCACATTTGTGGTATGATATGCATCATTCAACGAGGAGGATCCCATGTCAACTTTCACCCACTCCATCGAAACACCCCAGCCGTCCACAGATGAACGACTCGCAATCTGGGGCCTATCCACCTCACTCATTCACGACGCACTACGCGAAGGATTCGCACGTTCGAGAGGTCGATCAGCTCTCGCCCCATCGTCCACTCCGGCCATGGACGTGTATGGAGATGGATTCGAAACACTGGCACAGATGCTCGTCCCACTCGGATGGAAGAACACTCCCGTAAAGAACCAGCCACGCATCACTCACCCCGACTCCCTCGTAACCCTATCAATTACTTCGGCACATAATGTCGGCAAACAAAAATCTATGCCAATAACCAATCCGAAGGGCTCTGCGACAAGGAACGCACTCACACGAAACGAGGAAGGAACACTCTTCAACCTCGCGACCGATAAACAACGCTTTTCCATCCCTCCTCTATATTTCATCGTTTACGAAAGAGTTGAGGACAACCTTAATATCGAGATCTCACAGCCATGCAACATGGACAGCTCAAACTGCATTGATAACTGGACGGACAGAATTATCCTGCCCACACTAACTCTCAACACAAACCCGTTCGAGCATAAACCACAAACAGACCAGATTTTTGAAGTACCAGTGGAGCAAATCGGATGACACTTTCACTAATCCGCGGCGAACTACCGGAAGGTCAACACAGCCAGAGCATTCCTCTTACTATGCCCACCACCAAAAGACAACTTACAGAGACGTCTGGATTTGCTCCTTCACGCCTACTCTGGGCACGAGAGCATCGCATGATCACGCGTTCCGAACTAGCTCACGCAGCAGGCATATCTGTATCAGCGATCGCAGGCTATGAGCAGGGGCGAACTACACCCTCACGATCTACACAGGAAAAGCTTACTAATGCTTTAAATCTGAAGCCTAACTTTCTTTCCCTGGAAGATCTAGAGGAAGTGCCGGCAGCTGCAGTTAGTTTTCGCAAAGCATCTAAAACACCAAAGAAACATCAGCACGCAGCTCGTGGCGACGCGCGCATGGCTGTTGAAATATTCAATTCTCTAGAGAAACATTTTAAGCTCCCCGCTGCACAGATCCCCGCGCTCCCGCGATTCAAACCTGCAGACGCGGCAGAATTAGTGAGAGCCGAGTGGCATTTGGGCGATCGACCAATTTCTGACATGATGAGCCTTCTCGAGTCAAAGGGAGTACGCATACTCTCTTTGGATCACCGTTACTCAGATGTGGACGCCTTCTGCTTCACTCAAGACAGGGTTCCTTATATTTTTGTTTCCACTACAAAGAGCGGAGAACGTCAACGCTTTGATCTCGCTCATGAGCTTGGTCATTTAGTTATGCATTCCGGTGACGACGAGTATCCCAACTCAAAAGAACGCGAGAAGGAAGCACAAGATTTCGCATCTGCTTTTCTGCTTCCCGCCTCCCGCCTTTATACACAAGGAATGCACGACGCACATCTCGATCGCATCCTTGAAGCAAAGGCATATTGGGGCGTTTCTGCAATGGCAATGACCTACCGCCTTCACGATCTTGGATTACTCAGTGATTGGCAGTATCGTACCGCCGCCGTCGAACTAACCAAGCGCGGATACCGAGCGAGTGAGCCTGATGGCATCACTCCTGAGCGCTCACAGCTCTTGTATAAGGTTTTCCACTCACTCGGCGGTTATAGAATGGTTCAAGACATAGCTGACACAATTGGTTTACGACGCGAGGATATACTTGTCTATTTACGTGACCTTGTCATGAGGGCGGTATAACAGCACCCCAAAAATGGCTCTTGGCATTTGAGGGTGTAGGTATTGTGGGCGGGGTTGGGCGTGTCGCAGCCAGGTAGGAGGCGAGATCTTTCGACGACGGGGGTTCCTACACCGTCCATCTGAAAGACCTCGACGTGTCCAATGCTACCTTTGATCGTCCTGATCTGAGCGCGTTCATGCGCCTAGACGGCCTGGGGCTGGAGGTGACGGGTCAGCGCATTGAGGCAGACCATGCAGTGTTGGCGTGCCGTAT
>KV835881.1:0-752 GCA_001838165.1 Actinomyces sp. HMSC035G02 | reverse complement strand
AGGGCATTTCTCGCGACACGGTGGTCAGGCGCTTGACGCACGAGCCTTACGGGTGGCACCCTACGATCTTGCATGTGAGCGTGCGCCGCTACCGGTGCGAGACGTGTGCTCACGTGTGGCGCCAAGACATGAGCCAAGCGGCCGATCCGCGCGCCAAGCTCTCACGGGCGGCGGTGCACTGGGCGCTGATGGGCGTGGTCGTTCATTATGTGACGGTGACGCGCATAGCCCAGGCCCTAGGCGTGTCCAGGAAGAGCCGCCAACACCGCTGTCCTGACCAAAGGAGAGCGCTCACTGATCAACGACCCGACCCGGTTCGAAGGCGTGCGCGTCATCGGCGTGGATGAACACGTGTGGCGCCACACCCCCTACGGAGACAAATTCGTTACCGCTATTCTGGACTTGACGCCATCCAAGAGCACCGCGGCCCCTCGCGGCTCTTGGACATTGTCCCAGGCCACTCCAAGCAGGTCTTCAAAGCCTGGCTGGCCTCCCGCCCCGATACATGGCGCAGCTACATCGAGGTCGTTGCAATGGATGGATTCACCGGGTTTAAGAGCGCCACCGCCGAAGAACTCCCCGATGCAAGGGCCGTCATGGATCCCTTCCACGTCGTGCACCTGACTGGCAACGCCTTGGACGGGTGCCGTAGACGCATTCAGCAAGACCTTCACCACCGGCATGGGCGGGCCGCGGATCCCCTGTACACGGCCCGCAGGGGTCAAGTCCTGTGGAGTGGTGTAATCGTTTTG
>KV835880.1 GCA_001838165.1 Actinomyces sp. HMSC035G02 | reverse complement strand
GATTTTTCTTTCAAGACGCTCGTGTTTCCGTGCCTTGTGGGTGACATTTTTCGCCCTGCTCGGTCTGATGGTGGACGCGAGCGCGAAGAAGTTCGCCCAGCGCACGAAAAATGGCCCAAAACCAGCGGTTTGTGGCGTGCTGGGCGAACATTTTCGCGGAAATGCCGGTGGAAGGGCGGTGCCGGGCGAAGTTTTTCGCGGGAAGCCGTTGCGGGGCGGTGCCGGGCGTGTTTTGTCGAGTGGCAGAGCCTGCTGGTGTGCAGTGCCTGGGAGGCGCTGCCTAGATACAGGGAGCATCCAGGCCCTAGATGTTGGTTGAGCGTTAGCCCCTTGATCTAGGTCGCGTCCCGCCCCCCTAGATGTAGGGCTCGTGCCATCCCCTAGATCTAGGGCGCATCAGCCGTCGAGGCCGTCCGCGAGCGGCCCGTCCAGCCATCCTTCAACCGCCTTTCCGCAGGATTCCAGTCGTTTCGCCGAAAATGCCACTCACCCCTATATCTAGGGGCGCTTAGTCGCCAACGACCCCTAGATGTGCGGGTGCGACACGCCCAAGGCTCCCGCCAAAGAGTGTGACGCTCGACATCTTTCATGTGGTTGGCAGGCGGTTATGCACAGGGTGGTGATGTGCTCATCCACAGGGTGCACAGGCGTGTGTGGGGGTATTAAAAGCCCCTAGATGTGCCCGTGGGTTAGTCGAAAACCCCAATGTTTGCGCGCATCTTCGCGTACCTGTGCGCAGTGGGCGACAAACCTCGAAGACTCCTCCGAGATCCTGACCGCTCGCTCCATCCACAGACCCCTCAGGTCTCGTCCACAGTCGGGGCGGCGCACACAACATCTAGGGGTCGCTTGCGTGGGCGGCCACGAGGTGTAGTGTTGTCGTGTTCGCGGCGAACGAGCCGCCAGAAAGACAACACAGGATGCCAACGTCCGGCCTTGAGCCGCAAGGAGACACGAACATGTCGATCACCGTCTACTCCAAGCCCCGCTGCCCCCAGTGCGACGCGACCTACCGCGCCCTCGACAAGCAGGGCGTCTCCTACGAGAAGATCGACGTCACCCAGGACGCGGAGTCCCTTGCCTTCATTAAGGGCCTCGGCTACCAGCAGGCCCCCGTCGTCGTGGCCGGCGAGGATCACTGGTCCGGCTTCCGCCCCGACCGCATCAAGGCCGTCGCCGCCGCAGCTGCCCCCCTGGCGCTGCAGGCCTGAGCCTGGCCGACAAGTCCCGGCCGCGAGGCCGGGACTTTCGCGTATCCGGGCGGGGACGAGGCCGGGGCGCACACCTCGGAAAGGGCGCGTCGATCAATCCCACATGGGACACGCGTGCGAGGCAACCTCACCCGGGCCTCGGGGGTGAGACACTAGAGATTCAGCATCCCGCCAAGCAGGAAGGATCACCATGGGCAGCGTCGTCTACTTTTCGTCGGCGACGGGCAACACCCGCCGTTTTGTTGAAAAGCTCGGCCTTCCGGCGGCGCGAATCCCGTTGCACCCCAAGGATGAACCCCTGCGCGTGACCGATGAGTACGTGCTCATCGTGCCCACCTACGGCGGCGGAAATCTCAAGGGAGCTGTGCCCAAACAGGTCATCAAGTTCCTCAATGATCCCGATAATCGGGCCCTGTGCAGGGGCGTCATCTCGTCGGGAAACACTAACTTCGGCAAGGCCTACTGCATCGCGGGCGACATCATCGCGGCCAAGCTGGGGGTCCCCCACATGTATAAGTTCGAGCTCCTCGGCACGCCCGAGGACGTCTCCAGAGTTCGCGAAGGACTGGAACAGTTTTGGCAGAAAACTACACCGACACAGGCGTAGAGGAAGCTCCCTCCCCGGAGCTGGACTACCACGCGCTGAACGCGCAGCTTAACCTGTACGACGCGAACGGACACATCCAGTTCGACGCGGACCGTGCGGCGGCTCGCCAGTACTTCCTCCAGCACGTCAACCAGAACACGGTGTTCTTCCACGACCTGGAAGAGAAGCTGAAGTACCTGGTGGACGAGGGCTACTACGAGAAGCACGTCCTGGACCAGTACGACTTCGCGGACATCAAGGAGCTGTACAAGCAGGCCTATGCCCACAAGTTCCGCTTCCCGACGTTCCTGGGCGCGTTCAAGTACTACACGTCGTACACGCTCAAGACCTTCGACGGTAAGCGCTACCTGGAGCGCTTCGAGGATCGCGTCGCCATGGTGTCGCTGTACCTGGCGCGCGGCGATATCGAGCTGGCTCGCAGTTTCGTCGATGAGATCATGACGGGCCGCTTCCAGCCCGCAACCCCGACCTTCCTCAACGCCGGCAAGGCGGCGCGCGGCGAGCTGGTCTCCTGCTTCCTGCTGCGCATCGAGGACAACATGGAGTCGATCGCGCGCGGCATCAACTCCGCGCTGCAGCTGTCCAAGCGCGGCGGCGGCGTCGCCCTGCAGCTGACGAACCTGCGTGAGTCGGGCGCCCCCATTAAGAAGATTCAGAACCAGTCCAGCGGCGTCGTGCCCGTCATGAAGCTGCTCGAGGACTCCTTCTCTTACGCGAACCAGCTGGGTGCGCGTCAGGGCGCGGGCGCTGTGTACCTGCACGCGCACCACCCGGACATCATGCAGTTCCTGGACACCAAGCGTGAGAACGCGGACGAGAAGATCCGCATCAAGACGCTGTCTCTGGGCGTCGTCATCCCGGACATCACGTTCGAGCTGGCCCGCAAGAACGAGGACATGTACCTGTTCAGCCCCTACGACGTGGAGCGCGTGTACGGCGTGCCCTTCTCCGAGATTTCGGTGACGGAGAAGTACCACGAGATGGTGGACGACGGCCGCATCCACAAGCGCAAGATCAACGCGCGTCGCTTCTTCCAGACGATCGCGGAGATCCAGTTCGAGTCCGGCTACCCCTACATCGTCTTTGAGGACACGGTGAACAAGGCGAACCCGATCAAGGGGCGCATCACCATGTCGAACCTGTGCTCGGAGATCCTGCAGGTGTCCGAGGCCTCGACCTACAACGATGACCTGTCGTACTCGCACGTCGGCAAGGACATCTCCTGCAACCTGGGCTCGCTCAACATCGCGAAGACCATGGATTCCCCGGACTTCTCGAAGACGATCGAGATGGCGATCCGTGGCCTGACGGCCGTCTCGGACCTGTCGGATATCGGCTCGGTCCCCTCGATTGCTCGCGGCAACGCGATGAGCCACGCGATCGGCCTGGGCCAGATGAACCTGCACGGTTACCTGGCGCGCGAGCACGTGCACTACGGTTCCGAGGAGGCCCTGGACTTCACGAACATGTACTTCATGACGGTCCTGTTCGAGGCCATCAAGGCCTCGTGCAAGATCGCGCGCGAGCGTGGCGAGACCTTCGAGGGCTTCGAGGAGTCGAAGTACGCGTCGGGCGAGTTCTTCCGCAAGTACATTGACGAGGAGTGGGCCCCCACCACGGACAAGTGCCGTGAGCTGCTCGCCGCCTCGTCGATCAAGGTCCCGACCCAGGCGGACTGGGAGGCCCTGGCGGCCGACGTTGCGAAGTACGGCATGTACAACCAGAACCTGCAGGCCGTGCCTCCGACGGGTTCCATCTCGTACATCAACAACTCGACGTCGTCGATTCACCCGATCGTGTCCCGCGTGGAGATCCGCAAGGAAGGCAAGATCGGCCGCGTCTACTACCCGGCGCCCTACATGTCGAACGAGAACCTGGAGTACTACCAGGACGCGTACGAGATCGGCCCGGAGAAGATCATCGACACTTACGCGGTGGCCACCCAGCACGTGGATCAGGGCCTGTCGCTCACGCTGTTCTACCCGGATACGGTGACGACGCGTGACCTGAACAAGTCCTACATCTACGCGTGGAAGAAGGGCATCAAGACCCTGTACTACATGCGCCTGCGCCAGATGGCCCTGGAGGGCACGGAGGTCGAGGGCTGCGTGTCCTGCATGCTGTGACGTGACGCCCGTTTGTCGGGTGGTGCGGGGGTCGGGAAACCGGCCCCCGCACTTTTTTATGTGGGACGAGGCTGGGGCGGGCCGGGTGCGCTGGCGTGGGGGCGGGTTGCGTCGGGTTGTGGCGAGCGGTGAGAAGGGACAATGAGGTGGAACTTCCGTGTTGCAGAGGTTGCTCGTATGATGTGGGAGGATAAGATCCCACATTCTGACCGGAGCTATTGATGAGCGATCCCTCCAATCCCTACGGACCGGGCGGCGAAACCCCCTACGGCAGCCAGCGAGCGTACGGCACTCAGGCCTCGTACGGCGCCCAGCCCGCCTACGGACAGGCACCTGCGGTGCAGCAACCCGCATACGGTACCCAGCCCGCATATGGCGCCCAGGTCTCGTACGGCGCGGGCGCTTCCTACGGGCAGCCGATGTACGGCCAGGTCGTGTACGCTCTGAACCCCGCCGTCGAGCGTGTGCGTTCAAACGCGTCCATGGTGCGCATCATGTCTTTCGTTAGCTTTGTGACGTTGGGGCCGCTCCTGTCCTTCGGTGCGTGGTTCTGGAGCATGAGTCTCATCAGTGAGGCCGAGAGCCTGGGAGCACCCGAGGACGTGCTGAGGGACGTGCGCGGCGCGCGAACGACGGCTCTCATCTGCGGAATTGTCGGGATCGTGCTGTTCGGTCTTCTGATCGCCGCCCCCTTCCTCCTTGTCTGGCTCGTGGATTCTCAGAAGTGATTGGTTGTTGATATGAGTGACGAACAGATGCCCTCGCGGGCAATTTCGGCCGGATGGGACTGGCCGCAGCACAGCGACGGACCGGTCGCGCCCCAAGCCGGGGCGTCCGCCTCGTCGTGGTCGAACGCTCCCGCTGCACCGCAGGCTCCCGCCCCTGCACAGTTTGCGCCTCCTGCGGGTGCACCCGTGAACGTTGCGCCTGCCGTGCAGCAGTCGCCTTACGCTCCCGGGCATAGCGGGGTCACGGCCGCCAGCGCGGCACCGGCGTACGGCACCCCTGCTGCGTATCCCCAGCAGGGCACCGCCCAGCCGATGGCGTCCTACGGCCAGCCGAGCGCCTACCAGGCGCAGCCTGCGCCCGTCGCCCAGCCGATGCAGCAGGCCGCCGCCCCGCAGTACGGCGTGAATCAGCAGGCCGCGTACGCCAGCCAGCCCGCGCAGCCGACCATCGATCCGCACCTGCAACTGGCCTTCTCTCGGCTCAAGTCCAACGCGACCGTCGCCATCGTGATGTCCTTCGTGTGGTTCTGCACGACGCCGGTGATCCTGCTACTCGCCAACGCGATCCGCGCGCAGCGCCTGTGTGCCCTCGCCCGGGAGATTGACGCTCCATCCGACGTGACGCGAAAGGTGAACATTGCGCGCGGTATTGCGTTCGGCATGCTCCTCCTACAGGTGGGCCTGATCATCTTGCTGATTGTCGCGGAGAATATGCGCTAGCGATCCAGTGGCGGCCAGTGTGTTCACGGTAACTAAAGGCCGAATTGTTTCTTTTCTACTCCCGCGTCGGCTACGATGACATCCGTATCCGATCGACACAACCCATTTGGAGTCACTCATGAGCGATCCCGTCAACGGCTACCCCGCCGCTGGCCAGAACCAGCAGCAGCCTTACGGCCAGCCGCAGCAGGCATATGGCCAGCCCGCCTACGCCCTCAACCCCGAGATTGAGAAGATCCGTTCGAATGCGTCGACGGCTCGCATGCTTTCTTTCGTGAGCTTCCTGTTCGGCCACCTCCTGCTCGCCGGCGGCATGTGGATCTGGACCAACAAGCTGGTCGAGGAAGCCAAGATCCTGGGCGCCCCGATGGACGTGATGGCCGATGTGGAGAGCGCTCGCTCTGCTGCGAAGATTTGCTCGATCATCCAGCTCGCGCTCCTCGCTGCGGTTTTCCTGTTCGTCATCGTGGCGGTGGTCATCGGCGTGATTGCGGGCGCCAATAGCTGATGAATCGTTGTGTGTGGGGCCCGAGGAAACGGCGAGTTTCCTCGGGCCCCAACCCATAGCGGCTGACGGCCGCTGCTACGATAAGCCCCGACCTCGTCCGCAGAGAACAATTGGGAGTGCACCGTGAGCGATCCTGCTTACCCCTATGCCTCTAATCCTGCGAGTGCGCAGGACCCCTACGCGCAGCAGTCGCCCTATGGCCCGGCCGCATCCGCGTCGTACGGCCAGCCCGAGGCGGCGTACGGCCAGCAGCAGTCCCCCGGCGTACCGGGTGGGGCGGTGTACGGTCAGCCCGCGCCGGTCTATGCCCAGCCGTACTACGCCACCTCACACCTCGCGGCCTACGCGGACCTGCGTTCCAACGCGCAGCTCGCCATGATCCTGGCTGTCATTAGTTTTTTTACTGTCTATCTGCTTCTCTCGTTCCCCGCGATGGTGTGGTCCTTCACGCTGCGCACGAAGGCGAAGGACCTGGAAGCGCCGCAGGACATCCAGTCGCTAACGAATACCGCGGTGATCGTCACGTCCATATGCACATCACTCCAGCTGCTCGTGCCTCTTGCCCTTATCGTCGCCTTTTTCCTCAGCGCCCGATAAGTCGCGCGCTGATGCCACCTCGACACCCGTGAGAGTCACGCGATACAGAAGACTCCTCACACCCCGGAGCCTGCAGGAACGGTGATGCCGTTTCCGCAGGCTTCGCCTGTATTCTTGAGAGCATGACTCCCCGATACGAAGCCCCCTCGCGCGCCATCTCCGGAACCGACGCAGACCTCCTCGACCAGCTGCGATACGCGGACGGGCGCCCCTACGGCTTCTACAAGAACGCCCTCGGTGCCTGGGATTACGGGGACTTCACCCTCGCGATCGATCACGTGCAGGCCGACCCCTACGCCCCGCCCTCGTCCCTGCGCGCCTGGTCCACGCCCGAGGCGATGGGACTGCCCGAGGCCGCCCTGGCCTCGTCCGACGCGCGCCTCGCCGCCGCGGACTTCATCGCCCGCTCCTTCGACGAGGCCATCCGCGCCCGCGGCACGCGCGACGTGTCCATCGCCCGCGCCGGCGCCCTCATCCTCCAGCGCTCGTACGCCACCGTCCTGCCCGACCGCGTCGAAGTGCGCTTCCAGGTCAAGCTCCCCGCGCGAGGCCGCACGATCCTCGGCAAGAGCGCCGCCCGCCTCTTCGACGTGGACGTGCCCAACATCGTCATGGACTGCTTCGACTTCGTGTCCGAAGACCCGGACACGACCCGCAAGCGCTCCCGCCTCCTCGGCCACGTCGCCGCCTACGAGGACTACCGCGCCCTCCAGGGGATCCTCGAGGAACGCGGATGGGTGTCCTTCGTCGCCGACGAGGCCCTGCTGGCGCGCCGATCCGGCATCTCCGAAACGCCGCTCACGGGTGACGGCGTCGTCGCCTTCGCCTCCCCCGAGTCCCTGCGCGCCACCGTCACCCTGCCGCACGCCGGCGAGGTGCGTGGCATGGCGATCCCCCCGGGCCTCACCCTCATCGTCGGCGGCGGCTACCACGGAAAGTCCACGCTCCTCGAGGCCATCGCCCAAGGCGTGTACGCGCACATCCCCGGCGACGGCCGCGAGCTCGTCGCCACCGACCCCACCGCCACCAAGGTGCGCGCCGCCGACGGGCGAGCCGTCACCGGCGTCGACATTTCGCCGTTCATCACCCACCTGCCCGGCGGCGCCGACACCACGTCGTTTTCCACCGAAAACGCCTCCGGCTCCACCTCGCAGGCCGCCTCCATCATCGAATCCCTCGAGCTGGGCGCGCGCACGCTCCTCATCGACGAAGACACCTCCGCCACCAACCTCCTCATCCGAGACACCCGCATGCGCGACCTCGTCGCCGCCGAGAAGGAACCCATCACGCCCCTCGTCGACCGCGTCACCTCCCTCACCGAGGCCGGCGTCTCCCTCATCATGGTCGTCGGCGGCTCCGGCGCATTCCTCGACGCCGCCGACCGGGTCCTCATGATGGACAACTACCACTGCCTCGACGTCACCTCCCGCGCACGCTCGGTCGTCGCCAACCTGCCGCGCCCCCGCACCGACGCCCCCACCAGCTGGGAGGCGGCGCCCCGCGTGCCCGCTGCAAAGGCCCGCGTGGACCGCCCGCGCACCAAGGCCTCGGGCACGTCCGTGCTGACGATCGACCGTTCGACCGTCGACATTTCCGACGTCGCCGGAGTCGTCGACCCCGGGCAGGCCGAGGCCATCGCCTGGTGCGTGCGCGGCGTCCTCGAGGAGATGGCCGGCAAGCAGTCGATGCCCGAGCTCATGGCCAAGCTCGGCCGGCGCCTCGCCTCCGAGGGCCTGGACGCCGTCTGCAAGTTCGGCGCCCGCTCCTACCCGGCGTTCCTGGCGCGCCCGCGCCTCATCGACGTGGGCGCTGCCATCAACCGCTACCGCGGCCTGTCCCTGCGCGAGCTGCGCGGCGAGGCCTCCGAGTCTTAGTCGTTGCTGGGCCCCACGGGTGTTCTGGGCGCCGGAGGGCCCGGCCGCTGTGTGTGCCGGTGGGCGGCGGCCCGCCCGCGAGCCGTCCGCGCCGCGAGCTTCGCTCGGCGCGTCGTCTCGAAGCCCGGCCAGGCCCCGCCGCCGCCCACCGGCACCGCGGCAGATCCCTCCTGCCCCCTCCACACCAGTGGGGCCTGTGGTTCTGGTGTGCCCGGCCAGGCCCCGCCGCCGCCCACGGGCACCGCAGCCGGGCCAACGTGGCTATTGTGTGCTCAGTAATTTCGCACGTAATTCCACCGCGACTATTTCAGGATTTGAATTGGCATCGTTGGAATTGCAACGTTTCTGCGCCTTATTGAATTTTTAAGTAATCGAATTACGTGCGAGTTTTGGAGATGGGCCCCGAGACACAGCGCGGGGTAATCCCCGAGGATACCCCGGGTGGTCTCGGGGATGAATCAGGGGAAACCTCCGTAGCGGTGACGCACGCCGCAGGCGCACGATGGATGCATGAACACGAACACGACAATCGCGGCCCACGCGGCCGCACCGGCCCAGGCCTCGTCCATCGTCCGACTCCAGGGCGTCTCCAAGATCTACGGAAGTGGCGACGCTCAGGTGCGCGCCCTCGACGACGTGAGCGTCGGCTTCGGCGCCGGCGAATTCACCGCCATCATGGGCCCCTCCGGCTCCGGCAAATCTACGATGATGCACATCCTCGCCGGCCTCGACGCCCCCACCTCCGGGCACGTCTTCGTCGAAGACACCGACATCACCGCCCTGAAAGACACCGCGCTGACGAAGCTGCGCCGCGACCGTATCGGCTTCGTGTTCCAGTCTTTCAACCTGGTGCCCACCCTGGACGCGCGCGCCAACATCCTCCTGCCCATGCGCCTGGCCGGGGCCACCCCCGAGAAGGACTGGTTCGACCTCATCGTCAACTCCCTGGGCATCGCGGACCGACTGAGTCACCGCCCCTCCGAGATGTCCGGCGGCCAGCAGCAGCGCGTCGCCGTCGCCCGCGCCCTCATGAGCCGCCCCGCCGTCATCGTCGCGGACGAGCCCACCGGCAACCTCGACTCGCACTCGACCACCGAGGTCATGGACCTGCTGCGTCGCGCCGTCGACGAACTCGGCCAGAGCGTCATCATGGTCACCCACGACACCTCCACCGCCGCCTACGCGGACCGCGTCCTCGTGTGCCGCGACGGACGCATCGTTTCTGACCTGCGCGACGTCACCGCCGACTCCCTCACCGCGGCGCTGCGCTAAACGCGCGCGCCCACACCTCAAGGCTCACCTCATGTCTGCAACAAACTCTCTCCTGCGCGCAAACCTGCGCTCCCACGGCCGCCGCTACATCTCCACCGGCCTGGCCGTCGCCATCTCCACGGCCTTCATCGTCATCACCCTCATCGTCATGACGGCGATGACCTCGGGCCTGACCTCCAGCGTCTACCAGCAGTACCGAGGCGGCACGATCGTCGTCTCCCAGAACAAGGACGCGACGGACGAGTCGACTCAGCGCGCCGAAGAAATCCTGCGCTCCACCAGCGGCGTCACCGCCATTAAGCACATGGCCCAGTGGCCCGCCGACGCCCAGACCGACGCGACGCGCGCCGGCCTCTACGTCTCGCCGTTGGCCCCCAAGCCCTTCGCGGACCTTGACCTGAGCGCTGGAACCGCCCCGACCGCCGACGACCAGATCGCCATCCCCGAGCACACGGCCTCGACCCTCTCGCTGAAGGTCGGCGACACCGTCCGCGTGCGCGCCGGATTCACCGAGGGCGACTACCGCACCCTCACCATCGTCGGCACCACACGCTCGAACACCATCAGTATGGGCGTGCCCGCCAGCTACGTGACCGACGGCGGATTCTCCGCGATCTTCGGGACGACCGCCTCCGGGCAGTTCATCGTCGCGACTTCCGGAGCGGATACGGACAGCAACGCAAACCCTCCCAGCGCCACCCAGGACGAGTGGGTGGCGACAGCAAACTCCGCGCTCAGCGGCATCTCGGGCGTGACCGTGACCAGCGTGCACAAGGCAATCCAGGACGACCTCAACCAGGCGCGCCTGGGAGCATCCGTGACGATGGGCATCATGCTGATCTTCCCGGCGATCGCGGCGCTCGTGGCCTCTATCGTCGTCTCCTCGACCTTCCGAGTGGTTCTCACGCAGCGCACTCGCGAACTGGCGCTGCTGCGCACGCTGGGAGCAACCAGGCGACAGGTCCGCTCGCTCGTGACCCGCGAGGCCCTCGCGATCGGAGCGATCTCGTCCGCGATTGGCGTCGCACTCGGCTGGCTGATTGGCGCGCTCGCGGAGGCGGGCACCGGCCTGGCCTCTAGCGTCGTCGCGGCGCTGGCGGGGGCCTCCGTCTGGCAGCTCGCGCTCACGTGGCTCGGTGCCACCCTGTTCACGACGCTGGTCGGCGTCTTCCCGGCCCGCGCCGCCTCCCGCGTCGCACCCGTCGCCGCCCTCGCCCCCGTGAACGAGGCCGGGGCCGCCGCCCGCAAGAAGCACACCGTCCGCTTCATCATCGGCGCGCTCATCGCGGTGGCAGGGTGCGCTGCTGTCGCCCTCGCGTGGCGCTCGGATAGCGGCGGCACGAAATTCCTCGGGGCTTTCGGTGGGTCGCTCCTGGCGCTCCTCGGCGCGCTGCTCGTCGCCTCGGTGCTGCTGCCGGCCCTCACCCGCGCGTTCGGCTCGGTCTTCCCGGGCACCCTGTCCGCCATGGCCCGCGAGAACACGATGCGCAACCCCGGCCGCACCTCCGCGACCGGCACCGCGATCATCATCGGCGTGACCCTCGTCGTCACCATCATCGTCGGCGCCGCCTCCGTGCGCACCACGCTGACCAACGCCGTGAACGACGCCCGCCCCTTCGACCTCATGGCCACCTCCACGAGCGGAGCGCTCACCGACGACCAGCAGGCCGCCATCGCGGCCACCGACGGCGTCGCCGCCACCGTTGCCCAGTACGCCGCCCCCGGCACCCTGACGACCACCTCGGGCGCGCCCGCCTACGATCCCGGAGAGGGAACCGGGGCGGAGGACGAGGCCCAGGCCTCGTCGGTCATGATCACCGGAGAACCCGACTACACGGGTGTCACCCACTCGACCGTCACCCAGTTGGGCGATAACCAGGTGCGCGTCGGCGACGAGGCCCTGGCCGGGCAGACGCTGCGCCTGTGCGCCGACACGTGCGTGGACCTGACCGCCACCTACGACAAGAACGGCAGCACCGGGGTGGCCCAGGTCTCCGAGAGGACCCTGCGATCCATCGCGACCTCTCTTGAGCGTCAGGCGATCATCATCAAGATGGCCGACGGGGCCGACGCCGAGACCGTCCAGGCTGCGCTGCTCAAGGACTCGCAGCTGAGCGTCAACGGCTCGGCGCTTGAGCGCCAGACGTACACGAAGATCATCGACAAGCTGATGCTTGTCCTCGTCGGACTGCTCGGCGTGTCCGTCCTCGTGTCCCTGGTGGGCGTAGCCAACACGCTGTCCCTGTCGGTCGCCGAACGCACCCGCGAAAATGGGCTGCTGCGGGCGCTCGGCCTGACGCGACGCCAGATGAAGAGCCTACTCGCCCTCGAGGCGCTCTTCCTGTCGATGACCGGCGCGCTGATCGGCGTCGGCATGGGCGTCGCCTTCGGGTGGGTCGGTGTGATGTCCCTGCCGATCGAGGGGGCTACCCCGGTGCTGAGCGTGCCGTGGCTGCAGCTGGTCGGCGTGTGCGTCGTGGCCATCGTGTCCGCGCTGATCGCGTCGTGGCTGCCGGGCCGCCGGGCCGCCAAGGTCAGCCCCTCGGAGGCGCTGGCGACGGAGTGATCGCTGGTTGAATCACTGGTGTTGACGGGTGGGGTGCCGGAAGGCGCCCCACCCGTCGGCGTGTTGTACTGCGTGGTGCCGCTGTGTGGCCCCGCTGGTGTTCCGGGCGCCGGAGGGCCCGGCCGCTGTGTGTGCCGGTGGGCGGCGGCCCGCCCGCGAGCCGTCCGCGCCGCGAGCTTCGCTCGGCGCGTCGGCTCGAAGCCCGGCCAGGCCCCGCCACCGCCCACCGGCACCGCGGCAGATCCCTCCGGCGCCCTTCGCACCTGTGGGGCCTGATCGCTGATCGGCGCGTCGCCTCGAAGCCCGGCCAGGCCTCGCTGCCGCTCACGGGCATCGCAGCCGTGCCCTCCGTCCCTCCGGCGCCCTCCACACCAGTGGTGCCTGGTCGCTGATGTTGCTCGGTGCGTTGGGTTGTTGTTTGGCTAGGTCCTGCTGCTTGCTGTGGGCGTCACGGGGGCTCGCGTGTTGAGTTTTTGGGGTGCCCTGGTGTGTGTTGTTACAAACGTCGTCAATCCAAGGTGTTTTTCGTGTGGATTTCTGCCCCGTTGTTACAAACGAGTAGCGTCCCGCATAGTGGTGTAACCGTGGGT
>KV835879.1 GCA_001838165.1 Actinomyces sp. HMSC035G02 | reverse complement strand
TGCGGTTGGCAGTGAAACCGGCGTCGCCTTTGCGAGCTGGTGAGGTGGGCCAGTTGAAACCGGCGTCGCCTTTGCGGGTGTGAATGGGCCTGTTTTGGGCGGTTTGAGCCGTGCACTGGTGTTGTGGGTTTCAAATGTGAGTGTTGGCCGCTGTGCATTGGTGTTGTGGGTTTCATGCAGGTCTGTGTGGGGCCTTGTGGTGGTGTCACCGGTTGTGTTCTGCGGTTGGCAGTGAAACCGGCGTCGCCTTTGCG
>KV835878.1 GCA_001838165.1 Actinomyces sp. HMSC035G02 | reverse complement strand
GGCACGGAAACACGAGCGTCTTGAAAGAAAAATCGCCCCTGCACGAGGTGTTAGGGGCCGTCGTGAAACATTTTTCGCCCATGCGCGTTCACAAGAGCCATTTTTGGCCCATTTCAACCGAGCAGGGGCGATGTTTCTTTCACTGCGGATGCATGCCAGGAACTGGAGCAATCCGCTGGGGCGATATTTCTTTCAGGGTCAGACCAAGACCACCGACGGAGCCTCCGATCCTGACGCGCCGAACCAGACAACAGCGACCCAGCCCCACTGGTGT
>KV835877.1:11381-27775 GCA_001838165.1 Actinomyces sp. HMSC035G02 | reverse complement strand
TGGTGTGGTCACCCGACGGCACACGAATCCTCACAGGAGCTTACGACGACACAGCACGCATCTGGGACGCCAAGACCGGAACGCTACTCACCCCCACGCTCACCCACAATGAAGCCGTCACCTCTGTTGGGTGGTCACCCGATGGCACACGAATCCTCACCAGTGAAGATACTCATGTGTACGTATGGAATACCACCACCTGGACAAAAACCCACACACTCGAACACAGCGACTTGGTCCAGTCAGTGGTGTGGTCACCCGACGGCACACGAATCCTCACCAGTACAGATACTTATGTGTACGTATGGGATACCACTACCTGGACAAAAACCCACACACTCGAACACAGCGACTTGGTCCAGTCAGTGGTGTGGTCACCCGACGGCACACGAATCCTCACAGCATCCGCTTACTATGCAACGCACTTCTGGGAGACCAACACCTGGAAGAATGTACACACATTCTCACGAAGCCTCTCGGATTGCGCAATAACGTGGTCCCCAGATAGCACACGCATCCTCACAGGATCCGATGAAAACACGGCATACATCTGGAACACCTTGACCTGGGATATTACCCACTCCCTAGCCCAGAAGGGGTCTGTTACCACCGCTACCTGGTCTCCCACAGGCACCCACATTCTGACAACATCAGAAAAGACCGCACGAATATGGGAGGCCACCACCGGAAAACTCGTATGTGCTCACACATATGCGGATTTTATTAGCACTGCTTCATGGTCACCCAATGGCCGACAAATTCTCTTTAGATGCTCTTTCGACTCGATGCATGTATGGGACATTGACTCCGATGAGGAATGCCTATCTTTACGCAGCATGTTGGATGGTACCGCTGCATGGTCACCCGACAGCCGACGCATCGTGGCAGCGCACAACGATTACACGGCGCGCATTTGGGACACACAAACACAGTGCAATTGCCTCGAGATTCCACTCTCAACGAGAAGAGCGAATATCGCATGGACGGCTGATGGCCAACACATCCTCACTCAGCGCAACAACGGCGCGGTGCAAGTCTGGGATGTCTACACTGGTAACGAGAAGCCAACGTCTCACGACCTCATCTTCCCTTCCGCAGAAGGATGGTCACTCAATGGCGACAATCTTCTCATTAGTTGTTTTGATGGAACTCATCAGATTTGGAACATCCGAACCGGCAATTTTGTTTGCATGCTCGACGACACAGATAGAGCTTCTTCCGTCAGCTGGTCTCCAGATGGTCGCTACGTTCTCGCAAAGCCATTTTCCGGAGAAGCTCTCATATTTGATGTCATCAAAGGTAAAACAATATTCCGACTGCCCTTCGTCTCCCTTTTCTCAAAAGCATCGTGGTCACCTGACAGCACTCGCATCATCGGAAGCGGCCCCGGCAAGACATTACGTATCTGGGACATCAGATATAAACGAGATACTCTGACATTTGAACCTGAAAAACCCGTCCACGAAGTTTCATGGTCACCTGACGGCAAGCATATCCTCACAACTTCTTATTATGGAGACGTGCAAATATGGGACGCCGAAACCGGCGAACCGGTGTTCTTCATGATCACCAACCTACCCAAGGGCGAGTGTGCCGTCCTAAGCCCTGATCAGAGGCAAGTGATCGGTGCCAGCCCCTACGCGTGGCGCTGGCTCGGACGCTACGCCAAGCACCCCGATGGCTCGATCGAAAGGATCCCCGTCGAAATCGACGGCCCCCTGCCGCCCCTTAGCCGCGACGGCGAGACCGCGTCGCGTAGTGAAGGCTGAACGAACGAGGCTCACAACGGCTCCCACGCGCACCGCGGGCCCCGAGGAGAATCCTCGGGGCCCGCAGGCGTGGCGCTAGGACGCGCGGCTAGTTTCTTCGGCCGCCATTATTGTTGCCGTTATTGTTCCCACCATTGCCGTTGTTGGAACCGTTGCCGCCATTGTTGTTCCCGCCGTTGCCGTTGTTGGAACCGTTGCCACCGTTCCCACTGCCGTTGTTCCCATTGTTGGAACCGTTGCCACCGTTCTCCGAATTCTCGGTGGGTTCGGTGGAAGGCGTCTCGGTGGGGGTGGGCGTCTCGGTGGGCTCAGCAGCGGACTGCGGAGCCTCAGTCGTCGCGCTCGGGGCGGGCGTCGGCGCGTTGTTGTGGACCTTGCGGTTGGACTCAACCTTCCAGGGGAAGTCGTCGCCCGGCAGGTTCGCGGTCGCCGGCTTCATGTAGTCGATCCACACGTCGACCGGCCAGTCGCCGCCGTGGAACTGGTCGAGGCCGCCCACGTCATCCAGGGGCACCGAGTTACCGGCGTCGTCGGACTGGTACATCGACACGGCGGTCACCATGCCGGGCACGAAGCCCACGAACTGTGCGGAGAGCTGGTCCGAGGAGGTACCGGTCTTTCCGGCCGTCGTCAGTCGCGCGATCGCGGAGTCAACGTTGGCGGCGGTGCCCTCGCCCTTCGTGACGGCCTCGAGGGCAGGCATGATCGAGGAGACTTCCTCGACCTCGAAGACGCGCTTAGGAGCCACGTCGCCGCTGTAGAGCAGCTTGCCGTTCGAGTCCTCGACCTTCTTGACGATGTGGGCGGTGACGCGCTCGCCACCGTTCGCGATCGTCGAGTAGGCGGTCGTCAGGTCGATGTTGTGCGGCGAGGAGGGGCCCAGGACGTTGAGGAGCTCATCGTTCAGGCCGACCGTATCCTCGGGGATGCCCGCGTCGATGGCGGCCTTGAGCGTATTCTCCGGCTCGACATCGTCGTTGAGGCCCACAAACACCGTGTTCATCGAGTAGGCGGTCGCCTTCACGAGGGTGACGTTACCGAAGGAGTAGCCGCCGTCGTTGTAGACGGGGGTGCCCATGCCTCGGAAATACTGCGGGGACTTGCCCGAGTAGGTGTCGTAGACCGTGCCACCCAGGCGCGCGTTCGCCAGCAGGGCGAAGGGCTTGAAGGACGAGCCGGCCATCGCGATGTCCTGCGTGACGGCGTTCTGCTGGCGCTTCTCGTAATCCGCGCCCGCGTACTCGGCGAGGATCTCGCCAGTGGCCGGGTCCATGGAGGACAGGGCCACGTGCTGGTGCGTCGGATCCCAGCCCTCGACCTCGTTCATGCCCTCAGCGGCCGCGACGGCCTGCTCCTGGTGCTCCTTGACGATCGTGGAGGTGATGCGCAGACCACCCTGGCTAATCTTGTCCTCGTCGAACTGGCCGGAGGCGATCAGCTCCTGCTTGACCTGAGCCATCAGGTAGCCGTTCGTGCCCGTCATCGACGCGCTATTGAGCGTGTCGGGGTCAATCGTCTCGGGGAACACCGCGGCGTCCCTCTCGGCCTGCGTGATCCAGCCGTCCTCAACCATGAGGTTCAGGTCGCGCTCCCAGCGCTCCTTCGCCTTATCGGGGTTGACGGCGGGGTCCCACGCGGAGGGCGCGGGGATGACGGCTGCGAGGAGCGCCGACTCGGACAGCGTCAGCTCGTGGGCACCGTGGCCGAAGTACGCCTGGGCGGCGGCGTCGATGCCGTACGCGCCACGACCGAAGTAGATCGTGTTCATGTAGGCGCCGATGACCTCGTCCTTGGACTTCTCTCGGTTAATCTTGATGGCCAGGACGGCTTCCTTGAGCTTGCCCGTGTAGGACGTGGTCTCGCCGATGTAGTAGCGCTCCACGTACTGCTGGGTGAGCGTCGAACCACCCTGGCGGGCTCCGCCGCGCAGGTTGTTCACGAGCGCACGGAAGATGCCCTTCAGGTCGACGCCGTTGTTCGTGTAGAACGTGCGGTCCTCGGAGGCCACGATCGTCTTGGAGACGTAGTCGGGCAGCGTCGTCGTGTCGATAATCTGACGATTGATCTCACCCAGGGTGCCCATCTCGGTCGTGCCGTCGGCGTAGTAGACCGTGGTCTTCTGCGCGAGCGCCAGGTCGTCCGGCGCGGGCACGGCCAGTGTGTTGTAGAGGTACAGGAACACGGCCATGCCGGCGATGAACACGCCCAGGAAGACGGTCAGAATTGAGAAGCCGATGCGCTTAGCCCACCGGTGCTTCTTCTTCGCCGGACCCTTCTTACCTGCCGACGAGGCCTTGGCAGCCTTCCGGGATGCATGCGATCCGGAGCCGGCGCGCGCCGCCCGTCGCGAGGGCAGCGAGTCCCGCCCTGACGTGCGGGAGCCGCCAGGCTCAATGATGTCGTTCCAGTCAGACTGTCCGTTGTTAGTAGCCACGTATTCGCCCTTTCAGCGGATTGATATACCCCTAGATTAACCGGGTTTCCTGAAAGAACCCCAAAGTATGGGCTGCAACACAAAGGGGGTGGGTGCCGCGCACCCACCCCCTTTGTCGCGGCTCGCGCCGCGTGATCAGATCAGGACCACTGCTCCTCGGGACGACCATCGACAGCCCACAGGGTGTGGAAGACACCCTCCTTGTCTACCCGGTGGTAGGTGTGGGAGCCGAAGAAGTCACGCTGGCCCTGGATGAGGGCGGCCGGCAGGCGCGTCGCGCGGATCTGGTCGAAGTAGGCCAGGGATGAGGCGAACACGGGGATCGGAACGCCGGCGAGGGCCGCCTGGGAGACGACGCGACGCAGCGCGGGCGTGCACTCCTGGAAGCGCGTCGCGAACGGCTCGGCGGCCAGCAGCAGCGGCAGGTCGGGGTCGGCCTCGTAGGCGCGGGTAATGTCGTCGAGGAAGGCCGCGCGGATGATGCAGCCCGCGCGCCAGATGCGAGCCAGGGCGCCCTTGTCGATGCCCCAGTCGTATTCCTTCGCGCCGGCCTCGATCTCGTCGAAGCCCTGCGAGTAGGCGACGATCTTGGAGGCGAACAGCGCCTGGCGCACGTCCTCGATGAACGCAGCCCGGGCCTCGTCCGACTCGATGACGAGGGCGCTAGCGTTGCCCGCGAGCGCCTGGCCGGCCGCGCGCTGGGCGGGCTCGGAGGACGCGCCGCGCGCGAAGGTCGCCTCGCCGATCGCGGTGACGGGGACGGCCAGGTCGAGGGCGGTCTGCACGGTCCACTTGCCGGTGCCCTTCTGCGAGGCGGCGTCCACGATGAGGTCGACGAGGGGCTTGCCGGTCTCGGCATCCACCTGGCGCAGGACCTCGACGGTGATCTCCATGAGGTAGGAGTTGAGCTCGCCCTCGTTCCAGGCGGCGAAGATGTCGGCAATTTCGGCCGGCGTCGCACTCAGTCCCTCACGCAGGAGGGTGTAGGCCTCGGCGATGACCTGCATGTCCGCGTACTCGATGCCGTTGTGCACCATCTTCACGAAGTGGCCGGCGCCGTTCGCGCCGATGTACGTGCAGCAGGGCACGCCGTCGTAGGTGGCGGCGATGGACTCGAACATGGGGCCGAGGCGATCGTACGAGGCCGGGGTGCCGCCGGGCATGATGGATGGACCCCACAGGGCGCCCTCCTCGCCGCCGGAGACGCCCGCGCCCACGAAGTGCAGGCCGCGCTCGGCGGCCCACTTCTCGCGGCGGATCGTGTCGGTGAACAGGGAGTTACCGCAGTCGACGATGATGTCGCCCTCGTCCATGAGGTCGGCGAGCTGCTCCATGACGGCGTCCGTCGAGGGGCCCGCCTGAACCATCATGATGGCGACGCGGGGCGTGCGCAGGGACGCAACGAAGTCCTCCAGCGTGGACGCGGGAACGAAGGTCGCTTCGTCGCCGTGCTCCGCCATGAGCTTCTCGGTGCGAGCCGGGGTCCTGTTGAAGACGGCGGTCGCGTAGCCGTTGCGGGCCAGGTTGCGGGCGAGGTTTGCGCCCATGACTCCCAGGCCGTACACGCCGATGTCGGCCGACGCCTTCTCGGGGGTGAACGTGCTCATGCGATAACTCTCCTAACAAAAAGTTGAATTATTCCCAGAGTACGGCGGCATGGCCGGGGGTGCACCATGCGCGGGCGTGACGATTGTCGCCCCGCGCCCCGTCTCACTGCCCCTGAGCTTCGCGGGCGGCCTTCGCGGCGGCCTTGCGGGCCTTCTTTTCCGCGACCTTGGCCTCCCAGTGGGCCTGCTGGGCCTGGTACTCCTCGGCGAGGGCGCGCACGTCGTCCGATGCCCACCAGTCGAGAAGGGCCTGACGGGCGGCCTCCTCGCCCAGCGGCCCGCGCTCCATGCGCAGCTCGAGCAGGTAGTCGCGGGCGATCTTCACGGCGCGCGAGGGGCGCAGCCCGAGGATCTCCATGATCTGGTCGCCGTCGAGGTCGGGGCGGATCGCGTCGAGCTCCTCCTGCTCGCGCAGGGCGGCGATGCGCGCCTCGAGGTCGTCGTAGGCGGCGGACAGGTAGTTGGCCTTGCGGCGGTTGCGGGTCGTGCAGTCCGCGCGCGTGAGGCGGTGGAGGCGTTCGAGGAGGTCACCCGCGTCGGCCACGTAGCGGCGCACTGCGGAGTCGGACCAGGCGGCCTCGCCGTAGCCGTGGAAGCGCAGGTGCAGCGCGACCAGGGTGGTGACGGCCTCGATCGTCGCCTTGTCAAAGTGGAGGGCCTTCATGCGCTTGCGCGTCATCTTCGCGCCCACGATCTCGTGGTGATGGAAGGACACGGTGCCGTTGGGCTCGAAGCGGCGGGTCGCCGGCTTGCCGACGTCGTGCATGAGGGCGGCGAAACGCAGGATGAAGTCGGGGGCGGGAACCGGACCATCCGGGCCGGTCTCCAGGTCCATCGCCTGCTCGACGACGGTGAGGGTGTGCTCGTAGACGTCCTTGTGGCGCTTGTGCTCGTCCACAGTGGAGACGAGGCCGGCGACCTCGGGCAGGACGATGTCGGCAACGCCCGTGTGCACCATCAGCTCGATGCCGCGGCGCGGGTAGGGCGAGATGATGAGGCGCTCGAGTTCGGCGCGGATGCGCTCGGCGGAGACGATCTCCAGGCGCGAGGCCATGGTCTCCATCGCGTTCATGACGTCCATGTCGACGTCGAGGCCCAGCTGCGCCGAGAAACGCGCGGCGCGCATGATGCGCAGCGGGTCGTCGTCGAAGGACTGCTCGGCGGACACGGGGGTGCGCAGGTTGCCGTCCGCGAGGTCGGCCAGGCCGCCGCACGGGTCGACGAGGGCCATCTGCGGCAGGCGCATCGCCATCGCGTTGACCGTGAAGTCACGGCGCGTCAGGTCGCCCTCGAGCGTGTCGCCGAAGGTCACCTCGGGCTTGCGCGAGCCGATCTCGTACTCGTCGGTGCGGTAGGTCGTCACCTCGACGACCAGGTCGCCGCGACGACCGCCGATCGTGCCGAACTCCTTGCCGATGTCCCAGGTCGCGTTGCCCCACTTCGCCAGGAGCTCCTCGGTGCGCTCGGGGCGCGCGGAGGTCGTCATATCGAAGTCGTGCGGAGTCACTCCCAGGAACGCATCGCGCACGGGCCCGCCGACGAGCGCGAGCTCCTCCCCGGCCTCGTGAAAAATCGTGCCGAGTTCCATAATCGCGGGCGGGAGCGCCGCAAAGGTCCTCGTGGCGTTCGCCATGAGGGTAGGAATGTCCGTCGTTCCGGCGTTTTGCGCGGTCGCGGCACCGTTATTCGGGGAAGTTGACTGGGTACTCATCGCCCTTAAGCATGCCAGGAAAGCGCCCTGGCCGACTACCGGGGGCCGCGTACCGGCTAAAGTGGAGTCATGCCTGCACGTCCAGTTGACCGCCGAGGCGGGGTGCCCCGACCCCCGCGTCGGTCCGCTTCTGTGCGCGCTGGCCGCTCTCACCTGCCGATTTCCGCGGAAACCAGCGCGGGCGGCATCGTGGTCGACGTGCGTGACGGAATTCCCTATGCGGCGTTGATCGCGCGACGCAATCGAGCGGGCCGCATCGAGTGGTGCCTACCCAAGGGCCACCTCGAGGGTTCCGAGACCCCCCAGCAGGCCGCGCTGCGCGAGGTCGCCGAGGAAACCGGCATCCACGGGCGCATCATCCGCCACCTCGCGTCGATCGACTACTGGTTCTCCGGCAACGACCGCCGCGTCCACAAGGTCGTCCACCACTATCTGATGGGGTATGAGTCCGGCACGATTTCCGTCGATGGGGATCCGGATCACGAGGCCGAGGAGGCCGCGTGGGTGCCGCTGCGCGACGTCTCGCGCCAGCTGGCCTACCCCAATGAGCGCCGCATCGTGCGCATCGCCCTCGACCTGCTGTATCGGGATGGCCGTGACTAGGCGCGCGCTCGCGGCTGGCGTCCTGTGCGCGGCGATGGCTCTGCCCTTCGGCCTCGGTCTGAACGAGGCCGGGGCCGCCCCGCTGCCCACCGTGACCTCGCAGTCGGACGAGTCGCGTCCCGCCGTCATGGGTACGGTCTCAGAGGATTCCGGGCTTTCCGTGTCCATTAACTCGCTGTCGCCTCGAATCATCACGGATGAAAACGAACTGGTTATCTCCGGGACGGTCCGTAATGATTCCCCGACGACGCTCGCGCACATCTCCCTCGAGGTGTTCGTCGGTAACGAGACGCCGATCTCCGTCCCCGCGCTGACGAACGCCCTCTCCGATGACGAGCCGGACGCCACCCACGCGGCCTCCTCCTCGCTCACGGACGTCGCCCGAGGAGCCACGACCTCCTTCGAGATCCGTGTTCCCACGTCCTCGCTGCCTCTCGCCGATGCCGACGAGTGGGGCCCGCGCGTCACCACCGTGACTGCGACCTCCGGCGAATACTCAGGCAAAGATCGATCGATCATCGTGTGGGATTCGGGCGCGCAGGTCTCCGCCTCGCGCGTGAGCACCGTGATCCCCTGGACCTCGACGAGCGCCACCCAGGACCAGGGCGAACGCTCAGCGGTCCTCAGCCTCGCCTCCGCCAGCGGCGTCACCCTGGCCGTCGACCCGCTGCTGGTCCCTCGCGGCCCGCAGCCCACGGCCACGCCGAGCCCCTCCGCATCCCCCTCGGCTTCCCCCTCGCCCGACGTGGGCCAATCCGGAGCCGACCCCGCCCAGTCCGGACAGTCCGACGCGGAATCGGGTCAGTCCGGGGCGCCGACGGCCTCGCCGAGCGCGTCCCCCACCCCGACGCCCGCTCCGACGGCCACGGACCCGGCGCAGCGCGCGCGTGACCTCCAGTCCGAGGCCTTCGTCGCGGCGCTCCTGTCGAACGCGACCGAGATCATCGCCCTGCCCGAGGGAGACGCCGACCTCGGTGCCCTGTCACTGTCGGGCAACTCCGGTTTCTGGGACCGCGCCTCGCGCTCGATGGCCGACTTCCCCGACACGCTTCGCAAGGCCGGGTGGGTCGCACCCGCCAACTCTCCGGCCTCCCCCAGCCCGTCGACCTCGGCCTCGCCCTCCCCCTCCGGGACGCCCGACGCCACGCCCACGCCGAGCGCATCCGCGAGCGCCCCCGGCCAGTCCGCCACGACGACCTCCTCGCCTGACTCCGGCCCCTCGATCCTGCGTAACGTCGCCTGGCCTGCGGACACGACCTTCGGCACGTCGTTCCTCTCCGGGTTCTCCTCCTCGAACCAGATCACGATCGCCCCGCTCGGTGCCCTGACCCCTGCCGAGGACGTTCCCTTCACCTCCTACGCGCGCGTCAACGTCGACCCCGCCACCGGGGAGACCTTGACGGACGGGACGGGTGCGCGCACCCTCGCCCAGCAGAGCGACATCGCCGCGATCCTGTCGTGGAACGCGTCCGGAGGCGACGAACTCGACGCCGAACAGGCTCTGACCGCCATCACCGCGATCATCACCCGCGAGCGCCCCGCCTCCTCGCGCACCATTTTCGCTGCGGCCCAGCGCGGAACCGTCATCAACGAGCGGCTCACCAACCGCACGAAGGCACTGTTCTCGCCGCGCTGGGTGAGCGCCATGTCCTTCAGTGAGATGGCCGCCAGCGAGCCCACCGACGTCGACCGCCAGACCGTCGGGGCAGGCGTCCTCGAGGCCGACACGGAGACCGCTATCTCGGCCATGTCCTCGTCCCTGACCAGGCTCACCCCGCTCGCCAACGCGACCGACGATCCCAACGCCGTGTACGAATCGGTCACGCCCCAGATTCTGCCCGCGCTATCCGCCCAGCTGACACCCTCCGAGCAGCTCGACGCGGCCACTGCGATGACCTCCCAGATCACGGGCATGCTCTCCGCCGTGACCGTCGAGCCGTCCTCGGCCGTCAACCTCATTAATAAGTCCGCGAACTTCCCCGTCCTCGTGCGCAATAACCTGCCCTGGCCGGTACGCGTCGACGTGACCCTCGTGCCCGACGACCCGCGTCTGCGCGCCACCCCGGCTCAATCCCAGACGCTCGCCGCACAGGGTGCGACGACGGTCGAGGTGCCCGTGGGCGCGATCGGCAGTGGCGACATCGAGGTCACCTACAAGGTCACCACGCCCGACGGCGTTGTCCTCGACGACTCCCAGACCGTGACCGTGCGCATGCGCGCCGGGTGGGAGGACGCGATCACGGCCGTCATCGCCTCGCTCTTCGGCCTGCTCTTCCTGGCCGGCATCACGCGGTCGCTGCGCAAGAGGGCCGCCCGCAAGGCGCAGGCCGCATCCGGCGACGCCGAGGCGCCCTCCGGCGACGCCGACACGACAGACACCACCACTGAATCCGAGACAGCAACGACGAAGGAGACCCCATGAGCTCGAACACGCCTCGCCGATCGATCCTGAGGGCATCGGCGCTCATGGCGTCGGGTACCATGGTGTCGCGCATCCTCGGTTTCATCCGTAACGCGATGCTGATCGCCGCCGTCGGCGCGACCGCCGGCGGTGTCGGCGCCGCCTTCCAGACCGCGAACACGCTGCCCAACACGGTCTTCAACCTGCTGGCCTCCGGCATCTTCGACGCCGTCCTGGTCCCGCAGATCGTCGGCGCCATCAAGCGCCGCCACGACGGTGACACCTACGTCAACCGCCTGCTGACCCTCGCGGGAACGCTTCTCTTCCTCGTCACCTTCGCGACGATGGTGCTGGCCCCCGTCCTGGTGATGATCACGGCCGCGGGCTACACCGAGGACATTCGCAACCTCGCGATCCTCTTTGCCCTCCTGTGCCTGCCGCAGCTCTTCTTCTACGGCCTGTATAACCTGCTCGGCGAGCTCCTCAACGCGCGCGAGATCTTCGGGCCCTACATGTGGGCGCCCGTCGTCAACAACGTCGTAGGCATCGCGGGCCTCGGCGCTTTCCTCGCCATCTGGGGCGGCGCACCGGACGGCGGCATTCCCGCGGGCGACCTGACGGGCGCACAGTTCTGGGTCCTCGCCGGATCCGCAACCCTCGGCGTCATCTGCCAGGCCCTGTGCCTGCTGTGGCCGATGCGTCGGGCGGGAGTCTCCTTCAAGCCGGACTTCCACTTCCGAGGAACCTCTTTCGGGTCGATGCCGCGCGTGGCCGGATGGACGTTCGCGACCCTGGGCGTGTCCCAGGTCGGCGTCCTGTCCACGAACAACCTGGCTGCCATGGCCGACGGTTTCATCGGCCGCAACGGCGCTCAGGGCGGTGTCGTCGGCATCCTCGCCTACTCGACGGCGTTCATGATCTTCATGGTTCCCCAGTCGCTCATCACGGTGTCGCTGACGACCGCGATCTTCACCCGCATGGCCGGTGCCGTCGCTGACGGCGACGACCGCGCGGTGGCCGACAACTACCACCTGGGCGTGCGCACAATTACGTCGCTGACCCTCGTCGCCGCGGCCATGCTGATGGCCGGTTCCGTCCCCATGATGGAGATCGCGATGGCGGCCAAGGGCGGGGATCCCGAGGCCGTGACCGGCTACGCCCTCGTCCTCGCCTCGCTCATGCCCGGCGTGGCCTCGACCGGCATGGTCCTCATGAGTCAGCGCGTCTTCTTCGCCTACGAGGACGTCAAGCCCGTGTTCCTCATGGGCATCGGCCCCACAATCATCCAGGTGATCGTCGGCTGGTCGATGTACGCCCTGACCGGCGCCCGCTGGTGGGTCGTCGCGGCTGCCCTCGGCGAGACCGTGTGCCGCCTGACCCAGGGCATTATCGCGGTCGTGTGGGTGTCGCGCGAGAACCGCTACGTCGACCGCTCGGGCCTGCTGCGTTCCTACGCGTCCTACCTGGGGGCGGCGATCGTCGCGGGCCTCGTGGGCTTTGGCCTCCTGTGGCTCATGGGCATTCACACCGAGATTTCGTCGACACTGGGCCGCATGGCCCTGGCCGGCGTGAAGCTCTCGCTCGTGTCCGCGCTGACCGGCCTCGTGTACCTCCTGGTCCTGCGCTTCGCCGCGCCCGGCGAATCCGCCGTCATGATGCGCCCGCTGCTCACCCGCCTGCGCGTTCCGGGCGCTGTGGTGAACATCCTGGCAGCGTCCTCCACGCCGACCCCCGCACCAGCTGAGATAATGACGGGACACACACCCGACGAGACGGAGGAACCGATGGCTCCCACGCCCGAACGCACCGGCGACGACGAAGTGCTGCCGTCGTTTGACGAGGTGCTCTCCGCCTCGCCGATCCCCGCGCCTCCCGCGGCCCCCGCTGCCCCCGCAGCCAACGAGGCCGAGGAGGTCGCCGACATACCGCCGGCCCCCGCGCCCACCGAAATCCCGGCCCTCGGCCCCGCGACGCAGGCACCCGTCGAGAACCCACTGGTCGCCGAGGCTGTCGCCGCACCCATCGTTGATGACATCGCCGAGGCCACGGAAGCCGCACAGGCGCAGGCGATCCCCGAGTCTCTCGCCGAGTACGGCATCGAGCCCGTCACGGATGAGGCGGACGCCGCCCAGGTTGAGGCCCCCGCATTCCCCCTCGCTCCCCCGCCGCCGGCACCCACCGCTAGCGGATACGAGCGCGACGGCGAGGTGAAACCCGAGGACTACCCGCATCCCGCTCCCCTGACGGACGGCCCCGCGACGCATCAGATTCCCCGCGTGCAGGCGCCCGAGGCGGTGCCCGCTCCCCCGGTCGAGGACGCCACCGAGGTCATGGACTCGATCCCCCCGATGCCCGTCGCTCCCGCGCAGGACGCCCCGGCCTCGGAAAGCGAGGATGGCTCCTCCAAGCGCTCCGGCACGCTCATCGACCCGACGAAGCCCGCGCTGATCTTCGGCGTCGTCCTGGTGCTCTTCGGCGCGATCTGGGGTCCGTGGATGGCCACCCGCCCGGTCACCAACCTGGATCTGGCCCAGTCCCTGCGCGCCGGCGTCTCCCAGCAGCAGTCCGACGAGGAGCCCAGCCCCGCGCTCACCACGACGCCCCCGCCGGCGGCAACCACGACCCCCGTGATCTCCTCCGTGCAGGTTCTGTCGTGGAACAACGACGACGGCGACCACCCAGACCGCGCGATCAATATGATCGACTCGAACCCGTCGACGTCCTGGTCGTCGCGCTGGTTCGACAACAACCAGTTCCGCGACGAGACGTCCGTGACGATCGTTGTCAAGCTCCAGCAGAAGGCCACCGTGTCCTCGGTGACGCTCAACATGGACCCGGCCACCACCGGCGGCGAGGTCGTCGTGCGTAACGTCACGGACCCGGCGAACCCACGCGGCGGAACAGAGCTGGCCATGTCGGCGTTGTCTCCGACGACGACGATTCAGCTGCCCACGGCCGTCGAAACCGACTCGATCGCGCTGCAGTTCCGCTCCATGCCCAAGGGCCAGGACGGCCGCAACTGGGCGTGGATCTCCGAACTTACAGTTCAGTAACCCTGAAGGAGGGTACGCATGTCTTTCGTGACAATTCCGGGCCTGGTGACGGCCGAATCCACCGATACCGCCGCGCAGACCGCCGAGGTGCAGATTCCGTCGGCCGAGGTGCCCGAAGGCGCCACCGTCCACGACGTCGTCATCGTCGGCTCGGGTCCCGCCGGCTACACGGCTGCGGTCTACACGGCCCGCGCCGGCCTCGCCCCCATCGTTCTGGCCGGCCAGCTGGCAGCGGGCGGCGCGCTCATGAACACGACCGAGGTCGAAAACTTCCCGGGTTTCCCGGAGGGCATTCAGGGCCCCGAGCTCATGGACAACATACGCGAGCAGGCTGAGAAGTTCGGCGCGGACGTTCGCTACGAGGACGTCGTCGCCGTTAACCTCGAGGGTGACGTGAAGGCCGTGGCCACCGAGGACGAGGTCTTCTACGCGCGCACTGTCATCCTGGCTACCGGCTCGGAGTACCGTCACATGAACGTGCCCGGCGAGGAAGAGTTCTCCGGCCGCGGCGTCTCCTACTGCGCGACCTGCGACGGCTTCTTCTTCAAGGATCGTCGCCTGGCCGTCATCGGCGGCGGCGACTCCGCGATGGAGGAGGCCACCTTTCTGACGAACTTCGCGTCCGAGGTCGTCGTCGTGCACCGCCGCGACACCCTGCGCGCCTCGCGCGTCATGGCCGAGCGCGCCCTGAACAACCCGAAGATCTCCTTCGAGTGGAACGCGACCGTCGAGGAGGTCCTGGGCGACGAGGCCGTGACCGGCCTGCGCCTGGCCTCCACGGTGGATGGTTCCACGCGTGAGATCGCCGTGGACGGCGTCTTCGTCGCGATCGGCCACCTGCCCCGCACGGGCTTCCTGCGCGGCCAGGTCGCCCTCGACGAGGCCGGCTACATCACGGTCGACGAGCCGTCGACGCGCACGTCCGTCGCGGGCGTGTTCGCGTGCGGTGACGCCGTGGACCACACGTACCGCCAGGCCATCACGGCGGCCGGCTCCGGCTGCCGTGCGGCCCTGGACGCGGAGCGCTGGCTGGCCTCCCTGGGCGACCAGGCGTGACCTCCTCGCCCGCTGCCCCCGGCGCTGCGAGCGCTGGCGTGCCCCGGCCTCGTACCTGTCCGTGCGGGTCGGGGGCGATGCTCGCGCAGTGCTGCGGGCACTACCTGGACGGCGAGGCGGCTCCGACCGCCGAGGCGCTCATGCGGTCGCGCTACACGGCATTCGCCCTGCGCGACGAGGACTACCTGTTCCGCACATGGCATCCGCGCACGCGCCCCGCTCCCCCGTACTGGGTGGAGGGGACGCAGTGGACGGGTCTGCAGATTCTCGGGGCCGAGGCCGGGGGTCCTTCCGACGAGGAGGGCACCGTAACGTTCGTGGCCTCGTGGCGGGACACGGAAACCGGCGAAACCGGGCAGATGCGCGAGCGTTCGCGCTTTTCGCGCCGGGCCGGGCGCTGGATGTACGAGTACGGCGCCAACGACTGACACTACGGTAGGATTTCACTATGATTGCTCGTCGCCTCCTGTCTCCCCCCGTGATCATCGGGGTTCTCCTCGTCGCGGCTGTCGCCGTCGCGGGCGGATTCATTACGAGTCCCCTGTCGATCGACACCACGGTGTGGTCTGACTTCGTCGCGTCGCGCACGCCGGCGATGAACTCGTTCATGACGGGCGCGTCGTGGCTCTTCGATCCCAAGCGTGCCGTCGTCCTGGCACTGATCGTGGCGGGTGCCGTGTGGTGGCTCGTCAAGAAGGTCATGCACGCCCTGTACATCCTGTGTTCCGTGGCATTTTCGGGGATCAATGGCTACATCATTAAGCACATTGATTCGCGTCCGCGCCCGGAAGAGGCCTACCGTCTGATCACCGAGGACGGCTATTCGTTCCCGTCCGGTCACGCGACAGCGGTAACCGCACTGATCGTGTCGCTGGTCCTGGTGCTGACAATGACCCGCGTTGGTCGTCGTCTCCGTTACCTGCTGTGGGCCGCGGCGCTGACGTTCATCGTGTTTATTTGCGTGACGCGCCTGTACCTGGGCGTCCACTGGGTGACGGACGTGATTGGCGGATTTGGCGTGGGTCTCGGCTCGTCGATGATCCTGGCGCCATTCATGATCGGGCCCAATGCCCTGAAGTTGTTCCGGTAGTTATCGGAGCTCATGTGTTGCTGGGAGCGCCCGGGGCCACGGCCCCGGGCGCTTCTGCATGCGGCGTTGGAGTGTATCGCTCCGTTCGGTGACGCAGATGATCGTGCGGGGCTCACACGCGGAGACAAGTTCGGACACATATCGCCCGACGCCAGCCCATCTGGCCCACTGGCGAGGCAGAGATCGAGTCAGCCGACACAACAGCACACCAGGCCCCACAGGTGTGAAGTGCGCCGGAGAATCCAGAGGGCACGGACGGGATTCGAGGCGCGGGGCCTGGTCCAGACAAATTTCGCACATAATTTCTCTCGGTCACTTTTCGAGACCCTATGAAAACGTTGCAATCCCAACGATACAACTTCAATATCTAAACAAATCGCTGGGGAATTACGTGCGAAATTGCTCAGACGGTGGCAAGACCCCAGCCAAACAAATTTCGCATGCAATTCGATTGGAACAAATTTCAACAAACCCAGAAAACGTTGCAATTCCAACGATGCAAATTCAATGTTTGAACAAGCTGCTGGGGAATTGCATGCGAAATTGGGGAGCTCAACAGCGATGTGCGCGAGGGCCGAGGCAGGGCCCACGGGCGGTGGCGGGGCCTGGCCGGAGTTTGAGGCGACGCGCCGAGCAACACATCAGCGACCAGGCGCCGCCGGTGTGGAGG
>KV835877.1:8947-11281 GCA_001838165.1 Actinomyces sp. HMSC035G02 | reverse complement strand
CGCCGCCCACGGGCACACCAAGCAGCCCGGCCCAGCAGGCAGCCGGGTACGCCAAAGGGGCGGGTACCGAAGTACCCGCCCCTTGTCGGCTCACTCAGCCACTGCCTCGTCGAGGCTTAGGCCGAATGACCGTCAGTCCTGGCGACGGCGTCGCATCCACAGGAACATGCCGCCAACGACGGCCGCTCCCAGGCCAGCTCCGCCGATCAGGCCGTCGAAGCCGGTGCGGGCGAGCCCCTGCTTCGGCTTGGTAGCCGGGACGTCGGGCGCGACGTAGCCGAAGTTCACGCCGGTGACCTTCTGGTTGTCGAAGCCGATCGTGATCTCACCGGACATGGAGTCGGCGATGCCGTCCGGGTCCTCGGTCTGGTCGAGGCCGGCGAGGTCGCCGTCCGGGTGGACCTTGACGCGGTAGGTGCCGGCGGGCAGCTTCTCGAAGGAGTAGTTACCGTCCTTGTCGGTCGTCGTGGTGGCCACGACGTTGCCGGCCTTGTCGAGCAGGTCGACGGTCACGCCGGAGAAGGTTTCTTCACCGTCGGTGTAGGAGCCGGACTTGTCGGAGTCGCGGTAGACGCGACCGGCGATCGAGTAGTCCGGTACGTAGCCGAAGTTGACCTTCTCCTGCAGGGAGTGCTCCGGGCCCATCGTGTACACCGCGGAGGTGTCATCGACGGTGGCGTCGGGATCCTCGGTCTGGTCGTAGTCCTTGATGGACGAGGAGCGCACGACCTTGACGGTGTACTTGCCGTCGGGCAGGTGCTGGAACGCGTAGTTGCCGTCCGCGTCGGTGTCGAGGGTCTGGATGACCTTGCCGTTCTCGTCGAGGAGCTGGACGCTCACGCGCTCGAGGCCGGGCTCGTCACCGTTGATCGTCTTGTCGCGGTTGTCGTCGCGGTAGACGGTGCCCTTGATGGTGTTGTTCGGGACGTAGCCGAAATCGACGTCGCCCTTGGTGGGGTTCTTCTCGTCGAGGGTGATCGGCTCGGACGCGTTGTCCAGCTTGTTGTCAGGGTCGCCGGTCTGGTCGGTGTCGGTGAGGGCACCGTCCTTGACGACCTTGACGGAGTAGGTGCCGTCGGGCAGGTGCTCGAAGGAGTACTTGCCGTCCTTGTCGGTCGTCGTGGTGGCGACGACCTTGCCGTCCTTGTCGAGGAGCTGGACCGTCACGCCGGAGTAGCGTCCTTCGGTGTCGCCCTTCTTTCCGTCGCGGTCACCGTCGCGGTAGATGGTGCCGTTGATGGAGTTGTTGGCGATGTAGCCGAAGTTGACGTCCGTCTGCGTGCGGTGGTCGTTGCTCAGCGAGATGACGCCGGAGGTGGAGTCCTTGGTGGAGTCCGGGTCCTCGGTCTGGTCGAGGCCGGCGAGGGCACCGTCCTTGACGACCTTGACGCGGTAGCTGCCGGCGGGCAGCTTCTCGAAGGAGTAGGCGCCGTTCTCGTCCGTCGTGGTGGTCGCGACGACCTTGCCGTCCTTGTCGCGCAGCTCGACGGTCTGGTTGGCGTAACCCTTCTCAGTTGCGCCGTGCGTCTCGTTGCGGTCACCGTCGCGGTAGACGAGGCCGTGGATCGAGTAGTCGGGAACGTAACCGAAGTCGATGTGGTCCTTGGAGGGGTTGTCCTCGCCCAGGGTCACCGGTTCGGAGGCGTTGTCCTTGTTCGCGTCCGGGTCCTCGGTCTGCTCGGTGTCGGCGAGCTCGCCGTCCTTGACGACCTTGACGGAGTAGGTGCCGTCGGGCAGCTTGGAGAAGGAGTACTTGCCGTTGGCGTCGGTGGTCGTGGTGGCCACGACGTTGCCATCCTTGTCGAGGAGCTGGACGGTCACGCCGGAGTATCCGGGCTCGGTGCCGTCCTGGTCGCCGTTGCGCGAGTCATCGCGGTAGACGGTGCCCGACAGGGAGTTGTTGTTCACGTAGCCGAAGTTGACGTCCGTCTTGGACGGGTTGTCATTGTTCAGCGTGATGGGCTCGGAGGCGTTGTCCTTCGAGGCGTCCGGGTCGCCGGTCTGCTCGAGGGAGGCGATGGGGCCATCCTGAACGACCTTGACGGAGTAGGTGCCCGCGGGGAGCTTGTCGAAGGAGTAGTTGCCCTTCTCGTCGGTCGTGGTGGTGGCGATGATGTTGCCGTCGGCGTCCACCAGGTTGACCGTCACGCCCTCGTAGAGCTTCTCGCCCGTGTCCAGCGCGCCGGAGCGGTTGCCGTCGCGGTAGATGGTGCCCTTGATGAAGTAGTCAGGCACGTAGCCGAAGTTGACATTCTTCTTCGTGGGGTTGTCCTCGTTCAGGACGATGGGCTCGGAGGCGCTGTCCTTGGTGCCGTCCGGGTCCTCGGTCTGCTC
>KV835877.1:0-8847 GCA_001838165.1 Actinomyces sp. HMSC035G02 | reverse complement strand
CGTCCTTGACGACCTTGACGGAGTAGGTGCCGTCCGGCAGGTTGTCGAAGGAGTAGTTGCCGTTGGCGTCGGTCTTGGTGGTCGCGATGACCTTGCCGTCCTTGTCGAGGAGCTGAACCGTCTGCTCGGGGTAGCCGGCCTCGCCCCCGTTCAGGGAGTTGGAGCGGTTGTCGTCACGGTAGACCGTGCCGGAGATCGAGTTGTTCGAGATGTACCCGAAGTTGACGTTCTCCTTGATCGGGTCGTTCAGCTCGAGGGTGATGTCGCCGGAGGTGTTGTCCTTAGTGCCGTCCGGGTCCTCGGTCTGGACGAGGTCGGCGATGGGACCTTCCTTGTGGACGCGGACCTTGTAGGTGCCTTCCTCGAGGTTGGTGAACGCGTAGGCGCCCTTGGCGTCGGTGGTCGTGGTAGCCACGACGTTACCGGCATTGTCGAGGAGGTCGACGGTCACGCCCTGGTAGAGCTTCTCGCCGTCCTCGAGGGACTCGGAGCGGTCGGCGTCACGGTAGACGGTGCCCTTGATCGTGTAGTTCGTAGCGTAACCGAAGTTCACGTTCTTCACGGAGGGGTTGTCGTGATTGACCTGGACGACGCCGGAGGTATTGTCCTTGGTGCCGTCCGGGTCCTCGGTCTGCTCGAGCTTCTTGAGGAGGTCGGAGGGCTCCACCTTGACGGTGTACTTGCCGGAAGGCAGCTTGGAGAAGGAGTACGTGCCGTCTGCCTTCGTCGTGGTCGTCGCGACGACCTGGCCATCCTCGCCGAGCAGGTTCACGGTGATGCCGTCGAAGCCGGGCTCGGAGTTGTTGAGGGTCTCGGAGCGGTCCTTGTCGTAGTAGACGGTGCCGGAGACGGTGTAGTCCTCGGCGTAGCCGAAGTTGACGTTGGTGACGTCCGGGTCGGTGCGCGTGAAGGTGATGGCCTGCGAGCGCGAGTCCGCCTTACCGGAGGGGTCCTCGGTCTGCTCCTTGTCAGCCAGCGGGCCGGTCTTGTCGACCTGGACGGTGTAGGTGCCGTCGCTCAGGCCGGTGAAGGAGTAGTTGCCGTCCTTGTCGGTCGTGGTAGTACCCACGACGTTGCCGTCCTTGTCGAGCAGCTTCACAGTGACGCCGGACAGGTCGATATCGCCCGTATTCTTCGTCTTGTCGCGGTTCTGGTCGAGGTAGACGTTGCCGGAGATCGCGTGCTTCTTGATGTAGCCGAAGTTGACGTTCTCGCGGACCGGGTTGTCGGCGTTCAGGGTGATCGCGCCGGAGGCGTTGTCCTTGGTGCCGTCCGGATCCTCGGTCTGGGTCAGCTCGGCGAGCTCGCCGGCCTTGGTGACCTTGACCGTGTAGGTTCCGGCGTCGAGGCCGGTGAAGGAGTAGTTGCCGTCCGCGTCGGTCTTGGTGGTGGCGACGACACTGCCGTCGGCGCCGACCAGCTCGACCGTGATGTCCTTGAAGGGTTCCTCACCGTTGTCGAACGAGGAGGACTCGTTCGCGTCGTAGTACACCTTGCCGGCCAGGCGGTGCTTGACGGTGATAGACGCCGAGGAGGAGTTGTTGCCGGGAACGAGGTCGTACTCGGGCGGGTTCACGAAGGCAGCCGTGTTGTTCAGGGTCTTGCCGTCGGTGCCCTCGTTGAGCGTGACGGTCACGAAGAGCGAGGCGTATTCGCCGGCGAGCATGTCGCCGATCGTCCACGTGGTGCCGTCGAAGGTGCCGGCCTCGTCGGCGCCCTTACATTCCTGCGGCAGGCCCGTCGTGTAGCCGGAGGCGCACTTGTGCGTCTCGGCGGACACGAAGGTGGTGCCGGCGGGGAAGGCTTCCTTGACCTTGAGGTCGGGGGCCTTGCCCTGGCCGATGTTGCCTGCGTCGATGCGGTAGGTGACCTGGTCGCCGGGCTTCAGGTTGGACGCGTTGGAGACGACGGTCTTGTTGAGGGCGACGTCGAGCGCCAGGGCCATGGCGACCTTGATCGGCTCGGCGGGCAGGATGGCGCGGTTGTTCGAGGCCTGGGTGGCCGCGATGGCGACGGACTCGTAGGCGATGCCGGTCGCGTTATCGGGGGCCTTGATGGGCGCGATGATCGGGATCGACGCGCCGGCCTTGATCAGGGTGGCCTTGCCGTTGATGTAGATGCGGTAGGACTTCACGTCGGCCCACGAGGCCGGGGTGGCGGTCCAGTTGTTGTCGCATCCGGCGGGGCCTGCTGCCATGGCGTCGCCCTGGTTCATGACTTCGCCACGGCAGGGGTTGTAGGAGGTGGAGTACTCGATGGTGACCTGCGAGGGGTCGATGCCCGTGCCTGCGCCGACCTGGAGGGGGCCGGTGAGGATGGGCGCCCACTCGGAGCCGCGGGGATCAGAACCCTGGATGGCGGTGTCACCAACGTGGGGCAGGATGCCGTACACGGTCATGTCGGACAGATCCGCGTTACCGGAGTTGGTGGGGGTGATGCGGTACTGGCCGTCTTCACCCTGGCGGATCATGGACACGCCGTCGGTGTACTTCTTGTAGGTCGAGCCTTCCACGGAGCCGAGGCTCTCGAGGACGACGTCGGCACCGGCCTGCTCGGAGACCGTGAAGGTCGAGGAGACGGGGCAGACCTGGTCGGCCGTGTTGCCGTCACCGTTGACATCGTAGGTGTCGTCGGTAGAGCCGTAGAAGCAGATCGTGGTCTTCTTGGAGGTCAGCGCGTACTCGGGTTCGGCCGCGGAGATGTAGGCCTCGTTCTTGTGCGTGCCGGCGCTCATCGAGGGGCCGACCTTGCCGCGCAGCTGGATGGTGGTGCCACCCTTGGTCTGATAGCCGGGCCAGGTGACCTGGACGAGCTGGCGGGTGCAGCCGGTGGCGTCGGTGACGTCGCGGACCGTGACGGTCTTTTCCTTACCTGCGGGGCCGCCGGTGACGGAGTTCTCGACGAAGGTCATGCCGCAGGGCAGCAGGTCGGAGATGACGGGCTGGGAGTCAACGACGGTCGAGGTGTTGTTCGCGGTGACGCTGAAGGTGACCTCGGAGCCGGGGGACGCCAGGTTGCCCTTGATGGTGGACTTGGCGTTGTAGTACTTGGGCAGCGCGGTGCCCAGGGTGAGAATGTCGCAGTAGTCGTCGGCAGGGATCTGGATGGATCGGGAGCCGTCGAGGGACTTCATGGACCAGTCGGAGACGCAGTTCTGGACGCGCACGTACTGGTCGGACTTGCCGGCCTTCCATGCGGCGGAGTTGGTGTCAGCCTGGACGTAGGTGGTGCCGTCCTCGGTCGTGGGGGTACCGGCGCCGACGGGGCCGGCGACGTTGAGGATGGAGGACTCACCGGCGGGGATCGTCTGCTTGTAGTGGAAGACGGTCAGGTACTCGTCGGCGGCGAAGGAGGAGAAGTCGAATGCCTTGCCGCGGTAGACGGTCTGAGTACCGGTGTTTCCCTTGTTGGTCCAGTAGGTGATCTCGATGGGCGTCGTCGTCTGGGTGTCGATCGTCTTGACGCGCATGAGGGGCTTGTCGCAGTCCTTGGAGCCGTCGGTCGGGGACACGAGGCCACAGGTCATGTAGTCGGTGTACTCCATGACCACCGGGACGTTGGAGTTGTTGGAGTAGCTGTACAGCCAGTTGCCCTGCTTGCCGCGCTCGAACTGGCTCATGGCGCGCTTGTTGAAGCCGCCGCCGTAGCGGATCTCGCTGTCGAAGCGGTGCGTGAAGGAGGCGTCGGCGGTGACAACGTTGGTCTCGTTGTGCATCTCCTTGCCGGTGAGCTTCGCGGTGTTGGTGACAGTCTCGTCCGTGCAGGTGTCGTCGTAGTGGACGGTGACGGACAGGACGATATTCATGAACGCGGGGTTGACGTCGCCGACGTTCCAGGTGACGGTGTGGGTCGCGGCGTCGTAGGAGCTCTCCACGGTCGCGGCGGTGTTCGTCTTGGTGTTACCCGAGGCCGAGGAGGACACGTACTTGGCGCACGTGGGCAGCGGGTCGGTGATGACGACGTCGGTCATATTGGACTTGCCGTTGAGGCCGTCCACGTTGGTGTCGTACTTCGGCGTGATCTGGTAGGTCACGTCGACGTTCTTGGGGGTTGCAACCGGGCCAGTCTTGCTCAGCTGAGGGGTCGGCTCGGACTTGATCGTGACGGTCGCCTGGGAGGTTTCCTTGCTCTCGCCCGAGGTGAAGGTCGCGACCGGGGTGACGGTGGAGCCGCCGGGGGTCACGCCGCGCGGGGCGGTGAAGGTCAGGACCGTCTGGAACGACGAGCCGGCGGCGACGGTTCCGAGGTTGTAGGTGACGAGGCCGTCGGCGTTGGCGGTCGGAGCCTTGATCGTTGGGGTAACAACCTTCTTGCCGGCGGTGGCCGTGGCGTTGACGCCATCGGGGGCCGAGTCGAGGTTCGAGTTGCCCGCGGGGGTCACCGTGTGGGGCAGCGTGATGGTGACGACCGAGTCGAGGCAGTCCTCCGTGGTGGAGGCACACGAGAACTCGACGACGTAGCGCTGCTCGACACCGGAGAGGTACGAGGTCTCGTCGGGTGTGATGGCGAGTTTGAGCGTCGGGGCCGCCGCATATGTGGGCAGCGTCGTGACGCCGAGCATAACGAGGGCGGTCGTGACCAGCATGGCAAGCAGCTGGGCCGGCTTGGAGGCCTTCGACCACGTGTGGGTGATGTGCACAGCCTTCTCCTGAATGTGCGAAAAGAGTATATTTCGAGCCAATTCTACGGGTTTCGCAGCAAGTGTGAAGGGGTATTTTTCGAGGTCGGGAGCCCTCTAACTTCTCCTGTATAGGTCAGTTTTAATCACGCTCATGAGTCGCGATAAACAACCGTCCACACGGTTTATACACAACTGTGCATAGTGCTGTGGATAAATACGGGCTTTCAGTGCAGCTGATGGGCCACTTTGCATGTTTCTTGTGACGGAGCACCCTAATTCCCCACCTATAACCAGGTGGTCGGACAAATTTTATCCGAGCGCACAATATGGCCTCAGCGGCGCCGCTGACCTGCTCAAATTGTCGAAGCTCACAAACAGAAAATCCGCAACCACCAGGTTGCGGGTGACACATGGAACTCCATATACAGGTTGAGAACTTTGGCTCGGCCACGCGCCGTCCACAGACCTCCGACGTATCTGGTGGCACCGCTCGCCTGTCAAGTACGATGACCAGCGACGATAACGTGCATGAACACAACACTCTGCGCCCGGGTTTGGGTGGACCACTTCCTCGATCGAGAGCAGCAGCCGATGACCCTCCCACCCTTCGCCGACACAATCGCCAGCCAACTCCTGCACTGAACCCTCCCAAGGATCCTCCATGACCACACTGATCTGGCTTCGCGACGACCTCCGTCTGGCTGACCACCCGGCCCTGACGGCCGCCTGCTCGGCAGCAGATGGACCCGTGGTGGCACTGTGGATCCACGAAACCCGCAGGACCGATGACGACAACAATCGGCACGGCCCACGCCCGCTCGGTGCGGCCACCCGGTGGTGGTACCACCGCAGCCTGCAACAGCTGGCGCCGCGGCTCGCCGACCTGGGCATTCCGCTCGTCTTCGCCCGGGGTGATGCCGCAAACGTCATGCGCCGAGTCGTGGACGCCTTACAACCTAGCGTCGTGCACTGGACACGACGCTACGCCCCGGCAGCCTGCCGATTGGACGCCGTCATCAAGCAGGAGTTGAAATCCCGCACCGAGGTGCACAGCCACCCCGGCAGCCTGCTCGCCGAGCCCTGGCTCATGCAGACGACCAACGGCTCCCACTACCAAGTTTTCACACCGTTCAGCCACGCCGTCGCCGACCTGCCCCTCGCTCCCCTGCTGCCCGAGCCCTCACCGGTCGACGAGCCGGACGGCGCGGCCGCAGCCCTCGCCTCGTTGCGGGAGGACGGTGTCCTGCAGAACTTAGAGGACATTGGCTTGCTCGACGAGGGCCCCGCCTGGTGGGAAGAGACCCTCGCACAGCACTGGGAGCCCGGTGAATTGGCGGCCCACCAGCAACTGGATGCGATCGACAGCTGGTTGCCCGGTTACGCCACACGCCGCGACCTGCCCGGGGAGGAAACATCCACCAGTAGAATCTCGCCGAGGTTGCGATGCGGGGAACTATCGCCGCGCCAAGCCGTGGCCGCAGCCCGTAGCAGCACGGCCTCGGGCGAGGATATCGCCGCTTGGATCAGGCAACTCTACTGGCGCGAGTTCAGCTGGCACCTGCTCCACCACCGCGAACATCTAGAGGACACCCCCATGCGTCCTGCTTTCGCGGAATTCCCCTACGATCCCGACGACCGCCTGGCGCGGGCCTGGCAGCAGGGCCGCACCGGCATTGAGCTCGTCGACGCCGGAATGCGGCAGCTATGGCAGACAGGCTGGATGCACAACCGGGTGCGCATGGTCGCGGCATCACTGTTCACCAAGAACATGCTCCAGCCATGGCAAGACGGCGAGCAGTGGTTCTGGGAGACTCTCGTAGACGCAGACGAGGCCAACAATCCTGTCTCCTGGCAGTGGGTGGCCGGCTGCGGCGCAGACGCTGCGCCCTACTTCCGCATCTTCAACCCTGACCTCCAGCGCACCCGGTTTGACCCGCGCAGCCGCTATGTCAAGCGCTGGATCCCAGAGGGAGCCGATCGGCCTATCGCGCCCGTCGTCGACCTGGCCGAGTCACGACGCGAGGCGCTCGCCGCTTACGAGCAAGTACGCGGGGCGTCCGCAGCACATGCCAGGCCTCAACGTGGTTGAAGTGAGTGTCCACGGGAGGACGCCGACGCCAGAGCCACCCTCACCAACGCCCTTGCCCGGGCCGTGCCTCAGACAGCAAAAAGGCCCGAACCGAAACCATCCAAGATGGCAAGGGCTCGAACCTTGTACGTAGAGTGGAGCTAACGGGACTCGAACCCGTAACCCCCTGCTTGCAAAGCAGGTGCGCTACCAATTGCGCCATAGCCCCGTTGGAGGAACTCAGTCCTCCACGGCGTCCGTGACGGACGTCCACAGGTCAGCGTTATCGGAAAGATCAACGAGAATTTGTCGGACGGCGATGCCGACGGCCACGACGGATCCGACAGCCACGCAACAGGTGACCCATTTCTTCATGATGATCCTCCGCTTTCGCTCGCCTGCGGATGGTGGGCCTAGGTGGGCTCGAACCACCGACCTCAGTCTTATCAGGACTGCGCTCTAACCTACTGAGCTATAGGCCCAACCGGCACCCTTTCGGGCACTCGGATATAGTACACAGCACAGGGCCATCCGGCAAAATCGAGCGTTGGTGACGTCCAACACGACCGCGTTTGTCCGCCCCTTGACGGAGAGGAGGAGGCCTCGTGACCACCGTCATCGAGTACGTTCGAGACTCGCGCACACCGCTACGGGCTGACCTCTCCCCCGCCGACGCTCTCGTCCTCTCATGCCTGGTCTACGTGGATTTTCACGCGCTGCCCGGGCCGCGTTCCCCACGCGGGTGCCTGCTCCGAGAGGTCGCCCAGGCCTCGTCAATCCCGTCTCTGTATCGCTATTCATTAGCGTCCCACGCCGATCGTCCCCTCCTCGAGGCCGCCGGTGCGAGCGCGCGCTTCGGGGGCCTGCGCGTGCGCGATGCGGTCACTCGGCTGACGTCTCGCCCGCTTGCACAGTTCGGCGCCGTCACCTTCGTCGACGAAGCCGGGGCGACCTACGTGGTTTTCCGCGGGACGGACGCGAGTGCGGTCGGGTGGGCGGAGGACGCCCACTTTGCTCTTGATTTTCCGACGGATTCGCAGCGGTGGGCCGCGAACTACCTGGAGTATGCTGCGTCGCGGACCGACGGGCCGATCACCGTGATCGGACATTCGAAGGGCGCGAATCTCGCGCTGTACGCTGCTGCGACGGTCACTCCCCCGGCGCTCAAGCACGTCTACGCGTTTGATCCCGTGGGTTTTCCAGCGCCAGTTGTTGACGGTGGATTTTTCGCGAGCATCGACGGGCTCATGCACATCTACGTGACGGCGGGTTCGTGGGTGAGTCCGCTGCTCCCCCTTCCTGCACCGGCCACCGTCGTCGCGTCGTCATGGCCGGGGCCGCTCAGCCACAACCCGTATGCGTGGCGGTGTCAGAGGTCGTCGCCTGCTTCCGATCACCGTCCACCGTCGCGGACGGGTAGGTTTCTGCGTGCTGTTCTCAGCGCACTGTTGCGGGCTCGCCCGACGCGGATTGGCATCAACTAACGAACCGGCCCACAGGTGGACATCCGGGCCCTTTGATGCGCACGTGGGCGGCGCCGCCCAAGTGTATATCCAGGGGTTTGCGTGCACATCAATGGGTTACGTAACAATACGCACGCTGCCAGACACCGATGTGCCCAAATCGCAGACCACCGCGCCCATAAAAGCCCGTTGTCAGCGTCTTCACCCAATGGGTCTGCACTTTGGCCTCGAACCGTAACCTCACTGCTGCCACATGGGGAAATGACGTCATTAGAACCCCGACACGCCGACGACACGCCGGCAGCCAGCTCCTAATGCTGCAAAACCCCCACCGACGCCGATGTGGGGGGTGCCGAGGCACCGCAAAGTATGGCGGCGGGGCCGGCGGTCGGTGGCGGGGCCGGGGTAGTGTCGGGCCAGAGACTGTTCCGGGGAGGATAGCGGGGACGGGGACGGTGGCCGAGCCAGGGCCGGTGGCAGTAGCGGGCCGGCAGGCGCGACAAAATTCGCCCAGCACGGCCCCTCCCCCACTCAACCCGCGACAAAATTCGCTCAGCACGCCACAAACAGCCAATTTTGGGCCATTTTTCGTGCGCTGGGCGAACTATTTCGCGCTCGCGCCCACCATCAGACCGAGCAAGGCGAAAAATGCCGCACACTGGGCACGGAAACACGAGCGTCTTGAAAGAAAAATC
>KV835876.1 GCA_001838165.1 Actinomyces sp. HMSC035G02 | reverse complement strand
GGCTCTTCCGAGTTGAGTGTGGGTGACCGGGTGTTGGTCGGGGGTTGCGGGTAGAGGTCGAGGTCCTTGATGATGAGCGGACTTCTACCCCCGCTGTCGTCAAGGACCTCGACAATGTCTCACCCTACCTGCTGCTGCTCTGTGTCGCTTGATCGTTGTGATCGGTGTGATCTGCTCGTCGACTTGGAGGGCTTCCATCTGATGAGTGCGGTTCGCACCCCAGATGCTCTGGTGCTCGATGTTGAGTCGTGCAACCAGCTGGCGGGGTGCCCAGATTGTGGGGTGATCGCTCAAGGTCATGGGCGTGTGGTGGTGGAGGTGATCGACGCGCCCTGGGCCGGGGTCCCGGTGCGGATCCGGTGGCATAAGCGACGCTGGATATGCCGCGAACATACCTGCCAGATCACGACTTTCGCTGAGCAGAACCACTCGGTGTGTGCTCCCAGGGCGCGTCTGGGTGTTCGGGCGATCCGCTGGGCGATCCGACAGTTGCGCTTCGAGGGAGCCACTATCTCGGGGCTGGCCCGCCAGTTAGGAACCACGTGGAATACCGTGTGGTCCCATATCAAGCCGTGTCTGCAAGCCGCATCTGATGACCCCGCCCGTTTCTCAGGGGTGCGGGTGCTGGGGGTTGACGAGCACGTGTGGCACCACCAGGACCGACGCCGACGAGGGCCCCGTGAGCTCACCGGCATCGTCGACCTGACGCGAGGGGAGGATCATCCCACGGCCCGCTTGTTGGATCTGGTCCCGGGAAGGTCTGGCACCGTGTACAAGAACTGGCTGGCCGAGCGCGGCGAAGACTTTCGCTCCGGTATCCAGATCGCGACGCTGGATCCCTTCCAGGGATATAAGAACGCCATTGATGACCAGCTCCAAGACGCCACCAGCGTGCTCGATGCCTTTCACATCGTCAAGCTCGCCGGTGACGCTCTCGATGAGGTGCGTCGTCGCGTCCAGCAAGACACGACCGGTCACCGCGGGCGCAAGGGTGATCCTCTCTATCAGATCCGCAATCTTTTGCGCGCCTCGCGTGATCGGCTCACGAAGCGTCAACAAGAACGACTCCGTGAGGCCTTCACGGCAGATGAGGCGCATATCAGTGTGGAAGTCGCCTACCACTGCGCCCAGCAAGTGCGCGACGTCTTCCATCAAGCCACACCCGCCCAAGGCCGACGCCTGGCCGCTCATCTCATCCAGCGCCTACCAACGTGTCCCATCCCCGAAATCGCCCGACTGGGTCGAACCCTACGCAAATGGAAGGACGCCTTCTTGGCCTACTTCGATACAGGAGGAGCCAGCAACGGCCCCACCGAAGCCATCAACGGAATCATCGAACTAGGAAGACGCACCGCCAGAGGCTACCGCAACCCCACCAACTACCAACTCCGAATGCTCCTCATCGCAGGAGGCCTAGATGCCTCCAACCACACTCAACTCTGAAGAGCC
>KV835875.1 GCA_001838165.1 Actinomyces sp. HMSC035G02 | reverse complement strand
AAGTGTGTTGTGGCGGTGTCCTACTCTCCCACAACCTGGCGGTTGCAGTACCATTGGCGCTGCCGGGCTTAGCTTCCAGGTTCGGAATGGAGGCTGGGCGTTTCCCCGGTGCTATGACCACCACAAGACTGGTGTTCAACACTGTTCCCCCTTGTTTGGTGGGGGGTGTGGGTTGATCGTGGTTTGTATAGTGGTTGCGGCACGAAATTGTTCGTGTTTTTTGCTCTCACCCGAACGTGTTGTTTGGGTGG
>KV835874.1 GCA_001838165.1 Actinomyces sp. HMSC035G02 | reverse complement strand
TGAACTGCGCCCCGAAACTTGGACGCGTTTAATGGTAGCCGTTATGCGGCTTCCTGTAGGGCCTGATCCCGGTATTCTGCCGGGGTCAGGCCCTTGAGCTTTACTTGGCGTCTTGTTGTGTTCCAGTGCGTGATGTAAGCCTCGAGGTCGGCTTTGAAGCTCTCGAAGGTCTGCCAGTCCTGGCCGCGAAAGAACTCGTCCTTGAGGTGCCCGAAAACCTGCTCGGTGGCGCCATTGTCGATGCAGTTGCCTTTGCGTGACATGCTCTGGATGAAACCGTTATCGGCGAGCGCACTGATGTAGGCCTTGTGCTGGTATTGCCATCCCATGTCCGAGTGCAAGATCGGCTTAGCTCCTGCGGGCTTGGCGTCCATGAGCATCTGGAGCATCTCTTGTTGTTGGGCGAGGTTGGGACACATGGAGATGGAGTGAGCCACGATCTCTTTGCTGGCAAAGTCGTAGACCGGAGCGAGGTAGGCCTTACCGAAGGAGAGCTTGAACTCGGTGACGTCGGTACCGAGTTTCTGCCAGGGCCCATCGGCCTTAAAGTCGCGGCCGATGATGTTGTCGAAACTTTGCCCCACGTCCCCCTTGTAGGAGTTGTACCTGTGGTACTTCGTTTCGCGGCGTATGCCGCAGCGCAGCCCCATTTCGCCCATCATCTTCAAGACCGTCTTATCGGCGATGCGCTCCCCTTCCTCAGCGCGCAGGCACATGGCTACCTGCCTGTGACCGCACCCGTTGGGGGTTCGTGAAAAGATCTGGGCAACCTTGGGCCGCAGATACGCCCTGGTTGGCTGCTGGGGGTGAGCCAGCGCGTAGTAGTAGCTCGACCTGGCAAGACCGGCGGCCTCGAGGAGATCACACACCGCATGTCCGCGCCCTGAAAGCTCGGCGACCACTAGGGCTTTGTCCCGGTTTGGGAGCGCCTCTGCGCCTTCAGGGCAATCGATTTTTTTAGGTACGCCACCTGCGCCTCGAGCTTGCGCACGCGCTCTTCGAGTTCCTCCTCACGCGTTGGTGGCACCGCCCGCACCGACCCCTTCGGCCTGCCCTTGGGCTTGGGCTTGAGCGCCTGCGCGCCGCCCTCACGGTACAGCCTGCACCACCGCTTCAACGGTGTCGCGCTCGCAATACCGAAACGCACCATCGCCTCAGGCTTACTCATCCCACCATCAACCACGGCCCTCGCCGCGGCGACCTTGGTCTCATAGTCGTATCTGGCCCGCTTTACTCCCATGGCAAGAAGCCCGCCCCTCCCGATCACGCGGTACATCTTCTGCCACTCTCTCACAGTCTCGGCAGACACACCAAGCCTCCTGGCGGTCAAACCATAGCCACACCCCCTCTCAAACATCTCCACCGCCTGCTCCCGAAGCAAACGATCATGCCTCAACCCCAGATCCACAGACACGAAAAGCCTCCCATTCCCTGGACTTCAATTTCGATGTCCAAGAAACGGG
>KV835873.1 GCA_001838165.1 Actinomyces sp. HMSC035G02 | reverse complement strand
GCTCAGACCAACTCTTTTTGTCCTTTAACCCCGCGCGTGATGGTATGCAAAAAGTCCGCAGCCCCTGCGGGTCTGCGGACTTGCGTGGAACTCCGGCGGTGCCGAAATTCGCTCAGTGGCGGTCGGCCTTCACCAGGCGCTTGGCGTCGGCGAGCTCGTTGAGCTGATCGATGTGGGCCTGGGCAACCATGACGTCGATGGTCGAGAACATGAGTGAACTCCTCGTGGGATCGTATGTTGTGTTGATTCCCTGTTTGACGAGGCCGGGGATCACCCGGCGGTTCTCGTTCGTGGAGTGTGCCAACGCGGGTAGCGTCGGCGCGACCCTGCGTTTCAAACAAGAAAAGCGCCAGACCAGCTTGGCAGCTTCGTCAGGCGCTTGATGGTTATAGTTTATCCCTCCCAAAACATGCAATCAACCGTTCGGCCAGTAATTTAGATCGCATCAAAAACCAAGCAATTGCAAAGCAAAGTGGCTACGCGCACTCCCCCTGCACAAATGTGCGCACGCCGTCACAATTCGTCTGTTGCGTCGACTGTGCTTGCCCACAGATCGCAAACTTCCAGTAATTTCGATGTTGGTTCGTGCGAGTTCGTGAACCGTTAGGTGAGAGCGTGGACCGGGCTATACGTCGAAGCGTTGGGGCTGGCCACCGAAGCTCACCACCAATTTCGCACGTAATTCGGTGATCAGACAAATTGACAATGGGGAGAAAACCGCAGAATTTCAACGATGTGAATTCAAAGTTTGAAGGAATAGTGAGGGAATTACGTGCGAAATTGAAGTGGGGGAGCGGTGCTCCCAAAGGTTTTCGGGTTTCGCCAGAGCTATCGCGATCAGGGGGTTTCGGGTGCCAGAACTTTGCACGATGTGCGCCACGCTATTAGAATGATAACGATTCTCATTCATATTCATGTGCACAGCACCTAGAGGACCCCCTCATGAACCCCACGAAGTACCGGAACCCGGGCCGCGCAGCTGCCCGGGCTTTCGCCGCAATGGCCCTCGCGGTCACCTCCTTCCTCGTCCCCGGAGCGGCACACGCCGCCGACGAGGCCACCGCCGACACCGCGGATGCAGTTGCAACAGAGGAAGCCACCGAGGCCACCGCCGACGCAGCCACGGCCTCGTCCGAGGCCGACGCGACCACCTGTGCCGTCATGCGCACCGCCCCCGCCGGTACCACGGCCACCCTGGACCACGGCCACGCCGATATCTTCGACCTGAGCTCCGACGCGTCCGGCGCGCTCACGCTGCGCATCAAGGAGGACGCCACGGGCTCCGGCGTCATGCGCGAGCCCGAACAGACGCTCCTCGCCGTCAACAAGTCCACGCTCACCCAGATCCCCGCCGACGTCAGCCAGGCGACCGGCGCGCCCTCAGCCGCCTACCTGCTCGGCCAGACCGGCGACAACCAGGCCACCGTGCTGTGGCCCGGATGGGACACCCTGGGCGTCGCAGCCGGCGGATACGACGCCGCGCGCTTCCACATCTCCTACACGGGTCCTGCCGACGGCCGTATCTACGCCTTCACCTCCAGCTTCACCGAGGGCATGAAGGCGGTCACCAATGACGGCAGCTTCGACCTGGCGCCGGGCGGCGACGACATCGACCAGCCCTACGCCGCCCACAAGCACGTCAACTGGCTCTTCACGCGCGCCGGCCGCTACACGCTGACCGTGCAGGCCAGCGCGTGGACCCCCGGGAACACCGGTGCCGCCAACGCCCAGTCCGCGGTCCACACCTACACGATCAACGTCGCTGACGAGGCCTCGTGCCTCGCCGAGTCCGGAGCGGCCCCCTCGACCGACCAGGCGCAGCCCGCCCCCGCCCCCGGCGTGGGCCCCGGCTCCGTGAACTCCACGAACAACCAGGCCGCGCAGGACCAGGGCGTGGGCGGCGCCACGGGAACGCCCAGCGCCCCGGCCCCCGCGCCCGGCGCGACGGGAACGACGGGAAACACCGGCATGACGACCGGCGCGAACCCTGCCCCGTCCTCGGGCGTGCGCACCACCTCGGGCACGACCGGTGGTGAGCGCTGCGTCGCCACCCGTATCACCCGCGAGGCCACCGAGGCCGAGGCCGCCACCCTGGCCTCGAACAACGCCCCCGCGAACACCGCGCGCACGACCCTGACCGTGAGCGTCGGCGACGGCGCCTCCGGCAACGCCACCGACGGCCACTTCGACCTGGGCCCCGCCATCGAAAACGGCACCCTCGTCGCCCGCGTCAAGGACGACCGCAGCCAGCCCGCCCAGTGGGTCGACCCCTCGTCCCTGACCTTCGCCCTCGGTGACGCCGCGCGCATCACCGCGCCCGCCGACCTCGGCTTCGTCGCCACCCCCGGATCGAGCGTCTGGCTGATCCCCTCCACCCAGATCGCTGGCGTGCCGTGGCTGGGCCTGAACTCCCAGCGCGAAGAGATCGTCACCGGCACGACCGGCCCCGTCCAGTTCACCCTCGACGCCGTCGAAGGCCCCGGACGCGTCGCCGTCTTCAACGCGGGCGCGCTCGGCTCCGGCGTCGGCGAGCACGTCTTCGACGGCCCCGGCACCGGCTACACGCTCGGCGCCAACACGCACGCCCACCAGAACTGGGTGTTCACCGCGCCCGGCACCTACACGCTGACCATCACCATGCGTGTCACCCCGAACGGCGCGGCGCTCGCGGGCAGCGGCTTCGGCTCGGGCGGCGACCTCACCGCCACGGGCGCGACCGGCCCCAATGGGCGACCCATGGTCTCCCAGGTCGTCGGCCGCACCGCGTCCGGCAAGGACTGCGACCTCTCCCTGGCCACCACCGGCGCCGACACCATCCCGCTGACCGTCGTCTCCCTCACGTGGGCGCTCACGGGCGCGGCCTGCGTGTGGGTGGGTGCGATCGGACGCCGCCGCAACCTGCGCGCAACGCTGTGACCCCTCATTCACGAGGCCGACTCTCCTTCATCCCCCGCCTCCCCTTCCGTGGGTGGCGGGGGAGTGGGTGTGTGCTCGCTGCCTCGACGTTAGCGCTCACGGCGACCCTGGCCGGCTGCGCGCCCGCGCCCGACCCCTCCAGCGACGGTGAATTGCGCGTCGTGGCCACGACCGGCATCCTCGCCGACCTCGTGCGCAACGTCGCCGGAGACCGCGTCCACGTGACGCAGATGGTGCCCAACGGGGCGGACCCGCACTCGTGGGAACCCTCCCTGCGCACCATCCGCGACGTCGCATACGCGGACGTTGCCTTCTCCAACTACCTCATGCTCGAGGAACACGCCCTCATCCGCGCCCTCGACTCCAACCTGCCCGCCGGCTCGCGCTCCGTCTCCGTCGCCGAGGAGGCCGCCAAGAACGGCGCCACCATCCTCCCCCTCGTCGAAGACCGCGCCCTCGACACCCCGTGGCTCGGCATGCGCGTGTGGGGCGACGGTGCCGACATGGGGGCCACCCGCGCCTCGCAGATCGACCTGACGACCACCGGCGTCGACGGGCCCGGCCAGGCCGCCGCCTACCTCACCACGTCGTTCGGGCAGCCGGAGATTGCCTTCGCGACCTCGGACGGCTTCAACGCCGCAGGCGGATACGATACCGACACCGCGCAGCTGCCCGCCGACGCCCACCAGCACATGAGCTGGGCATTTACTCAGCCCGGCGTGTACCGCGTCCACTTCCGCGCCAACCTGCGCACCACGCCCGGCGCCACGCCCGTCAGCGTCGGGGAAGGCACCGCCGTCTTCGCCGTCGGCACCCCGCCCGAGGAAGTCGCCGCCTCCGAAGGCCGCCGCGTCCTGTCCGCCGGCCACGCCGACATCACCGTCAACCTCACCACCAAGCGCGTCGAACTCGCCTCCGACGCCGGAGCACTCAGCGGGGACGAGGCCTCGGCCCCCTGCGTGGGCGCATCTAGCGCCGCGGCGGCCGTCGCCTCGACCATGGAATGCACCGACCTCGACCAGGTCGTCATCGAAGTGCCCACCCGCGCGCTCACGACCATCCCCGGGGAGGCCTCGTTCCGCTTCATCGGCGAGCCCGGCGCGAACGTGTACATGCTCCCGCAGGCCGTCCTCGGCAAGCACGTCCACGGCGACATCGACCCCCACCTGTGGCACGACGTCCACAACGCCCAGGCGTACGTGCGCGTCATCCGAGACTCGCTGATCTCCGTCGACCCCGACGGCGAGGCCACCTACCGGGCCAACGCGGCCGCCTACCTGACGCGCCTCGACGAGCTCGACGCCACCGTCGCCTCGACCATCGCGACCATCCCCGACGAGCGCCGCAAACTCGTCACCACCAACGACGCGTACGCGTACCTGGCGAACGCCTACGGGCTCACCGTCGCCGGCTTCGTCGCACCCAACCCCAGCGTCGAACCCTCCATCGCCGACCGGATCAAGCTCCAGGCCACCCTGTCCGACTCCTCGATCCCCGCGGTGTTCCTCGAACCCAACCTGGCGCGCACCCGCTCCACCCTGCGCACCGCCGCCACCGACGCGGGCGTGGACATCTGCCCCCTGTACGGCGACACCCTCGACGACCAAGCACCCACCTACATCGACATGATGGAACACAACGCCCGCTCACTGGCACGCTGCCTGGGCGGCAAGGAGATGCCATGAAATCCTTCTCTTCTCGCCTGACTTCCGGCCGAGGCGTCGCCCGCCAGGGCGGCCGCCGGCTCTTCGCCCCGGGGGCGGCGGCCCGCCCGCGAGATCGCCACACGCGAGCTTCGCTCGGAGTGGTCGATCTCGAAGCCCGGCCAGGCCCAGCCGCAGGGGGGAATGGCAGCACTAGAAGCATCCCCACGGCGTGTCGTCGGCGTGTCGCTGCTCTAATGGTGCAAATCCCCCGCCTCGGCCTGTCTCTGAGCGCTCTGCTTGTGTCGGCTTTCCTCGTCATCGCGGGCGCCCCCTCTTCTTTTGCTGACCCGAGTCCCGACCCCGACCTCGCGCAGAGCGTCGCAGCGCACGAGGAGTGGTCGAATGAGGCCAGCGAAATCAGCGTTGGGCACGTCGACCTCGGCCCCCGACTGATCGACGGACAGTGGAGGGCCGGCCTGCGCCACGACGCCGAGAGCGGCGCCGTGTGGCGCGACCCCAACCAGACCGTCCTGCGGGTGGGTGATGCGGCCATCATGACCGCGCCTGACTCCGCCGACTACCCCTTCCTGGCCGACGTCGCCGGCAAGCCCGTGTACGTCGTTCCCCAGACGCAGAACCCGGGCGTCGTGTGGCTCGGCTGGAACACGCAGGATCCCGCCGTCACGGCCACCATCGACCGCGGCCTCACCATGCGCGTCGGCCCCGTGTCCGGCCCCGGCCGCGCGTGGCTGTTCCTGCAGTCCGGCACCTTCGGCAAGCCCCTCCTGCTCGCCGACTCGGGTGCGGCGCCCGGCGACGTGTGGATCGACTCGGGCACGCACGTGCACGCCAACTGGGCGTTCTCCGCGCCCGGCACCTACACGGCGACCGTGACCTTCCTCGGCACGACCACCGCCGGCGAGGCCGTCAGCGCCTCCACGACCCTGCGCTTCGCCGTCGGTGACGCCGCCTCCGCGTCCGAGGCCCTGGCCATGGCTGCGCCTGCGGCTGCCTCCGCAGATGGGGCTTCCGCTTCTTCCTCCGCTTCTTCCTCTGGTTCCGTGCCCGCTGGTTCCGGGGCCACCCCCGCTGGTTCTGCTTCCTCTGCTTCGGGTGCCGCGTCGGGCGGGCTGCCCGACTGGGCCTTCCTCGCGATCATCGCGGTCGTCGCGGTGTCCCTCCTCGTGATCGGCGCCCTCGTGGTGGCGCGCTCGCGCCGCAGCCACGCCGAACAGGCCGCCGCCATCGCCGAGGCCGACTCCATCCTCGCGCCCCTGCCTACCGCCCGCGGTGATGGCTCGGGCGAGGGCGGCCCCGGCCTCGTCGATCGGGGAGGGGAGCAGTGAGCCAGCTGCGCGTCACCGGACTGGGCGCGTCCCTGGGCGGGCGCAGCGTCCTCGAGGGCGTCGACCTGGAGGTCGAGGCCGGGGAGCTCGTCGGCCTCATCGGGCCCAACGGCGCCGGGAAGACCACGCTGATCCGCTCGATCCTGGGGCTCATCCCCTCCAGCGGCAGCGTCGAGACCGACGGCGCGATCGGGTACGTGCCGCAGCGGCACGAGTTCGCGTGGGACTTCCCGATCAGCGTGCGCGACGCTGTCCTGCAGGCCGTCACCGTGCGACGAGGCCTGCTCGGGCGCGCTCGAACCCCGCACTTCCGCGCCGTCGAGGAGGCCCTGTCCCTCGTGGGCATGCGCGACCTCGCCAAGCGACCCATCGGCGAGCTGTCCGGAGGGCAGCGTCAGCGCGTCCTCGTCGCCCGGGCACTCGCGATCCGGCCCGCCGTGCTGCTCCTCGACGAGCCCTTCACCGGCCTCGACATGCCCACGCAGGAGATGCTCATGGACCTGTTCCGTAGCCTCGCGGACGGCGGGCGGGCCCTCCTCATGACCACGCACGACCTCATCGGCGCGCGCGCCGGCTGCGACCGCCTGTACCTGCTACGGCGCACGATCGTCGCCTCCGGGCGACCCGAGGAGCTGGCGGACGCCGACCCGTGGATCCGCGCCTTCGACGTGCGACCCGACAACCCGATCCTCGACGCCCTAGGAGTGCGCGCATGAGCACCGTGATCCACGCGGCCGGACGTGCCCTCGTCCCGGCGGCGGACTTCCTGAGCCCCTACGACTTCTTCCGCGACCTGACGAATCCCGCGTTGGCCTTCCTGCCGCGCGCGCTGCTGATCGCGGTCGTCGCCGCGCTCGTGTGCGGCAGCGTCGGCGTGCACGTCGTCCTGCGCGGCATGGCGTTCATCGGCGACGCGGTCGCGCACTCCGTGTTCCCGGGCCTGGCAATCGCCTTCGTGTGCGGCGGATCCCTGGTGCTGGGCGGCGCGCTCGCGGGCGTCGTGACCGCCGTGCTCGTGGCCTTGTTGGCGCAGAATCGGCGGCTCAAGGAGGACTCCGTCATCGGCGTGCTCTTCGTGGGCGCGTTTGCGCTCGGCGTCGCGATCATCGCGCGGGCGCCCGGGTACGCGGGGAGCCTGCAGGACTTCCTGTTCGGGTCGATCACCGGTATTCCGGCGTCGGATGTGCCCGTGGTGCTGGCTGGCGCCTTGTTTGTGCTGCTCATGCTGTTCCTGGCGCACCGGCCCATCGTGGCCGTGACCCTGGACCGCGAGAGCGCCCGGGCGGCGGGCGTGCACGTGCTGCTGGCTGATCTTTCCCTGTACGTCGCCGTGGCCCTGGCCGTCGTGATCTCCGTGCAGACCATCGGCAACGTCCTGGTGCTTGCTTTGTTGGTGACCCCCGCGGCCACCGCGCGGCTCCTGTGCGACCGCCTGGGGACCATGATGATCCTGTCGCCCGCGCTCGGCGCCTCCGGGGGCCTGGTGGGCCTGTACCTGTCGTGGGCGCTGGACGTGCCCACGGGCGCCACGATCGTCCTGGTGCTGACCGCGTGCTTCGTGCTCGCCTGGGTCTTCGCGCCGAGGCACGGCCTGCTCGCGCGCACATTGCGCGAGAGGCGGGGGTGAGTGTCTGGCGTTGCTGTGAGCGGGTCTGCGAGTGGACCTGTGAGCGGGCGTCTCCGAGGACCCGTGAGCGGGCGTCTCCGAGGATCCGGCCCCGGCCTCGTGAACCTCTGAATCGCTTGTTAACCTGAACAACTGGTCATATGCTTGGCTGGGTAGCACAGTGTTCTGTGGCCCACGAAATCGTGGGTCGGTTGATCAGGAGGTAGCGCGTGGTTGACGTCGGCTTCGATTCCGATAAGCACGCCCAGACGCGTGACGATATGAAGCGAGGAGGGCAGTCCCTGGGGGACTCATCGGAGGCTCTCGGGCGGCTCATTGACGCGCAAGACCCCTCGTATTGGTCCGACGAGGGCGGGTTCCAGGCCATGCGCACGGCGATCGTTTCGCTGCTGAAGGCTGAGGCTCAGCTGATTGGCAGTCAGAAGAAGAGCTTCACAAAGTTCGATGGTCAGGTTGAACAGGCAGCCGAGGCCTTCGAGGCCGCAGAGACGGCGAATGCTGACCAGCTCGCCGCTATCCTGGCGGGCCTGGACCCAAGTCCGACGAGCGGTGGTGGGTCGACTGCCTATTCGACCTACACCGCACCTCCGACTCAGGTCGACAATTCCGCCCCGCCGGCGAATGCGGGCACCGACCCCGGTGCCTCGTCCTCCGAACCCGCCCAAAACGCGCCGTCGGCCATCTGAGAGTGAGGAGAGCGAATCATGGTTGAGAGCCCGATGTACGAGCGCCTCATGCAGCTGGTCACCGCGATCGAGACGGCCTCCGCGCTGGACGCCTCGGACAACGAACACAATACGGTTGTGTGCGGCCTGAACGAGGCCAACAACTCCACGCACCACATGCGCACGAACCAGGGATTCACCGGTGAAACTGGAGACCAGATCGACGCGTGGACCGATCGCGCGATGAAGCAGGTGCAGGCCATCAAGGATGGGCACAACACGGCGATGGAGTTCTATGCGGAGGCCCGTCGCGTCATGAAGCACGTGCGCGAGGACGCTATGCAGCTCTCGCCCACCCTGGTTGACTCGAAGCTGCAGGCGTTGGCAGACGCAGCCCACGTCGTCATTCCTGTGACCGGGTATATGGGCCTCGCGGGACTGCCCATCAACGCGGTCGCTACGACGGGTGAAGCATACGTCCAAGGGCTCATCATGCAGGCGAACAACCAGCGTGAAGCCGCCGCGACGGACATCCTGCAGCGCGCGAACGACACGATGCAGGCCCTGGCGGATGGGACGAATGCGCAGCGTGACGCAATGAAACAGCGGGTTGAAAACGCGGGTGACTACGGCGAACAGAATCCGGGTCCTTCGAGTGGTAGCGTGCGTCAAGACATTGAGCGGGGATACCTGAATACCTCCGCTCACGAGGCGGGTGTGTACCCAGGCAGCCGTGACACGGACTACGGTCGATCTGATTTGCGAGGATCCGGCTCCGGACTGTATCCGGCGGGGTATGACGAGGGCGGTCCGGTGAGCGATCGCGTCATGTCGTCGCCTCGTATCCCGAACCGCTTCGTGACCGAGGGTGAGGTGGGGTCGCGCCTGAACCCGATTTCCGACCCACAGGACCTCATGGGCGTCGATCTGCTGCACACGCGAGTGAACGGGGACTGGCATCGTAACGGTGTCGTCGGCGGCTATACGCCGGCACCCCCGGTAGACAGATACCACCCACTGTGGAACGTGAATGGCGGTCCGGGAAGCGAGTCCGCGTTGACCTCCCGTTTTGCTGGTGCTGGGATGCTAGGAGCGGGAGCCCTTGGCGTCGGTGGTGCGGCCCGCATGGGTGGAGGCCTCGGCTCGTCGGCGAGCGCTCTTGGCCGTGGTGCTGCAGCTGCCCTCGGGCGAGGGGGAACGGCAGGCAACGTGAGCGGCATGTCTTCGCTGCGTGCGGGATCCTACTCCGGTCCGGGCTACGGGACCTACAAGGCACCCTCTGGTACCGCAGGCCTATCTGGTATCGTCGGAGCTGATGGCTCCCGCGGGGCGGGTGCCGGTGTTGGTGCCGCTGGCGCCGGGAAAGGCGGAACCCAGGGAGCCTCTGGCTTCATGGGCGGCGGTGCTGGTGCGGGCGTCGGCCGTGGCAAGGACGATGAGAAGGCGAAGCGTCGGAAGTACACGCCTTTCCGCGTGGAGGACGACGATGAGTTGCCGGAAGGATATGTGAATCCAATGTCGCAGACATACGGGACCGACAAGGACATTGCGCCCGCTCCGCGCCGGGACGACGGATGGGATCCGCGCCAATGGTGAGGGTAATGAGGGGTCGACGAGTGCGCGTGAGGAACAGCGTCGCCGTCGCTGCCGTGGGCGCGCTCGCGGCGGGCATCGTGTCGATTCCCGCCACCCCCGCGCATGCAGCCGACGTGATCACCGCGGCCGATCAGGCGTACTTTTCGTACTACGGCCTGGATCGTGCTCGTGCGAAGGGATACACGGGCGAGGGTGTCACCATCGCGATGATCGATGGTCCGGTGGACACATCCGTGCCTGAACTCAAGGGCGCGAAAATTACGACTAAGGAAACCTGTACCATAACGAGTTCCAATGGATCTTGGAGGCACGGCACGGGTGTGGCTTCCATCCTCGTGTCGGATGTCTACGGTGTTGCTCCCGGTAGTTCCCTGTTGTCCTACAGAATCCCTTTTGGTACCCAGGATGATCAGGCGTCAGAAGACTGCTTCAATAACGATGGTTACGTGGCTAAAACAGAGCCGATCTGGGTGCTGAATCAGGCGATGAATGATGGGGCCCAGATCATCAATCTGTCCGCATCTAGCAATGATGGCAATGACCCAATGAAATGGACCGTTGCACGTGCGATGTCGAGTGGAGTAATCCTCGTCGCTGCTGCTGGAAATGACGGTTTTGACAATGATGATCTGTCTTTGTCTAAATGGTCGGGCGTTGTTGGTGTGACGGCGATCAGTACGGATGGGACGCGGCAGGAATACTCCTCGTGGGGCGAGGGAGTGGTGACGGCTTCTATCGGCGGTCCTGTGCTGTTTCGTAACTTTGACACTGGTGCTAATGACACTGTCTCTGCCACTTCGGTTGCATCGCCGATCGTCACGGGCGTTCTGGCATTGGCGAAGCAGCGGTGGCCGCAGGCTACTTCCAATCAGTTGCTGCAGTTGCTGGTGACGACGGGCTTGAATCCTGATCATGGGTGGAACAAGTACACGGGTTTTGGTGGCATTGATCCGGGCGCGATTTTGAATACGGATCCGTCGCAGTTCCCTGATGAGAACCCGCTGGCGCAGAAGCAGGGCGGGTCGAGTCCGACGCCGGAGGAGGTCCAGCAGTACGCGGATGGCGTCGTGGATCCGACGGATATCGTGAACGATAGTTCGTACACGTATCGTGGCCTTGACGAGTCGAAGCTGAAGGATGGCCTGAACGTCTACCCGACGCACTTGGGCACGAGCCCGCGCTACCACCGGAAGTAGTTGCGGCGCCGCGCGCGAGGCCGTTTGGTGACTGTTCCCGCGATTGTTTCACGTGAAACATTGACGGCTCTTCCGAGTTGAGTGTGGGTGACCGGGTG
>KV835872.1 GCA_001838165.1 Actinomyces sp. HMSC035G02 | reverse complement strand
GGGTTAAAGGACAAAAAGAGTTGGTCTGAGCCCGACCTTTCGGCTTTGTGGTGCGAGAAAGTCTGGTTCAAAGTTGTTGGGGGACAACTTTGAGGGTGGACAAAATGTGTTGGTGAAACGTCGACTTTTCGGCTTTGTGGTGCGGGAGAGTGGGCGTCAAAGTTGGTACTGGCAGATTCGGTGAGTGAACATCTCGAAATGCGATTCCTGTGGCAGGAAGCTGATCCGGTACGGACTGTCGAAATCGGGCAAGCAGAGGTGGCATTGCACCTCGTGCCACTCAACTGGCGTGCAGCGGATTGATACCTCGGCCAAGCACCTGGGTGAGTTTCTTGCCTGGCTGCTCAGCGGTAATCGGCAGGCGGATATGCCAGGTGGGGGCAGGTCGTTTCGGCGGCGGTGCCAGGGTTTGTGGGAGGTGTGGCCTCTTGCTCCGGTGGTGGATGAGGTGCATGAGGTCGTGTTCGTTGACGGGATCCACCTGGGCCGCAAAGCGGTCGTCTTGATTGCTCAGTCCCGGGATTTCATCTTGGGCTGGTATGTGGCACGCAGTGAGAACTCGCGCGCCTGGGAAGCGCTCATGAACCGGATCGCCCCACCAGACGTGGTGGTGACGGATGGGGGCAGTGGCTTCGAAAAAGCCCGCAAGAAAGCCTGGCCGAACACGCGGGTCCAGCGGTGCACCTTCCACGCGTTCGGGACCATCAAACAAGCCACCACCATTCGCCCCAAGCTTGCAGCCTCCAAGGAACTGTACGGCTTGGGCAAGCAGCTCTTGCACGTGAAAGACCGAGAGCAAGCGGCCTCATGGATAGACACCTACTTGGACTGGTGCAAGCGCTGGGAGGGCTTCCTCGCGCAGAAGACCAAGAGGGACGATGGCGGGTGGGAATACACGCACGAACGACTCGTGCGGGCCCGCAACAGTGTGAACCGGCTCATCGGAGCCGAGGTGTTGTTCACCTACACCGACCCCCAGTTTGAGGGGGCGTTGCCGGCGATGAACAACCAGATCGAAGGCGCGACCAACGCGCCCTTGCGTCAACTGTTGCGGGACCACCGGGGAATGCGGCTGACCCGCCGGATCAAAGCGATCTTCTGGTGGTGCTACATGCACACCGAAAACCCGCTCCCACCAGCCCAGATCCTCAAAATCATGCCCACAGACACCCAGATTGAAGCCCAATGGGAACACGCCTCGCGCACACACCCCGCAGCCGGTGTCATCCCCAGATGGGGCGACGCCATCGCCTGGCACGACCTCCACCACACAAGCCCCCACCGAAACAACTGGGACTAACCCTCCACCAACTCTTTTTGTCCTTTAACCC
>KV835871.1 GCA_001838165.1 Actinomyces sp. HMSC035G02 | reverse complement strand
GGTTGTGGTGAGGGTAGTGGGTAAAGAAGCGCCGGCTAACTACGTGCCAGCAGCCGCGGTAATACGTAGGGCGCGAGCGTTGTCCGGAATTATTGGGCGTAAAGGGCTTGTAGGCGGTTGGTCGCGTCTGCCGTGAAATCCTCTGGCTTAACTGGGGGCGTGCGGTGGGTACGGGCTGACTTGAGTGCGGTAGGGGAGACTGGAACTCCTGGTGTAGCGGTGGAATGCGCAGATATCAGGAAGAACACCGGTGGCGAAGGCGGGTCTCTGGGCCGTTACTGACGCTGAGGAGCGAAAGCGTGGGGAGCGAACAGGATTAGATACCCTGGTAGTCCACGCTGTAAACGTTGGGCACTAGGTGTGGGGGCCACCCGTGGTTTCTGCGCCGTAGCTAACGCTTTAAGTGCCCCGCCTGGGGAGTACGGCCGCAAGGCTAAAACTCAAAGGAATTGACGGGGGCCCGCACAAGCGGCGGAGCATGCGGATTAATTCGATGCAACGCGAAGAACCTTACCAAGGCTTGACATGCACGGCGACACTGCAGAGATGTGGTGGCATTTAGTTGGTCGTGTGCAGGTGGTGCATGGTTGTCGTCAGCTCGTGTCGTGAGATGTTGGGTTAAGTCCCGCAACGAGCGCAACCCTTGCCCTATGTTGCCAGCACGTGATGGTGGGGACTCGTGGGGGACTGCCGGGGTTAACTCGGAGGAAGGTGGGGATGACGTCAAATCATCATGCCCCTTATGTCTTGGGCTTCACGCATGCTACAATGGTTGGTACAGAGGGTTGCGATACTGTGAGGTGGAGCGAATCCCTTAAAGCCAGTCTCAGTTCGGATTGGGGTCTGCAACTCGACCCCATGAAGGTGGAGTCGCTAGTAATCGCAGATCAGCAACGCTGCGGTGAATACGTTCTCGGGCCTTGTACACACCGCCCGTCACGTCACGAAAGTTGGTAACACCCGAAGCCCATGGCCTAACCGCTTTTGCGGGGGGAGTGGTCGAAGGTGGGATTGGCGATTGGGACGAAGTCGTAACAAGGTAGCCGTACCGGAAGGTGCGGCTGGATCACCTCCTTTCTAGGGAGCCCAGTTTTGTGGGGGACAAGCAGTGTGGCCTGTTGGGTTGCCTGTTTGTTTTCTTGTGCCTGCATGTGTTTACTGCCCGGTGTGGGTGGTGGGTGTGGGTGCGCATTTGGGTTGGGCATAA
>KV835870.1:11003-111645 GCA_001838165.1 Actinomyces sp. HMSC035G02 | reverse complement strand
CGGGCTCAGACCAACTCTTTTTGTCCTTTAACCCTGTATTGCTACGTCATCGACACCTCCACGTTCCCCGAGACCGCGTGAGCGATCGGGTAACGCGAAAGCCCCGGGCCGAGTGGCCCGGGGCTTTCCCAGTGCTGGAGCGGATGACGGGAATCGAACCCGCGTGATCTGCTTGGAAGGCAGAGGCTCTACCATTGAGCTACATCCGCGTACCCCCGAAGGGGACACGAAGATCCTAGCGGGTATTGTCCACGTGCGCGACATTTACACGCCCCTCCCGTATGATGGGGCACCGGACACCAGTCCATCGGGGTGTAGCGCAGCTTGGTAGCGCATCTGCTTTGGGAGCAGAGGGTCGCAGGTTCAAATCCTGTCACCCCGACCAACCGCGGCCATAGCGCCGCGGTTTTTTCATACGAACCCGGGGGAGTCCATGCCGTCCTATCGCACCATCATGACGGTCACGACGCTGGCACCCGGCCGCGCCCCCGAAGAAGTCGAGGCCGCCGCGCGATCCGTCACCCGGCTCGAATCCTGGGACATCGCCATCGCCTCCGGCCAGCCCCGCGTCACCGCGCGCTTCACCGCCGTTGATGACGCCGAGGCCCGCGCGACCCATCGCCAGATTCTGTCCTCCGTGCGTGAGATCGCCGAAGTGCCGCGCGCCCGCCTGGCCGCCGTCGTGCGAGGGCGTTCCCACTACCTCGCCCCCTGAGTGCACCCGGCACCGCACCCTGCCCCGGCCTCGTGAATTGGGGAGAAGAGGGGTGCGTGCCCGTGTGGTGTTGCGCACTCCAAGCGGCCAAAGAGGGGTGGATATGCGCACTAATGCCCCACGAATGAGGACATTAACGGGGCCGTGGCGTACACTAAGCGAGTTGTTATGCGCCCGAAATGGGCGTTCCCGAATTCGTAGACTACGGAGCGTACGCACGTGAAGAGCACCGTTGAAACCCTCGAGCCCACCAAGGTTCGTCTGACCGTTGAGGTTCCCTTTGAGGAACTGAAGTCCGAAATGGACAAGGCGTACAAGGAGATCGCCGGACAGGTCAACATCCCCGGCTTCCGTAAGGGCCACGTGCCTCCGCGCATCATCGACCAGCGCTTCGGCCGCGCCGCCGTCATCGAGCAGGTCGTCAACCAGGTCCTGCCCGGCCACTACTCCGACGCTGTCAACGAGAACGACCTGCGCCCCATGGCTCAGCCCACCGTCGACGTCACCGAGATCCCCAACGTGACCGGTGCCCAGGGCGGCCAGCTCGTCTTCACCGCCGAGGTTGACGTCGTCCCCGCCTTCGAGCTGCCCGAGATCGACGAGAAGCTCGTCGTCGAGGTCGAGCCCACCGAGGTCACCGAAGAGGACGTCGAGAAGGAACTCGAGGATCTGCGCGGCCGCTTCGCGACCCTCAAGACCATCAACCGCAAGGCCAAGACCGGCGACTTCGCGACCATCGACCTGGTCGCCACCATCGACGGCAAACAGGTTGACTCTGCCTCCGACGTCTCCTACGAGATCGGCTCCGGCTCCATGCTCGACGGCCAGGACACCGCCCTGCGCGGCACCAAGGCCGGCGAAGAGGTCACCTTCACCTCCAAGCTGAAGGGTGGCGAGCACGAGGGCGAAGAGGCCGAGGTGACCATCACCATCAAGGCCATGAAGACCCGCGAGCTGCCCAAGGCTGACGACGACTTCGCTCAGATGGTCTCCGAGTTCGACACGATCGACGAGCTCAAGGAAGACCTGAAGAAGCAGGCCGCCCAGTCCAAGGAGTCCCAGCAGGCCCTCGCCGCGCGCGACGCCCTCATCGACCTCCTCCTCGACAAGGTCGAGATCGTCCTGCCCGAGTCCGCGGTCGACCACCAGGTCGAGCACCGCGTCGGCGAGGACGCCAAGCCCAAGGCCAAGAAGGAAGCCCGCGAGGCCGTCGAGAAGGAAATCCGCACCGAGCTGCTCTCCGAGGCCCTGGCCAAGAAGTTCGACGTGCAGGTCTCCCAGCAGGAGCTGATCGACTACGCGATCCAGATGTCGCAGAACTTCGGCATCGACATCAACCAGCTGTTCTCCTCCTCCCAGCAGATGGCCAACGTCGTGGCCGACCTGGGTCGCTCCAAGGCCCTCATCGAGGCCCTGAAGGTCGTCACCGTCAAGGACACCAACGGCGCCGACGTCGACCTGAGCAAGTTCTTCGGCACCGATCCCGCCACCGAAGAGGGCGCGGAGATCATCACCGAGGTGGCCGACGAGCAGGAGTGAACCGCGGCGGGGATACCCGCTGACGAGTGACTAACTCTCAGCTGAGGGGGTGGGGCGCGAGCCTCGCCCCCTCAGTGCATGTGTCGAGGCGCGTACTCAACGCATGTGCCGACAGCGAAACGACGGCCCGGCGCGCGCACGAGCGGGCGCGCAGCGGGTACGGTTGACACCAATGGGGCCGACTGGGCCCGCGAACAGACGAGGAGGTACGCGTGAGCGTGCACAATACCGGTGCTGCCGGCGAAGGCTCGCAGCTGGGACTGGGCGACTCGGTCTACCAGCGCCTGCTCAAGGAGCGCATCATTTGGCTGGGCGGCGAGGTTCGCGATGACAATGCGAACGCGATCTGCGCGCAGCTGCTGCTGCTCGCGGCCGAGGATCCGGACCGCGACATCTACCTGTACATCAACTCGCCTGGCGGCTCGGTGACGGCCGGCATGGCCATCTACGACACGATGCAGTACATCAAGCCGGACGTCGTGACGGTCGGCATGGGCCTGGCCGCGTCGATGGGCCAGTTCCTGCTCACCGCGGGCGCCCCCGGCAAGCGCTACATCACGCCCCACACTCGCGTTCTGCTGCACCAGCCCCTGGGTGGCGCGGGCGGCTCTGCGACGGAGATCCGCATTAACGCGGACCTGATCCTGGGCATGAAGAAGGAACTCGCTGCCATCACCGCGTCTCGCACGGGCAAGACCGTCGAGCAGGTGGAGGCCGACGGCGATCGCGACCACTGGTTCACGGCGCAGGAAGCCCTCGAGTATGGCTTCGTTGACCGCGTGATCGACAGTCCGCAGGAGATCGGAACGCGAGGAGAGAACTGATGAGCACCCAGCCCTACTTCGAGGCGATCGCCCGCCAGATGCCTCAGGCCCGCTACGTGCTGCCCGACTTCGAGGAGCGCACGGCCTACGGTTTCCGCCGCCAGAACCCTTACACGAAGCTGTTCGAGGACCGCATCGTGTTCCTAGGCGTGCAGGTGGACGACGCCAGCGCGGATGACGTCATGGCGCAGCTGCTGGTCCTGGAGTCCCAGGATCCCGATTCGCTGATCACCATGTACATCAACTCGCCCGGCGGCTCCTTCACGGCGCTGACCGCCATCTACGACACGATGCAGTACATCAAGCCGCAGATCCAGACGGTGTGCCTGGGCCAGGCGGCCTCGGCTGCCGCCGTGCTGCTGGCCGCAGGCTCGCCCGGCAAGCGTCTGGCGCTGCCCAACGCCCGCGTCCTCATTCACCAGCCGGCGATGGAGGGCATGCAGGGGCAGGCCTCGGACATCCAGATCGTCGCTGACGAGATCGACCGCATGCGCGTGTGGCTCGAGGACACCATCTCGAAGCACTCGGGCAAGCCGGTGGAGCAGGTGCGCCGCGACATCGAGCGCGACAAGATCCTCACCGCCCCGCAGGCCGCCGAGTACGGCCTGATTGACCAGGTGCTGGAGTCTCGTAAGGCTCTGTGACGCTGTCGTCGTTGACGAGGCCGTGGTCTTCCCACGCTGATGTGTGTGGGGTGCCACGGCCTCGTTGCTATGTGCCTGGTTAGGCGGTTGTCGCGCTGACAATTGTCGGCTACGGGTGAACTTTTCATAACGATAGGCGTGGCTACGCGGAAAACTGGTGCGCGTGCACTACGTTATTTGCTAGTAAGTGCGAAAGTACATCCGACCGAACGGCAAAACGTTCAACACCTTGGAGGTCTCGTGGCTCGTCTGACTGATGGCGCGGAACTGCTCAAGTGCTCTTTCTGTGGGAAGAGCCAGAAGCAGGTGCGTAAGCTCATCGGTGGCTCCGGCGCGTATATCTGCGACGAGTGCATTGAGCTGTGCAACGAGATCATCGAGGAGGAACTCGGTTCACAGCAGCCCTCCTCGTCGACGACGTCGCTGCCGAAGCCGCGCGAAATCAATGAATTCTTGAACACGTGGGTGATCGGCCAGGACCGTGCCAAGCGTGCTCTGTCGGTGGCCGTGTACAACCACTACAAGCGCGTGCGCTCGCGCGAGGCCGGCAACGCTGAGGACATGCTGGGCACCAAGTCCAACATCCTCCTGCTGGGCCCCACGGGCACGGGCAAGACGCACCTGGCGCGCTGCCTCGCCCGTCTCCTCGACGTGCCCTTTGCAATCGTGGACGCGACCGCCCTGACCGAGGCCGGCTACGTGGGTGAGGACGTTGAGAACATCCTCCTGCGCCTCATCCAGGAGGCCGACGGCGATATTAAGAAGGCCGAAAAGGGCATCATCTACGTCGACGAGATCGACAAGATCGGCCGCAAGGCAGAGAACGCCTCCATCACCCGCGACGTGTCGGGCGAAGGCGTCCAGCAGGCCCTCCTGAAGATCATTGAGGGCACGGTCGCCTCCGTGCCTCCCACGGGCGGTCGTAAGCACCCTCACCAGCAGTTCCTGGAGATTGATACCTCCGGCATCCTCTTCATCGCTGCCGGCGCGTTCGCGGGCATCGAGGATATCGTGAAGGCACGCCTGGGTCGCCGTTCGACGGGCTTCGGCTCCGAGCTGAAGAGCGCCTCCGAGATGGGTGACCTCTACGAGGCCGTGTCCGCCGAGGACCTGCACAAGTTCGGCATGATCCCCGAGTTCATCGGCCGCCTGCCCATCCTGACCTCCACGAAGGAGCTCACGGAGGAGGACCTCGTGCGCGTCCTCACCGAGCCGTCGAACTCGCTCGTGCGCCAGTACCAGCACCTCTTCGAGCTGGACGGCATGGACCTGGAGTTCACCCACGAGGCGCTCCTGGCGATCGCCGCGCGTGCCAACGAGCGCAAGACGGGTGCCCGCGGCCTGTCCTCGATCATGGAACAGACCCTGTCGGACCTCATGTTCGACCTGCCCAGCCGCGACGACGTCGCCCGCGTGGTTATCACCCGCGACCTGGTCGAGGGCGTCGGCCCCGCCGAGCTGTACCCGGAGCGTTCCTCGGAAGGTAAGCGCAGCGCCTGAGTCCTCCCGCTAGACTGAGGTCAGTTGAGACCTTAGGGGAGGAACAATGGCACAGCGTGACGAGGCCTCGGTGTCCGCTTCTGCGGATGCGGGCGTGAGCGGTATTCCCGCTGAGCTGGCGGAGGCTCGCGCAACGATCGACAACATCGACGCCGCCCTCGTGCACATTCTCGCCGAGCGCTTCCGCTGCACGCAGCGCGTTGGGCACATCAAGGCCCGCCTGGACCTGCCTCCCGCCGACCCGGATCGCGAGGCCCGCCAGGTCGAGCGCCTGCGCACCCTGGCGGCTTCCTCCGGCCTCGACCCCGATTTCGCCGAGAAGTTCCTGGGCTTCATGGTCCGCGAGGTCATCCGCCACCACGAGGACATCAAGGCCGAATACGACGAGGGTGCCTGCCTCTAAGCTGCGCGCTGGGGGAGTGCCCAGCCCTGGCCTCGTGAACTCTCAGGGTTGTCTGATGAAATTCTGCGCAGGCTCCCCGATAGTTTTCAGGTAGCTTTCAGGGTTGTGGACTGTAATCTATACAGGCAGTGAGAACCATTGCCGATAAGCAGTCCTCAAGGAGTTTTCGATGAAGAATCGCGCACAGACGCGCGCCCTTGCCGTCATCGCCATCACCCTGGCGGCGGCCCTCAGCGCATGCGGATCGACCGGATCGTCCAGCTCGTCCGCGTCCAGCACCAAGAGCCCGAGCGCGGCGGCCACCAACGCGGCCAGCAACGACCCCAACCTGGTGTTCGCTCAGTGCATGCGCGACAAGGGCTTCGACGTGCCCGACACCGGCCTGACGCCCGACAACCTCAAGGACACCTCCGACGCCTTCAACAACGCGCTCAACGAGTGCATGATGAAGGTCTCCGGCATGACCGGCGAGGACAATGTCGCGAACGACCCCGCTGCGCGTGAGGCCATGGTCAAGGCCGCCCAGTGCCTGCGTGAGGCCGGATACGACGTGAAGGATCCGCAGGCCGGCGAAGGCATCAGCGTCAAGGACATCCCCGAGGACGTGCTCAACAAGTGCTTCCAGCAGTCAGGGGCCGCCAAGTGAAGCGTCCGCGAACCCCACGCCCCGCGGCTGCGCTTGCGATCCTCGCGATCGGCGCACTGACCCTATCCGCCTGCTCGGGTACCAACGCAGACGCCGAAGCCCCCCAGTCCTTTGATGGCGCGACGGCGACCATCACGAAGGGGGACCTGGTGGGGGAGACCACCGTCCAGGGAACCCTCCACTACGCCGACTCCTACACCCTTAAGAGCGCCTTCGAAGGCGTCGTCACCGCCCTTCCTACGCCCGGCACGACCCTCACTCAGGGATCGCACGTGTACACGGTCGCCGGCAACAACACGTACCTGCTCCACGGCGCAACCCCCGCCTGGCGCGCGTTCGAGGAGGGCATGAGCGACGGCGAGGATGTCACCCAGCTGGAGACCGCGCTGTCCGAGCTCGGCTACTTCGAGGCCACCCCCAACGCCCACTTCGACTGGAACACGATCGCGGCGATCAAGAAGTGGCAGAAGGCCCTGACGCTCACTCAGAGCGGCTCGCTGCCGCTGGGCACCGTCCTCTTCGCTCCCGAAGACCTGCGCATCGGCGCGCTGAAGGCCCGCGTCGGCGATAACGCAACGATGGAGACAGAGCTGTTCACGGCCTCGTCCTCGCGTCAGATCATCTCCGCGAACCTGAAGCTCTCCGACCAAGCCCTGGGTGTCGTCGGAAACTCCGTGACCGTGCGCCTGCCCGGCTCCGCCACGACGACGACCGGGACGATCACCTCGGTCGAGCCGCCGCGAGAGAAGGACAGCGAGGAGGGATCCAAGGAGACGACCAAGGAACGCATCATTCCGATCACCGTCACCCCCGATGACACCTCCGCCCTCGAAGGGCTCCAGGAGGCCTCGGTCTCCCTGGGCCTGACCTCGCAGACCCGCACCGGCGTGCTGTCCGTGCCCCTCGGCGCGCTCGTGGCCCTGAGCACCGACCAATTCGGCGTCGAGGTCGTGGATGAGAAGGGCGAGATTCGCCGGGTTCCCGTCACCGTCGGCCTGTTCGCGGGAGACCGCGTCGAAGTGAGCGGCGACGAGATCGCCGAAGGCCAGCGCGTGGTGGTGCCCAACCGATGAGCCACATCCTGCAACTGACCGACGTGCACCGGTCCTTCGGCAGCCCGCCCGTGCACGCCTGTAACGGAGTGTCCCTGGCCGTTGACGAGGGCGAGTTCGTCGCCATCGTCGGGCCGTCCGGCTCCGGAAAATCCACCCTGCTCAACCTCATCGGAACGCTCGACCGGCCCACCTCGGGCAGCGTGTGCATCAACGGCATGGACGTGTCCTCCCTGCGTGACACCGAACTGTCGGGAGTGCGCTCCTCGCTGATTGGATTCGTGTTCCAACAGTTCCACCTGACGGCCGGTGTCTCCGCCCTCGACAACGTCGCGGACGGACTGCTCTACCGGGGCGTGCCCCGAGCCAAGCGCCGCGAGGCCGCGCGCGAGGCCCTGACCCGCGTGGGCCTCGGGCACCGCATGGACCACAAGCCCCACCAGATGTCGGGCGGTGAGCGCCAGCGCGTCGCGATCGCTCGCGCCATCATCGGGCACCCGGCCCTGCTCCTGGCCGACGAGCCCACCGGCAACCTCGACTCGCGTTCGGGCGCGTCCATCGTCGCCCTCCTGCGTGAGCTTAACGAGGCCGGCACCACCATCATCGTGATCACCCATGACAACGACCTGGCGGCATCGCTGCCCAGGCAGATCGCCATCCGCGATGGCGAGATCGTTTCCGACTCCGCACACCCGGGAGGTGGCCATGGCGAGTAAGAAGAACTCGGGAACCGGCCGCTCCGCGCTGCGCCTCTCGGACGTCGCGCGCCTGGGCCTGACGGGCCTGCGTGCCCGCCCCATGCGAGCCATCCTCTCGGCCCTGGGCATCGCGATCGGCATCGCGGCCATGGTCGGCGTCGTCGGCGTCTCCGCTTCCTCGCAGGCCCGCCTGCAAGAACAGCTGCGGGCGCTCGGCACCAACATGCTGACCGCGCGCAGCGGCGCGGACCTGTCGGGAACGGACCTGATCCTGCCCGAGGACTCCGTGGGTCGCACCCTCATGATCCCGGGCGTGACCGACGCGGCCTCGACGTCGACGCTGAGCGGCGTCTCCGTGTACCGCTCGCGACTGTCCGACCCGAACGCAACCGGCGGCATCATCACGATGGCGGCCGACACGAACCTCCTGAAGGTCGTGTCCGGGACCATGAAGAAGGGCGCGTGGCTCAACGATGCTACCGCGAAGTACCCGGGCGTCGTCCTGGGCTCGAAGGCCGCGCAGCTGCTCGGCGTCGTCGAGCCGGGCACCCAGGTGTGGCTGGGCGGCATGTCGTTCACCGTCCTGGGCATCATGGATCCAGCGCCCCTGGCCGAGGAACTCGATAACGCAGCCCTCATCGGCGTTTCCGCCGCGGGCACGTACTTCGACGCAGGCAAGACGCCCACGACGATCTACGAGCGTAGCGCCGAGGACCAGGTGGAGACCGTCCGCGGGCTCCTCGGACCCACGCTCGCCCCGCAGGGTGCCACCGGCCTGAAGGTCTCGCGTCCCTCCGACGCGCTGGCCGCCCAGAACGCGGCCGACCAGACGCTCACGACCCTGCTCGCCGGCGTCGGCTCGATCGCCCTGCTCGTCGGCGGCATCGGCGTGGCCAACACGATGATCATCTCCGTCCTGGAACGCCGCAAGGAGATCGGCCTGCGCCGGTCTCTGGGTGCCAAGCGGGGACATATCACCGTGCAATTCCTCGCCGAAGCCCTGCTGCTGTCCTTCCTCGGCGGCCTGGCCGGATGCCTCATCGGCGCGGGCGTCACCTGGGGCATGTGCTACGCGTACGGTTGGCCGCCCACCCTGCACTGGTGGGTGATCGCCGCGGGCCTGGGTGCCACTCTCCTCATCGGTGCCGTCGCCGGGCTCTACCCCGCGATCCGAGCGGCGCGCACGCCTCCGACAGCGGCCCTCGCGTCGCAGTAGGTCGCCCACCCACAAAAGCCGTGGCCGGCTCGCCAACCCCGACACTAAGCGGGGGAGCGCGAGCCGGCCACGGCCTCGTTCATGCGTGCGTCGGTTGTACGTGCGTCAGTTTTGTACCGGGCCGCCGTAGATCTCATCGATGATGGATGCGAGGCGGCGCGTCGCCTCGGCGCGCTTGACCTTCAGCGAGGGCGTGAGCAGGCCGTTCGCCTCCGTGAAGTCGGTGGTCAGGACCTTGATCTTGCGGATCGACTCGGCGCGCGAGACGTGCTCGTTCGCCGAGGCCACCGCCTTCTCCAGGGACGCCAGGACCTCGACGTTCGTGGCCGCCTCGGCCACGCTCATCGGGGGCAGCGAGTGCGCGGCGAGCCAATCGGGCAGCATCTCCGCGTCCAGCGTGATGAGCGCGGCGACGAAGGGGCGCTGATCTCCGACAACCAGGACCTGGGAGATGAGCGGGTGGGAGCGCATCGGGTTTTCGAGGCTGGCCGGGGCCACGTTCTTGCCGCCCGCCGTCACGATGATCTCCTTTGCGCGGCCCGTGATGGACACGTAGCCGTCGCGGTCCAGGGACCCCAGGTCGCCCGTGCGGAACCAGCCGTCTTTGGTGAAGCAGGCGGCCGTGGCCTCGGGGTCGTTGTGGTAGCGCTGGAAGACGCTCGAGCCCTTGAGGAGGATCTCGCCCTCGTCGCTGATCTTGAAGGACATGGGCGGCAGAGCCGGGCCCACGGTGCCGATCTTGGACAGGCGGGGCGTGTTGACGGAGACCGGGCCGACCGTCTCGGTGAGGCCGTAGCCCTCCAGGACGGGGATACCGACGCCGCGGTAGAAGTGGGCGAGCCAGGTCGCCAGGGGAGCGCCGCCCGATACGATGTAGTCCGCGTTGCCGCCCACCAGGCGGATGATCTGCTGGTAGACGAGCTTGTCCGCCAACGCGTGCTGGGCCTTGAGGGACGCGCTGGGCCCTTCTTCGGTGTCCAGGGCCTGGGAGTAGGCGATCGCTACCTTGGCGGCCCAGCGGAAGATCTTGCGCTTGGGGCCGGACGCCTTCGTGTCCGCCGAGTTGTAGATCTTCTCCAGGACGCGCGGGACGACCAGGAGGTAGCTCGGCTTGAACGATGCCAGGTCGCCCAGCAGGTTCTTGATGTTGGAGGCGTGGCCGAGCACGCCGTTGCCGCTGATCTGGAAGACCTGGAGGAAGCGCGCGAACACGTGGGCGAGGGGCAGGAAGAGGAGCAGGCGCGAGTCCTTGCCAGCGGCGATCTCCGGCATCCACGCGTGGGCGTTGAGGCACAGGTTCGTGAAGTTCTCGTGGGACAGGACCGTGCCCTTGGGCGTGCCCGTCGTGCCCGACGTGTAGACGATGGTGGCGATGTCGTCCTTGGTAAGGGCGTCGGAGCGGGCGAGGACCCGCTCGCGTGGGGTGGCCGCGCCGTCGGCGATGAGGGTTTCGATGGCCTCGGAGTCCAGGGAGAGGACGTGCGTGTTGTCCCGGTTTTCTCTCTCGGCTGCCGCGCGCACGATCTCCGCCATGGACACGGTCTCGGTGATGATGAGGGTGACGTCCGCGTCGACGAGGACGTGGGAGACCTGGTCGATCGAGCTGGTCTCGTAGATGGGCACGGGCACGAGGCCGGCCGCCCAGCACGCGAAGTCGAGGAGGGTCCACTCGTAGCGGGTGCGGCTCATGATCGCCACCCGGTCGCCGGGCTCGAGGCCGCGTGCGATGAGGCCGGCGGCGAGCGCGTGGACCTCGTCGTAGAATTCGCGCGCCGTGATGGAGCGCCACGTGTCGCCGATGCCGATCTTGCGCAGGATCAGCGGGCGGGTGGCGCCGCGCTGCACGCGTTCTTTGAGCAGGTGGGGGATCGTCGTGTGCTCATCGATGCGCACCAGGACGGGGGCGTGCCACTCGAGGGCTTCGGTGGTCGTCTGCGCCTGCGTCGTCTCGTCGTCGTTGGACGAGGCCGGGGTTTCCTTCTCGGTCATGCGTGCTCCCTGGTCGCTGGGCGGTGAGCGCCGCGGGACGGGCCAGCGGCGCAGCTGTTGCTTCCCCTATCCTACGCGACCGTAGGGTGGGGGAGAGGGGCTGTCTTTAGGGGTGGTTGCCTGTGCCTGCTGTCGCTGGGTAGAGCAGACCTGCGTCGGTGCTAGTCCAGGCCGAGCTCGGCTTTCACCTCGTCGAGCGTGGAGACCTCGTCCGGGTGTTCCTCGTAATCGTGAACAGTTTGCTTGATGAGAGAATCGAATTCTTCGAGAGTGTGCGCGCTTTCTGGATGTGCGAGGTAGTGCTCGAGCGCGGGCAGGACAGTGGTACGGAGCCATTCCTCGTCGTCCTCGGTGTACTCGCGAACGATAGGTGGCCGCGCGCCAGATGCGGCGGCCTCGGCCGCTGCGAGTTCGTGCTCCTTGGGACGCCAGAATGAGGTGATGTCCTGCTTCTCGGCAAGTTGGTACTGGATGAAGGCGTCAAGGAGCTCGTAGTCGAAGGGCTTGGTCCAGAGCTGGCGGGCGATCATTGTGCCGAAGTCCGTGCCGCGCTCACGCATGACCGGCTCGAAGCGGATCATGGTGGCGCGCTCGGGGGCTATCGCCATGTGCTTGGACGTGGCCGAGAATCCGATGATGTACGTGCCGTGGTGGGTGAACATCGGCTGGTTCCAGGCGATGCGCAGCTCCAGCTCCGGATAGGTGAGCCCGACCCACACCAGCACCTCCACCATCCGCGCCCGATTGTCGTCGTCGGGGATGGTCTCGAGGTACTCGTCGAGCGTCTTGATTGCCATGGCTAGACCCTAACAAGGCCCATGCACATCTGCGGCACGCGTGGTGATTGAAGCCTTGATATTCGGCGCTGCACCACCACCTGATGTGCGAAAGGGGGCCGCCCGTGGTTTCCCACGGGCGGCCCAATGAAAGGAGGCGAACACGCGAACTAACTCATACCTTCCTCTTGTTTGTCAGTTCTCATCATCATACGATAATGATCTTCGGCATCGTTGGAGATGAAAATGCCTCTAAAAGCAGTGAATAGTTGATCAAGGGGAATGCTGCAGATCGTGTGTAGATTCATGTCAAGCGCATCGTGAGAATTGTTGTTGCAGAAAGCCATGAGAGCACGCGTTGCAGGATCGGAAGAGCGGCCCAGTTCAGTAATGGTAGCATTACTACCAAGGTGAATGAAGTACGTTTCTATGATCCGTCTCATTGTATTGCCGATGGACAGTGTCTCTAAATGGTCGGTATTTGATGTATCTGTGAGACTGTCGTGAGTGTTTCGGATTTGTTTCCATAGTTGACTGTATTCATTCTCAATGCTTGTCGTCTGAGTTGGCTCACTGATGGTGGACTTGATACGTGCACGTGGATCTGTCCCAGGACGCGTCCGTCTAATTTCGTAAAACGCGCACTGTTTGGCTCTTTTACCTTGTGTTGGGAGCTCGTATGATGTCTCGATGTGGAAACGTGTGCTATGGGTTAAAAGAATTAGCTGATCGACAAATTTGTGTTCGGGTGTCTTATTGAACTGCAGAATCGATCGGATTAATTCTCTAATGAAACCTGATGTGATGAAGCTGCTGAGTCCGTCCATGGCGTTGATTGGATCGTCGATCACGACAGTAAATTTTTTGCCCGTATGAGCTGTGTCCTTGTGGAACTGGTGGAAGAAGTAGAGAAAACAAATTAGGTTGCGTTCACCGTCAGAAAGTGTCGACACATCTGTTTGCTCCTTTTCTCCATTCTCGTTTGTTCGAAGGAGAATATAGCCGTCGCGTTTAGTGGCATCGGGCAGGTGTCCTGCGATGAAATCATCCGTTGAGGCTCCGAGCTCAAAGCTGGTCATTCCAATTCCGGACAGTGCTCGATTAATGAGTTTGATGGCGGGATGGATGTCCCCGCGGCTCCGCTCCGCCGCATTGATGAGCTCAGTAACTCTCTGTCGCTCCGCAGTCTTTTCGTTGATCTGGCCCGTGATCGTGGTTATCTTCGCCATCGTGCCATCATTCCCTTCGACGGTCGACTCGTAGTCTGTGAAGGGTGTGTTGCATGTGTGGTGGGAAAAGACGATCCAGAACTTATTGCGAAACTCTTTCTGCAGGTTGTCCTGATCATTCACCTTTTCGTTGTGCTCGCCGATGAGCGCATTTACTTGTTCGCCCAGCTGGCGAAGTGTGCTGTTGAAGCTATCGATGTCCCATTCTTCTGGCGCGTTGAAGCTCTGCGATTGCTTGTCCAGTTTCTTTTCGAGGAGTGTGTGTGATGTGGAGAGTGCCTTCTCTATTGCGTCAAGCTGCGTATTCCGTGAATATTCTGCGACGTCTTCGAGCTGATGTTTGCCAATCTCGCCCTTGAAACTGGACAGCTGCTCTAGTGATGACTCTAGATATGTAAGGCATGAGCGAAGTTGAGCAACGGCGTCGTCATATGATCGGTCCCAGAGCTTAGCAAGATTCTCGCTGAAATCTTGCGGCGTCTGCTGCTGACAGAAAGGGCAGCGATCACCGAGCGCGTCCTGATGGGTCTCCATGATGTGTTTACCCTCGCGGACCCAGTCAGAATGTTGAATTTGTGAAATGAGATCTGATAGAGGAGAATCTGCTGCTGGTATCAGTGGGGTGCGGAGTAAATCGGGGAGGTCCTTGAGCTGTCGAGGAAACTGTGGGATGGGACTTATCTGTGGAACTGTTTCGAGGGTAGTTGTGAGGAGTCCCTTTTCTTGTTGGGCTAGCTCGTCGAGTGTGGTAGGTAGTGTACCTTCGGGCATGGGGGGATTCTGTCGGTATTCTCTTACTTTTCCGAGTAGCTTCTGTTTGCTCTTGTTGAATCCGTCCAGGCATGACGAGAGTTGATCAGGCACTAGTTTTTTGGTGTCCCACACGGAGTTCAGGAGCTCAAGTTCTGCATTTGACTGTTTTTTATCGAGCTCTTCTTTATCTGACTGCAAGGACTGAATTGAATCCGTGAGCCGGTCCTTGTTTCTTTTGTGCTCTTCAATGTCATTTTGATTCGCTATGCTCGCTTTTCCAAGAAAGAAGATCCCGTCTTCGGTCTCCTTAAATGTCTCTTCGATGTACTTAGAATTAAGGATGAGAATCTCTCTGTTTGAGGAGTCGCCTTCGTTATGTTCGATCCTGGCGTCGTCAAGTCCTTCGCCCAGTATTCGCGTTATGGATGTCTTGCCGGTGCCGTTAGGGCCAAAAATGAAGTTCACTTTCTTCAGGTCTTTGAGCGTGGCTCCCGGCGCGAAGCATGGGGTTCCGCTGAGGTCTACTTCGGTGATCATGTGCCCTCCTTTGGGTTGTGTCTTGACAGTTGCAGCCTAACGGCGGAAGAGCTCGTCTGTTTGCGTTATGCACTTGTCTGACAAGTACAAGAATAAGTGTGGTGAGTCTCAGTCTCTGCGTCGCGCGGTGCGGTTGCGAAATAGGTATGCATAAGGGGGGCCGCCCGTGGTGTTCCACGGGCGGCCCCCCAGCAGCCTAACGATCAGCCCTTGCGCTTCGCAGGAGCCTCGCCCAGCTCGAAGGACTCGACAACGGCCTCGGTGGCCTCAGCGTCGTCGGAAGCAGCCACGGTGAGGGCGCCCACGGCCTTGGATGCGGCCTCCAGGTCGCCCTTCACGGACTCGAGAGCCTCCACCTGAGCCTGCGGGGCGCGCACCGTCACCGCCAGGAACGGCGTACGCGGCGACACCTTCGCCTCAGACTTCACGCGACGCAGCGCGATCAGAGCAGAGGACGCGGCCTCGAGCACCGAGGGATCGCCCTCGACGCCAGCCAGGTCGGACGCGACCGGCCACGCAGCGGTGTGCACGCTGCCCTCGCGGTACCAGCTCCACACCTCTTCCGTCACGTACGGCAGGTAGGGGGCCAGCAGACGCACGACGTTGTCGATGACGATCGCCAGAGCCGCACGGGCGGACGCGGCCGAGGCCTCGTCCCACGCGCCATCACGGTTGTAGGCGCGCTCCTTGACCAGCTCCAGGTAGTCGTCGCAGAACGTCCAGAAGAACGACTCCGTGACCTCCAGCGCACGAGAGTGCTCGTAGGACGCCAGGGCAGCCGAGGCCTCGTCGATGACGGAGGCGAGCGCCGCCAGCACCGAACGATCCAGCGGCACCGTCACCAGCGCCGGATCCAGATCGATCGCCGCGCCCTCGCCACCCATCGTGAGCGCAAACTTCGACGCGTTCAGCACCTTGATCGCCAGGCGGCGACCAATCTTCATCTGCTGCTCGTCGAACGCCGCATCCAGGCCCAGGCGAGCCGACGCCGCCCAGTAACGCACGGCATCCGAACCGTACTTCTCCAGGATGCCCATGGGGGTCACGACGTTGCCCTTGGACTTGGACATCTTCTTGTGGTCCGAATCCAGGATCCAGCCCGACAGGCCCGCGTGCTTCCACGGCAGCGCGCCGAACTCCAGGTCCGCGCGCACCACGGTGGAGAACAGCCACGTACGGATGATGTCCTGGCCCTGCGGGCGCAGATCCATCGGATACGTGCGAGCGAACAGGTCCTCGTCATCGAGCCAGCCACAGGCCAGCTGCGGGGACAGCGAGGACGTCGCCCACGTGTCCATGATGTCCAGCTCGCCCACGAAGCCGCCGGCCACGCCGCGCTGATCCTCCGTGTAGCCCTCCGGCACGTCCGTCGACGGGTCGACCGGCAGCGAGGCCTCAGAGGGGGTGATGATGTCGTCGTAGTTCACCTGGCCGTCCGCGTCCACGCGGTACCACAGCGGGAACGGCACGCCGAAGAAGCGCTGACGGGAGACCAGCCAGTCGCCCTTCAGGCCCTTCACCCAGTTCTCGTAGCGCACGCGCATGAAGTCGGGGTGGAACTCCAGCTCGCGGCCGCGGCCGATGAGCTCCTCGTTCAGATCCTTGCCCGAGGCCGGGTTCGTCCACGCGCGGCCACCGTTACGGATGTACCACTGGCGCGAGGTGACGATCTCGAGGGGCTTGTCGCCCTTCTCGAAGAAGTTGGTCTGACGCATCGTCTTGGTCGGCTCGCCCTTCAGCTCGCCCGACTCACGCAGGGCGGCCACCACGGCCTCGCGCGCGGAGAACGTCGTCTTGCCGGTGATCTCCTCGAAAGCCGCGCGGCCCGCATCGGTCGTGATCCACTCGGGGGTCTCGGTGATGATGCGGCCGTCCTTGCGCAGGATCGCGCGCAGCGGCAGCTCCAGGTCACGCCACCAGTCGATGTCTGTCGTGTCGCCGAAGGTACAGCACATGGCGATGCCCGCGCCCTTGTCCATCTCGGCCTCGGGGTGGGGCAGGATCGGCACCTCAACGCCGTACACGGGGGAGGCGACCGTCGTGCCGAACAGCGGCTTGTAGCGCTCGTCGTCCGGGTGAGCGATCAGGGCGACGCAGGCGGCCAGCAGCTCGGGACGCGTCGTCTCGATGCACACGTCCACGCCGTCCTCGACGGGCGCGCCGGCGGCGGCAGCCTTCGCGGCGGCCTCGGCGTCGGTGATGTGGAAGGCCAGGCGGTGGTAGAAGCCCGGGTACTCGCGGCTCTCCAGCTCAGCCTGTGCGACCGCCGTCTGGAAGGTGACGTCCCACAGGCCCGGGGCCTCAGCCTGGTAGGCCTCGCCGCGCGCCAGGTTACGCAGGAACGCAGCCTGGGCGACCTTGCGCGCACGCGCGCCGATCGTCTGGTAGTTCTGCTTCCAGTCCACGCTCAGGCCCAGGTAGCGCCACAGCGCCTCGAACTGAGCCTCATCTTCAACGGTGAGGCGCTCGCACAGCTCCACGAAGTTCTTACGGGAAATCGGCTTCTGGTCGCGAGCCTTGATCGACTTGCCGTCGCCGCCCACGTGCGGGGGCTCGAAGTCGGGGTCGTAGGGCAGCGTGGCGTCGACGCGCACGCCGAAGTAGTTCTGCACGCGGCGCTCGGTGGGCAGACCGTTGTCGTCCCAACCCATCGGGTAGAACACGGACTTGCCGATCATGCGCTGGTAGCGGGCCACGACGTCGGTGTGCGTGTAGGAGAAAACATGGCCGATGTGCAGGGAGCCGGATACCGTCGGCGGGGGAGTGTCGATCGAGTACACCTGCTCGCGCGTGGCGCTGCGGTCAAAGGCGTAGGTGCCCTGGCTTTCCCAGGCCTCACCCCACTTGGCTTCGAGGCCTTCGGGGGCGGCGCGGTCGGGCACGCGAGGCGCCTGCGCACGGGTGTTCATGGCCATAATTGAGTTGTCTCCATCCGAGTCGTGGACTGTTTGCCCCACTAGCCTACGTTTCTCCAGGCATTTCGGTCCAATGCTGGGCCTCGTGGCGCCCGGCGGGTTGCTCACACGCGCCGTTACAAAAGCTCCCCTCGTGGCGCGGTTGGGTGAAGGTAAGCGCGTGGGGATACCGTGGTGTCAGGCAGGGGAGCCGAGCCGAGGCCCCCGCGCGGAAGGGGAGAACATGAGCGCGCAATCGCTGGGCGAACAGACCGTCGACCTGTTGGGGCGCCTGGTGCGCCTGGGCTGCGTCAATGACCTGACCGCCGACTCGGGCGGGGAAGAACGCGCCGCCGACCTCCTCGAGGAGTTCTTCGCGGACCTGCCCGTATCCATCGAACGCATCACCCCGCACCCGGGTCGCACTTCCCTCGTGGTCACGGTCGAGGGATCGGATCCCGGCAGCGCCGGCACTCCGCTGACCCTCCTCGGGCACACGGACGTCGTGCCCGTCGACGAGGCCAAATGGACGCGCGATCCTTTCGGCGCGCAGATCGAGGACGACGTCATGTGGGGGCGCGGCACCGTCGACATGCTCCACCTGACTGCCGCGATGGCCGTCGTGACCCGCGAGGTCGCCCGCCGCGCCCAGGAAGGCAATCCGCCCGCGCGTTCCCTAGTGTTCGTGGCCGCCGCAGACGAGGAAGCCCGAGGAGGGCTCGGCGTCCCGTGGATCGGCGAGCACAGGGCGGACGCCCTCCCGTGGGACGCTGCCCTGTCCGAAATGGGAGGAGCGCACATTCGCGGGCGCCGCGGAGGCGATAGCGTCGTCGTGGTCGTCGGCGAAAAAGGCGCCGCCCAGCGCCGCCTGCACATTCGGGGCGACGCCGGCCACGGCTCGGTTCCGCTGGGCCGCACGAGCGCCGTCGAGCGACTCGCCCAGGTGAGCGCGGCGCTGTCCGCCGCCCGCTGGCCCACCGCTACGGACGAGGTCTGGGCGGGCTTCGTGCGCGCCTTCGAGTTCGACGAAACGACCGAAACGAGCCTGATTCATGGCGCCTACGAGGGCGACTACTCCGAGTTCGAGGACCTGGCGGCGTTCGCCCACGCGATCTCCCACGTGACCGTCGCCCAGACGGTCGCCCACTCGGGCGGCCCCATCAACGTCATGCCCTCCCACGCCACCCTCGAGCTCGACATCCGCACGCTGCCCGGCGTCGACGACGATGACGTGGACGCCGCCATTGCGGCGGCCCTCGGCGACCTCGCCGAGCACGTGACTATCGAGCGCCTCCTGTGCGAGGCAGCCACGGCCTCGTCGATCGACACCGACCTGTACCGGGCCATCGAAGCGGCGCTGACAAAGCGCTACCCGGGCGCGCGCGTCGTGCCCGTCCTCTTCCCCGGCGGATCCGACCTGCGCGTGGCCCGCAGGCTTGGCGGTATCGGGTACGGCTTCGGGGCCGTGGATAGCGGTGCGAGCCTGGGGCATGTGTACTCACAGCTGCACGCACACGACGAACACATCGCCCTGGTGGACGTGCGTGCGACCGCTGAGGTCCTCCACGAGGTCGTGACCGCCTACCTGGGCGCATAACGAGGCCGGGGCCAGGTTGCGTGAACGTGCAACCCAGCCCCGGCCTCGTAGAGAAGAACGATGGAATCAGAGGACCATCGCCGCGATCCAACCACCGATCAACAGCGGAATGTTGTAGTGGATGAACTCGGGGATGACCGTGTCTCGCATGTGGTCGTGCTGACCGTCGATATTCAGACCGGATGTCGGGCCGAGCGTCGAGTCGGATGCGGGTGAGCCGGCGTCGCCGAGCGCGCCTGCCGTGCCGATGATCGACACGGTCGCGATGGGGGAGAAGCCGAGCGCCACGCACAGAGGCACGTAGATCGCGGAAATAATCGGCAGTGTCGAGAAGGACGAGCCGATACCCATCGTGATGATCAGGCCGACCACGAGCATGATCATGGCGGCCAGTGCCTTCGAGCCGTTGAACATCGCGGAGGTCTGCTGGACGAGGGGCTCGATCTGGCCGGAGGCCTTGAGGACCGAGGCGTAGCCCTGTGCGGTGATCATAATGAGGCCGATGAGGCTCATCATCTTCATGCCGCCGCTGAACACGTCGTCGGCCTGCTGCCACGGAACGACGCGCATCGCAAGCATCATGCACAGGCCCACCAGGGAACCCACGAGCAGCGGGTCGGCCTCGGAATCCATCTTGGTCATGACGGCCTGGATGACGAAGCAGGCGACGAGGGCAGCTACCGCGGCCCAGACCTTCTTCATCTCGACGGGCTTGTCGCTGTCGGAGCTGAACGAGGTCTCGCGCTGCTCGTACTCGCGCGGCTTGCGGTAGGAGACGAGCAGTGCGATTGCACAGCCCACGGCCATAGAGGCTGCGGGGATCGCCATGGCGGCCATCGGGTTGACGATGCCTTCAACCGGCAGGCCAGCGTCCTCAATGTTCTTGTAGAGGATGTCGTGCAGGAAGATACGGCCGAAGCCGATCGGCACGAACATGTAGGTGGTGACGATGCCGAAGGTGATCGCACAGGCGATCAGGCGGCGGTCCATCTTGAGTTCGTTCATGACGCCGATGAGCGGGGGCACCAGCAGCGGAATGAACGCGATGTGAATCGGGATGAGGTTCTGGCTCATCACGCCCATGACGAGGACGCCGCCGATGATGCCCCACTTGGCGGAGCGGGCCACGCGCGCCGAGTTCGACTCGTCGGCATTACGCAGCTTCTTGATGATCCAGTTCGCCAGCAGACGCGGCAGACCCGAGTGGGCGACCGACATCGCGAACGCGCCGAGTAGGGCGTAGGACAGGGCGATCTTCGCGCCGCCGGCGAGGCCGTCCTGGAAGGCAACCATCGTGGCGGACATGCCCATGCCGGCGACCAGGCCGCCGACGAGGGAGGCCACGAAGAGAGAGATGACGACGTGCACGCGTGCGACGCTGAGGATCAGCATAACGAGCACGGAGAGCACGACTGCGTTGAAGAGCAACATGTGTGTTCCTGTGTTGAGGGTGCGCGGGTGCGCCAAATAAGGGGGAGGTAAGCCGCTGTGCGGCAGGTGGTGTCAGCCGAGATGGGAATCGGCGTGGATGGATGCGTCGACGGCACCTACCAGTGCGGTCGACAAACCACCTTCCTCGGCGGCCAGCAATCCTGCGATTGTGGTGCCGCCGGGGCTCGTCACCCGATCAATGAGTTGCGCGGGGATCGTGCCCGCCTCGCGTTCGGCGAGGAGCAGTGCAGCGGCTCCCGCCATCGCCTGTGCGGCGATCTCGACGGCGCTGTCCTTGGACAGGCCGTGCTTGAGACCAGCGCGGGCGAAAGAATCAACAATCTGGAAATACCAGGCCGGAGAGCACGAGGCCAGGGCCTGGAACACGGGGAAATAGTCCTCGTCAATGAGGATGGTGCGGCCGACCGAGTCCATGAGGGATCGGACGGCTGCGACCTGCGCGTCGGTGGCGCGCGCGGCCGTCAGGGCGGTCATGGACTGCCCGACGGTGGCCGCGACGTTCGGCATGACGCGCACGAGTGGGATGCCCGCGCCGAAGTCAGTGGTGATCTGGTCGAGGGTGCGCCCCGCCGCCAGGGAGACGATGCAGACGTCGGGTCGACCGACCACGATGGGGGAGATCTCCTTGATGACCGCGCGCTGGTCCTTGGGCTTGACGGCCAGGATGACGATGTCTGCCTGGCGGGCCAGGGAGGCGTTCGAGGACGCGGCTGCCGCGCCGAGTTCGTCGGCGAGATCGCAGGCCTTGGCGGCGGTGCGGTTGGAGAAGACCAGGGTCGCGGGATCGACGCCGGACGCGACGGCACCGCGAGCGATGGCCTGGGCCATGGCTCCCGTTCCGATGAATCCGATACGCATCAGGGTCTCCCGTGAAAGTTGGTCGATTGCGTTGCAGCTTACTCCACTTTGCCGTTTCTTGGCACAACGGCCGCACTGTGAGACGAGGCCGGGGCCCGGACTCCCCGAAGGAGCCCCAGCCTCGGCCTCGTGCCGAAAAACGGAAGGGTCAGCGCTTGCGCGTGCCGAAGATGGAGCGGGTGATCTCGCGGCCGGCGGTGCGCAGGACGGACCCGAGGACGTTTTCGACCTGGCGGGTGCGGCGTTCGGCGGCGCGCTGGCGGGCGGCCTCCTCCTTCTCCTGCTGCTTTTCGACCTGGCGGCGCAGCTTCTCCATTTCCTTCTGGCGAGCAGCCTCTTCCTTGGCGGCGGCCTTCTCGGCCTCCTTGGCGGCGCGCTCGGCTTCCTTCTCGGCCTCCTTTTGCAGGCGTTCGGCCTCCCTCGCGGCCTCTTCCTGGGCGATGGCTTCCTCGCGGGCGGCCTGTGCATCGGCCGCGCGGCGCTCGAGCTTTTCCTCGGCCGAGTCCGGGTTCACGGCGTCGCGGTAGCGGCCCATGATGACGCTGGACTGGTTGATGCGCGCGACCGTGTCGGCGGATGCGGGGCCCATGACGGAGGCGGGTGCCCAGATACCGACCGGCGTGACCGGAGTCGGGTTACCCTTCGGATCCAGGACGGTCACGACGGCCTCGCCGGTGCCCAGGGTGGTGAGGACCTCGTCGAGTTCGAGGGACGTCTTCGGGAAGGTCTGGACCGTGGCCTTGAGCTTCTTGAAGTCGTCCGGCGTGGAGGCGCGCAGGCCGTGCTGGATGCGCGAACCGAGCTGGGCGAGGACGTCGGAGGGGATGTCCTTGGGGGTCTGCGTCACGAAGACGACACCCACGCCCTTGGAACGGATGAGGCGCACGGTCTGGACGACCTGGCGCTCGAACTCCTTGGTGGCGTCCGCAAACAGCAGGTGCGCCTCGTCGAAGAAGAATACGAGCTTGGGGCGCTCAACGTCGCCGACCTCGGGCAGGGTGGAGAAGAGGTTGGCGAGCAGGAACATGATGACGGCGCTGACCAGTGCGGGGCGCGAGGAGATGTCGCCGACGCCGAGCAGAGAGATGATGCCGCGGCCAGTGGAATCCATGCGCATGAGGTCGGCCGTGTCGAAGCCGGGGGCGCCGAAGAACTGGCCGCCGCCCTGGGACTCGAGCGCGGTCAGGGCACGCAGGATGACGCCGGCGGTGGCCTTGGAGACGCCGCCGATCGTGGCCAGCTCGTCCTTGCCCTCATCCGAGGTCAGGAAGGAGATGACGGCGCGCAGGTCGGGCAGGTCGATGAGCTCGAGGCCCTGGCCGTCCGCCCACGCGAAGATCAGCTGGAGGGCCTGCTCCTGCGTGGTGTTGAGGGCGAGCGCGCGGGCGAGCAGGATCGGGCCGAAGTCAGAGATCTGGGCGCGCACGGGCACACCCGGGAACTGCGAATCCGCGCCGCCCAGGCTCAGCAGCTCAATCGGGAACGAGGACGACGCCCAGTCCTGACCGTTGGCCGCGGTGCGGCTCAGGAGTTTCTCGGAGCTGGCCCCGGCCTCGGCCAGGCCGGTCAGGTCGCCCTTGACGTCGCACAGGAGGACGGAGGAGCCGTTCGCGGACAGGCCCTCGGCCAGGAGCTGGAGGGTACGGGTCTTGCCCGTGCCCGTCGCGCCGGCGACCAGGAGGTGGCGGTTGAACATGGGCAGCGGCATCTTGGCGCTCACGCCGGGCACGCGCGCGCCATTGTCGATGAGCGTGCCGATCGTGACAGCGGGGACATCCCAGGAGTAGGCACCCTGGATCTGGGTGGCGAAAGCCGACAGTTCTTCGCTCGGGGCGGGGGACGAGGCCGGGGCGGCTGCGGGTGCTTCGGCAGCGGGGGACTCTGGGGCGGCCTCGGCGGCCTCCACCTGGGTGCGCAGTGCGTCGGCCGTTGCGCGGGCGGCTTCCGCCTGCTGGGTCTCGTCCTCGGCTGTGGCGGCAGGTGCGTCTGCGGCCGAGCTTCCCTGTGCTTCAAGCTGAAGTCGCAGCGCTTCGGCCTTTGCGCGGGCGGCCTCTGCCTCGGCGGCCTTCGCGGCCGCTTCCGCTGCGGCGAGCTGTGCCTTGAGGTCCTCGATGTTCTCGCTCATGGTGTGGCCTTTCGGCTCTGGGCGCGGTGCGCCACTGTACTTCGACGTTACCGGAACAGTATCCCTTGGGACCGCGGTCCCATGCGAGTTATGCGGGGTGGGGCGGATGTGGGATTCGTCCACAACCCCTACGCGCGCGTTGGAGTTATCCACAGGGGTTGTCTTTCTGCTTTTCTTCGCGCCTTCGCAGGCGTTAGCGTGCGGGCATGAACGTGTCACGATGGTTGGCTCGTCGGCGCATGGCGGCGCTGACGAAAGCCGTGTACGACAGCGCCCTCACTGAGGATGACGAACCCGCCGAGCCGAGCGTCGCCCGCCTCCTGCCCGGAGGAACGACCGTGGCCGCGCTGATCGTCGTGGTCGCCCTGATCGCGGCCGTGGGGGTGTGGAGGCACGCAGCGGTACGTGAGCACTCCCAAGTCCTCGCTCAATCCTCCTCTGAAGGAGAAGAGAGCGAGGCCGCGGCAGTCGCGACAGGCCCGTCCCCATCCGCACCCGCGCCTGCAGGGGAGCGCACCGACGATGTCGTCGTCTATGTCTCCGGCGCCGTGGCTTCCCCGGGAGTGCTCACCCTTCCGGCTTCCTCCCGAGTCATCGACGCCATCACGGCAGCCGGAGGCGCAACGCCCGAGGCCGACCTGGAATCGATTAACCTCGCCCGACTCCTCGTCGACGGGGAACAGATCCGGGTCGGCGTCGTCGGGGAATCGCCACCAGTCGCCTCCGAGGCGGGCACCCCCGCGGGGACGTGCATCCGACTGGCCACAGCCACCGAGGCCGAGCTCCAAACCCTGCCCGGCATCGGTCCGGCACTTGCCACACGCATCATCTCCTACCGGGCCACGCACCCTCGCCTGTCGACCGTCGAAGAACTCGACGACATCCCCGGCATCGGCCCGTCTCTCATCGAGAAGATCCGGCCGGGTGTGTGCTGATGAGTGACACCCAATGCGCTCCCCGCATGATCGACCTGCGCCTCGCGCCCGCAGCCACCGGAACCTGGGCCGCCACCTGGTGGGCGACAGGCCACCCAGCTCAATGGGCATGGATTGGAGCGTGCGCCCTCGTCGCGCTCGGATGCGCCGCCTCCTACGCGCGCTCGCAACGAAACCGGAAGGCTCCCAGGCACGCCCTCACCCCACCAAGGTCCGTCCGCCTCGGCCTCGCACTCCTCCTCGCCTGTGTGGCTTGCGCGCTCGCGGTCGGATCCACCGCCCGTCGACAATACGACGCCGCCCCCGCCCGCCGGGACTCTGGCCCCATCCACGCGCGGGTTGTCCTCCAGACCGACCCGGCCCCGGCCTCGTCCGGGTTCTCCGCGACACGAAGCTCCCGCGCGCGCCTCGAGGCCGTCTCCGTGGGGGAGGAGTGGCACGCCTCGAACGCCACCGCACTCGTGCGCGCGCCCGGGTGGCGGGACGCCGCGCGCGGCGACGTCTATGAGGTCTGGGGGAGCCTCGACGCGACCTTTGCCGCCGACGCGCCATCGGTAGGCACCATACGGGTCAGGCGTGCCCAGCTCATCGAGAGGCCCGGTGGTCTGTCCGCCTGGATGCGCTCCACCCACCGGGCCTTCGCCCACGCATGCGCTCCACTGCCCAGGGACGCACGCTCCCTCGTCCCCGGCATGGCGATCGGAGACGACCGCGCAATGCCCGCAGACCTATCCGACGCGATGAAGAAAACCTCCCTCACCCACCTCACCGCCGTCTCCGGATCCCACATCGTCATCGTCCTCGCCACCGTCACCCTCATCGTCCCCGCGCGAAAACCCCTACGCCTCGGGGCTACCATCCTCGTCCTGGGCACAATCCTCATCCTCGTCGGACCAGACCCCTCCGTCGTGCGCTCCGTCTGCGTCGCAGCCGTCGCCACCCTCGGGCTCATTCTCGGACGCGAGGGCCAATCCGTCGCCGCCCTCTGCGCCGTCGTCATCGCCACCCTCCTTATCGACCCCTGGTCATCCCGCTCCTACGGATTCGCCCTGTCGGCGCTCGCCGCGCTCGCGGTCGTCGGTCCCTCCGCGGCGCTGGTGCGGCGCTGTCGCCGGCGAATACGAGGGGACACGCGCGCGGGGAAGATGCTTCGCCGCCTCGTAGAGATGGTGTGCGTGCCCGCCTTCGCGGAGCTGGCGACCGCGCCGCTCATCGTGTCGCTCTCCGGAAACGTACCGGTGTGGGGGATCGCGGCCAACGTCATTGCCGAGCCCGCCGTTCCGGTCGCCACCGTCGCCGGGCTCGCGGGCGCTCTCATCTCCCCGCTGAACATGCGCGTCGCCTCCGCATGCGCCGTCGTTGCTTCGTGGGCGACCGCGTGGATCGCAGGGGCAGCGCGCATGTGCGCCTCCCTGCCCGGAACCGGGGTGCATGTGCCCGGTGGATCCTCGACAGTCTTGGGTGTGTACGCATGCTGCGGCGGCGGATGGGTAGCGTGGCGCGCGTGGAAGCGGTGGGCATTCCCGATCGTCAATGCCGACGAGGCCTGAGTGATCAGTGCTGACCGACGAGCGGCCGAGACTGTGCAACGGCGCTGCAACCGGGTGACACCTGCCACGAGTAGCGTCCGCCCACGGCAAAGACGGACGCAGATGAGCTCGCTCGGTGGCAGACTTAGACAGTTACCGTTTCAGCGGAAAGGCAGGAAGACGTGGCAGCACGCGGTTCTCGCCCGGCGGCGCCAGCCCAGATCACGCTGGCACCCATCGTGTTGATCAAAGGCCCCGAGGGCCTTCTCGTCGACCGCGCCCTCGACCAGCTGCGCGCCCTCGCCCACGAGGCCGACCCCAACCTCGAGCGCACCGACATCAACGCGGCCACCTACCAGGCCGGGCAGCTCGACGTCATCGCATCGCCCTCGCTCTTCGGCGAATCCCGCATGGTCATCATCCGGGACCTGGAAACAATGAGCGACGCCCTCGCGAACGACCTCATCGCATACTCGGCTTCGCCTGCCCCCGATGTGTGGATGTTCCTGGCACACCCCGGGGGCAACGCCCGTGGCAAGAAGGTCATCGACGCGATCACGAAGGCGAAATGGCCCGTGATCCCCGCCGAACCGCTCAAGAACGACCGCGACAAGCTGGCGCTCATCGCCTCCGACGTGCGCGCCGCGCGCCGCCAGATGGACACCGAGGCCCAGCAGGCCCTCGTCGATGCGCTGGGTAACGACCCGCGCGCGATGGCCGGCGCCCTGGCCCAGCTGCTCTCCGACGTCAGTGGACGCATCACGCTGGAGGACGTGCGGCGCTACCAGGCCGGACGCGTCGAGGCAACGGGCTACGACGTCGCGGACGCTGCCGTCGCTGGCAACTCGGCGAAGGCCCTGACGCTTGCGCGCCACGCGTTCGCCACAGGCATTGCCCCCCAGCTGCTCGTCACCGCCCTGGCTATGAAGTTCCGTGCCATGGCGAAGGTGTCGATCGGCGGATCCGCATCCGCCCTCAAGATGGCCCCCTGGCAGGTGGACCGAGCCCGGCGTGAGCTGCGCGGCTGGTCCGACGCCTCGCTGGCGGGAGCCTTCGGCGCTATCGCCACGGCGGACGCCGAAACAAAGGGCGCGTCGCGGGACCCGCAGCGCGCCATCGAAAAAGCACTTATCACCATCTGCAGGCTGCACGGGCGCTGAATACGCTCCCCGGCCTCGTCTATGAGAAGCCCGTAGGGAACGAAGAGGAGATACATGAAGACGATTCGAACGCTGGTGGGGAGGCTGCGCGAGTTCAAGAAACCCGCGATCCTGACCCCGCTGTTCATCATCGGGGAGGTCATCCTCGAGTGCCTGATCCCGCTGACCATGGTCTCGCTGGTGGATGCGCTCGACGGCATGTCCCTGAGCCCCGTCATGAGCCTGGGCCTCATCCTCACCGGACTGGCGTTCGCCTCGCTCGCGTGCGGCATTCTGTCCGCGCGTTTCGCGGCAACCGCCTCGGTCGGCCTGGCGAAGAATCTGCGTCAGGATCTCTTCTTCAAGGTGCAGGACTTCTCGTTCGCGGACATTGACCGCTTCTCCACGTCCTCGCTGGTCACCCGTATGACGACGGACGTCACCAACGTGCAAAACGCCTTTGGCATGCTCATTCGTATCGCGGTGCGCGTGCCCCTCATGATCGTCTTCTCCATCGTCATGGCGTTCCGCATTAACGTCCAGATGGCCCTCATCTTCCTCGGGATGGTTCCGGTTCTCGCCATCATCCTGGCCGCCATTGTGCTGGTCGCCTTCCCGATTTTCCGTCGCATCTTCAAGAAGTACGACGCCCTGAACAACTCCGTGCAGGAGAACGTTGCAGCGATCCGCGTGGTGAAGTCCTTCGTCACCGAGGAGCATGAGACCACGAAGTTCCGCGCCGCCTCGCAGGATGTGCGTAAGGACTTCACGAACGCCGAGAAGCTCATCGCGCTCAACAGTCCCGTCATGATGTTCTTCATCTTCGCCGCGATTATTGCCGTCGACTACGTCGGCGCCTCGATCATCGTGAACTCTGGCGGTACCGAGCTGACGAAGGGTGGCCTGACCGCTCTCATCACCTACGGCATCCAGATCCTCGCGCACATGCTCATGCTTGCCTTCATCTTCGTTATGGCGACGATGGCCGCCGAGTCCGCGCACCGTATCGCCGAGGTCCTCAACCACGACCCGTCACTGACCTCCCCGGCCAATGGTGCCACCGAGGTTGCGGACGGCTCCGTGGTCTTCGAGGGCGTGTCCTTCAAGTACTCCGAGAGCGCCGAAGAGAACGCGCTGTCCGATATCAACCTGAGTATCGAGTCGGGTTCGACGCTCGGCATCGTGGGCGGCACGGGCTCCTCCAAGACGTCGCTCATCCAGCTGATCTGCCGCCTCTACGACGTCTCCGAGGGATCCGTGAAGGTCGGCGGGCGCGACGTGCGCGACTATGAGCTGAGCGCGCTGCGCGACGCGGTCTCCGTCGTCCTGCAGAAGAACGTTCTCTTCTCCGGCACGATCAAGGACAACATGCGCTGGGGCAACCCGGACGCGACCGACGAGCAGATTGAGCATGCGTGCAAGCTCGCGCAGGCCGACGAGTTCATCCAGCAGCTGCCCGGGGGCTACGACTACGTGATCTCCCGAGGTGGCAGCAACGTGTCGGGCGGCCAGAAGCAGCGCCTGTGCATCGCCCGCGCGCTGCTGAAGAACCCGAAAATCCTCATCCTGGACGACTCGACCTCCGCCGTCGACACCAAGACCGACACGCTCATTCGTCACGCCTTCGAGACCGAGATCCCGGGCACGACGACGATCATCATCGCCCAACGTCTGTCCTCGGTGAGCCACGCCGACCAGATCATCGTCCTCGACGACGGTCGCATCAAGGAACGCGGCACCCACGAGGAGCTCATGGCAGCGGGCGGGGAGTACCGAGAGATCTACGATTCCCAGAACGCCGCGAGCGAAAGCGAGGTGGCCTGACATGGCACGCACGCACGGTCGTCCCGTTGAGAACGATGGCGACAAGCTCGAGGGCATCGAGCGTCCCTTCGGCCGCCTCATGGCCTACGTGTTCCACCACTACCCGGTGCGCATCAGCCTGACGGTCGTGTGCATCATTACGGCAGCCGTGGCCTCGGCCGTCGGCTCGATCTTCATGCAACAGATCGTCGACAACGTCGTGACCCCGGGCCTGGAGAGCGGCTTTGACGCGGTGCGAGGCACCCTCGTGGGCCTCGTGGTCACGATGGGCATCATCTTCAGTGCCGGCGTCATCGCCAGCTTCATCTACACCCGCGCCATGGCGATCGTGACGCAGGGGACGCTCAAGCACATGCGAGACGACATGTTCGACTCCATGGAGCGCCTGCCCCTGCGATTCTTCGACACGCACCCGCACGGCGCGATCATGTCGACCTTCACCAACGACACTGACGCGATCCGCCAGCTGATCGGACAGTCCATCCCGACGCTCATCCAGTCGGGTCTGACGATCATCGTCCTGATCGGCACGATGCTCTACTACTCCGTGTGGCTCTTCCTCGTCGTCCTCATCGTGGGCTCTCTTATGGCCTTCCTGACCGGAAAGCTTGGCGGGCTGTCGGGCCGCTTCATGAAGGCTCAGCAGGCTGCTCTCGCCGACGAAGAAGGCTTCATCGAAGAGATGATGGACGGCCAGAAGGTCATCCAGGTCTTCAACCACGAGCAGGACGCCAAGGAGGAGTTCGTCGAGTACAACCAGAAGCTCTTCGACTCCTCGGAGAAGGCCAACATCTACGGCAACGTGCTGATGCCTGCCCTGGGCAACATCGGTAACATCATGTACGTGGTCATCGCGATCGTTGGCGGCGTCATGATCCTGGAACAGACGCCGAACATCCACCTCTTCGGCGTCGACGTCATCACGGTCGGCGTGGTTGTGTCCTTCCTGGGCATGGTCCGTAACTTCTCGCAGACGATCGGCCAGATGTCCATGCAGGTTCCGATGATCGCATTGGGTATGGCGGGCGCGGGCCGCGTGTTTGCCCTCATCGACCAGGAGCCCGAGGAGGACGAGGGCTACGTGACCCTCGTGCGTGCGCGCGAGCTGCCCGACGGCACTCTCGAGCCGACCGAGGAGCGCACGGGAATCTGGGCCTGGCATCACCCCCACAAGGCTGACGGCACCGTCACCTACACGCGTCTGCGTGGCGAACTGGTCATGGAGGACGTCGACTTCTCCTACGACGGAGAGAAGCAGATCCTGCACGACATCTCCCTGTGGGCCAAGCCCGGCCAGAAGATCGCCTTTGTGGGTGCCACGGGTGCCGGCAAGACGACGATCACGAACCTCATCAATCGCTTCTACGACATCGCCGACGGCAAGATCCGCTACGACGGCATCAACATCAATAAGATCCACAAGCCGGACCTGCGCCGCTCCCTCGGCGTCGTCCTGCAGGACGTCAAGCTCTTCACGGGCACGGTCATGGAGAACATCCGCTACGGCCGTCTGGACGCCACGGACGAGGAGTGCATTGCCGCTGCGAAGCTGGCCAACGCGGACTCTTTCATCCGGCGCCTGCCCGAGGGCTACGACACGATGCTGACCGGCAACGGCTCAAACCTCTCGCAGGGGCAGGCCCAGCTCCTGTCGATCGCACGCGCCGCCGTGGCCGACCCGCCGGCGATGATCCTCGACGAGGCGACCTCCTCGATCGATACGCGTACCGAGGCCCTCGTGCAGCAGGGCATGGACAACCTCATGGAGGGGCGTACGGTCTTCGTAATCGCACACCGCCTCTCGACCGTGCGCAACTCGGACGCGATCATGGTCATGGACCACGGCCGCATCATCGAGCGCGGTAGTCACGACGACCTGATCGCCCAGAAGGGCGTGTACTACCAGCTCTACACGGGAGCCTTCGAGCTCGAGTAAGCACTGACGGGTCGACTAGCCTCGACCTCGTTTCGACGAGGTCGGGGCTTCGTTATGCGCGCCCCGCGCGGAGTGTGGGGGAGTGTTCGGGGTGGGTGTGCCGACGACTCGCACGAAGCGCGCGGGGGAGCGGGTATACGAAAGCGGGCCGCCCAGTGGGCGGCCCGCTTCACGTCAAACTATCGTTCGCGCTCAGTCACCGAGCGAGGCGACGCGACGAGCAAGCTTGGACTTGCGGTTCGCAGCCTGGTTCTTGTGGATGACGCCCTTGGAGACGGCGACGTCCAGCTTGCGCGAAGCGATGCGCAGTGCGGCGAGAGCCTTCTCCTTGTCGCCGGCCTCAACGGCCTCGCGGGTCTGACGGACCAGGGTCTTCAGCTCGGACTTCACGGACTGGTTACGAACGCGGCGCTTCTCGTTGGTCAGGATGCGCTTCTTCTGGGACTTAATGTTTGCCACAGTCGGATTTCTCCTTGATGTATGTCTGACAGGGTCGGTGAGGGCTGTGTCAAGACCGGGACTTAGGCGTGGGGACACCCGCAAACGGTCCTAACCAGACCCCCTGCCCGACCAGGCCGGGAGTCCAACGACCGATCATACCAGGGCGGGGCCTTTTCGTCATACCCCGAGGCGTTCTCGCGCCTCGTAAGGTCGGTCACGTGTTGGAGGTGTCAGTCGCCGTGCGTGCGGTAGTGCTCCTCGAGAGCATCGACGATGAGCTGCCAGGTCGCCTTGGGCAGGATCGAGCCCTCGCGGCGCACGTCGGTGGCCTTGACCCACAGGGCACGGTCGAGGCGCACCTCGGAGGGACGACCCTTCGAGTCCCAGTCGCCCGCGCCAATGTCGAGCCAGTAGCGTCCGGCGGCGGCCTCCTGGGCGGCGTCGCGCGTGTGGTCCTTGCTGGTCAGCTGCAGGAGGTACACGCCCTCGCCCTGTGCGCCGATGACGACGGCCGGGCGATCCTTGCCGACCGAGGAATCCTCCTGGTAGGGCACCCAGGTCCACACGACCTCGCCGGGATCTGCGTCGCCGTCCATCACGGGCGTGTACGAGGCGTGGGCGAGTGCGTCGGCGATGCTCGCTTCGCGGATCGAGGTCTTGGGGCGGTTTGAGGTCGCCGGGTCCTCGTAGTGGTGCTGGGAGCCGGAGCGCGTCGACGAAGAGGCGGATGAATGCGGCTGGGGAGTCGACTTCTTGCTCGTCTGACCCTGCCCTGTCTTGGTGGTCGCGGTGTTCTTCTGCGCTTCCTCTGCGGCACCGGAGATGACGCCGATGAGGAAGTTGATGATGCCCCTGACGATTGAGTTCATGGGATCAGCATACGGCAGCTGTTGGTGAGCATGTTTTATCCACAGGGCCCTACGGCGATCGCAAGTTATCCACAGGCTTCGTGATGGCGCGTGACAGTGCATAACGGGTGGTGTCACTCTGTCGTTGTTCGCAGGTGAACACCCAACAATAGAAAGGCGACGACGATGTTGACTGCAACGATGCACGGACCGATTGTTTCTCTGGATGCGCTGGCAGGGGGTGGTATGCCCGAGGGGGACAGTTGCGCTGCGACGCGTGCACGGTCCGCGATTCATGAGTCCGTGCGCTGCGGGGCCGCGGGCAAGGTAGACAAGGCACTCGAGTGCGGCCTCGAGGCCTATCGAGAAGAGGGTGCGCCCGCCGAGCTGCGTCTGGAGGCCGCCAAGCTGTGCATCGACTGGTACGCGGCTCTCGGATCCTACGGACAGTGTCGGAAACTGGCCGGCGAAGCGGCTCGTTTGGGAGAGAGATATCTAGAGCGCTGTCATCCGATCATTCTCATGCTGCGTAATTCGGAGGCCTACTGGCTCGCCATCCTTGGCCAGCACGATATGGCGATCCGCAAGTTCTCTGCCCTCCTGGCCGACATGAAACACTGCCCCGATCTTGCCCCTGAGATCTCCATCGCCATCCGCAACAACTCGGCGATGCCGTGGAAGCACACGGGCAAATGGAAGAAGGCTGCGCGCGTGTATCGCGAGCTCCTGTCCGAGATGGAGGGGCAGCGCGAGGAGGCTGACATGACGCTTCTGACGGTGCGGGACAACCTCGCCGAGGTCCTCTCAGCCGACCGCTGTTACGACGAGGCCATTGCCCTCTACGAGCGCAACATGGACGCTCTGCTGACGGTCGCGGACCATGGCGACTGGCGTGTCCTGCGGCTGCGCAACGAGATCGCGCGCAACACCTGGATGGGCGGGGATCGGGACGCGGGCGAGGATCTCTGGACGGTTCTGGCCGAGGACTGCCGCAGGTACCTGGGGGATCGAGACCCGATGACTGCCCGTATCCGCACGATCCTGCTGACCCTCGCGACGCTGCGCGGAGATGAGGGGCGGGCCATGTCGATTGCCCGCAAGCTCCGGGACGACCACCCCGATGACTGGGAAGAATGCGACTTCGGCGAGGCCGCGTCCCTCCTCGCCGAGTCGGAGCGCGGGGGAGGGGAATGAAAGGCATGAGGTGTGGCCACTGTGCGCGACTTCCCGCGCCTGAACTGGCACAAACGCCTACGACAATGGGACGATAAGGAGGTTAACGACTTCACGGAGGTTCACGTGCCCATCCCCACGTCCGAGCAGCAGGCGCAGATTCGCCCGGCCCACACCCCGCAGGGGCAGATCCGGAACTTCTGCATCATCGCCCATATTGATCATGGGAAGTCGACGCTCGCGGACCGCATGCTCCAGCTGACCGGCGTCGTCGAGGCGCGCGAGATGCGCGACCAGTACCTCGATCGCATGGACATCGAGCGCGAGCGCGGCATCACGATCAAGAGTCAGGCTGTACGCATGCCGTGGGCACACGAGGGTACCCCCTACGCGCTCAACATGATTGACACGCCCGGTCACGTGGACTTTACGTACGAGGTCTCCCGCTCCCTGGCGGCGTGCGAGGGTGCGGTTCTCCTCATCGACGCCGCGCAGGGTATCGAGGCCCAGACGCTCGCGAACCTGTACCTGGCCCTCGAGAACGACCTTGCGATCATCCCGGTCCTCAACAAGATCGACCTGCCGGGCGCGCAGCCCGAAAAGTACGCGCACGAGGTCGCTCAGCTGATTGGCTGCGACGAGAGCGAGGTCCTGAAAGTCTCCGGCAAGACCGGTGAGGGTGTGGAGGACCTCCTCGACCGCATCGTCGAGGTCGTCCCCGCCCCCGAGGGAAGCCCCGACGCTCCGACGCGCGCGATGATTTTCGACTCCGTGTACGACACGTACCGCGGCGTCGTCACCTACGTGCGTGTCGTGGACGGGGTGCTGTCGACCCGTCAGCGCGTGCGCATGATGTCAACGGGCGCCACCCACGAGCTCCTGGAGCTGGGCGTCATCTCGCCCGAGCCGAAGCCTGAAGAGGGCATCGGCGCCGGCGAGGTTGGCTACCTGATCACGGGCGTGAAGGATGTGCGCCAGTCCCGCGTCGGCGACACCGTCACCAGCCAGGTGCGCGGCGCGACCGAGCCTCTCGAGGGCTACCGCGACCCCAATCCGATGGTCTTCTCCGGCATCTACCCGGTCGACGGCTCGGACTTCCCGGACCTGCGCGACGCCCTCGAGCGCCTTCAGCTCAACGACGCGGCGCTGACCTTCGAGCCCGAATCCTCCGCGGCCCTCGGCTTCGGCTTCCGCTGCGGCTTCCTCGGACTGCTCCACCTGGAGATCATCCGCGAGCGTCTGGAGCGCGAGTTCAACCTCGACCTCATCGCGACCGCCCCGAACGTCGTCTACCGGGTTGTCACGGAGGACGGTACCGAGGTGCGCGTCGACAACCCGAGTGAGTTCCCCGAAGGCAAGATTTCCGAAGTGCGCGAGCCCGTCGTCAACGCGACGATCCTGACGCCGACCGAGTTCACGGGCACCATCATGGAACTGTGCCAGGAGCGTCGCGGCTCCATGCAGGGCATGGACTACCTGAGCGAGGATCGCGTGGAGCTGCACTACCAGCTGCCCCTCGCCGAGATCGTCTTCGACTTCTTCGATCAGCTCAAGTCCCGCACGCGCGGCTACGCGTCGCTGGACTACCAGGAGAGCGGCGAGCAGAGCGCCGACCTCGTCAAGGTCGACATCCTGCTCAACGGCGACCGCGTCGACGCGTTCAGCGCGATCGTTCACCGCGATGGCGCCTACAACTACGGTCAGCGCATGACGAAGCGCCTGAAGGAACTCATTCCTCGCCAGCAGTTCGAGATCCCTGTCCAGGCGGCTGTCGGAGCGCGCGTCATCGCCCGCGAGACCATTAAGGCCCTGCGCAAGGACATGCTCGCCAAGTGCTACGGCGGCGACATCAGCCGTAAGCGCAAGCTGCTGGAGAAGCAGAAGGAAGGCAAGAAGCGCATGAAGTCCATCGGCCGTGTCGACGTGCCGCAGGAAGCCTTCATCGCGGCTCTGACCTCCGACGTTCCGACGGGCAAGAAGTGAGCGGAGATCTGATGAACGAGGCCGTGGAGGGACGCGCTCCCGTCGGCCAGCGAGCGGATCGTCGTCCGGGTGAGGCCCCCGAGGGCACGGTCTTCATGAGCCGCACGAAGTCTTTCACGCGGCGTACGCGCGAGCTGCCCGCGAACCTCGTGCGCACGTGGGAGGCCCACGCGCATCGCTACGTGGTGGAGCCGCGTCGCGGCGTCGGCTACACGACGGTCGCGCAGGATTTCACGATCGATCTGGCCGAGCTCTTCGGGCGCAGCGCGCCCGTGACGCTCGAGATCGGCTCGGGCACGGGCGAGCAGATCGTCGCCGCGGCTGCCGCTCATCCTGAGCGCAACTTCCTGGCCCTCGAGGTTTGGGTTCCGGGTATCGCCAAGCTCGTCTCCAAGGCGGTCGAGGCCGGCGTGGACAACATCCGCGTCATCGAGGCCGACGCCGCCCAGGCCCTGCCGATCATGCTTGAGGACGCGTGCCTGGACGAGGTCTGGACCTTCTTCCCTGACCCGTGGCGGAAGGCCCGGCATCGCAAGCGTCGCCTCGTCTCCGATTCCTTCGCGCGTGAGGTCGCGCGCCTGCTGCGCGATCGCGGAGCGTGGCGCCTGGCCACCGACTGGGACGACTACGCCTGGCAGATGCGCGACGTCGTCGAGGCCTGCGAGCTCTTCGAGAACCCGTATGCGGGGCAGCGTCCGGACCCGGAGGACCCGCAGCCGGAGCGCGGAGGATTTGCTCCGCGCTTTGAGGGACGCGTCGTCACGCACTTTGAGACCCGAGGTATCGATGCGGGCCGCCACGCCCACGACATTGTCGGAATTCGTCGCCCCCGTGGCTGAGTTCGGCGTGGGGTCCGGCGTTGCCTCCGCACTGGCGGGAGGGTGCTCGTGAGCCCCGCGCAGCCAGACGGGCAGCGCTGGCCAGATGACGGCGCTCTGGACCCCGGCCTCGTCGAGGTAGAGGCCCAGCGTCCGCTCTCCCTGTATGTGCACGTGCCGTTTTGTCGCGTGCGCTGTGGGTACTGCGACTTCAACACGTACACGGTGGGCTTAGGTCCGGGCGCGCAGGTGGGGGACTATGCCCCGTCGGTCCTGGCCGAGGCCTCGCTGGCTGCTCGCGTCATGGCCGACTCCGGGCTGCCCGAGCGCGAGGCACAGACCGTCTTTTTTGGTGGGGGTACCCCGACGATGCTCGACACTGTCGAGCTTGCCGAGATACTGACGGGCCTGCGCGAGCGCATCGGTATTGCGCCCGGTGCAGAGGTGACCCTTGAGGCCAATCCCGACACGGTGACGCGCGAGGGACTCGCGCAGCTGGCCGACGCTGGTTTTACGCGTGTCTCCTTCGGCATGCAGTCTGCGGTCCCCGAGATCCTCACAACTCTCGACCGCACCCACACGCCCGAGCGGGTGCCCCTCGTCGTCCAGTGGGCGAAGGAAGCGGGCCTGTCGACGTCCGTTGACCTCATCTACGGCACGCCAGGGGAGAGCCTTGCCGACTGGGAGACATCCCTGCGCGCCGCCCTGTCCTACGAGACCGACCACATCAGCGCCTACGCCCTCGTCGTCGAGGAGGGAACCAAGATGGGGGCGCAGGTGGCCAGGGGAGAGCTGCCGACCCCGGACCCGGACGACGAGGCCGCCAAGTACGAGCTAGCCGACGCCCTCCTCGCTGAGGCGGGCTACGCCTGGTACGAGATCTCGAACTTCGCGCGTGCGACCGACGCGGATGCGGCCTCGGGACGCCCGTCCACGTTCTATGCGCACGCGTCGGCGCACAACCTTGCCTACTGGCGTGATTGGGACTGGTGGGGCCTGGGTCCCGGCGCGCATTCCCACGTGGGCCGCACGCGCTGGTGGAACGTCAAGAACCCTGCCGCGTACGCCGCTCGGCTGCGCGATGGGCGTTCCCCCGCCTACGCCGGGGAAGTCCTGGATGAGGATACGCGTGAGCTCGAGCGCGTCATGTTGGGCGTGCGCACCTCCGAGGGGATCGAGTTGGCTGGCTTGCCGGGCACTCGTCAGGCTGACGAGGCCGGGGCCTTGTTGGATCCCGGCGCGGCCTCGGGTGGGCGCGTCGCGGCGCTCATTGCGGACGGCCTCATCGATGGCGCCGCTGCCCTCAGGGGACGAGCGATTCTCACGCTGCGCGGCCGGCTGCTCGCCGACTATGTGACCCGCGAATTGATGGGGTATTGAGTCTTTTTTCGTGGCTGTACTCCGTAATCTGCATGCGGTGGTAAATGGCCGGTGACACCCCAATAATCCGCAGATTCGCTTGTAGAAGCTACAATACAAGTGAAATCGTGGAACCTTTTGTGAGGCATTCATAACCTATGGGGTACTGTGAATGTGACAAGCTTGGATTACGTGGCAATACTGTTGACATCATGGTTGAAATATGTTTGCCTAGGTATGTCATGTGAAGCCGTGCTGTCCGCCGGCCGTCTCCTTGAGAAGGCTTGTGGAGGGTCAGATACAAGGAAAAGTGTGGTATTGTGACTCTGCGATACGCTGTCATTGCTGACATCGTGGGCTCTCGTACGTTGACCAATCGTGCAGACGCTCAGGGAATCTTTGAAGCAGCCTTGGAACGGGCCAGTGAGGGGCTGGCTCTCCTGCAGGCCCCGTACCCGACGGTGGGTGACGAATTTCAGGCGGTTGCCTACACGCTCGAGGATGCTCTCCTCCTGACGCTGCGTGCGCAGCTTCTTCTTCCCTCGCAGCTCCAGCTGCGCTTCGGCATTGGTGCAGGTCGGATTGAGGAGTTCGCCTCGGGCGTGCATCGCCAGGTTCCGGCCCGTGGGCGCGGCGCAGAGTCGGCGGCTCTTCAGGACGGATCCGCGTGGTGGGCGGCCCGAGCCGCGATTAATCGCGCGCACGATGTGCAGGATGCCTCGAACCCCTTTATTCGCACGTGGTTTATGGCGCACGCGTCCGTCGAATCCGAGTTTTCTTCGCACTGCCAGACCTGCATTAACGCCATGCTGAGCCTGCGCGATCATTCGATTCTCAAGCTGTCGGCGCGTCATCGCCGTATCACAGCCTCGCTGCTGCTGGGCAAGACGCAGGTGGAGATTGCCCGCGCCGAAAAGCTGTCGCAGCAGGCCATTTCCGACTTTGCCCGGGGCACGGGGGCGGGGCTCATTCAGTCGTCGCTGATCATCGCGGAGGCCGCTCGTGCATGAAGTTCTTCTCCTGGGCATCGCCGCCTCGGAGCTGACCGTACTTCTCACCTCTGACCCGCGCCGCTGGTCGCGACGCCTCTCGCTCTTTCTGACGCTGCTCCTCGCAGTGATCTGCTACTCCTGGTTCATCCTGGGGGTGAGCGCTGTTGCGAACGCAATCGGCGCGACTCTCGCGGTCGTGTGGTTCGCTTGGGACCTCGTCGATCCGTCGGCGCGCGGAGTTCTCGCTCGCTGGGCGTTGGCGTCTGTCGGCTTTGTCGCCCTGCTGAGCCTGGATCCTTTGAACTTCCCCCTGTTGTCGCTGCGTTCTGGGCGTTCCATCGACCTGATCATCGCGGTGCTTTTCCTCGTCACGGGTCCCGTCAATCACCTGATCACGGCGATCCTGCAGTGCGCGCGCGGCCGCGCCTCCACCCCTGTTCCCGGGTGGATTAATGCTCCCGTTCTGCCGGCGATGCCTGTGGCTGACGAGGAGGATGCTGATGGTGACGCGGATGAGGTCGCAGAGCCAGAGGTTATTTCCGGTGCGCTGCCCGTCTTGGGGGCGCAGTCGGACGAGGAGGAAGTGACGGCTCTGCGAGGCGGACGCTGGATCGGTCCGCTCGAACGTCTACTCATCATCGTCTTGGCCGGTGCCGACGCGGAGGTCGCGATCGCGGCAGTCGTCGCCGCCAAGGGAGTTATTCGATTCCCCGAGATCTCGCAGGATTCCACGGGCGAGAAAGCAGAGGAATTCCTCATCGGCTCGGTCTCCTCGTGGATCCTGGCCGCGCTCGTGTCGATGCTCATTCGTGTCGTGAGCCTGCACTGAAACTCGTGCCGCTAGAGTATGCCGGGTGAATAGCTCAGACCCCTACGGCCGCAACATTTTCGCCCACGACCCGCATCGCGACGGGCCGGGAGCGCGGCGCCCGCGTTCGCAGGCCGTCCACGTTGAGATCGGTATGGTCCTCGAAGACGTGGCCTCGGGCTGGGTTGGTGCAGTGACGCGCGTGGAGAAGTCCGGCGGTATTCATCTCGTCGAACTTGAGGATCGTCGAGGCGCGCGTCGCTCCTTCCCCCTCGGCCCCGGCTTCTGGCTTGAGGGCCGCCCCATCGAGGCGCTGCCTCCGCGCCCTGCTCCCGCCCAGCCCTCGCCGGGGGCTCAGGTGAGCGCGTCGGGGCGGCGCATCACGAACTCCGGTTCGTTCGCTCCTGCGTCGAGCGGTCCCAAGGTTGCCAAGCGCTCGCGCATCTGGGTGGAGGGACGCCACGACGCGGAGCTTGTCCAGCACGTGTGGGGCGAGGACTTGGCCGAGGCTGGGATCGCCGTGCAGCTCCTCGAAGGCGTCGACAACCTTGAGGCGATCCTGGAGGTTTTTGGCCCGACGGACACCGCGCGCGCGGGCGTCCTCGTCGACCACATGGTCCCCGGATCCAAGGAGTCCCGCATCGCCGAGGCCGTATCGGCGCGCTGGCCGGGCGCGGTCCTTGTCCTCGGCCACCCGTTCGTCGACATCTGGCAGGCAGTCAAGCCCGCTCGCGTCGGCCTCGAGCGCTGGCCCGACGTGCCACGCGGCATCGATATCAAGCACGGGACCCTTGAGGCCCTCGGCTGGCCGCACGCCGATCAGCGTGACATCGCCATGGGGTGGAAGCGGATCCTGTCCACCGTGCGTACCTACCGCGACCTTGAGCCGGCGTTGCTCGGGAGGGTTGAGGAGCTCATCGACTTCGTGACCGTGCCCTGGGCGCAATGAGTCGCGTCGCCCAGTGTGAGGTTCGCGCTGGGCGCACACCTGCCTCGGCCCTCATGTCGCCCCCGATTGGCTGCGAGGAGTAGCATTGGCACTCAGGAAGTAGGAGTGCCAGAACGGGAGGAGATGGCATGACGCGTAACAGCGCACAGAACCGCAGGCTCGACGTCCTGCGCGCCATCGTCACCCAGTACGTGGCCACCCGCGAACCCGTCGGCTCGAAGGCCATCGCCGCTGGAGGGCTCGGCGTCTCATCCGCGACCATCCGCAACGACATGGCGGTGCTGGAGGAAGCCGGCCTCATCTATCAGCCCCATACATCGGCCGGACGCGTGCCGACCGACCGCGGCTACCGAGTGTTCGTCGATCGTCTTGCCGAACTCAAGCCGATGAGTGGGCCCGAGCGCCACGCCCTCGAGACCTTCCTGGCCGAGTCCGTCGATATCGACGACGTCGTGGAGCGATCGGTTCGTCTCCTCGCCCAGGTGACGCACCAGGTCGCCCTCGTGCAGTACCCGGGCGCGCGTGTGCGCGTCCTCAAGCACCTCGAGGTCATCGCTCTGGCCCCCGGCCGAGTCCTCGTCGTGATCATCACAACGGACGGCGAGGTCGGGGAACGCAGCCTCACGCTTCACACGCCCCTCGACGACGCCCAGCTGCGCGAGGTGCGCGAACACCTGCGCCACCACTGCGACGGCGCGACCTCCGGAACCGCGCAGGCCTGCGTCGACGAGGCCACGGCCTCGGCCCGGCCCGAGCTGGTGGGCACGGTCGCCGCGATCGGCGCCGCCCTGACGGACGTCCTGAGCGGGCAGAGCGAGTCGAAGATCGTCGTCGCGGGTGCTGCGAACCTGGCCCGTGGTGCTGTTGACTTCCGTGACATCGCCCCGGTCCTGGACGCCCTCGAGGAGCAGGTTGTCCTCATGCGTCTCTTCGCCGAGACTGACCCGGGCGACGACGTTCATGTGAGCATCGGTGCCGAGAATCCCCACGACGGCCTGGCGGAAGCTGCCGTCGTCACGGGCACGTACCGTGCCGGTGCCGACGAAACCGTCGGATCAGCGCACCTCGGCGTCGTTGGCCCCATGCGCATGGACTACGCGCGAACCATGAGCTCCGTGCGAGCGGTCGCCGCCTACCTGTCGCGATACCTCGCCTCCCAGCGTGGCGACTAAGCCGCCCCACAGACGTTGATGAACATCCCCCACGAGAAGAAAGAGCAGCCGTGAGAGACTACTACGAGGTTCTCGGTGTCGCCCGTGACGCCAGCCAGGACGAGATTAAGAAGGCCTACCGCAAGCTCGCGCGTAAGCTCCACCCCGACTACGCGGGAGCCGACTCCGAGGAAGCTTTCAAGGAGCTGTCCGTCGCCTACGAGACGCTCTCGGATCCCGAGAAGCGCCAGATGTACGACATTGGTGGCCCCGACGCGCTGCGCGGCGGTGGCGCGGGTGCGGGCGCCGGCTTCGGCGGATTCTCCGATATCTTCGAGGCCATGTTCAGCGGCGGCTTCGGCGCATCCGCTGCGGGCCCGGCTTCCCGGGTGCGTCGCGGCAAGGACAAGCAGGTGACCGTCGACATCACCCTGGAGGACGCCGCGTTCGGTGCCGCCAAGGAGGTCTCTTTCGACACCCACGTCCTGTGCGACGTCTGCAACGGCTCAATGTGCCAGCCGGGTACGTCTCCCACCCAGTGCGCCACCTGCCACGGCTCGGGCTTCGTCACCCAGATTCAGAACTCGCTCTTCGGTCGCATGCAGACGCAGGCTCCCTGCCCGTCGTGTCAGGGATACGGCAACACGATTGCGACCCCGTGCGCCGAGTGCTCGGGAGCGGGTCGCGTGCGCACGCGCCGCACCCTCAACATCAACATCCCGGCGGGCGCCTCCGAGGGGACCCAGATCCGCGTCAGCGGCGAGGCCGAGGTCGGCCCCGGCGGCGGCCCGAACGGCGACCTGTATCTGCTGATCCGCGAGAAGAAGCATTCCGTGTTCGATCGCCGAGGCGACGACCTGCACACGTGGATCACGATCCCGATGACCACGGCGGCGCTGGGCACCGAGTTTGAGCTGGATACTCTCGATGGTAAGAAGACCGTGACGATCAACCCGGGCACCCAGCCCAACGACGACATCGTCCTGGAGGGCCTGGGCGTCGGTCACTTGCAGCGTTCGGGCCGCGGCTCGATGCACGTGCACGTGGACGTTCAGATCCCCAAGAAGCTCGACGACAAGTCGCGCGAGCTACTCGAGGAGCTGGCGAAGGTCCGCGGCGAAGTGCGCGTGGAGCCCCATCGTCAGCAGGCCTCCTTCTTTGACAAGCTCCGCGACACCTTCATGGGGTGATGCGCCGTGACTCTGCCCGTTTTCCTCGGCTCGGACCTGACCCCGGCCATTGAGTCCCTGTCCGTGGGGGACAGTGCGACCCTTGGGGGAGCCGAAGGGCGTCACGCTGCCTCGGTGCGCCGCATCGGTGCGGGGGAGTGGGTCGATGTCGTCGATGGGTGTGGCCTGCGTGCGACCTGCGAGGTCAGCGGGAGCGATAAGGCCTCGCTGTCCCTCATCGTGCGCAAGATCGTGCGCGAGGACGCCCCGAATCCCGAGGTCATCCTCGTTCAGGCGCTTGCCAAGGGTGGACGCGACGAGGCCGCCGTCGAAATCTGCACGGAGATCGGCATCGACAGGGTGATCCCGTGGGCCTCCCAGCGTGCCATCGTCCAGTGGAAGGGCCCGAAGGCGGAGAAGGGACGCGCGAAGTGGGAGGGCGTGGCCCGCGCGGCCGCCAAGCAGTCGCGCCGCGCATACGTCCCGGTCGTTGAGGACGTGAAGGACAGCCGCGAGCTGGCCTCCTGGGTCGCGTCTCTGATGGACGAGGCCGGGGTGGCCTTCGTCTGCCACGAGGAGGCGACGGAGTCGCTCGGAGCCGCTCTCGCTCGCATCCAGGAGTCCAGTGAGGACGGGGCGCTGCCCGCGCGGATCGCGCTCATCGTGGGCCCTGAGGGTGGCATCGGAGCCGAGGAAACCGCGCAGCTGGTGGACGCGGGTGCCCGCACGATTGGGTTGGGAGGCAACGTTCTGCGTTCCTCCACGGCCGGCGCGGTTGCCCTGACGCTGATCCGCGCCGCCGCGGGGAAGTACTAGGGTTCGTCAGTCCTCGAAGCCGGCGATCCGCGCGCTCAGCGTGTGGGTCTCGCCCGCGTTCAGGGCGACGACGTCCGTACCGGAGTTGAAGGCGTTGGGCGGGCAGCTCATCGGCTCGACGGCGACGCCCACGCGGTCGATGTAGTCAGCCGAGTAGACCTGCAGCCAGCGCGCATCCGAGGACAGTGACACTCCCACGCCTGAAGCCGGGTCGCGCAGCGTCACGCTCCAGGTACCCTCGGGCAGGCCTGCGAATGCGTGGTCCAGGCGGGAGGCCCCGATGATGGCGGGGGAACGGAAGTCCAGCCCGAAGGAGGCCACGTCGTGGGCCGCCACCGGGATCATGGATGCGTCGGCCTCGTAGATGATTGACGCGGGATTCTCCAGCTCCAGATCATCCGCCTTGACGCTGTCGACGGCCAGGTATGGGTGGAAGCCGACGCCGTAGGGTGCTGTGCCCTCTCCGACGTTCGTCGCCGACAGCTCGACGGTGAGACCTGCGTCCGCGTCCAGGCTGTAGCGGGCGGACACCGCCAGCGTCCATGGGTAGGAATAGCGCGCTGCAATGAGGGTGCGCAGGAGGACAGAGGAAGAGTCGGCCTCGGCGATCTCCCACTCCTGGAAGGCCACGAAACCGTGGAGCGCAGTCCCGAAAGCGGGCTCGTCGACGGGCAGGTCGTAGGACGTGCCCTCCCACGAGTAGGAGCCGCCTGCGACGCGGTTCGGCCACGGCATGAGCACCTTGCCGAGGTAGCCCGGGGGACACTCATTCACGCTGTGAGGGACCACGAGCTCATGCCCGCGGTAACGTAGGCCAGCCAAACCGGCGCCGACGGTGACGATCCGCACCTCGTAGTCCCCGGCCTGTAAAACGATCTCGCGCCCCGACGCGCCACGATCCATTATCGATGCTCCTTCGCAATCACTGAACATGGACAACACTAATTGTAAACGGACTTAAGTCGTCTAGGTCACTGTGAGCGCGTATTCTTATAGAGAATGACTCTCGATTGAAAGGAACGCCTCGGCCCATGGCACACGAAATCACCGACGAATTCGTCGCCTCCCTGCACGCATCCTCAGACTCCGCCCGCGCGGTCGCACGCAACGCCGTCGCCCACGCCGGCGTCGAGCCGGTCGCCTTCGACCGCGCCAAGGTGGTCGCCACCCCCACGGTCGTGTCCCACAAGGTGGATGACTGGAAGGTGACGTCGCAGAAGAAGTCCGGCCGCTGCTGGCTCTTCTCCTCCCTGAACCTGCTGCGCTCGACCGCGCGCACCCGCATGGGCCTCAAGGACTTCGAGTTCTCGCAGAATTACGTGCTCTTCTGGGACAAGTTCGAGCGCGCCAACTTCTTCCTCACCGACGTCATTGCCACCGCGAAGACCGAGGAACTCGACGGCCGACTCCTGCAGTTCCTGCTCGGCGACGTTCTCTCCGATGGCGGCCAGTGGGATATGGCGGTGTCCCTGTACCTCAAGCACGGCCTCGTCCCCAAGGTCGCGATGCCCGAGACCGAGTCCTCCGGCCACACCGCCCCCATGAACGACCGCCTCAAGGTCGTCCTGCGCCGCACCGCCCTCGAGCTGCGCTCCCTCGTCGAGGCCGGCGCCTCCGAGGAGGAGATCCTCGAGGTCAAGGAGGCCGCGCTGGCCGACGTGTGGCGGATCCTCGTCATCTGCCTGGGCGAGCCCCCGGCCTCGTTCGAGTGGGAGTGGCGCGACGACAAGGGCGAGTTCCACCGCGACGGCGTCCTCACCCCGCGCGAGTTCTACGAGCGCTACGTGGACGTGGACCTCACGCAGTACGTGTGCCTCGTCGATGACCCGCGCGCCGAGCACCCCAAGGGCCACACCCTGACGGTCGACCACATGGGCAACGTCGTGGGCGGGCGGCCGATCCTCTACGTGAACACCCCCGTCGAGCAGATCCGTGAGATCACGGCCTCCATCCTGGCCTCGGGCCGCGCCGTCTGGTTCGGCGCTGACTGCGACCAGCAGTCCGACCGCGCCTCCGGCCTGTTCGTCGAGGGCCTCTACGACTTCGACAACCTCTTCGGCGTGGACTTCTCCACCTCGAAGGAGCAGCGTGTCAACACGGGCGAGTCCGCGATGAACCACGCGATGCTCTTCACGGGTGTCGACATCGACGAGGAGGGCAACGCCCGCCGCTTCCGCGTCGAGAACTCCTGGGGCGAGGAGCCCGGTGAGAAGGGCTTCTTCACGATGGACGCCGCCTGGTTCGACGCCAACGTGTTTGAGGTGGCCGTGCATGTGGACGACCTGCCCGCGGACCTGCGCGCGGCCATCACCGAGGAGCCGCTGCACCTGCCGGCCTGGGACCCGATGGGGGCGCTGGCCTGAGATGGTCGGCCACTCAGTGAACGATGACCGCCTCGGCGGATCGTTCGCTATGTGACTTCCTTTCGCGCGGGGCGGGTGGAGTGGGACAATTGTTCCGCGATACCCGCCCCGTTATCTGTGGAGGTCACATGAGCACTGACGTGACCCGCGACTTTGCGTTCGGCCTACCCAAGGCCGAGCTGCACCTGCACCTGGAAGGCACCCTCGAACCCGATCTGAAGCTGGCCCTCGCCCGTAAGAACGGCGTCGACATCGGCCAGTCCACGGTCGAAGAAGTCCAGGCGACGTACCAGTTCAACGACCTCACGTCTTTCCTGGCGGTCTACTACCCGGCCATGGACGTCCTCCAGGACGAGGACGACTTCCACGACCTGGCCGCCGCCTACTTCGAGCGCGCCCGAGCCAACGGCGTCGTGCGCGCCGAGTGCTTCTTCGACCCGCAGGCCCACACGTCGCGCGGCATCGCCATCGAGACGGTCATCCGCGGTTATCACCGCGCCGTCGTCGAGGCCCGCGAGGCCGGCCTGTCCGCCGACCTTATCCTGTGCTTCCTGCGCGATATGAGCGCGCAGTCCGCGCTCGAGACCCTCCAGGCAGCGCTACCCTACAAGGACATGTTCATCGGCGTGGGCCTGGACTCCGACGAGCGCGACAACCCGCCCACGAAGTTTGCCGAGGTCTTTGCCCTGGCCCGCGAGGCCGGCCTGCACGTGACGATGCACTGCGACATCGACCAGGTCGGCTCGATCGACAACATCCGCGCGGCCCTCACCGAGCTGGGTGCCGAGCGCCTCGACCACGGCACGAACATCGTCGAGGATCCCGAGCTGGTCGCCTACGCGCGCGACCACGGCATCGGCCTGACCTCGTGCCCCCTGTCCAATTCCTTCGTCACCGAGGAGATGAAGGGCAAGGAGATCGTCGAGCTGACCGCTGCGGGTGTGAAGGTGAGCGTCAACTCCGACGACCCCGCCTACTTCGGCGGATACGTTGGGGACAACTACCTGGCGCTTGCCGAGCGTTTCGACCTCGGCCGCGCGGACCTGGAGCGCATCGCCCGCAACTCCATCGAGATCGCCTGGATCTCGGACGACGAGAAGGCCGAGCTGCTCGCCCGCGTGGACCGCTTCGCGAACGAGAACTGACCATCGACGAACGAGGCCGGGGCTGACAGGGCGTGAACGCGCGTAACGGCCCCGGCCTCGTCGTCCGTGGGGGAGCGCTATTCTCACGTTGTACGCAGGGTGGACTCACGCTGTCACAATTGGCCACCCCGTGAACGCACCCGGCGAGGTGATCGCGAGACTGCAAAGATAGTAACCATGACGAACCACACGAAGCCGACGTTGTTGATTTCCAACGTCCTGCCGGCACGCCCGGGGGACGAGGCATACAACAACATCTGCATGCGCCTGTGGGATCGTCTCCTTGAGGCCGCGCTGCCTACCTGGAACGTCATCCGCGAATACGCGCAGGAAGACGGCGCCGAGGGTGCCGCCCTGCGTGCCCAGCAAGCGGACGCGATCATCATCATGGGCGGCGAAGACGTCCATCCCAGCCTGTACGGCGGCTCCCAGGGGTACGAGGCCGAGGGGCGTCACTGGTACCGCGCCGACCGCGGACAGATCGCTCTCGTCAACTACGCCGTGCGCACGGGTACCCCGCTCCTGGGGATTTGCCGCGGCATGCAGATCATCAACACGGCGCTGGGCGGCACGCTCGAGCAGCACATCGAGGGCGCCCACGGCACCCACACGAACAACCGGATCCTGTCCGATCACCGCTTCATTCGCCACAGTGTGCGCGTCGGCGAGGGAACGAACCTTGAGCGCGCCCTGGCCCCCGTCCTTACCGACTCCGAGCTGGTTATCTCGTCGGCGCACCACCAGCGCGTGGATCGCCTCGCGGAGGGCCTCCAGGTCAGCGCGCAGGCCCCCGACGGCACGATCGAGGCCATCGAGTCGATCGACGCCCCCGTCATCGGTGTGCAGTGGCACCCGGAAGACCCTGCCGCCGATATCTCCCAGCTGCGCGCCCTCCTCGGCCACCTGGACGCGCGCCGCGCCCCCCGCCTCGAGAGGGCCTCGACTACCCTGGTCGCATGACCATTTCCCCGGGAACGAACTTCGACGATCCCCGATTCCGCGACGACGAGCGCACGCCCGCGCAGCGCCTGGAAGCCGGCGCCTACTACGTCGCGGACGATGAACTCTCCGCGCTCACTAAGCGCGCAGTTCGTCTCCTGAGCCTCTACGAACAGGCGCACCCCAGCGACCCTGACATCGCCCGCTACCTGCTCTCTCAGGTCCTCGGCCGGGTGGGGGAGGGCGTCGACATCCGGCCTCCGTTGCGCGTCGACTACGGGCACAACATCTCCATCGGTGATGGTTCCTGGGTCAACTACGGACTGACCGTGCTCGACGTCGCCCCGGTCGTCATCGGCGCTGACGTCCTCATCGGCCCCAACTGCTCGCTCTACACGGCGATCCACCCGACCGAGCCCGGGCCTCGTCGCGCGAAATGGGAGTCCTCAGCACCGATCACCATCGAGGACAACGTGTGGCTGGGCGGCTCCGTCGTCGTGTGCCCGGGCGTGACCATCGGTGAAAACTCGATCATCGGAGCAGGTGCCGTCGTCACGCGTGATATCCCCGCCAACTCCATCGCTGTCGGCAACCCCGCCCGCGTCATCAAAGACCTGGACCCGACCACGCCGCGCGCGATTGAAGCGGCGGGTGTCGGAGTCATCGCACACATGGGAGAGCACGCATGAGCATCCTGCCGATCTGCATCACGGGGGAGCCTGTCCTACACCGGGTTGCGGCGCCGATCGAGACCTTCGATTCGGAGCTGAGCGACCTTGTTGCCGACATGATCGAGACGATGCACGCCGCACCCGGCGTCGGCCTCGCCGCACCTCAGGTGGGCGTCGGCTCCCAGGTGTTCGTGTGGAGGTACGGCGGTGCCGGCTCCTTCGACTCCCACTACCGCGACGTCCTCCAGCTCGATGAGGGACCCGCGCGCGGCTTCAACACGGCCCTGAGCGGCGTCGTCGTCAACCCCACGCTCGACCTCGTGTGGGACACCGAGGGGGCGGGAGCCATCCTGCCCGCGCAACCCGACATGGTGCGCGAGTCCGAGGGCTGCCTGTCCGTCCCCGGCTACGGCTACCCCCTGCGCCGCGCGCTCGGTGCGGTCCTGCGCGGCTACGACGTGGACGGCAACGCCATTGAGGTGAGCGCCCGTGGGTGGCTCGCGCGCATCTTCCAGCACGAATACGACCACCTGCAAGGCACGCTCTACGTCGATCGTCTTTCCGAGCCCTACGCAGCGCAGGCCCAGCGGGTCATCGCCGAGCGCGGCTGGGGTGCCTGCGGACACGCGTGGACCCCGGGGGAGCGAGCCTAAGCAGCTTCCTCGCGGGGTCCCGCTACGAACGCGTCAGTGGACCTCGAAGCCCAGCGAACGGAAGTAGTTGCGGACCTCTTCGGTGGCCTCGGGCGTGGGCGCCTTCGTGTCCTCAAGGTGGTACTCCAGGCCCAGCGAGTGCCACTTGTCCTTGCCCAGCTGGTGGAAGGGGAGGACCTCAACGCGATCGATGACGTCCTTCCATCGGGAGACGATCTCGCCGACCTGGCGGACGTTTTCGGGGTCGTCGGTCAGGCCCGGAACCAGCACGAAGCGGATCCACATGCGGGTGGTGCCGCCGCGAGCCGCGATGCGGTCGCCGAACTCGATCGTGGGTGCCAGGGAACGGCCCGTCGCCTTCTTGTAGGTCTCCTCGTTGCCGCTCTTGACGTCCAGGAGCACCAGGTCGATGGCATCGAGCATCTCGTCGTCGCAGTTCGCGCCGAGGAAACCGGAGGTGTCGATGCAGGTGTGCACGCCCATCTCCTTGGCACCCATGAGGATGCGCTTGGCGAACTGGGGCTGCATGAGGACCTCGCCGCCGGACAGGGTGATACCGCCCTTCGTCGTGCGGAAAATACGACGGTAGCGGGCAATACGCGAGAGCAGCTCCGTGTCGGACACGGGAGCGCCGTCCTTCATGAGGAACGTGTCGGGGTTGTGACAGTACAGGCAGCGCAGCGGGCAGCCGTTGAGGAAAACCGTCATGCGCGTGCCGGGACCGTCAACGGCGGTGACGAGCTCCCAAGAGTGAATGGAACCCAGCGTGCCCTCACGCATGCGGCGCAGGCGCTCGGAGCGCTCCAGGTCCGTGATCTCCTCGAGGCCTTCGACGCCAGCGCCGACGGTACGGGATTGGGGAGCTTGGAAGTCCTGCTCGCGGAACGTGGGGAGAGCGAGGGGCTGCGTCATGTTTCCTTCTTCGCGGTTGAGTGGGATGCGTCCGTGATGGGAACGAGGCCGGGGATCGTCAGCGGAGAGCGCTGACGAACGCAGGCATAGCAGTGGGGCGCCGAGCGTTGCCCGACGCCCCACTCCAATCAGCGATCAGGCCGAGTGGTGGAAGGTGCGGGACAGAACGTCCAGCTGCTGCTCACGGGTGAGCTTGACGAAGTTGACGGCGTAGCCGGAAACGCGAACGGTCAGGTTCGGGTACTTCTCGGGGTGCTCCATGGCGTCCTTCAGCGTGGACTCCTCGAGAACGTTGATGTTCGCGTGGTAGAGGCCATCCTTGTCGCCGCGCTCTTCGCGGGCGGCCTTCATGTCGGCGAGGCGCTCTTCGTAGGTCTTGGTTGCCATAACTTTTCTCCTTTTGTGAGACTCCGGAGTTACCGGATTGGGTGGGTCGCGGTGCGGCACACCCACGTGTGTGGTGGGCGGGGATCAATACGGATGAGGCATCGATCCCCGCCGATGGTGGATCAGTAGCCCTTGGTGCCGTCGTAGGCGCAGGAATCGTCCGGAACGAAGCCAGCGTCGAGGATGCCGACCAGGTTCTGGATCTGCTCTTCCTTGGAGCGGCCCAGGCCCTGCGGGGTGATCGTGTTCGTCAGCGAGATGCCGTCGAGTGCGTCGTTGTAGTCCAGCTTGCCGACCGACAGCATGGAGGCAACCATGCCGTGCGTGTCGATGCCGTTCTCCGGGTTCGCGCCGGGGGCGAAGGGGGTGCCCTTCTGGTGGCCCGACGGGAAGGAACCGGTGGCCTTGCCGTAGACGACGTTCGAGGTGATCGTCAGGACCGACTGGGTCGGGATCGCGTCGCGGTACATGGGGATCGCGCGGATCTTGTCCATGACGGTGTGGACGACGGTCGCGGCGATGTCGTCGGCGCGGTCATCGTCGTTGCCGTAGGTCGGGAAGTCGCCCTCGGTGCGGTAGTCAACGACCAGGCCGGTCTCGTCGCGGATCGGGTAAACCTTCGCGTACTTGATGGCGGCCAGCGAGTCGGCAACGATGGACAGGCCGGCGATGCCACAGCCCATGGTGCGAATGATCTCGGAGTCGTGCAGCGCCATTTCGATGGCCTCGTACGCGTAGCGATCGTGGCAGTAGTGGATGATGTTGAGGGCCTCGACGTAGGTGCCAACGACCCAGTCCAACATCTCCTCGTAGCGCTTCCAGACGTCATCGAAGTCGAGCGGGCCGTCACCCTGGACGGGCTCGTAGCCTTCCATGACCTGCTTGCCGCTCATCTCGTCGCGGCCACCGTTGATGGCGTAGAGCAGGGCCTTTGCGGCGTTCACGCGAGCGCCGAAGAACTGCATCTGCTTGCCGACCTTCATGGGGGAGACGCAGCATGCGATGGCGGCGTCGTCGCCCCAGTGGGCGCGGATCTGCGGATCGGACTCGTACTGGATCGACGAGGTGTCGATCGAGATACGGGCGCAGAACTCCTTGTAGCCGCGGGGCAGGTTCTCGTCCCAGAAGATGGTGATGTTCGGCTCGGGGGCCGGACCGAGGTTGACCAGCGTCTGGAGCAGGCGGAACGAGGTCTTGGTGACCAGCGTACGACCGTCGTCGCCGAAGCCGGCGTCCGACCAGGTGGCCCAGTAGGGGTCGCCCGAGAAGATCTGGTCGTAGGCGATGGTGCGCAGGAAGCGGGTGATGCGCAGCTTAATGACGAGGGCGTCGATGATCTCCTGCGCGCCGGACTCATCCAGCGTGCCGTTCTTCAGATCGCGCTCGAAGTAGACATCGAAGAAGCCGGACAGACGGCCGATCGACATGGCGGCGCCGTCCTGGGACTTCACGGAGGCCAGGTAACCGAAGTAGGTCCACTGCACGGCCTCGTGCGCGTTGGTGGCCGGACCGGAGATGTCGTAGCCGTAGGACTGAGCCAGGTTCTTCAGCTTCTTGAGGGCCTTGATCTGCTCGGAGTGCTCCTCACGGTAACGTGCCCAGTGCTCGGAGAAGGGCTCGTTCGCGTAGCGATCCTTGTCCTTTTCCTTCTCGGCGATGAGGTGGTCAACGCCGTAGAGGGCCACGCGGCGGTAGTCGCCGATGATGCGGCCACGACCGTAAGCGTCCGGCAGGCCGGTGATGATGTGGGAAGAACGAGCAGCACGAATACGCGGCGTGTAGATGTCGAAGACCGCGTCGTTGTGGGTCTTGCGGTACTTGGTGAAGATCTTCTTCACCTCGGGGTTGTATTCCTTGCCGGCCTCGTGGATGGCCGTCTCGACCATGCGCCAGCCGCCGTTCGGCATCATCGCGCGCTTGAGGGGGGCGTCGGTCTGCAGGCCGACGATCACGTCATCGTCCTCGCAGATGTAGCCCGGCTTGAAGGCGTCGATGTCGGCCGGGGTGTCCGTGTCGATGTCGAGGATGCGCACCTTGCGCTCTTCGGAGAGGTACTTCTCTTCGAGAGTGTTCCACACGCGCAGGGTCTTCTCGGTCGGTCCTGCCAGGAACGAGGCATCGCCCTCGTACGGGGTGTAGTTCAGCTGGATGAAATCACGAACGTCGATCTCATCGCACCAGTTACCCTTTACGAAACCTTCCCAGGCCTTCTGGTCTGCTGTCGTCATTCTTCCTCTTCTCGGATGTCCGTATCCCGTTGTGGGGACGGTATATCAGGAGCAAAACTCCCATGTGCGTCGGATTCCAACGCTTAGGCCCATTGTCCTACGGCTTGGGGGGTCTCCACAACCCATATCGACCGACAGTCTATGTTCTGCGTCTCAGGATATGGGTCCAAAGTTTCTAGCGGTCAAATTGTGGGACCAAGGTCCTTGAGAGAAGGGAGGGGCTTTGACCGCCTACACTGGTATCAGTGCCCGTCCCACAAAGGAGAAATAGTCCTATGTCTGCACCCCGTCCCGTCCTCGGAGTTGGCGTTCTTGGAGCCGGAACCGTCGGTAGCCAGGTCATTCGCATCCTGCAGTCCAGCCGCGAGGATTTTGCCGCTCGCTCGGGCGCAGAAATGGAGGTGCGCCGCGTCCTCGTCCGCAATGTGGATGCCCCGCGTGACGCTCCGATCGACCGCGAGCTGCTGACGACCGACCCGGCCGAGGCAATCGACAACATGGACCTCGTCGTCGAGCTGATCGGCGGCATCGAGCCCGCGCGCACCCTGGTGCTGCGCGCCCTCAACCAGGGCATCTCGGTCGTCACCGGCAACAAGGCCCTGCTGGCTGCGCACGGCCCCGAGCTGTACGAGGCCGCCGCCTCCCACGGAGCCGACCTCTACTACGAGGCGGCCGTCGCGGGCGCCGTCCCCGTCGTGTACGGCCTGCGCGAGTCCCTCGCCGGCGACCGCATCACGACCGTGATGGGCATCGTCAACGGCACGACGAACTTCATCCTGGACGCGATGAGCACGAAGGGACTGAGCTACGAGGAGGCTCTCAAGCAGGCGCAGGACCTCGGTTTCGCCGAGGCCGACCCCACCGCGGACGTCGAGGGCTTCGACGCCGCAGCCAAGTGCTCCATCCTGGCATCCCTGGCCTTCCACACGCGCGTCGGAATCGACGACGTCGCGGTCGAGGGAATCTCGAGCATCACCAAGGAGGACATGGAGGAGGCCGCTCGCGTCGGTCACACCATCAAGCTTCTCGCTATCGCCGAGCGTCGCATCGGCGAGGACGGACGCGAGGGCGTCGCCATGCGTGTCCACCCCGCACAGGTTCCCTCCGATCATCCTCTCGCCTCCGTCGACGGTGCCTTCAACGCGATCCTCGTCGAGGGTGAGGCTGCGGGTCGCCTCATGTTCTACGGCCAGGGCGCGGGCGGCGCCCCCACGGCCTCGGCGGTCCTGTCGGATCTCGTCGCCGCGGCGCATCACCGCGCCTTTGGTGGGCACGCCCCGCGTGAGTCGGTCTACGCCCACCTGCCGATCCTCGATCCCGGCTCGACGTACACGCGCTACCAGATCCGTCTGCAGGTCGAGGATCGCCTGGGCGTCCTGTCCGACGTCGCCGGTATTTTTGCCCGCCACGGCGTCTCCATCCAGTCCGTGCACCAGCGCAACGATGAGGTGCCCGGCGCCTGCGTCATCGTCGTGACCAGCCACCGCGCCCGCGAGGCCGACCTGCGCGCCGTCGCCCGCGCGCTCTCCGTGTCCGACGCCGTGCGCGAAGTGACCTCGACGATTCGCGTTGAAGGTGAGTGACGTGCGCCTGCGTGATGATTTCGTCGCGGTGAAGGTTCCCGCGACCAGCGCGAACCTCGGCCCCGGATTCGACTCCATGGGCCTGGCCCTCGACCTCTGGGACGAGGTGTCGGTCCACGCGACGACGGGGGCGACCTCGGTCGTCGTCGAGGGTGAGGGAGCTGGAAACGTCGAGCAGGGCGAGGACAATCTCGTCGTGCGCGCCCTGCGCCTCGCGCTCGACCGCGTCGGCGCACCCCAGGTTGGCGTGCGCATGCACTGCACGAATCGCATTCCCCATTCCCGAGGCCTGGGTTCCTCTGCGAGCGCCATCGTCGCCGGCGTGACGCTGGCGCGCGCGCTCATCGGCGACGCGGACGTTCTCGGTCGAGCGGAGATCCTCGAGATCGGCTCCCAGATGGAGGGACACCCCGACAACGTGGCTCCCGCCGTCTTCGGCGGTGTCACCGTGTCCTGGATGAATGAGGACACCTCAGAGGTCGGCAGTGTGCGCCTGACGCCTCCCGACGGCATTCACCCGGTCGCCTTCATCCCGGACTTCGAGCTGCGTACCGCCGCCGCGCGTGCCGCGCTGCCCGCGACCGTGCCCCACGGCGACGCGAGCTTCAACGTCGCCCGCGGTGCACTGCTGGCCGCCGTGCTCTCGGGCAATGCTCAGGCGAGCGGGGGAGCGGACCTGCACTCGCTGCTCATGGAGGCCACGCGCGATCGCCTGCACCAGGAGCAGCGTCGGGCCGCGATGGAACCATCCCTCGCCCTCGTCGATTGGCTGCGCGGCGCAGGCTTTGCCGCCGTCGTCTCCGGCGCGGGCCCCACGGTCCTCTCCCTGGAGTCCGTCGGCGCCGATATCCGCCGGGATGCCGCTGCCGCCGGGTGGCGGGTCGTCCCGATGGGAGTGGCCCCCCAGGGCGTGCAGATCACTCGAGGAAGCCTCTCTAAGGTGGAATTCTGAGCGTTGATGAGCTGTGAGTTTCTGCGCAAGCACCGCCAGCCGTGCCGTCTGATCGACAGCGGGCTGGCGGTCTTGCTATATTTTTGTCAGGTCGAGACGAATGTTCGACTTCGGCCTTCGCGGTGCGCCTCTTTCGCGCATCTTCCTGATCAAGCTTTTTCGTATGCTTGAGCAATCACCTCGCCCGCTGTGGGCGCATTCCAGTAAGGATCACTTCGTGAGCAACGAAACCTCCGCCGAGACGACCGCGTCGCTGTCGGCGATGAAGCTGCCCGAGCTGAAGGCTCTGGCCGCCTCCCGCGGCCTCAAGGGCATCTCCCAGCTTCGTAAGTCCCAGCTGATCGAGCTGCTGAGCAACGGCGCCGGCGCCTCGACCCCGAAGGAAAAGGCTCCCCGCGAGGAAGCCCCTGCCTCGTCCAAGAAGAAGGCCGACAAGGCTGAGAAGCTGGTCGCAGACAAGTCGGCTGAGCATGCTCCCGCCTCCGACGCGCCCGCCGAGGCTCCGCGTCGTTCTCGCCGCCGCCGCGCGGTGAGCCAGGGTGCCGTCGAGCCGGCGCACGTCACGCTCGACCTGCCCCTGCCCGCTGCCGAGCGGACCGAGCCCACCCCGGAGCCCGACACGGCCGTCGTCGAGACCGTCCTGAACATCGAGCTGCCCGACGGTGACGACACCGAGGGCCGTCGTCCCCGTCGTGAGCGCGGCCGCCGTGGTCGCCGCGACCGCGAGAAGCGCGGCGAAGGCCGCGAGAACCGCGAGGGCCGCGAGAACCGTGAGAATCCCGAGGCTCGCCCCGCGCGCGGCGGCGAGGACAACCTTGCACCGATCGCCGGCATCCTCGACATCCAGGAAAACCACGCCTTCGTGCGTACTTCCGGCTACCTGCCCGGCCCGAACGACGTCTACGTGACGCTCGGCAACGTGCGCCGCTGGGGTCTGCGCGCCGGTGACGCGGTCGCCGGTGCCGTGCGCCTGCCCCGCGAGGGTGAACGCCAGCGCCAGAAGTACAACGCCCTCGTGCGCGTTGACTCCGTCAACGGCATGACGATCGAGCAGGCGCAGGCGCGCCGCGAGTTCGGCAAGCTGACCCCGGTTTACCCCTCCGAGCAGCTGCGTATGGAGACCTCTCCCAAGGCCTACACGCCGCGCGTTATCGACCTGGTCGCCCCCGTCGGCAAGGGCCAGCGTGGCCTCATCGTCTCTCCGCCCAAGGCCGGTAAGACGATGGTCATCCAGCAGATGGCCAAGGCTATTGAGCTGAACAACCCCGAGGTGCACCTCATGGTCGTCCTGGTGGACGAGCGTCCCGAAGAGGTCACCGACATGCGCTCGATCGTCAAGGGTGAGGTCATCGCCTCCACCTTCGACCGTCCCGCATCGGACCACACGACCGTCGCCGAGCTTGCGATTGAGCGCGCCAAGCGCCTGGTCGAACTGGGCCAGGATGTCGTCGTGCTCCTCGACTCGCTCACGCGTCTGTCGCGCGCCTACAATCTGGCTGCGCCCGCCTCGGGCCGTATCCTCTCCGGTGGCGTGGACGCGTCCGCGCTGTACCCGCCCAAGAAGTTCTTCGGCGCTGCCCGCAACATCTCCGAGGGCGGCTCGCTGACGATCATCGCCTCCGCCCTGGTGGAGACGGGTTCGAAGATGGACGAGGTTATCTTCGAGGAGTTCAAGGGTACCGGCAACATGGAGCTGCGCCTGTCGCGTCAGCTCGCCGAGCGCCGTATCTTCCCCGCGATCGACCTCAATGCGTCGGGCACCCGTCGCGAGGAGCTGCTCTTCAAGCCCGAGGAGCTGCGCATCATGTGGAGGCTCCGCCGCGTTCTGGGTACCCTCGATCAGCAGCAGGGCCTCGAGCTGGTCCTCGACAAGCTCAAGGAGACTCAGTCCAACGCTGAGTTCCTCATGCTCATCCAGAAGACGACGCCCTCCGAGTGATCGGCGGGTGAGAGCGGGGCGAGTGGCGAGAGCTGCTCGCCCCGCTCTCTTTTCGGTGTGTGCCTGAGTACCGGACAACTGATGAGGGCTGTGTCAGACTTGGGGGCATGGTGAACATAGCGCCGAATTCGATCAATGCACAGGCGACACGGGAATCCTCGCGCCGGTCCTGGAGTGCTGTGCGCGGATTTGCGCGCCTCATTCTTGGCCTCTTTCTCGTGCTGGTAGCTCCCCTTCAGCTGGCGATCGCCGTCTATGACCAGGCCCATCATGGGATGGGAGAAGCGGTGGACTGGCCGAATTGGACCGGCTGGGTCATGGTGCTCTGCGGAATCGGCGTGCTGTCGCGCGGCGCTGGTCTACGGCGCTCGGGGCGTCAGAAGATGGCGGAGATCGCCGAGAAGTGGGCGGCCTTGGAGAGGCAGCGCTCAGAGGTCGAGCGCGTGTTTTCCGATCTCGTCGGCGCTGGGCACTACGAGATCGGACTGACGGCGCGCCACGAGCACGCCCGAGCTGAACGCACCAGGGTTGGCGCTCGGATCGCTGCGCATAGGTCACCGGGCTTCTTCGCGTCGCTCAGCGAGGCGTCGGGAGGAGCGGAGGATAAGATCCTTGCGCAGATGGATCGCCTGGCGCACGCGGATGCCGCGATCATGGCTGCCCGCGACTTTTTCGCCTGTGCGCCCGGCTGGCGCGACGTGTGGAAGACCGAGATCGGCCCGATCATCGAAGACTTGGACGTCCTTGACGACGTCGCAGACACCCTCGAATCGGTCAACGCGGCCCCTGGCATCCTGGCGGAGATTGAGGCATTCAGGGAGCGCGTGGGGGACCACAAGGACACGGTGAACGACCTTGGGAAGCGCCTCGAGGCTGGGCAGGTAGGTCCCGCTCAGGCTCTCGAAGAACTCGACCGGATCACGGGCGAGGCGCGAGCGCGCACCGCCGAGCTCATTGAGGACAGTCTCCTCACCGATGCCTCGCCGCTCGGACGGCAACGCTACGCGCGATGGAAGGACATGGGCATCAGGCTCACCGCGGCTAACGCGGAGTACGACGCAGCCTATTGGAGCCAGGACGCGGACACTGACATCGAGTACAACCCGGCAGCCACGATCCGACTGACCGCAAACTCCGCGGGTGTTGACTTCGAAGGGCTGCCAGCCCCGGCTACCGGTGTCCTGACGGCTGGCCACTCGCCCGTCTACCTGCTACCGATGTATCTCGATCGATACCTGAGCGACAACCTGGACGAGGCCGGTGAGGGTTCCTCGTCGACCTGAACGATAGGCTCTTGCCCCGTTTTCCTGTCTCGAAAGCGGCTGAACCGGCGAGCGCGAACCTGACCGTCGTGTCAGAGTGACTCTATGACTTCTGCGACGACCGAATCTGCAAACGAGGAACGCGGACACATGACGGCGCGCGACGTGAAGCGCTCGCTGCGAGGGGTGGGCCGGATCCTGCTGGGCGTCGTCATGGCGATCTGCGTTCCCGTGTGGCTGGTATTCTCCCTCGTTGATTACACCCGGCCCACGGTGCCGGCAAACGAACTCGTTACTCCGTCCGTCGACGTGTACGACGAGACGGGGAGCTTCGAGCCGATCGACGGTCGCACGCTGAAAGACGTCCTCGGCGGCGTCAAGTTCACGCGTCCCATCCACCTCGTCATCTTATCGACGGATGACGTGGTGGACGACAACCTGGACGAGGCGACCCTGAAGTACGCGCGGGCGGGGCACAAGGAGTGGATCTCGCCCAATGGCTACAAGTGGGCCGATGGCTATCTGATCCTGTCGGTGTCGCCGACCTATCGCAAGGTGGGAACGTACTTCGGCGAGGACATTGCACCTCTGCTTTCCGTTCAAGAGAAGATTCAGGACGCCGCGAAGGATGACTTCCGTGCGGGCCGCTGGAGTGAGGGGATGGTAGCGGCGGCCACGAAGGCAGCCGCATCCATCCCGAACGAATCGGGCCGCAGCATTGAGAACAGAGTCGTGTGGCCCGACTGGTTGGGATGGCTCATCTCGCTCACGGGCATCGGCGTCCTCGTGCGCGGGCACAGCCTACGCCGCAGGGTGAAAGAAAGCTCAGAACGCATTGTCGAGGCGTGGAAGGAGATGGAGGAACGCCGCTCAGAGGTGGATCGTGCCTTCCAGTCGATCGTCGATGCCGGCCACTACAGCAAGGGACTGACCGTGCGCTACGGGTGCGCCAACCAAGAGCGCAAGAAGGTGCGCGAGCGCGTCTCCGTTCTGCGATCCCCAGGTTTTTTCGGATCCCTCAGCGCCGGCGCGGCGAGCGAGAGGGAGGATCTGCTCGAAGATATCGAGCTGCTGTCGGCCGCCGATGACGCGATCTTTGCCGCACGCGACTTTTTCGCGCTGGCACCACGGTGGCGCACTCTGTGGGACAACGAGGTGGGTCCGGTCTTCGAAGACCTGCTGGCGGCGGATTCCATCTCGGTCAAGGTGCGCAACCGCGTCAAGAAGCGTCAAGTGAAGAACGCAGTCGAGGCGTTTAACCGCTGGACGAACGAGCAGAGGGACATCATCGTCGGACTCGGAAACAGCCTGGAGCGTGCGGATATCACTCCGGTGCAGGCGCTCGACGAACTGGACCGGATCGCGGCCGAGTCCCGGGCGCGCCTGACGAAGCTCATCGGACAGGCACTCGTCGCCGACACCTCCTCGTCGGGGCGTGCGCGCTACGAACACTGGGAGAGCAACAGGGGCGGCACCGTCAGCGCCAGCGATGTGCTCTACAAAGGCACGTACCTGAGCGACGGGCACCGCCACGAGTACAATCCCGCCTCGACGATCCGTTTGACCGCGAACTCCGCGGGCGTTCGCCTCATGGGCAAGGCTGCGGAGAGGACCGGTCGCTTCCAGGCGAACAATGTGTCTGTCTGGGCGTACCCGACGTATCTCGACCGCTACGTCGACTACGACCCGTCCAGCTCCTCGACCAGTTCAGCGGACTACGGCTCATCCTCGGGCGGCTTCTCGGGCTCCGGCTCTTCCTCGTCCTTCTGAGTCCCATCCGGATACCGGGCAACTGAAGGCGATCCGTGCCAGAGTGGAGCCATGACGTCTCAGGCAACGGAAACGATGAGTCACGCACCCCAGCATCCTCGCGCGGTCATGCGCAACGTGCGCGGCTGTGGGCGACTCCTGGCGGGGCTGGCCCTCTTTCTGGTGGCTCCCGTGTGGCTCGCCATCGCCGTGTCCGTCGGCGCATCGCACAGCATGCTGTGGCCCACCTGGTACGCGTGGGTGGCGACGCTCGCGGGCGTCGGCCTCTGGGTGCGCGGGTGGATGCTGCGCGGCCTCGCCCGCGAGAACATGCGGAAGGCCTCCGATGGGTGGGAGGCGCTCGAGAAGCGTCATCTGGAGGTCGAGCGTGCCTTTCTCCCACTCCTCGGTGCCGGGCGCTACGACCGCGGTCTGAGCGCGCGCCTCGAGGCCGCTCGGGCCGAGCGCGAGAAACTTCGCGTTCGTCTTGCAACGGTGGTGACACCTCCGTTCCTCGCCTCGCTCAGCGCGGCAACGGCGCGGGAGGCGGATGAGATCGTCAAGGACTTCCACGGCCTGATGGATGCCCACGCCGCGATGATGGCCGCGCGCGATCTGTTCGCGCTGGCTCCTGCCTGGCGCAGGGTGTGGGAGAACGAGCTGGGGCCGGTGTACGAGGACCTGACCGTCGTTGAGACCATCACGCAAACTGTCCAGAGCCAAAGCATGGACCCGACGGTCCTCAGCATGGCTGCCTCCCTCGTGCTGTGGCTCGATGAGCAGCGCCTGGCCGCGAGCGACCTGGGGGCGAGCCTCGAGCGCGCGCAGATTGATCCTGCTGGGGCACTCACGCAGCTCGATCGGATCGCCGACGAGGCCAGGGTGCGCCTCGTGTGCCTCGTCGAGGCGGCTCTCGGTGCCGACACGTCCATGATCGGGCGGAGGCGTTACAAGCGCTGGAGGAACGGCGCGGGGGAGAAGCTGCGCACCAACGAGACGCGCTACCTCGGCGCGTACCGGATCGCCGGCGTGACGTACACCTACTACCCCACCCAGGTGATTCGCCTGACCGCAAACAGTGCGGGTATCAACCTCAAGGGGAGCGCGGCCCATTCCACCGCGCGCTTCACGGCGTTTGGCGCGGAGCTCTACGTGCCGCCCGCGTACCTCCATCGCTACCTCGTGTGGGATGGAACCTCGCGGTACGGCTCCTCGCGAGCGAACTACCTGACGTCGGCCGCAAACCTCGGTCCGCGCGGGCGCACACGCTGAACGCCGTGCTCGGTGTCCGCTCATAGCCGATGTCACGCCCGCGGGGGCCTTCCCTCGTTGAAGGGGGTGGGGGCGTGTGCGATAATGTCGTGTCGGCTTACCGGTTCACCGGCATGCCCCAGGCGCTTCTTGGCGCGCTGGAAGGTGAGTCCCCGCCAGATGCGGGGGACGCTGCATGTCCGGACCCGGGGCACTAAACGATCCAGGAGAAACTCCATGAAGCAGGGTATTCACCCCGAATACGTGGACACCGTCGTGACCTGCACGTGCGGCAACTCGTTCCACACCCGTTCCACCATCACCTCCGGTGAGATGCGCGTGGACGTGTGCTCGGCCTGCCACCCGTTCTACACGGGCAAGCAGAAGATCCTCGACACCGGCGGCCGCGTCGCCAAGTTCGAGGCTCGCTACGGCAAGCGCGTGCGCCCCTCCAAGTGAGGGTGAGCGGCTAGCTCAACGGCGGTGTCGTTGGCCCCATGGCCGACGGCGCCGCCGCTTTGTCAACTGTATGGAACGAAGGAAGTGGTGAATCGTGGCCGCGACTGATGAACTCGGCGCCCTGGGCCCCCTGCTGCAGGAATATGAGCAGGTCGAGGCGCAGATGGCGGATCCCCAGACGCTGGCGGACCCGCAGCTGATGCGCCGAGTCGGTCGACGCTACGCCGAGCTTGGCCGCGTGAAGGCCGCCGCCGATCGGCTTGCCTCCGCCTCGGGAGACCTCGAGGCTGCGTGCGAGCTGGCCGCCGAAGACCGCTCCTTCGCCGACGAGATTCCCGCCCTCGAGGAAGAGGAAGCGGCTGCCCACGAGGCACTCGTGAAGATTCTGGCTCCCCGTGACCCCGAGGATGCGATGGACGTCATCCTAGAGATCAAGGCGGGTGAGGGCGGCGAAGAATCCGCGCTGTTCGCCTCCGATCTGGCCCGCATGTACGCCCGCTACGCGGAGGCACACGGCTGGAGCGTCACCGAGATGAGCGCGACCCACACCGAGCTCGGCGGCTTCAAGGACATCACGCTCGCGATTCGAGCGAAGGGCACCCCCGCTCCCGACGAGGGCGTGTGGGCGCACCTGAAGTACGAGGGCGGGGTGCACCGCGTGCAGCGCGTGCCCGTCACCGAGTCGCAGGGCCGTATTCACACGAGCGCCGCTGGCGTTTTCGTCATGCCGGAGATCGAGGACGACGAGGAGATCGTCATCGACCCGAACGATCTGCGTATCGACGTTTATCGGTCCAGCGGCCCCGGTGGCCAGTCGGTCAACACGACCGACTCCGCCGTGCGCATCACGCACATTCCCTCGGGCATCGTCGTGTCGATGCAGAACGAGAAGTCGCAGCTGCAGAACAAGGAGGCCGCGATGCGCGTGCTGGCCTCGCGACTGGCCGCCGAGGCGAGGGCGAAGAAGGAGGCCGAGGCATCGGCCCAGCGCCTCTCCCAGGTGCGCACCGTGGACCGCTCGGAGCGCATCCGCACCTACAACTTCCCGGAGAATCGCATTGCGGATCACCGTACGGGCTTCAAGGCTCACAACCTGGACGCGGTCCTGTCCGGCGCGCTCGACGCTGTGATCGCTTCGCTGCAGGAGGCTGATGAGGCTGAGCGCCTGGCTGCCGCCGCACAGTCATGATTGGAGGAGACATGGGGACCTGGACACTGACCGACGCGCGTGCATGGGCGCGTGAGCGCCTGACGACGGCCGGCATCGACTCGGTCGATGCGGACGTGCGTGAGCTGCTCGAGTGGGCGTGCGACGCCTCGTCCCAGTGGGACCTGCCGGCGGAGCTGAACGAGGACCAGGCCGAGAAACTGCGCTCGGCGGTGGGGGAGAGGGCTCTGCGCATTCCCCTTCAGCACGTCACGAGTCGCATGTTTTTCCGCGGCTTGACCCTGGCCGCCCGCCCCGGCGTGTTCGTCGTGCGCCCGGAGACCGAGGTTCTTGCCGGCCTCGCGATTGACGAGGCCATGGCGGTCGTCGCCCGCCACGGTGAGGCTCGCGTCGTCGACCTGTGCACCGGCTCCGGCGCGATCGGGCTGGCGGTGGCTACCGAGACGACCCGCACCGAGGTATGGGCCGTCGAGAAGGAAGCCGAGCCCTTCGCCCTCGCCTGTCAGAACCGTGACGCCGTGGGCGTTCCCTGCCTGCACTTGGAGCGAGGCGACGCGACGGACCCGGCCACGCTCGCGCACCTGGACGGCATGGTCGACGTCGTCGTGACCAACCCGCCCTACGTTCCCGCCGATGAGATGCCCACGCAGCCCGAGGCCAGCGCCGATCCGCACGTCGCCCTGTACGGGGGAAGCCCGGATGGGACCGAGATCCCTGCGCGCATCGCGCGCCGCGCGCTCACCCTCCTGCGTCCCGGCGGTGTCCTGCTGATGGAGCACTCGCCCACGCAGGAAGAAGCTATGGCGGCGATCGCCGCCCAGCTCGGAATGACGGACATCGCAACCCTGCCCGACCTGGCTGGCAGGCGTCGTTTCCTGAGCGCCCGCGCGCCCGAATCGACGAAGCCCACGGCATCCGTGACACAATGAACACGATGAGTACAGAGACGATCCTGAGCGCCGTTCCTTCCCTGAGCGAGGACGACCTGGCGCGCGCCCAGCGGGAGCTGTGCGACGGCCATCTCCTCGTCGTACCCACGGACACCGTCTACGGCATCGGCGCGGACGCGGCCAACCCCGAGGCCGTCGCCGCCGTCCTGGCCGCCAAGGGCCGCGGACGGCAGATGCCGCCCCCCGTGCTTGTCGCGTCCGTCGATGCGATCGACTCGCTGTGCGTCGATGTCCCCGAGGCCGCCCGCGCTCTTGCGCGCGCCTTCTGGCCCGGTGGACTCACCCTCATCCTGCGTGCGCGCCCCGACCTCGGGTGGGACCTGGGCGAAACCGGCGGCACCATTGGCGTGCGCATGCCGAACCAGACGGCCCTCCTGCGCCTCCTGCATGATTTCGGACCAATGGCCGTCACCTCCGCGAACCTGACCGGTCAGCCGCCCGCGACCTCGGTCGAGCAGGCCGTCGGATACTTCGGCACGCTGGTGTCTGCCTACCTCGACGGTGGCCCCACCCAGGGATCCACGGCCTCGTCGATCGTTGACTGCGCGCACGAGACGCCCCGCGCGCTCCGCCTGGGGACCATCTCCCTGGAAGACCTCAGCGCAGCCGCTGGCGTGCCCATCGCCCCCGTCGAAGGGGCCACTTCGTGAAGGTCTACCTGCTGCTGGGTGCCATCGCAATGGCCCTGACGATCCTGCTGACCCCGACTGTGCGCTGGGCGTGCCTGCAGTTCAACATCTTGCCGCCCCTGCGCGGACGCGACCTGCAAAAGAAGCCCATCCCACGCCTGGGCGGCGTCGCGATGACCATCGCGCTGATCGTCACGATGCTGCTCGCCTCCCGGATCCCCTACATGGCGCCACTCTTTACGACCACGGTCCCGTGGGCCGTCATGGCCGGCGCCGGCGCCATGTGCATCCTCGGCATCATCGATGACATCATCGAACTCGACTGGATGGCCAAGCTCGGTGGGCAGGTCCTCATCGCGGGCGGCATGGCTTTCGGCGGCGTGCAGCTGGCCTCGTTCCCGATTTTCGGCCTGACGCTCGGATCCTCCCGACTGTGGCTCTTCGTCTCCGTCTTCTTCATTGTCGGCATTATGAACGCCGTCAACTTCATCGACGGGCTCGACGGCTTGGCCTCCGGCATGATCGCGATCGGCGCAGGGTCCTTCTTCGTGTACTCCTACATCGTCACCCGGCTCATGGGAGCGGCCTCCTACGCGACGACCGCTAGCCTCATCGTGATCGCTCTGCTCGGTGTGTGCGCAGGCTTCCTCTGGTTTAACTTCCACCCCTCTTCGATCATGATGGGCGGGGGAGCGGAGACCATGGGCCTCGTCCTGGCCGCCGCTGGCATCATCGTCACCGGCAAGATCGACCCCTCGCTGCTCGGACGCCAGCAGATGATTGTGTCCGCGCTGCCGCTCATCCTGCCGCTCTCGGTCATCTTTATGCCCGTCCTCGACCTGGTCGTCACCTCGATTCGCCGCATGAGCCGAGGCAAGAGCCCCTTCGTTGCCGACCGCTCCCACTTCCATGATCGACTGCTCGTTGCCGGGCACTCTCACCGCGGGGTCGTTGCGATCCTGTGGATGTGGACCGCCATTGTCTGCGTCCCCGCCGTCGGGCTCCTCGTCTTCGAGTGGTGGAGCGTCACTCTCGTCGCAGTCACCGCTGCGGCTATCGGCGTGGCCGTCACGACCCGAGAATTCCCCAAGGAAGAGACCACTCCCGAGGAGGTTTCCGCATGACCTACGTGCTCGCGCTCGCCATGGTCGTCGTCATCGTTGCGGCGCAGTGGTTTTTCACGTCGCGCGCCCTGCGATCGCCCTCCCACTTCATCGGATGGGTGACCGGCGGATACGCGGCGAAGATCGCTCTGCTCGCCATCGGGCTGTATGTTCCGCGCGCCCTGGGCATGGACGTCCGGGTGGCCGCAATCGCCACGATCATCGCGATTATCGTGTCCTCGACGGTCGAGATGATGGTCATGATGCGCAAGCGCACGATGAACGTGGATGCGCCGAGCGACACTCAGTAACCCTTGCGCGCGCTAGGCGGCCCCTTCTCTGTATAGAATGGTTGAGTTGCCCCGGCAGCAGACATAAACCAATGGAGTTGAGATGAAGGAGGCACATTCAGTGTCCGATCACGCGCCTGCTCGCCGCACCGCGTCCAAGCCGCGTTGGTATTGGGTGAGCCTCGCGATCCTCCTCATCGTCATCGCTGCGACCGCCTACCCCGCGTTCACACAGCACCCCCACCAGCCGGCCCTCGAGGACTTCTTCCCGAACGTCATTTTCGGCGAGGGAACGTTCTTCGAGTTCAACCGACTGACTCTCGCCCGCATCATCATGGGGCTGCTTGTCTCGCTGGTTCTTGTCGCGGTCGCGCGTAAGCCCAAGCTGGTGCCCACTCGAGGCCAGATGGCCGTCGAGGCGATCGCCGGTTACATTCGCGACAACGTAGCCCTCGACATGCTCGGCCCCAAGACCGGCCGCAAGTTCTCCGGCTTCATCGGTTTCCTGTTCTTCGGTGTCCTGTCCATGAACATTGCGGGCATCATCCCCGGAATCAACATCGCGGCATCGTCGGTCGTCGCCGTCCCGATGGTCTTCGCGCTCATCACGTACGTGACCTTCATCGGTGCGGGTATCGGCAAGCAGGGCGTGGGCGGTTTCTTTGCCTCGCAGCTCTTCCCGCCCGGACTGCCCGTGCCCATGTACCTGCTCATCACGCCCATCGAGTTCCTGTCGAACTTTATCGTCCGCCCCGTCACGCTGACTCTGCGTCTCCTGTGCAACATGATCTCGGGCCACCTCCTGCTGGGCATGACCTACTTCGGTACGGCGATTCTGCTCCACGAGCTTTCCGTCCTGTCCGCGGCGTCCGCGCTCACCGGCGCCGCCATGTTCGTCATGACGGGCTTCGAGGTCTTCGTGGCCTTCCTGCAGGCGTACATCTTCACGATCCTGTCGACCGTGTACATCAAGCTTTCCGTCGAACATCACTGACCCCAACGCCACCCGGCGTTACTAACAGAAGGAAACCACTATGGGAACCGCAGCATTCGCCTACATCGGCTACGGCCTCGCCACCCTGGGCCCCGGCCTCGGCATCGGCCTCATGGTCGGCAAGACCCAGGAAGCGACCGCCCGTCAGCCCGAGGTTGCCGGCCGTCTCTTCACCAACATGATCATCGGCGCCGGCATGGTCGAGGCCCTCGGCCTCATCGGCTTCGTTCTGCCGCTCATCGTTAAGTGATCGCCATGCACCAGATTGTCGCCGCGTCGGACCAGGAGGTCGGCGGCCTCGCCGTCATCCTGCCGCCGCTGTACGAGATTTTCTGGTCGGCTCTCGTTCTGCTTATCGTCCTGCTCCTCGTCGGACGCTACGCGCTGCCTCGCATCTATAAGACGATGGACGAGCGCGCCGCGAAGATCGAGGAGGGCCTCGGTGCCGCCGAGCAAGCGAAGGCCGATCAGGCCGCCGCTGCACTCAAGCGCGAGGAGATTATCCGCGAGGCTCACGCTGAAGCGCACACCATCCGTGAGCGCGCTAACGAGGAGGCGAAGGCCATCGTGGCCGCCGCCCGTCACGACGCAACCAGCGAGGCCAACCGTATTCTCGAGGCCTCCGAGCGTCAGATCCTCGCTGAGAAGCAGGCTGCGCAGATCTCCCTGCGCTCCGAGGTGGGTCTGCTCGCCTCCGAGCTGGCAGAGAAGATCATCGGTGAGCACCTCACCGACACGGCGCTGACCTCTCGCGTGGTCGATCGCTTCCTTGACGAGCTCGAGGCCGACAGCGCCCGGGTCGAGGAGAAGCGATGACACAGATGCGCACGATCGAGTCCGTCCCCTTTGCGAAGGAGCTGACGGCGGCCCTGGCCACCCCCGGCACCGACGCAATGCGGGTTGCCGAGGATTTTTTCGGCCTGGCTGACCTGTTCAAGGAGAACACTCGTCTCGCGCGTGCAGCGACCGACCCGGCGCGGTCGGTCGCAGATAAGCAGGGGCTCGCCTCCAGCGCGTTCGGTTCGCACGTAACGGCCGCGACGCTGTCCGTCGTGAACGCGATCGTCGCCGACCATTGGCGTCATCCGGCCGACGTGGCGGACACCCTCGAGGTGCTCGGCATCCTCGGCGTGCTCAATGCAGCCGGTGCCGAGGGAGCTCTCGAGCAGGTCCGTGAGGAGCTGTTCCAGGTCCGCTACTTCCTCGCACACCACCGCGAGGTGCGTGTGCGCCTGTCGGATAAGTCCAAGGGCGACGCACACGAGCGCGGCGATGTCGCGTCGAAGCTCTTCGCCGAGCGCGTCAGCACCTGGACGATGCGTCTCGTGCGTCGGGCGGTCGGACGCTCGAACCACGGTCGTCTGCTGCACAACCTGCGCCGCTACGCCCAGTGGGCAGCGACTATGCAGGACCGTCTCTTCGTCACCGTCGCCACGGCGACCCCGATGAGCGAGGCTCAGGTCGAGCGCCTTCGTTCCATTCTCTCGAAGCGCTACGGCACGGACGTTGACCTGGCAATCTCGATCGATCCTGAGGTCGTGGGCGGATTCCGCCTGCGAGCGGGCATGACCGCGATTGACGCTTCGCTGGCCAGCCGCATCAGTGCAGCGCGCGACGCGATCGCGAGCTAGCACTTCTCGTACACACATTACTAATTTCTTTTTACCTAGTTAGGAATCCTCATGGCTGACCTCAGCATCTCCCCGGAGGAAATCCGCGGAGCACTGGACTCCTTTATGGAGTCCTACCGTCCGGCGGACGTGGCCACCGAAGAGGTGGGTCACGTCATCGAAACGGCCGATGGTATCGCGCACGTCGAGGGCCTGCCCGGCACCATGGCGAACGAGCTGCTGCGTTTCGAGGACGGGACGCTGGGCCTGGCCATGAACCTCGACCAGCGCGAGATCGGTGCCGTTGTCCTCGGTGACTTCGGCGGCATCGAAGAGGGCCAGGTCGTGCACCGCACGGGCGAGGTTCTCTCGGTTCCCGTCGGTGACGGCTACCTGGGCCGCACGGTCGACCCGCTCGGCCGCCCGATTGACGGCCTCGGCGAGATCACGGACCTGGAAGGGCGACGCGCGCTCGAGCTGCAGGCCCCCGGCGTTATGGCGCGTAAGAGCGTCCACGAGCCCCTCGCCACCGGCCTGAAGGCTATCGACTCGATGATCCCGGTTGGCCGCGGCCAGCGTCAGCTCATCATCGGTGACCGTAAGACCGGCAAGACCGCGATCGCCCTCGATACGATCCTCAACCAGCGTGAGAACTGGAAGAGCGGCGACCCGAACAAGCAGGTGCGTTGCATCTACGTGGCGATCGGCCAGAAGGGTTCGACCATCGCCTCGGTGCGCTCCACCCTCGAGGACGCCGGCGCCATGGAGTACACGACCATCGTGGCTTCCCCGGCCTCGGACCCCGCCGGCTACAAGTACATGGCCCCCTACACGGGATCCGCCATCGGCCAGCACTGGATGTACCAGGGCAAGCACGTCCTCATCGTCTTCGACGACCTGTCCAAGCAGGCCGAGGCCTACCGTGCGGTGTCTCTGCTGCTGCGCCGCCCGCCGGGTCGCGAAGCCTACCCCGGCGACGTTTTCTACTTGCACTCCCGCCTGCTGGAGCGTTGCGCCAAGCTGTCGGACGCTCTCGGTGGCGGTTCGATGACGGGCCTGCCGATCATCGAGACCAAGGCGAACGACGTGTCGGCCTACATCCCGACCAACGTCATTTCGATCACCGACGGCCAGATCTTCCTCCAGTCCGACCTGTTCAACTCGAACCAGCGTCCCGCCGTCGACGTGGGTATCTCCGTGTCCCGTGTCGGTGGCGCGGCCCAGCCCAAGGCGATGAAGAAGGTCGCCGGTACGCTCAAGCTGACGCTCGCGCAGTACCGCTCGATGGCCGCCTTCGCCATGTTCGCCTCCGACCTGGATGCGGCGACTCGTCGTCAGCTGACCCGTGGTGAGCGCCTCATGGAGCTGCTCAAGCAGCCTCAGTCCACGCCTTACGCGATGGAAGACCAGGTGGCCTCGATCTGGATGGGCACCAAGGGCTACCTCGATGACATCGAGGTCGAGGACGTCCTGCGCTTCGAGCGCGGCCTGCTCGACCACCTCCACGCGAACTCGACCGTGCTCGACACGATCGCGGCGACCGGCGACCTGACCTCCGAGACGGAAGAAGCGCTCAAGAATGCCGTTGAGGAGTTCCACCACCAGTGGATCAGCGCCGGACGTGGCACCGCCGAACTCGAAGACGGCGAGGTCGTGGCTGAACGCACCCGCGAGGAGATCTCGCGCGGTCGCACGAGCGAGAAGGCCTAAGCGATGGGTGGACAGCAGAGGATCTACAAGCAGCGTATCGCCTCGACGACGACGCTCGCGAAGGTCTTCCGCGCCATGGAGATGATTGCTGCGTCTCGCATTGGCGCGGCGCGGCGTGCTGCCACCGAGGCGGGGCCTTACGAAAAGGCCCTGACCCAGGCGGTCGCGGCGGTCGCGGTCCATACGGACCTCGACCACCCGCTGACCGAGGAACGCGAAGACACCAATCGTGTGGCCATCCTGGTCGTGGCATCGGATCGCGGTATGGCCGGAGCCTACTCGGCGACCATTCTGCGCGAGTCGGAGAAGCTCATCGCGGACCTGCGCGAGGACGGTTACGAGCCCGTCGTCTACACCTTCGGACGCAGGGCCTCGGCGTACTTCCGCTTCCGCGGCGTTTCCATCGAGCGCGAGTGGGAAGGCGAGTCGGATTCTCCGACTCCCGAGACCGCGCGCGAAATGGCGCGCGTGCTGCTCGAGCGTTTCTTGGACAAGGACCCCGATACGGGTGTCGGCGCCCTGCACCTCGTGTACACGCGCTTCATGACCGTCATGAGCCAGGTCCCCGAGGTGCGCCAGATGCTGCCGCTGACGGTCGTGGATGCCCCCGAATCGGACGAGGAACGTGCGACCGAACGCGGCTTCGCGGACGATCCGTCTTCGGCCCAGCCGGAGTACGAGTTTATCCCGTCTGCTGAGGCTGTTCTGGACACGCTGCTTCCCCTGTACGTGGAGGCCCGCATCCACAACGTGCTCCTTCAGTCGGCAGCGTCCGAGCTCGCATCGCGCCAGCGCGCCATGCACACCGCGACGGACAATGCGAACGAGCTCATCACCAAGTACACGCGTCTGGCGAACTCGGCCCGCCAGGCGGAAATTACCCAGGAAATCACCGAAATCGTGGGCGGGGCCGACGCTCTTAACGCGAGCTAAGCCCTTCGAGACACGGAGTAACACCATGACTGATACACATGCAATCGCCGAGGGGCGCGTCGCCCGCGTCGTCGGCCCTGTCGTCGATGTCGAGTTTCCCCCGGACCGCATCCCGCCGCTGTACAACGCGCTGACCGTCGAGGTGAACCTCGCCGGCCAGGGTGAGGGCGAGTCGACCTTCACGATGACCCTCGAGGTCGCCCAGCACCTCGGTGACAACCTCGTGCGTACCATCGCGCTGAAGCCGACCGACGGCCTCGTGCGTGGCGCCCCCGTCACCGACACCGGCGCCCCGATCACCGTGCCCGTTGGCGACGTCACCAAGGGCCACGTCTTCAACGTGACCGGCGACGTGCTCAACCTCGAAGAGGGCGAGACCCTCGAGGTCACCGAGCGCTGGCCGATCCACCGTCAGCCGCCGGCCTTCGACCAGCTCGAGGCGCGCACCAAGATGTTCGAGACCGGCATCAAGGTGATCGACCTTCTGACCCCCTACGTGCAGGGTGGCAAGATTGGCCTCTTCGGCGGCGCGGGCGTCGGTAAGACCGTCCTCATCCAGGAGATGATCCAGCGCGTAGCCCAGGACCACGGCGGCGTCTCCGTGTTCGCCGGCGTCGGCGAGCGTACCCGTGAGGGCAACGACCTCATCGGCGAAATGGAAGAGGCGGGCGTCTTCGACAAGACCGCCCTCGTCTTCGGCCAGATGGACGAGCCGCCGGGCACGCGTCTGCGCATCGCCCTGACGGGCCTGACCATGGCGGAGTACTTCCGCGATGTCCAGCACCAGGACGTCCTCCTGTTCATCGACAACATCTTCCGCTTCACCCAGGCGGGCTCCGAGGTCTCCACGCTGCTGGGCCGCATGCCTTCGGCCGTGGGCTACCAGCCCAACCTGGCTGACGAGATGGGTCTGCTCCAGGAGCGCATCACCTCGGCCGGCGGTCACTCGATCACCTCGCTGCAGGCGATCTACGTTCCCGCCGACGACTACACCGACCCGGCTCCTGCGACGACCTTCGCTCACCTGGATGCGACGACCGAGCTCTCCCGTGAGATCGCGGCCAAGGGTATTTACCCCGCCGTGGATCCGCTGGCCTCGACCTCGCGTATCCTCGACCCGGCCCTCGTCGGCCGCGAGCACTACGACGTCGCCACGCACGTCAAGGCCATCCTGCAGAAGAACAAGGAACTGCAGGACATCATCGCCATCCTCGGCGTCGACGAGCTGAGCGAGGACGACAAGGTCACCGTCGCGCGTGCTCGCCGCATCGAGCAGTTCCTGTCGCAGAACATGTACATGGCCGAGAAGTTCACGGGCGTGCCCGGCTCGACCGTGCCGCTGTCGGAGACCATTGAGGCGTTCAAGCGTATCGCCGAGGGCTACTACGACGATGTTCCGGAGCAGGCGTTCTACAACTGCGGTGGTATCGACGACCTGGAGCGCAACGCTCACGAGCTGGCCAAGGAAGCCTGATGGCATCGGGCAAGTCCTTGCAAGTCGAGGTCGTCTCTCACGAGGGACGCCTGTGGCACGGCGCGGCTGCGTCCGTCCAGTTTCCGACGGTCGACGGAAGCCTCGGCGTGCTGCCGGGGCGTCAGCCCCTCCTCGCTCAGCTGAGCGAGGGAACCGTGACTGTGTCGCGCGCGGACGAGGTCGTGTCCTTCCAGGTCACTGGGGGATTCGCCTCAGTCGACTCGGATTTCGTCACGGTCGTGGCCGACCACGCTACAGTGGCAGAACAGTAAGTCGACGCAACGCGAGGAGGACCTCATGAGCCTGATGACGATTGTGATCTGGTGTGCGGTTCTCCTCGCGTGCGCGGGGGCGATCCTGTGGGCATACATGAATGTGCGCGCCCGCAGGATCGTTTCGCGTTTGGGGGCGTTCCGCTGTTGGTCGCGCCCGGACGTTCATTCGGGGTGGACGGCCGGCATCGGCGTGTACGGCGTCGAGGAACTGTCCTGGTATCGGCTGGTGGGTTTTACTTTCAAGCCGGTGTATTCGATCCCGCGTCGAGGCATGGAGGTCTCGGCACCGATCGCTCACTCGGCTGACGGTTCCGTCGTTGAGGTGCGCCTGGCGTACGGTGACCATCGTTACGAGGTCGCCGTCGAACGCTTGACATATAACGGATTGGTCTCCTGGGTGGAGTCCGGTCCTCCGCGCCTCGTGTGAGCAGGATTGGTAAGCTCACGGGGTGCGTATTGTTATTGCTACCTGCACCGTTGATTATTCCGGTCGTCTGAGCGCCCACCTGGACCCTGCCAAGCGCGTCATCATGCTCAAAGGTGACGGCTCGGTCCTCATCCATTCCGAGGGCGGTTCTTACAAGCCGCTCAACTGGATGACGGCTCCCTGCACGGTTTCCATGGGGAGACCCGGCGAGGACGAGGAGGGTGTCGAGCAGGTCTGGACGGTTCAGGCCGACAAGACTGACGACAAGCTGATCATCCGCATCCACGACGTGATCGCGGATGTCACCGAGGACCTGGGTGTCGACCCCGGCCTCGTCAAGGACGGCGTCGAGGCGCACCTGCAGGAGCTGCTCGCCCAGCAAGTGCCCCAGATCCTCGGCGAGGGCTGGGAGCTGGTGCGCCGCGAGTTCCCCACGCCCGTGGGCCCGGTGGATCTCATGGTGCGCGACGCCGACGGCAATCACGTTGCTATTGAGGTGAAGCGCCGGGGCGGCATCGACGGCGTCGAACAGCTGACGCGCTACCTGTCGCTGCTGGGGCGCGATGCGCTTCTGGGCGACGTGACCGGTATTTTCGCGGCGCAGGAGATCACGAAGCAGGCGCGTACCCTCGCCGAGGACCGCGGTATCCGCTGCGTGGTCCTGGACTACGACGCGATGCGCGGGGTGGATGACCCCGAGTCTCGACTCTTCTGATGGAGGCATCCCGTCGGGTAAGCCTGGGGAGGATCATCGCCCAAGGACTCGTACCTGCGACCGCAGCACGCTCACCGCTGGATGCCGTTGAGAACTTGGCGGCTCTGCAAGGTCAGCAGGCGAGCGCGATTCCGTGGGCGATTGGCGCGCGCTGCATGGGAGTGTCGCGTGCTCGCGTCGAGGAGTCGTTCGCGCGAGGTGAGCTGGTTCGTTCGTGGCCGATGCGCGGCACCGTTCACGTCACGAGCGCTCGTGACCACCATTGGCTGCGCCGACTGCTGCGTCACCGCCGTGCGGCGTGGGAACGCCAGGCGCTTTCTCAGGGCCTCACTGATGCTCTCGTCGAGCGTGCGGCGCAGGTTGCGTGTGACCTGCTGGAGACCTCGCCCCAGGGAGTGAGCCGCGCCGAGCTGGTCGAGGCCTGGGGCAGGAGCGGGATCGACACAGTGACGGCTTCTTCCTCACAGGTTGGGCTACGGCGTCGCCACCTCATCATGCGCTTCCATCTGGACGGTGTGCTCACCGCGGGGCCTGTGCGCGCGGGCGAACACCTGATTGTCGACGCGCGCTCACTTCCGGCCGCTCCCGGGGTCGCGAAGGGAGAGCCGGGGCATGAAGAAGCCATCGCGGTCCTCGCAGCGCGTTACGCCTGGGGGCACGGTCCCATCGACGAGGCCGACCTGGCTAGATGGACCGGGCTGACTCTCACCGAAGCACGTCGAGCGTTGGCCGGAGCGCGCGAGGCAGGGGAGAGCGTAGGCCTTCCTCTTGCAGAATTTGGAGGCGGTCTGGCTCGCGCAGACCTTGCAGATCTCGTGGAAGACTTCCGTGTCGAGGCGGAGGTGATGCACGCTCTTCCTTCATTTGATGAGTTGCATGTCGGCTACAGGGACCGCTCGTGCCTGACGGACGAGGCCGGGGAGGCGTTGATCTGTCCGGCGAAGAACGGAATGTTCCGTCCGATCATCGTCGAGGGTGGTCGAGTGGTGGCCGTGAGAGCACCCGGGCGTGAGATTGTGATGGTGAAGGGATACGAGTCGCGGCACCGACCTGCTGCGCGTGCGTTTGATGACTGGGAGAAATGGTTGTCCGAGACACAGCAGTGAAGTGTCATGTGTGCCACAATTAATGCATGACTACTTCTGTGTTGCGTGGCCGTCTGGTTCTGGAAGATACCGTCGTTGAGGACGGAATTATCGAGTTCGACGGCGCGACTATTACCCGTGTGTGTCCCGTTTCCGAGTACGAGGGCGAGGTGCCCGAGGCCAGCGATGCGACCTACCTGCCCGGCCTCGTCGATGTGCACTGCCACGGCGGCGGCGGAGAGTCCTTCCCCAACGCCGAGACCGCTGAGGCCGCGCTCGTGGCCGTCCTCGAGCATCGCCGTCACGGCACGACCTCCCTGGTTGCGTCCTGCGTGACCGCCTCCGCCGAGGTGCTGCGTGCGCGCGCCAAGACCCTGGCTGAGCTGGCGAAGGCCGACGAGCTTGCTGGCATCCACTTCGAGGGCCCCTTCGTCTCCCACGAGCGCTGCGGTGCCCAGGACCCGACGTTTATCGTCGATCCCGACGCGGAGCTGACGCGCACCCTCATCGAGGACTGCCAGGGATACGCGCTGTCCATGACGCTGGCGCCGGAGAAGCCGGGCGCCTATGGCCCCGGATCGGTCGCCGAGGCCCTCATCGACGGGGGAGCACTGCCGTCGTGGGGACACACTGATTCCAACTCGGTGAAGGCTCGCGAGGCCCTGGCCTACTCGCGCGAGCGTTTCGCGCAGGTGGAGACCAAGCGAGGCCCCCGCGCGACGATCACCCACCTGTTCAACGGCATGCGCCCGCTGCATCACCGCGATACCGGACCGATCGCCGAATTCCTCTCTGACGCCGCTCGCGGCGGCGCCGTCGCCGAGCTGATCTGCGACTCCATCCACGTCGAACCCTCACTCGTGCGAGACGTGTACGAGCTGGTTGGCCGCGAACATGTCGTGCTCATCACCGACGCGATGGCGGCTGCAGGCATGGCCGACGGGCAGTACACGCTCGGCCCCCAGGACGTCATCGTGAAGGACGGCGTTGCGCGTCTCGCGCAGGGAAACGCCATCGCTGGCGGTACCGCACACCTCATGGACTGCGTGCGCGTCGCCGTCACCAAGGGCGGAATTCCGCTCGTCGACGCGGTGTACATGGCCTCCGTTCAGGGAGCCACGATTCTGGGCGACGACACGATCGGCTCGCTGGCGGCCGGAAAGAAGGCCGACATCGTCGAGGTCGACTCTGACCTCGCCGTGCGCCGCGTCTGGCGACGTGGCACTGTGGTTGCGTGAGAGGCAAACGAAGCAAGAAACGACCGTGGGGCGAGGCGCGTCCATTGCAGATGGATCGCCTCGCCTCCGTGCCGCGTACGGAACGCGGCCCCGACGGTGGCGATTATCAGGTGCGTCGCCTGCCCGGCTCGGCAAAGGAATACACCTGCCCGGCCTGCATGCGCCCGATACCCGTGGGGACGGCGCATGTCGTCGCATGGCCCGAAGAAGCGCCGTTTGGTCTGCCCCAGGGGGTCGAGGGACGCCGTCACTGGCACTCGGAGTGTTGGCGGCGGGGACTGCGTCCCCTGTGACGCGCGGATGTGATGCATCACTGCCCCGCGTGCGAATTCGGCCGTCAACGGGGTTAGCACGTAAAGTGGAGCCTGAAGAATGCCCGCAGTGTGGGTGTTGGACGTGAGGAGCAACCGTGGAACTCTTTAAGCGATACGTGGCGGCATCGTCGATGGGCGTTGTGGCTCTCGTATGCGTGCTCGTCGGGCTGCTCGGTGTGACCGTGCTGCGGCCGCCGACGCATCAGGTCTCGTCGGTCGTCTCTGCGACCGATCTGATCATGACGCGCGGCAACGTGCTGTCGATCGTGAAGGATGACGTTTCGGTCACCGCGACGTCGAAGTCGGGTGCGCCCGTGACGCTGAGTATCGGTACCACGCAGGACGTCAAGGGTTGGATCGGCGACGCCGCCTACACCGAGGTCATTGGCATTGAGTCGGACCGTACGAAGCTGAAGGCCGAGTCGCACGATGCGATCGGCCCGTCTCGTGTCCCGTCGCCCAGCCCGGCTCAGTCCGGGGCTCAGTCGGGCGTTCAGTCCGGCGCGCAGCCCCTCGCCGAGCCGTCCTCCGCTGACCTCGTGCAGCAGCTCGCCTCCTCCGACATGTGGTTCAAGCAGGCCAGCGGTGAGGGCACCGTGAGCCTGGACCTCGAAAACGTTCCGTCGGGTCGTTCCGCTCTCGCCGCGTCCGCGGGCGGCCCCGGCGACCTGACGCTGACGCTGACCTGGAAGGTCGAGCAGACCAACACCCTCGCCATCATTGCGTTCCTCGCCGCCTGCGTCTTCGCGCTGATTGCCCTCGCGCTGTTCCTCACGCGTTGGCAGCTGCTGCGTCTGCGTAAGATTCGCGAGGCCCGTATCGAGGAGCGACGCAAGGCCGACTCCCTCGAGACCTCCTCGATCAACTCCGCCGCCGTCGCCGAGCGCATTGCGGCCGCCCGCGAGGCTGCCCCGGCGGCCGTCGCGGCCTCCGAGCCGGCAAAGGCCGACGAGCCGTCCGTGGAAGATTCGGAGCAGCGTGAGGCTGACGCCGACGAGAAGCCGACCGACAACGCTCCCACGTGGGGTGCCGCCGCCTTCGCGTCCGACCAGAACGAGACCGAGGGCGACGAAGCTCCCGTTGAAGAGACGGACGAGGCTGTGGCTGACGACGGCCCCGATGCCACGCCTGTCGACGAGGCCCCCACGCAGCCCGCCGAGGCCTTGGACGAGAACGCCGAGCAGGCACAGCCCTCCATCGATACCTCCGACGAGTACGTCCCGGATCCGCTGACCGACACCTTCGAGCGTCGCGGTCGCCACGGCCTCGACAATGGCCCGATCGACCAGGATCCGCCGGAGCGCGCCACGACCGACACCGGTGTCATCGACCTGTCCGGTATTCGCGGTGGCCGCACGCTGCCGTCGCGCCGCGCGCTGCGCGAAGCCCGCAACAACGGCGAGCAGGTCGTCGTGGTCGACGGCCAGGAATTCAACACGGGCCTGATCCCGGTGACGCGTCCGCGCGGCGCCGAGCAGGCTCCCGCGCCGACGTCGGCACCCGATGATGACGCGTCCTCGACGGGCGGCTGGACCTCGATCATGTCCGGCTGGCTGAAGGACCGCCAGGAAGGTAAGTGATGAAACGACGCACCCTCGCCGCCGCTGCGGCCGCCCTGCTCATGACCTCGGCTCTGGGAATGAGCGCATGTTCGAACGAGATCGTCGCCCAGTCGGGTGAGGAGGCACAGAGCGCCGCCAACCTCGACCTCGAGCGCATCTCCTCCGTGCTCGACGCGACCGGTAAGGCCATGACGACGGCCGACGAGTCGCTGAATGCCCAGGATCTGTCGGGACGCGTCTCGCAGGGTGCCCTGGCGTACCGCACTGCCCAGTACGCTTACGCGAAGGCCTCGGGCCAGGCCCCTCAGGCCCTGGACTTCACGCCCGCCTCGCTGGCCATCACGAACTCCGACTCCTGGCCTCGCGCGATCTTCAATATCTCCGAGTCCTCCTCGACGGCCCTGCCCGTGGTGCAGGTCTACGTGCAGGATTCCGCGCGTTCGGACTACCAGCTGACGAACTACGCTCGTCTCCTGGGCGGCACCCAGCTGACGCTGCCCCCCGTCGGAACCGGCTCGGCCTACGTGACTGGTACCTCTGAGGGCTTTACGGTGAGCCCCGAGGCGGCGCTCGCTCAGTACATCACGATGCTGAACTCGGGCTCCCAGGACACCACGCAGTTCGTCGCCGACGACTTCACGAAGACCTACCTGTCGAACGTCACGGATCTGAACTCCTCGGTGAGTGCTGCCGGCAGCGTGACCGCCGCGGCGACCACGACGGATTACCCGGTCTCCGGCCTGGTGCTCCAGGACGGCTCCGCTTTGGTTGCGGCCAACTTCAAGTTCACGCTGACCTACCAGCGCACGGTCGCGGGCGCGACCATGAACCTGGGCGGTAAGACGGCGACGATGAGTGCTGATGGCACGACTGTCGAAGGCACCGCTACTGCGGAGTACCTGGCGACGATCCTGATGCGCATTCCGTCGAAGACTGCGGGGGGAATTCCCCAGATCGTTGGCGGCGAGTACGCCATCGTGTCCGTGATGCTCGATCCCTCATCGAGTCCGGGCTGATTTTCACCCACAGCGCACACGTCGTCCCCGCGGCTTAGAGTCGTGGGGACGACGCATATCATCGTTCCTAGTAACAACTGTCTTGACGAAGAGGACACCATGACCACGCCTGACCCTCGTCCCGCATCCGAGGTGACGCCCATGCCCGCAGACTCGCACGGAGCCGTCGACCTGTCGGCACGCGCGAGCGCACCCGCTCCCGCGGAGTCTACCGCTCCCGCAGCGGGGGAGGGCTTGCACATCCCGCTGATCACCACCACGGACGAGGAGAACTTCCAGGACGTCATGTCCACCTCCCAGGCCGTGCCGGTCATCATGATCATGTGGTCGCCGCGTTCGCTCGAGTCCAAGCCTGCACTGGCCATGCTCGAGGAGATCGCGCGCGAGCAGGCGGGCAAGTTCCAGCTGGTCGAGGTCGACATTGACAAGGCGCCCGCGATCGCTCAGGCGTTCCAGATCCAGGGTGTGCCCACGGTCGTCGCTCTCGTTGGCGGGCGCCCCGTTCCGCTCTTCCAGGGTGCGGCAGCGAAGGAACAGGTGCTCCCTATCGTCGCGCAGGTTCTCGAGGCCGCTGCGCAGATGGGCGTCACGGCGCGCATCGCCGTGGCCGCCGAAGACACCGTTGCACCGACCCCGCCCGAGCACGAGGCGCCCCTGGCCGCCGAGGCCGCCGGGAACCTCGACGAGGCCATCGCCGGCTGGGAGAGGGTTATCGAGCTGAATCCGCGCGACGAGGACGCGAAGTCTCATCTGTCCCGTGTACGCCTGGCGGCCCGCGCCGCGCAGGCCGACGCCGCCGATCCTGCCGCTCGTGCGGATGCTCTGTTCGCTGCGGGTGACGCCGCTGGAGCCTTCGATGTGCTACTCGATCTGTTGGCCGCTACGAAGGATGACGAGGAGCGCGACGCGCTGCGCGTGCGTCTCCTGGACCTCTTTCGGGTCGCAGGCTCGTCCCCCGAGGTCTCCAAGGCTCGTACGCGCCTGGCGATGCTCCTCATGTGATACCGTCGTGCCTACGCATAGTTGCGGAAAGGGGCCGTCATCATGGCAGCATGGATCATCGTCGCAGTCGTGTTCGTCTTGGTCGTCGTGTGGTACGGATGGCATTCCACGCACAACGAACTGACGAAGAAGATTGACCGCGAGAGCGACCCGGAGGCCAGGCGCGAACTGATCAAGCTGCAAGGGCAGATCGACCGGGGGAGGGCTGGCTTCTAAACGTCGCGCCCGCTTATACGGGAGCGTGCCGAAGCCGCAACGACCAGAAAACGAAGGAGGCCGGAGCAGGAATCCCTGCTCCGGCCTCATCCGTATCAGCCTAGGGCGTCAGCGCACCTGCGAGGCGGGCACCAGCCACACGGCGCCCAGCGGCGGCACGCGCAGCGACACGGAGACCGGACGGCCGTTCCACGGGGTGTCCTCGGCGATGATCGTGCCGACGTTGACGACGCCCGATCCACCGAACTCCTCGGAGTCCGTGTTCAGGATCTCGACCCACTCGCCGCCGAACGGCAGGCCCACGCGGTAGCCCTCGTGCGGGTTGCCGGCAAAGTTCGAGATGCACACGACGACCTCGCGGTTGCCCGCATCGTCCGAGCCCTTACGCAGGTAGGAGATCAGGTTGTGGTCGCCGTCCGAGGCGTCGATCCACTCGAAGCCCGTGTAGTCGTCGTCCCACATGGCGGGGGAGGAGGCGTAGATCTTGTTGAGGCGCTCCACCAGGGCAGCGACGCCGGCGTGGCCCTCCTGATCCAGCAGCCACCAGTCGAGGGAGTAGGACTCGTTCCACTCCTGCTCCTGGCCGATCTCCTGGCCCATGAAGAGGAGCTGCTTGCCCGGGTGGCTCCACTGGTAGGCGTACAGGGAACGCAGGCCCGCCAGGCGCTGCCACTTGTCACCGGGCATCTTGGAGATGAGCGAGCCCTTGCCGTGCACGACCTCGTCGTGCGACAGCGGCAGCACGTAGTTCTCGGAGAAAGCGTAGACCAGCGAGAAGGTGAGCTCGCCGTGGTGCCAGCGTCGGTTGACCGGATCCTCGCTCAGGTAGCGCAGGGTGTCGTTCATCCAGCCCATGTTCCACTTCATGCCGTAGCCGAGGCCGCCGCCGGACGTCGGGGCGGTCACGCCGGGCCACGCCGTGGACTCCTCGGCGATCATGACGATGCCGGGGTGACGACGGTACGCGGTCGCGTTGGCTTCCTGGATGAACTCGATGGCCTCCAGGTTCTCGCGGCCACCGTACTGGTTGGGACGCCACTGGCCATCCTTGCGCGAGTAGTCCAGGTACAGCATCGAGGCCACGGCGTCGACGCGCAGGCCGTCGATGTGGAAGTCCTCGAGCCAGTACAGAGCGTTGGCGACCAGGAAGTTACGCACCTCGCGGCGACCGAAGTTGAAGACGTAGGTGCCCCAGTCGGGGTGCTCGCCGCGCAGCGGGTCCGGATCCTCGTACAGCGGGGTGCCGTCGAAGCGAGCCAGCGCGAAGTCGTCCTTGGGGAAGTGCGCGGGGACCCAGTCCAGGATGACGCCGATGCCCTCGCGGTGGAAAGCGTCCACCAGGTAGCGGAAGTCGTCCGGGGTGCCGTAGCGCGAGGTGGGCGCGTAGTAGGAGGTCACCTGGTAGCCCCACGAGCCGCCGAAGGGGTGCTCGGCCAGAGGCATGAACTCCACGTGCGTGAAGCCCATCTGCTTGACGTAGGGGACCAGCTCGTCGGCCAGCTCGCGGTAGCCCAGCCCCTGACGCCAGGAGCCCGCGTGGACCTCGTAGATGGACATGGGGCCGTCGTGGACGTTGCGGTCACGGCGCGCCTGCATCCACTCCTGGTCGGTCCACTCGTGGAAGTAGTCGGTGACGACCGATGCCGTGGCCGGGGGAATCTCGGTGGCGCGGGCCAGCGGGTCGGCCTTCTGGAACCAGTTGCCGCCGGGGCCCTGGATCTCGAACTTGTAGCGGGCACCGACGCCGACCTCGGGAACGAAGATCTCCCACACGCCGGAAGAACCCAGCGAACGCATCGAGGTCTGCGTGCCGTCCCAGTAGTTGAACTCGCCGACGACGCGCACGGCGCGGGCGTTCGGGGCCCAGACGGCGAAGGCGGTGCCGGTGGTCTCGCCCAGCTCGTCCGTGTAGGTCTTCACGTGCGCGCCCAGGACCTTCCACAGTTCCTCATGGCGGCCCTCGGAGATCAGGTAGGTGTCCATCTCACCCAGGGTGGGCAGGTAACGGTAGGGGTCGTCGCGAACGATCGTGTCTTCGCCGTAGGTGACGGACACGCGGTAGGCGGTGATCTCCTTGCCGGGCACGGCCGCGACCCAGATACCGTCGCGCTCGTGCGTGGCAGCGTAGGCGCCGGTGGGGGTGATGATGTCGACCGCGTCGGCCAGGTGCGCGACGACGCGGATGGTGACGCCCTCGTCACCGAGGTGGGCGCCCAGCACAGAGTGGGGCGAGTAGTAGGAGCCTGAGGCAACGGCGTCGAGAACGTCGTCATTGACCGGGATCGGCGTAAGTTCGAAGCTCATGGATGTTCCTTACTCCAGAAGGGTGAACCGCTCAGTTCACTGGTGTTGATAAGTCTAACGTCTGACCGGCAAAAAAGGGAGCCGGGTCTCATATTGACGGGGGTTATGGAGGAGCGTCGTGCGCCCGGCACGGTGACGTGGTATCGCCGGGCGCACGAGCGGTGTTAGGCCTGTGCCCAGGGCGAGGAGTGGGCGGACTCGACCTTGAAGACGTGGCCCAGGCGCGTCACGGGGGACAGCGACACCCAGTTGGACGAGCCCCACACGTAGGAGCGTCCGTCCAGCTCGTCGACGACCGTAATGTGACCACCCGGGGTGGCCAGGCCCATTTCCTCCAGATCGAGCTCGACCGAGGCGTCCACGCCGTGGTGCGGATCCAGGGAGATCACGCAAATCACGGTGTCGGGCTTGCCGTCCGGCGTGAACTTGCCGGACATCTGACGCGAGAACGCGATGACGCGGTCCGAGGACGTCGGGTGGATGCGGATCTGGTGGAGCTGGCGCAGAGCGGGGTGCTTGGCTCGTGCCGCGTTGAGCAGCGTGAACAGGCGCGAGATGCCGATCGGCTCGGCGTCCTCCCAGCGGCGGGGACGGAACTCGTACTTCTCGTTGTTGTTGGGCTCCTGGTAGGTGCCGCGCGGCTCGTTCTCCACGAATTCGTAGCCGGAGTAGATGCCCCACGTGGGCGCACCCAGGGCTGCGAGCATCGCGCGGATCGCGAAGATGGCGGTCCCGCCGTCCCACATCTGCGGGGTCAGGATGTCGTGCGTCGTGGGCCAGAAGGCCGGGCGCATGAGGTGGGCGGTCTCCTCGGAGACCTCACGCAGGTATTCTTCGATCTCCTGCTTGGCGGTCCTCCACGCGAAGTAGGTATAGGACTGGTCGAAGCCAATCGCGCCAAGGGTACGCATCATGGCGGGGCGCGTGAAGGCCTCCGCCAGGAAGAGCGTGCCCGGGTACTGCGCCTTGATGTCGGCGAGCAGGCGCTCCCAGAAGGGGATGGGCTTCGTGTGTGGGTTGTCGACGCGGAAGATCGTCACGCCGTGGTTGATCCACAGCTCGATGACGTCGCGCACGGCCTGATAGATGCCCTCCGGGTCGTTGTCGAAGTTCAGGGGGTAGATGTCCTGGTACTTCTTCGGCGGGTTCTCCGCATAGGCGATGGTGCCGTCGGCGCGGGTCGTGAACCACTGCGGGTGTTCCTTCACCCACGGGTGGTCGGGGGAGCACTGGAGGGCCAGGTCGAGAGCGACTTCCAGGCCGAGGCCTCGGGCGCGCTCGACGAAGCGGTCGAAGTCGGCAAAGTCGCCGAGCTCGGGATGGATGGCGTCGTGGCCGCCCTCGGGGGAGCCGATGCCGTAGGGCGAACCCGGATCGCCGGGAGCAGCCTCCAGGGAGTTGTTCTTGCCCTTGCGGTGCGTCGTGCCGATCGGGTGGATCGGGGTCAGGTAGACGACGTCGAAGCCCATGCCGGCGATGCGCGGCAGGTCCTTGGCGGCGCCCGCGAGCGTACCGGAGACCCATGTGCCGTCCGGGCGCTGGAAGGCACCCGCCGAGCGCGGGAAGATCTCGTACCACGCGCCCGCCAGGGCCTTGGTGCGCGCCACGTCGAGCGGGTAGACGCGGGAGGAGTCCAGCAGGTCGCGCAGCGGGTGGTCGCGGAAGATCAGGCGCACGCGCGAGGAGATGCCAGCGGAGAGGCGCTGCTGGGCGGAATGGCTGGTGTCGCGCAGGCGGCGCGCCGCGTCGGTCAGGACGTCGATGTCCGAGGCCGGGGGACGTTTCTGGGAGGGGTTGCCGTAGGCGGTGCCTTCGGCCGCGCGCTCCATGAGGAGGGCGCCCTCCTCGAGCATGAGCTCGACGTCGACGCCGGCGCCGACCTTTACCGTCGCGTCGTGGCGCCACGTCGCGTAGGGATCAGACCAGGAGTCCACCCGGAAAGACCACGCGCCGGGGGTGTCCGCGGCCACCCAGGCCTCGTACCGGTCGAGGCCGGGGGCGATGTCGACCATGCGCGTGCGGGAGTATTCACCTCCGTCCGGGCGCAGCAGGACGGCCTCGGCGGCGAATGCGTCGTGTCCTTCGCGGAACACGGTGGCACGAATGGGGAAAGGCTCGCCTTCGGTCGCCTTGGCGGGAAGCGTACCGTCTTCGATGACGGGGAACACTTCAATGATCGGGATACGGGGCAACAGTTTCTCGCTCACGTATCCAACCCTAACGTATGGACCGACCAGCTGATAGGCGAAGATCACACCACGGAATATGACCGATCTCCCATGGTGTGGTGATGGGGCGTGTGGAGGAACGACAGAGCCCCTGGCTGGCGAAAAAGGGCGGGGCGGCACCCGAGTGATTCGGATGCCGCCCCGCTGGAAGACATGAGATGAGACGTTAGTGGCCGCTGTTCTACAGCGCTGCGACGATCGCCACTCAGGAGAGGATGCGGAGGAAGCCCGTCACCACGAGGGCGATGAGAGCCCATATGAGCGTGGCGCGCGCGAAGTTACGCTTCGACGGCGAGGCGCTGGAGCCGAAGGCGAGCACCAGCAGGTAGATGACGCCGATCACAGGGATGCCGCACACGAAGAGGGTGAGCATCCACGAGCCGACGGTGTCGTCGGTGTACTCGGAATATTCATTGTATGCCATGGTGGCCTCCTGGAAAATTGGATGTGGGATCAGTAGACCATCTGCATCGCGGTGCGAACCTCGGACAGGGTCTGATCAGCCTGTTCGTTGGCGCGCTCGTTGCCGGCGTGCAGGATGGACAGCAGGTAGTCCTCGTTCGCGATGAGCTCGGCGCGACGCTCGCGCAGGGGAGCGAGCATCTCGTTGAGGGACTCGGTGACGAGGGCCTTCAGCGTGCCTGCGCCCGCGTCGCCGATCCGGTCCGCGATCGCCTCGGGGGCCTCGCCCGTGGCCAGGGAGGCCAGCATGAGGAGGTTGGAGACCTCGGGACGGCCCTCCGGATCGAAGGTGATGCGGCGCTCGGCGTCGGTCTTCGCCTTCTTGAGGATCTTGGCGGTCTCGTCGGCGGTCATGCGCAGCTCGATTGTGTTGCCGCGCGACTTCGACATCTTCTGGCCGTCCGTGCCCAGCAGCAGCGGGACCTCGGAGAGGAGTGCCTCGGGACGGGGGAACACGGGATGCTCGGGTGTGGCGCGGCCGTAGCGCTTGTCGAAGCGCTGGGCGATGAGGCGAGCCTGCTCGAGGTGGGGGAGCTGGTCCTGGCCCACGGGGACGATGTTCGCCTTGCAGAAGAGGATGTCGGCGGCCTGGTGGACTGGGTAGGTCAGCATGAGGCCCGTCATCGCACGGCCCTCGGTCGCCTCCAGCTCGGCCTTCACGGTCGGGTTGCGGTGCAGCTCCGACTCGGTGACCAGCGAGAGGAACGGCAGCATCAGCTGATTGAGGGCCGGAACCGCCGAGTGGTTAAAGATCGTGGAACGCTCGGGGTCGATGCCCGCAGCAAGGTAGTCGGCGACGAGGCCGAGGACTCGCTCACGGATCGGGCCCACGCCGTCACGGTCGGTGATCACCTGGTAGTCGGCGACCAGAACCCAGGTGTCCACGCCGCGGTCCTGCAGCAGCACGCGGTTACGCAGCGTGCCGAAGTAGTGGCCGAGGTGCAGGTGTCCGGTCGGGCGGTCACCCGTGAGGATGCGGAAACGCGAGGGGTCCTGGTCGATCGCCAGGTCGATCTCAGCGCTGCGGGCCTTCGAGCGGGCCAGCGAGGCATCGGAGGTTGCGGTTTCCAGGGCATCTTCACTGCGAGTCATGCGTGAATCCTATCCAATGTGTGAGTGACGGGGGAATGGAAGAAAGGTCAGCTCTCGGGCTGGAACGCCACGTCGGAGAGCAGGATGGTGACGGAGAGGGGCTCGATCGTCAGCGTCGAACGCGGGGTCACGTGCTCGACCTCAAGGGAGAGCTCGGCAGGGTCGAGCGTGGAGCCGACGCCGCCTTCGGAGGGTGTGGCCCACACGGTCGAGTAGGCGACGAGCCAGTCCAGGTCGTGGCCTGCGGGCAGGGTGACCTCGGCACTGTCCAGGTTGGCGTTGATGATGATGAGCGCGTCGCGGTCGCCCCACGTCACGCCCGAGCGCAGCATCTGGAACGTGCGGTGGTGCCAGTCCGTCCAGCCGTAGTCCGGCATGGGCGTGCCCTGGGTGGTGTACCAGGAGAGGTCGGCAATCGTGTCACCGTTGTGAGGGGTGCCCGTCGCGAAGCGGTCGGGACGCAGAACCGGGTGGGCCTTGCGCAGGGCAATCAGCCAGGAGACGGCGTCGATCTGCGCGTGCTGACTCTCCGCCAGGTCCCAGTCCACCCAGGAGATCGGGTCGTCCTGGCAGTAGGCGTTGTTGTTGCCGTACTGGGTACGGCCGAACTCGTCGCCGCCCGTGAGCATCGGCGTACCCGAAGAGACGAACATGGTGGCCAGGATGTTGCGCTGCGAGCGGGCCCGCAGTTCGGCGATCGTCATGTCGGAGAGAATCGCGTAGGGGGTGTCGGCGTTTGGGTGCGTGCCGTTGGAAGCAAGCGTGCCCTCCACGCCGTGGTTCCACGAGCGGTTGTCGTCCGACCCGTCGCGGTTGTTCTCCAGGTTCGCCGTGTTGTGCTTACGGTCGTAGGCGGTCAGGTCCGCGAGGGTGAAGCCGTCGTGCGCGGTCACGAAGTTGATCGAGGCGCGGGGGCCGCGCAGACGGCCCAGGCCGTGTTCGAAGACGTCCTGGGAGCCGGACAGGCGGGTCGCCAGATCGTTCGGACCGGAGACGACATGGCCCGAGGCCTGGGCGCGCACGTCCGCCAGCCAGAAGTTACGCAGGGCGCCGCGGTAGTGGTCGTTCCACTCGGAGAAGGGGACGGGGAAGTTACCCGTCTGCCAGCCGCCCGGGCCTACGTCCCACGGCTCGGCGATGAGCTTCGTGTGGGCCAGTATCCCATCCGTCGCCATCGCGATGAGGAGCGGGTGCATGGGGCTGAAGCCCGTCGAGAAACGGCCGAGCGTGGCCGCCAGGTCGAAGCGGAAGCCGTCCACGCCCATCTCGCGTACCCAGTAGCGCAACGAGTCCATCACCATCTGGATAGACTTCGGATGATCCATGTTGACCGTGTTGCCCGTGCCGGTCACGTCGATCGTCTGGACCGGACGTGAGGTGGTGTGGCGGTAGTACAAGTCAGAGTCGAGGCCGCGCCAGGACAGGGACGGACCGGCGTCGCCGCCCTCACACGTGTGGTTGTAGACGACGTCGAGAATGACCTCGATACCCGCCTGATGCAGGAGCGAAACCATGCCGCGGAACTCGTCGACGACCGCCTGGGCGCCGCGCTCGCGCGAGGCCTCGGTGGCGTAGGAGGGCTCGGGGGCGAAGAAGGAGAGGGTGGAGTAGCCCCAGTAGTTCGTCAGGCCGCGTTCGGTGAGGAAGGGCTCGTCGCACTTCGCATGGACGGGCAGCAGCTCGACGGCGGTGACTCCCAGATCCTTCAGGTAGGACACCGAGGCCGGGTGAGCCAGGCCCGCGTAGGTGCCGCGCAGCTCCGGAGGCACGCCGGGCATGTTCTTCGTGAAGCCCTTGACATGGATCTCGTAGATGACGGTGGTCTCCCACGGAACGTGAGGCTGAGGCGCGATCGGGAAGGAGGGCTCCACGACGACCGAGCGCGGCATATACGGCGCGGAGTCGAGGGGGGAGCGACGCAGGGGGTACTCGGAGGGGTAGAGGTCCTCATCCACGGAGTGCGCGTAGACCGCAGGCTTCATGTCCACGACGCCGTCCACGCCTCGGCCGTAGGGGTCGAGGAGGAGCTTATGCGAGTTGTAGAACTTACCCCCGTCCGGATCCCAGGTGCCGTGCACGCGGAAACCGTAGCGGGTGCCTGCACCGTATCCGGGGATGTGACCATGCCAGATGCCGGTCTTCGGGCCGAGCAGTGCGAAGCGGGTCTCAGCCCCGGCCTCGTCGAAGATGCACATGTCCACGCCGGAGGCGGCCCTGGCGACCACGGCGACATCGAGACCGTCGCCCGACGGGAAAACCCCCAGACGGGTGGGAACGGGATTAGGTTCGGTGACGCGCACGGTGGGGACGCTGGACGAGCCGGAACGCTCGGACATATAAAAGTGCCTCTTTCTTAGAGTTTATTGGCTGCACCATAGCCTGATAGATGCAGCCATGATCCATCATACGTGACCGTTAATTAAGCGGTCGGATTAGGGGGCCAGCTGAGGGTATGAACAGCGGCACGCGCTGGTGAGGCAACCCTCATATATATGGGCGTGCTGCGCAGAATGTGGCACGCTAGAAGGCATGAGAATTGTCGTGTGTGTGAAGCATGTCCCCGACATGCAGTCCGAACGCCGTTTTGAGGGCGGCCGCCTGGTGCGCGGTGAGGACGATGTGCTCAACGAACTGGACGAGAATGCTATCGAGGCAGCCGTTCAGCTCAAGGAATCCGAAGAGGATGCGGGTCGCGAGGCCGAGGTCGTCGCGCTGACGATGGGCCCCGAGGATGCTGAGGACTCCCTCATGCGCGCCCTCCAGATGGGCGCCGACCGTGCCTACATCGTCTCCGACGAGTTCCTGGAGGGCTCCGACGTCATCACGACCGCCTCCGTTCTGTCCGTCGCGATCGCGAAGATCGCGCAGGAGTGTGGCCCTGTCGACCTGGTGCTCACCGGTATGGCCTCGCTGGACGCGATGACCTCCATGCTGCCCGCTGCCCTGGCTGCCAAGGCGCACATGCCGCTGCTGGGCCTGGCCCGCTCCCTGAGCGTTGAGGGCGGCGTCGTGACCATCGAACGCGCCGTCGACGGCTACACCGAGACCGTGCGCGCCGCGCTGCCCGCCGTCGTCTCCGTGACCGACCAGATCAACGAGCCGCGTTACCCGGCCTTCGCCGCCATGAAGGCCGCCCGCAAGAAGCCGCTGGACCAGTGGGGCATCGACGACCTCGTCGAGGTTCCCGGTGGCGAGTCCCTCGTCATGCGCCGTGCGCTGACCGCCGTCACCCACGGCGAGGAGAAGACCCGCGATGGCTCCGGCACGATCATTCAGGACGCCGGCGAGGGCGGGCGCGCTCTGGCCGACTACATCCTTTCGGTGGTGAAGTGACATGACGCAGCAGATGAGTTCTCCGATTCTCGTTCTGGCCGACCAGGCGGGCGATCACCTGACGCCCCTGGCCCGACAGGCCGTGACGCTGGCCGCGTCCCTGACCTCCGCCGACGTCGTCGCCCTGTCCCTGGCCGCCACCCCCGATGTGGCTGCGCTGTCCGAGCTGGGCGCGACCCAGCTGCTGCACGCCGACCTGGGTGACGCCGCGCGTTCCTCGGTGGTCGCCTCCGACGCGCTTGTGTCCGCGCTGGCGACCGGCAGCTTCGGCCTGGTGTTCCTGTGCTCGGACTACCGCGGTCGTGAGATCGCTGGCCGCATCGGCGCCCTCACTGAGGCCGGCGTGGTCTCCGGCGCCTCTTCTGTCGGCTTCGACGGTGGCGTCCTCCAGATCGGCAAGACCGCCCTGGGCGGCTCCTGGTCGATGCGGATCGTCCTCGAGGGACAGACCCCGATCGTCGGCATCGCCTCCGGCGTCATCGACGAGGCCCCGGTGGCCTCTCCCGTCGCCCTGGCCCCGCAGACCCTGGCCGTCGAGCTGAGCCCCGAGGCCTCCGCGATTCAGGTCGTCTCCTCCGTGCCCGACGAGGAGGAAGGCGTGTCCCTGACCGACGCCTCCACCGTCGTGTGCGGTGGCCGCGGCGTGGACGGCGACTTTGAGCTGGTGCGCTCCGTTGCCCAGGCGCTCGGTGGTGCCGTGGGCGCGACCCGCGTCGCCTGCGACGAGGGCTGGGCCCCGCGATCCGAGCAGATCGGCCAGACCGGCCTGACCGTCACCCCGAACCTCTACATCGGCCTGGGCGTCTCCGGCGCGATCCACCACACGGTGGGCATGCAGTCCTCCGCCCATATCGTCGCCGTGTGCGACGACCCGGACGCCCCGATCTTCGAGATCGCGGACTTCGGCGTGGTCGGCGATGTGACCGAGGTCGTGCCCGCTGCCCTGGCCGCCATCGAGGAGGCGCGCTCCCAGGCGTGAGCGTCTACCTCGACCACGCGGCCACCACGCCGCTGCGCGAGTGCGTCCTCGAGGCGTGGACCCGCGCGCAGCGTGACCTGGCTGCAACACCCGGCAATCCCGCCGCCCTCCACTTCGGAGGGCGGCGGGCCCGTCGCATGCTCGACGACGCCCGCGAACAGGTTGCAGCCGCCCTCGGCGCAGATATTCACGAGGTCATTTTCACGTCCGGCGCCACCGAATCGGACGCCCTCGGCGTGATGGCGGCGGCCCGAGGCATGCGAGGTCGGGACGGCGCGCGCGACCTGATCGTTGTCTCGGGCCTCGAGCACGACGCGGTCGCCCATCAGCGCGAGGTCGCCTCTCGCGAAGGCTTTTCCTGGGAGGTTCTGCCCGTGGATGCGGGCGGCGTGTCCATCCTGCCTGGTGTTTCCGGCGACGACGCGCCCGCCTCGTGGAACGGTCGCCTTGCGCTCGGATCCATGACCCTCGTGTCCTCCGAGATCGGCACGATTCAGCCGGTCGCAGACTTCTCTGAGCTTGTGCACTCCAGCGGAGGTCTCGTGCACTGCGATGCCGCCCAAGCCATCCCCACGCTGGACGTGTCGTTCGCGGAACTCGGGCTGGACCTCATGAGTGTGGGCGGACACAAGGTCGGCGCCCCCGCCGGCATTGGCGTCCTCCTCGCCCGACGAGGCATCCCCATGACGACCGACCGGCCCGGCGGTGGCCACGAGCGCTCGATTCGCTCGGGCACGCCCGACGTCGCGGGCGCCTGCGCTCTCGCAGCCGCACTCACCGAGGTCGTCGCCGAGCGCTCAACTTTCGCCGCCCGCGCGGCTGACCTGCGCGCGCACCTGCTGTTCCACCTGCCCGACGGCGTGAGCGCGACGGTGGGGGAGTCAGCCTCGTCGAGCGCGATTATCCACCTGTCCCTGCCCACCGCCCGCCCCGAGGCCGTCCTCATGGCCTTCGACATGGCCGGGATCGCCGTGTCCGCCGGATCCGCTTGTCATGCGGGGGTGACGCGCCCCTCCGAGATCGTCATGGCGATGGGACGCAGCGAGGAGCAGGCGCTCGGCGTTCTGCGCATCTCGCTCGGCCACGAGACGACGCGCGACGATATCGACGCCTTCCTGGCCGCCCTGCCCATTGCGATCCGCGCGGGTGCAGCCCTGGACGGAGTCGCCCACGTGCGCAACGAACGAAACGAGGAACGCTAGATGCGAGTTCTGGCAGCACTGTCCGGCGGCGTGGACTCTGCCGTCGCCGCCGCGAAGGCCGTCGAGGCCGGGCACGACGTCGTCGGCGTGCACATGGCCCTGTCCTCGCAGCCTCAGGAATGCCGGATCGGCTCGCGCGGCTGCTGCTCGATCGAGGACGCCGGGGACGCTGCGCGCGCCGCCGAGATCATCGGCATCCCGTTCTACGTCTGGGACCTCGCCCAGGAATTCGAGCAGACCGTCATCACCGACTTTGTCGCCCAGTACAAGGCCGGGCGCACCCCCAACCCCTGCGTGCGCTGCAACGAGTTCGTGAAGTTCCGCGAGCTGGCCAGCCGCGCACGCGTGCTCGGCTTTGACGCGGTGTGCACGGGCCACTACGCGGCTATCGTCGACGGCGAAGCCGGGCCCGAGCTGCACCGCGGCGCTGATAGCCTCAAGGACCAGTCCTACGTGCTGGCCGTCATGGGGCCCGAGGAGCTTCACCGCGTCGTCCTGCCGCTGGGGGATGCTCCCAACAAGGCGTGGGTGCGCTCCGAGGCCGAGCGTCTCGGCCTGGGCGTGTCCAACAAGCCCGACTCCTACGACATCTGCTTCATTCCCGACGGGGACACGCAGGGCTTCCTGCGCGCTCACCTGGGTGCCTCGGAGGGTGAGATCGTCACCCCCGACGGCGAGGTCCTGGGACGCCACGAGGGCTACTGGAACTACACGGTCGGCCAGCGCAAGGGCCTCGGCATCGGCGCTCCCGCACCTGACGGGCGCCCCCGCTACGTCCTCGAGACGAGACCTGAGAGCAACCAGGTCGTCGTGGGGGCTTCTGAGCTCCTGTCCATCTCCCGCATTACTGCCACGGACGCCGTCTGGCTCGCCTCCGACGATGATGGCTCCGACGCCACGGACCTCTTCGTGCAGCTGCGCGCTCACGGCACCCCCGTGCCCGTCGCGTCGCTGACGCGTGATGAGGCGGCCGGAACCATCCGCGTCGTCCTCGAAGGCAGCGCGCGCGGCGTCGCGCGAGGCCAGTCAATGGTCGTGTACCGCGGAACCCGCGTCCTTGGCGAGGGGACCATCGACGAAACCGGGCGCTGAATGCCTCCGGCGTGCGCGCCGCCCAGAGACGTGGGCGAGGGCATGCAGACGCTCCGGGGCACATCGGTTAGACTGGGGTGCGCGCGCGAGTGGCGGAATTGGCAGACGCGCTGGATTTAGGTTCCAGTGTCTTTGACGTGTGGGTTCGAGTCCCATCTCGCGCACAGTTGCCCGTGCCCGGTCGCCCCGGGGAGGTTGTGGTCGATAGACTGAGGTCATGAGCGCTTTGGAAATTGGCTGCAAGGCCCCCGACTTTACCGCCGAGACCACTCAGGGAACCCTGTCCCTGTCCGAGCTTCTTGCCGCCTCGTCGCGCGGCGTCGTCGTCTACTTCTACCCGAAGGCCTCCACGCCCGGCTGCACGAAGGAGGCGTGCGACTTCCGCGATTCCCTGGCGTCGCTCCAGGGTGCCGGCTACTCGGTGATCGGCGTGTCCGCCGACTCGATGGCCGCCCTCGAGCGCTTCACCGAGAAGCAGTCTCTCACCTTCCCGCTGGCCTCCGACCCGGATCACGAGATTCTCGAGGCCTACGGGGCTTGGGGCGAAAAGAAAAACTACGGCCGCACCTACGTGGGCATCATCCGCTCGACCGTTGTCGTGAACCCCGATGGCACGGTGGCGCTGGCCCAGTACAACGTGAAGGCAACGGGCCACGTGGCTCGTCTGCGTAAGGCGCTCGGTATCGACTAATCCCGTTGCTTTTGCAGTAACTAGCGCATATGATTGTCGAGAAACTGACAGCTGGTTACTGATGGAGGAGTTATGGGGGCCAGGACGCCTGACGCGTATCGAATCGGTGCGGGGCAGGTGACGCAGGAGTATCCGGCCGACGCTGTGCCCGCGCGTCTGCGCAAGCAGCCCAGCCTGCCCACGATGTCCCGTGCGCCCGAATCTTCTCCTGTCGAGCAGGTCGTTACCGTCGAGGTTGCGGTGGTTCGACACAAGGCCTCCGGTGCGCCTCGTTCCGCGAATGATTCTCGTCCCTCGAAGGACGCTGCAGCGGTGACGCAGCACCAGGTAGCTGCCCGCGAGGCCGCCCCCGCGCAGGCCGCACCCGTTGTGGAATCTCCCGCGCGCGAGTACGCGCATCTGGACGAGGCCGTGGTGGCCTTTGAGGGCGATCAGCGTCCTGGCGTTCCCGTCCATCATGACTGGCACCGCACGACGATGCGCGTCGTGAACTCGGCAGGGGAGCAGGTAGCTCAGAAACGGGGCGTGTCCGCGCCGGCATTGCCCGTGCCAACACAGGCTGAAGAGGCCTCTGGAGTCGGCGGCGCGACGCGTGCCCAGCGCGCGACACGACGCTCGGGTGTCGCTGCCTCGCGCATGGATCGCCGTGAGCGTCCCACTCGCCGCGGGCAGCGCCATGGAGACCTTCTCATGTTTCTCCTCGGCTTCATCTCTGCGTTCCTCATCGTCGCGGCGTTCGTTGCTGGGTTCTATTTGTCGAGCTCATTTACGGTCTCGTCGCGCGGTGTTGTTGAGTCTGGTGGTGGTGTTTTGGTCGGCTCGATGGACTATCGCGACTACTTATCTCTGAATTAGTGCGCCATCGTCCGCCGTTTCTTGTTTCTGGTTGAGAGGGTAGGGAGCTTTAGTTCCTTTGGTTGTGGTGGGGGCGTTTGGTTGCACTTTTGTCCTTTGTTGCCTTTTTGGTGTTAGTTAAATTGGTTGCTTTGCGAGTAATCTGAAGGTACGCTTGTTGAGTAAGTGATAGCTTCTTGCCAATGGAGGACTCATGGGAGCGCAAATGCCAGACGCATATCGGTATCGTGGCGGTGAATTCGCTAGGGAATACCCTCGGCCAGGAGCTGGAAGATCTGCTTCAACACCGACAGAGTCCAGTACGGCGTACCGTAGAACGGATGAGGATAACGGGTTCTCGACGACGCAATCGAGTCCTTTCGCCCCCCGTGAGCAGCAGGTGTTGCCCGAGAGGGAATATGCGCACTATGACGAGCCCTCGATCGGCGTCTCGCAGGACTCGTCGCCATACGGCCGCCGGAGGCGACTTGAGGAACATGTCGAGATGAGCCGTGACGACATTGCGCGCCCTGCGACTTCGGCGAGACCTGCTCCACGCCCAGTATCTGTTGAACAGATGTATGTACCTGCCGAGGAAGTTGAGGAAGCTCATCGCCGCGACGCCATGGCGTATCCAATTGAATCGGCAGAAAGCGGAACGGGTTATCGCGAGACTCCTCGCGCCAAACGGCATTGGAAAATCGGGCTTGGAATGTTTGCTCTCAAATTCTTTGCCGGGTTTATCGCCACCATTGTTGCGATCGTCGCGTTAGTCGCGCTTGGAGGCGGTGAAACTAGCCAGTTTGCTACCGCAGTTCATGACTGCGAAGCGGCACCTTTCGCACAGGTATCCTCTGATGGCTCGAGTATGGAGATGACTACTTTTGGTAAGAAGCAGCCGGGAATGAATCCATACACCCTCGGTTGTGTTCTCGAGAAGCTGGATGCTCCAGCGTCATTAAAGCAGCGTATGAATACTACCCGTGCGATTGACGGTACTCAGGAACAGACGTGGGGCTCCTATCGGGCAACGTGGACCTATCACCCGGATCAAGGACTTCACGTCGTGATTAGTCGCGAGTAGATCGTGCGCCCTGGAACAGAGCTCGTCATCTGAGATTTGCTTCGCAGTGTTGCCTTGTGCCGCGCGTAAAATGAGCGGGTATTTCAATGCGTGAAGGAGTATCTCGTGTCCGATTCGCAGCCCGCCGCCCCCGTGGCACCCGCCGCCCCCGTCGGGGAAGATATCGCACTGGCGATCCGAGGCCTCGTCAAGATCTACGGCAACCTTATCGCCGTATCGGACCTGTCCCTCGATATCCCCACCGGATCCTTCTACGGGATCGTCGGTCCTAACGGTGCCGGAAAGACCACGACGCTGACCATGGCCACCGGCCTGCTCACTCCCGACCGCGGCACCGCCTACGTGCACGGCGTCGACGTGTGGGCGCGAACCCAGGAGGCACGTGCCCTCCTCGGCGTCATGCCCGACGGGATGCGCCTCCTCGACCGCCTCTCCGGCCCGGACTTCCTCGTCCACGTGGGCATGCTTCACGGCCTGGACGCCTCCGTCGCCCGCGAGCGCGCCCACGAGCTCCTGGCCGCCCTCGACCTGGCCGAGGCCGGCAAGAAGCTGATCAGCGACTACTCGGCGGGCATGACGAAGAAGATCGCCCTGGCTGCCGCCCTCATCCACTCTCCGCGAGTCCTGGTCCTCGATGAACCATTCGAGGCCGTGGACCCCGTTTCTGCGACCAACATCCGCCAGATTCTCACCGACTACACGCGTCGCGGTGGCACCGTCATCCTGTCCTCGCACGTGATGGCGACCGTCCAGCAGCTGTGCACGCACGTCGCCATCATCGACAAGGGGCGCGTGCTCGTCGCCGGAACCACCGACGAGGTCGCCCAGGGCGGCGACCTGGGGGAGCGCTTCACCTCCCTGGTCGGCGGCGTCCACTCCGAGGAAGGCCTGTCGTGGTTGGGCAACTGATTCGCCTCAAGCTCCGCATCATCTGGAACACCGTCCGCAAGCAGACGGTCGTCCTCGTTCTCGCAGTCCTCGGCGTCCTGTACTTCGGCGGAATCTACACCTCCGCTCTCGTGGGCACCGCCTTCCTCGCTCGCTCCGACGAGGCCTCGCTGGCTGCGCCCGTGATGCCGATCGTCGGGCCCTTCATCTTCCTGTTGTGGTTGGTCCTCCCGATCATCTTCGCCTCGATGGACAACTCTCTCGATCCCGTGAGGCTGTCGCCCTACGTGGGGCCCAGCAAGCGCCTCGGGGCGGGGTTAGCGGCAGCGACGCTGGTCGGTCCCGGCGGACTCCTCTCCGCCATGATCCTCTTCCTGCCCGTTTGGTTTGCCCTGTGGCGCGCCCAGTGGCTGGAGGCACTCGGCTGGTTTGTTGCCGGTGTCGTGACGCTGCCTCTCGCGGTGCTCTGGGCGCGCGCGGTTGGGACCTGGTTCGCGGTGCGTCTTGATAGCTCGAGCAAGAAGGATGCTGTCACCGCTCTGGGTGCCGTCGTGTTCTTGCTGGTGCTGACGCCCATGGGCTACTGGATGTCTTTGCTGACCCAGAACTTTTCCGTTGAGGCCTTCCAGGCGGGTGTGAACGTCGCGATGTGGACGCCCTTCGGAGCGCCTTTCGGCGTTGTCGCCTCTCTGCTGGAGGGTGCGTGGGTGGCCGCGGCGATCCGTGTCCTTATCACGGTCTTGACCGGAGTTGTCGGTTGGCGGGCATGGCTGGCTGTCCTGCGCCCCGTCATGAGCGGCTACGCGGGTGAGATCAGCGCCGACGCGCAGCGGGCCATCGACGAGGGGCGCCACCTCATCGACGAATCTCTCGAAGAGGAAGCGCGCGGGCGCCGCTCCGCCCAGTCGCGAGCCGCCGGCCTGCGCAGCGTTGACATGTTCACGCGGCTGGGCCTCGGTGTGCGCAGCGCGTCGCTGGCCGCGCGGACGCTGCGCTACTGGATCGTGGATCCGCGCCTGAACATGAACATGGTGCTTGCGCTGCTGTTCCCGATCATTGCGATCTTCATGGGGCGCTTGGTGTCGCAGGGGCAGTCGTTTGCGTTCTCGGCGGGCATCTTCCTCTACCTGGTGCCTATCACGACTGGCCTGACGACCGGCTCGCTCATGCAATACGATTCGACGGGCGCCTGGATCGTTGTTTCCTCGGGTATGAGCGGTCGCGAGGAACGTCGCGGGCGCCTCGTCGGGTCCCTCCTGGTGCTCGTTCCCCAGATTATCGGGTACCTCATTCACGATGCCGTCACCGGCGCAAGCGCCTCGGATTTCGTGTTCCATCAGGTGATGGGTGTTGTCCTTTTCGCGGGCGCGGCCGGCACGACCCTCGTCGTGAACGCGCGCTGGGTCTATCCGGTGCAGCCTCCGGGAACGTCGCCGCTTGCGACGAAGGGCACAGGTTCCTTCCTGATGACGATGCTGCTGCAGCTCGTTGGCTTCGCGGGTACCGCGGTCCTGCAGATCCCGTCCTACGTGCTGCTTGTGTTGGCGTCATTCGGCTTTGTGCCCGACTGGGTCGCCTACGTCGTGGCCCTTGCCTGGTCGGTGATCGTCCTTGAGGCAGCCGTGCGAATCGGCGGCCGAGTGTGGGACCGCTACTCGGTCGCCGCGCTCACGTCGATCCGCAGCTGGCCGGGGCACTGATCTCGGCTGCACTGTACGCACGAGGCCGGGGTTGCCCACAGGGGTGCCCCGGCCTCGTTGTCGGATGCTGTGGCGCACTGTGCCGGAGGGGTAGTGGTGTTTCGTCTGTTCACCCAAATAAGGTGGGGTGCCGGTGATTCACCGGCACCCCACCTATGACTATGAAACGCGAATTAAGAGCGCTTCCTCCGCATTGCCGCGGCGCCGATAGCGCCGGTCACGGCAGCGAGCACCAGCACATCGCCGGTGAGAGCACCGGTCTTGGCGAGCTGCGTTGCAGGCGTAGGAGGAACCGAGGGTGTAACCGTCGTCGGTGTAGGTGTAGGTGTAGGTGTAGGCGTAGGCGTCGGACCGGGCTTAATGGAAAGCCGCGTCACGTCGGGATGCGCCTCGCTGGTCGTGAACTTCAGGGGGTGCTTCATGAGCGGAGCTTCATCCCATCCGGCAGAAGGGCCGGTCATGGGGAGCGTCCATCCGGCGGAAAAAGGGGTGTCTGTAGGGGGACATGCGGGCGTTGGGGGATCAAATACTGTTCCAGCAACAGGACGAGGCTCGGCCGGTTTGACAGCGTCGTAGTCGTCCATCGTTGGAGGGCATGCGGGTGAAGGCGTCCCGGGCCTGACGATGACACCGAGTTGTTTCTCAACATCAACCGAGATAACGCCCTGCGTGAGGTGATCGATCTGGTAATCCGTATCGGCAGTTGCGGATTCGGTGAAAGCAATCTTCTGAATGGTGATCACCGCTTCGCCGTCAAGCGCACTCATCGCGTCCTTGAGGGCTGCGATGGTGGTGATCTGATCGGGGTTATCGAAGTCCACGGTAACCGTTGCGGTCTGTCCGTTAACTGCCACTGTCTTCGCTGAGAAGCCCTGGGGAATCCCAGTCACCGAGATGGCCGAGGGGTCAGAAAACTTCAGCTGCTCAGGAAGAGTGATCTGGGTTGTGAAGCCCAAGTGAGCATTCTTCAGTGCAATATCGTCGAAAGCGTTGGGTGTCTCGTCATATTTCTCGAGGAGCTTTGCAATGCGTCCACCTCGAAGGTCGTTCAAGTGAACGACGTTCTCAATGGTCAGGAGAGAATCTTTGCTCTCGGCGTAGATCTTTTCAGCCTGAGTCGGAGTGTTCCCCTCCAGGCCGACCTTAAAATCGGTGTCAATTGTCGGGTCGTCGCCGTTGACCGGAAGGGAGCCAAACACCTTCTTGTACTTGTAAATACCGGTCAAGCCATCCGCAGACAACTCCTGAGTGGAGAATTCGTAGTCGGGAATTCCTGCGGCTTGGAAGAAGTTCGGCCCGGTCTTCGGGGGCTGTAAGTCGTGGCCGTCTTCTTCATCAACCCAGCGCGTTGTCCGTTTTGGTGCGGACGCGAAGCAATCGGTAGGCGACTGCGCGAGTGCCAGGGTCTTCGTATCGAAGTTAAAGACCTGAGCGGGGGTCGTCGATGATGCGAAGAAGTTGAACGTACCTGTAACGGTCACCTGTTCGCTGGCCAGTTGAGTCGCTTCCGCGGGGTCAGTTGTGCCAACGGCATAGGGGACCTGGACCTTGATCGTGTGCTGATCGGGGTTGGCTTTCTCTGCATCGTAAATGTCGAGCAGCTGGCGCCAGTTCAGATCCCTGAGCTGGATGTTCGCAGTGACCTGTGTGCGTTCAGCGTTGGGCGAGAACGAGGTGTAGGCGATCATTGACGAGGTAGATTTCGTGGGAGACGTTCCCAACGTGACTCCCTCAGGGACACTCACGGTCAGTGTGATGTCGGGGTTGTCGTTGTTGCCCGAGTCATGCGGGGAGAGTCCCTGTGCAGCCGCAGCGCGGATTTCGGCCTCGTGGCCTCCGATAAGCGCAGTGATCGGAATATTCAGTACGACGGTACCGTGATAGGTCGTGATCGCAGGGTTGGTATTGCACACCGTCGTGCTTGTTGATGAGACGTATTGTGAGAGGGGGAAGGGCTGGGCATCGGCTTGTGCGCTGCGAGGCGCAAACATTGTTACCGTACCCGCAGCGATAAGAGCCAAACCAGCACCCGTCGCTAGAACTCTCCGGCTTTTCCTCATGATGATCCCCAGTCGTCGGTGTGCGTGTTAAAAGGTATGGGTGGTAATTGGTCAGTATACACATTGCCGAAAATGTGCATCGTCTATCGTGGGCTTAGCAATGGAAAGGTGCGCCATGAGCCGCCCGATTGGAGGCCACCGCGAGGCCTGCGGGGCCTGGCCGGGCTTCGAG
>KV835870.1:0-10903 GCA_001838165.1 Actinomyces sp. HMSC035G02 | reverse complement strand
GCGCGGACGGCGAGCGGGCGGGCAGGCCTCGCGGTGGCCGGAGATCTGGCGGGCGCGGCAGAGGCCGGATATCTGGCGAGTTACGGCAAATACTGGAAAACAAACGGGGGCACGGATGCGAAAAAACCGGCGACCCGTAGGCCGCCGGTTGTTTGTGCGTCATGGGGGACTTGAACCCTCAACCCGCTGATTAAGAGTCAGCTGCTCTGCCAATTGAGCTAATGACGCGGGGGTTTTGCAACCGAGAGATAAATATACAGGCGCGCTTCCCCCTGCGCAAGTCAATGAGGGGGGTCGTGGCCTATGTCGCACGCTCGATGGGCGTGCGACACTGGTACCTACAATGGGGCCTGAGACGAAAGGGGAACGCCATGTCGGACGCGTCGAGCAACTACTCCGCGGTCGTGGAGGACATCCTCAAGCTCGTATGGGGCGCCGAGGAGGCTGGTCGCGACGGCGTCAAACCCAAGGATGTCTCCGAACACATGGGCGTCGTCCCTTCGACGGCGACGGAGAACATTCAGCGCCTGGCCCGCCAGGGCCTCGTCACGCACGAGCGCTACGGACGCGTGCGACTGACCCCGCAGGGGCGCGCGATCGCGTTGGGGATGGTGCGCCGTCACCGCCTGCTTGAAACCTACTTGCACGAGGCCCTCGGTTTTTCCTGGGATGAAGTGCACGAAGAAGCCGAGATACTCGAACACGCGGTCTCCGACCGGCTCCTTGATCGCCTCGATCGAGTCCTCGGCTACCCGAGCCGTGACCCGCACGGCGATCCGATTCCGCGAGCTGACGGCTCCAGCGCCGATGTTGTCGGCAGTCCCCTTGACGCGCTCGACGTGACCGCCGGGGGAATCGTCGAGCGGTTGCCCGACCGCGACCCCGAAGCGCTGCGTGCGTGGGAGGAGGCCGGTCTCGTGCCCGGTGCCCGCATCACCGTGGTGGCATCCGACCCCTCAGGAGTGACGGTCCTCCTCGAAGATGGGCAGATGCTCCTCCTTGACCCTGCCCAGGCCTCGGGCATCGTCGTCCGGGACTGAGCCGCACCGGCAACGCCCGCTTCCCATTGACGAGGCCCAGAAACGATCCAGCCCACCTGACCGAGGCGGTCGGGCGGGCTGGGAGCGCCCGTCGGCGGGCGCACGGTTGGGGGAGCGCAGTCCTCAGGCGAGGGCCGCGGATCCCATTGACGGGGGCACGTGTCGACTGTGTCCGGCGGCCAGGAGGGCCTCGCGCAGGGCGGTGATCGCGCTATCGAGCTCCTCGTCGCTGGCGGGGGCTGCCTTGGACAGGAGGATGTCGGTTTCGTCGCGCAGGGGGATGACGTGCAGGTGGGTGTGGGGCACCTCGAATCCCGCGATCGCCAGGCCGGCGCGCGGCACGTCGAACGCGGCCTTTTGTGCCAGTCCGATCGTGCGTGCCACGGTCATGAGGTGGGCAGCGACGTCCGAAGGGGCGTCCGTCCACGCCTCGTACGCGGTGCGCGGAACCACGAGGACGTGGCCCGGGGAGGTCGGCTCGATGGTCGCGAATGCGACGCACAGGTCATCGGCCCACACGAAGCGTCCGGGCCATACCCCCGTGATGATGTTGTCGAAGATAGTGCTCATGCGACTATTGTCACCTATTCGTGCTCACTTCGGTAGGTGGGCGCGCCCGGCGGGGCGGGCGGGCGTGAACTACCCTGGTGGGGAGTATTGTTACGCGACCCATCGTTAAGCGAGGAACGCACAGATGAGCGAAAATCCGCAGAGTGCCCCGGCCCAGCGCTACACCGCTGAGCTCGCAGGTCAGATCGAGACGAAGTGGCAGGACCGCTGGGAGGAGCTGGGCACGTTCTACGCGGACAACCCCACGGGTCACCTGGCTGGCCCGCTGGCCTCCCACAACCCCTTCTTCATTCTCGACATGTTCCCCTACCCCTCGGGTAAGGGCCTGCACGTGGGTCACCCGCTGGGCTACATCGCGACCGACACGCTGGCGCGCTACCGCCGTATGAAGGGCGACAACGTCCTGTACACGATGGGCTACGATGCCTTCGGCCTGCCCGCCGAGCAGTACGCCGTCCAGACCGGCCAGCACCCGGCCATCACCACGAATCAGAACATCGCGAACATGCGCCGCCAGCTGCGCCGCATGGGCCTGTCCCACGACTCGCGCCGTTCCTTCGCCACGACCGACATCGAGTACGTGCACTGGACGCAGTGGATCTTCCTACAGGTCTTCAACTCGTGGTTCGATCCCGAGGCTACGGCCCCCGACGGCTCCCAGGGCGCGGCCCGCCCGATCAGTGAGCTGATCGCCAAGCTCGAGTCCGGCGAGATTCGCCCTGAGGACGGATCCGACTACTCCTCGCTCGATCGCGCCGCGCAGGCGAAGATCGTCGACTCCTACCGCCTCGCCTACGTCTCCGAGGCCCCCGTCAACTGGTGCCCGGGCCTGGGCACGGTCCTCGCCAACGAAGAGGTCACCGCGGATGGTCGCTCCGAGCGCGGCAACTTCCCGGTCTTCAAGCGCAACCTGCGCCAGTGGATGATGCGCATCACCGCCTATGGCAAGCGCCTGTCCGACGACCTCGACACGATCGACTGGCCGGAGAAGGTGCGCACGATGCAGCGCAACTGGATCGGCCGCTCCGAGGGCGCGACCGTGCGCTTCGACGTGCCCGGCGCGCGCGAGGCCGGCGCCTCCCTCGACTCCCTGGACGTTTACACGACGCGCCCCGACACGCTGTTCGGTGCGACCTTCATGGTCGTGGCCCCTGAGCACCCGATCCTCGGCGGAACCGTCGGCGGCGACGCCGGCGACGAGGCCGCCCTCACCCTGCCCGCATCCTGGCCCGAGGGCACGAAGGACGCGTGGACGGGCGGCGCCGCCACCCCCGCGGCCGCCGTTGCCGCCTACCGCGCCCAGGCCGCCGCGAAGTCCGAGGCCGAGCGCGCCGACGAGGAACGCACTAAGACCGGCGTGTTCACCGGCCTGTTCGGTATTGACCCGGTGAACGGCCGCCCGGTCCCGATCTTCGTCGCGGACTACGTCCTGTGGGGCTACGGCACCGGCGCCATCATGGCCGTGCCCGCCCACGACGACCGCGACTGGGCCTTCGCCCGCGCCTACGACCTCGACATCGTGCGCACGATCGGCCCCGCCGACGACCCCTACGGCCCCGACCTCGAGGCCGGCGCGTACACGGGTGACGGTGTGGCCGTCGACTCCGCGAACGACGAGATCGACCTGAACGGCCTGGCCAAGGACGAGGCAAAGGCTGCCATGATCGAGTGGCTGGTCGCCAAGGGCCTGGGCCACGGCACCGTCACCTACCGCCTGCGCGACTGGCTGTTCAGCCGCCAGCGCTACTGGGGCGAGCCTTTCCCGATCGTGTGGGACGAGGACGGCGTGGCGCACGCGCTGCCCGAGGACATGCTCCCCGTTGAGCTGCCCGAGGTCAGCGACTACAGCCCGCGCACCTTCGACGCGGACGATGCCGACTCCTCGCCGGAGGCCCCGCTGGGCCGCGCCGAGGACTGGGTGAACGTCACCCTCGACCTGGGCGATGGCCCCAAGGCCTACCGTCGCGAGACCAACACGATGCCTCAGTGGGCGGGCTCGTGCTGGTACGAGATGCGCTACACCGACCCCACGAACTCCGAGCGTTTCGCCGGCGAGGAGAACCTGGCCTACTGGATGGGCCCGCGCGAGGGCAAGGCCAGCGGCGGCACCGACATGTACGTCGGCGGCGTCGAGCATGCGGTCCTCCACCTGCTCTACGCGCGCTTCTGGCAGAAGGTTCTCTTCGACCTGGGTCACGTGCCGGACTCCGAGCCCTTCCACAAGCTCTTCAACCAGGGTTACGTCCAGGCCTACGCCTACACCGACGCGCGCGGCCAGTACGTGCCCGCCGAGGAGGTCGAGGGCGACGAGACGACCGGCTTCACCTACAAGGGTGAGCCCGTTAACCGCGAGTACGGCAAGATGGGCAAGTCCCTGAAGAACATCGTCACGCCCGACGAGATGTACGACGCATACGGCGCCGACGTCTTCCGCGTGTACGAGATGAGCATGGGTCCCCTCGACCTGTCGCGCCCGTGGGAGACCCGCGCCGTCGTCGGCTCCCAGCGATTCCTGCAGCGCCTGTGGCGTAACGTGGTCGACGAGGAGACCGGCGAGCTCACGGTCACCGACGAGCCCTCGGATGATAAGACGCGTCGCCTCGTGGCCCGCACGATCGCCGAGGTCACCGAAGAGTACGAGAACCTGCGCATCAACACCGCAATCTCTAAGCTCATCGTCCTCAACAACCACCTGACCAGCCTGGACGCCGCGCCGCGCGATGCCATCGAGCCCCTGATCCTCATGCTCGCCCCGGTCGCCCCGCACCTGTGCGAGGAGCTGTGGGCACGTCTGGGCCACGAGGCCTCTCTGGCCCGCGAACCCTTCCCGGTCGTCGAGGATCCCTCGCTGCTGGTCGAGGACACGGTCACGGCCGTCGTTCAGGTCAACGGCAAGGTCAAGGCCCGCATCGAGGTTGCGCCCTCCATCACCGAGGAAGACCTCATCGCTGCCGCCCTGGCCGAGGCCCCGATCGTCAAGGCCCTCGGCGGCGCGGAGCCTCTCAAGGTGATCGCCCGCGCACCGAAGCTGGTCAACGTCGTCGTCAAGAAGTGAGGTCGCATGCCTGAAGGCGATGCAGTCCGTCGCCTAGCGGGTACCCTCGACGAGCTTTTCGTCGGGGGTATCGTCTCGGCCTCGTCCCCGCAGGGGCGCTTTGCGTCCTCCGCGGCCCTCCTGGACGGGTGGGTCATGCAGCGGGTGCGTGTACACGGCAAGCACATGTTCATTGGTTTCGTCCCGCCCATCGAAGGTGAGACGTACGAGGCCGGGGTGTCCCTCCTGGAGGGCGCTGCGGCCGGCAGCGGGGAGCCGATCCTGCCCGAGGATGCTCCCTGGCCGGACCGGTGGGTGCATATCCACCTGGGCCTGTATGGCTGGTGGCGCTTCAACGGCGACGAGACCGTCGTCGACGAGGGCCACGGCGTCGCTCACCGCATCCCCAACGTCCCGAAGGGGGAGTGGAACGGCCACTCCGAGACCCGCTGGGGCGAGGGCTTTGGCGAGGCCAAGGCGGGGGAGTGGGAGCCGCCGGAGCCGGTCGGTGCCGTGCGCCTGCGCCTGTTCAACGACCATGCCGTCGCTGACCTGGTGGGTCCCAACCGCTGCGACCTCATCACGGATGAGGAGCGTATCAAGGCCGAGTCGAAGCTGGGACCGGATCCTCTGGACGCCGGGGCGCGATCCGACGCCGAGGCCATGGAGCGTTTCGCCCAGGTCGCGCACTCCAAGAAGCGTGCGATCGGCGAGATCGTCATGGATCAGTCGATCATTGCGGGCGTGGGCAACATCTACCGCGCTGACGCGCTGTTCCTCGCGGGCATCTCGCCGCATCGCAAAGGCGCCAACATCTCCGTCAAACGCCTGCGCGAGCTGTGGGTGCTCATCTGCGACCTCATGAACCGAGGCCTGGCCGCCGGCCGACTGGACACGATGGACCCGGAGGAGGCCCCCAACCCGCCGATCGAGGGGGACGAGGAGGCCTCGCGCTGGTACGTGTACCACCGAACGGACCGGCCGTGCCTGCGCTGCTCCACGCCGATTCGCGAGGCGCTCATGCAGAACCGACGCCTGTTCTGGTGTCCGTCCTGCCAGCGCTGAGCGCGCGAGAGGCCGTCAGGGGAGTGCGGGCCACCAGGCTCACACTCCTCGCCCTTTGTCAGGCGATCTCTTCGAATCCGAGGACCGAGTAGAGTTCGCGGGCCCCGCCGTGGCGCCTATCCAGGCGCAGGGCGAGGGAGTCGAATCCCCACTGCGAGCAGCGCGCGGCGACCTCGGAGACGAGGGCCGTCGCAATGCCACGCCTGCGGTAGTCGGGGGCGACGATCAGGTCCACCACGAAGGGCCCGTCCGGCGCGTCATCCCAGGGGGATTCGCGCACGACGAGAATCGCCCCGATGAGCGTTCCCCCGTCCCACGCGCCGATGAACGAGTCTTCCGTGGTCGCCCCGAAAGCACCCTCGAACGTCAGGCGTAGTTCTTCGGAGGTTTCCAAGAGCGCCTCAGGCGTGACGTCGTCGTCGTACGCCTCGAGGGTGAGTACCGCGAGCGCGGGGATGTCGAATGTCGTGAGCGTGGCGATCTCAATACCCTGAGGCCGATTCGCCGCTGACAACGCGTCCAGGGGGGCATGTAGAGTTTGAGCTTCCATAAACCAACTATAGGTGAGGGTGCTCACTTTGTCACGGCTCTTGAACGTTTTCTCACGAGCACGGTCTGATCGGCGGATTTGTGCCTCAAATGTAGAGGGCGGGCTCCTCGAAGAAGTAGTTGGGGTCGACGATGAGATCGCGGTCGCGCGTGTCCTTTTCGGGCTTGGGGAGTAGGCGTGCGGGCACGCCGATCGCCACGTTGCCGCAGGGCACGTCCTTGACGACGACGGCGTTCGCGCCGATCTTGACGCCTGTGCCGACGGTGATGGGGCCCAGCACCTTTGCGCCGGCACCGATCATGACGTGGTCGCCGACGGTGGGGTGGCGCTTACCCGGTGTCATGGCGACGCCACCAAGCGTAACTCCGTGGAAGATGACGACGTCGTTGCCGACCTCGGCCGTCTGGCCGATGACGACGCCCGTCGCGTGGTCGATGAAGACGCGGCGCCCGATGGTGGCCTCGGGGTGGATGTCCACGCCTGTGACGGCGCGGGCCATGGAGGACAGGACGCGCGCGGGGGTGCGGGCACCGTGGGACCACAGAGCATGGGAGACGCGGTGGGTCCACAGGGCGTGCACGCCCGGGTATGTCAGGGCGATCTCCAGGGCAGAGGTGGCCGCGGGGTCGCGGCGCTGCGCCGTCACGAGATCCTCGCGGAAGAGCCCGAGCGCCCGGGTGGGCAGGGCGCGCGACAGGGTCTTCGACAGGGCGCGTACGGTGAGCTTCACGGATTCCTCCTGGATGGTCGACTGAGACGGAAACGCACAGGTGGCCCCGGACATTCCATCCGGGGCCACCTTAGCGCGTCACGTGGGAAAGATCAGTCCTCGAGGCCCGCGAACAGGGCGGTCGAGAGGTAACGCTCACCCGTGTCGGGCAGGAGCGTGACGATCTTCTTGCCGGCCAGCTCGGGGCGGGCGGCGACGGCGGCCGTTCCGGCCAGGGCAGCGCCGGAGGAGATGCCCACGAGCAGACCCTCTTCGGCGGCCGCGCGGCGAGCGAACTCGAGCGCCTGGGCGGTCTCCACGGAGATGACCTCGTCGATGATGTCAGCGTCGAAGGTCTCGGGCACGAAGTTGGGCATGAGGCCCTGAATGCCGTGGGGGCCGGGGGTGCCACCGGTCAGCAGGGGAGACTCTGCGGGCTGAACGGCAATGATGCGTACGTTCGGGTTCTTCTCCTTGAGGACCTTCGCGACGCCCGAGATGGTGCCGCCGGTGCCCACGCCGGCGACGAAGACGTCGACCTGGCCGTCGGTGTCCGCCCAGATCTCCTCGCCCGTGTGCGCCACGTGGGCGGCCGGGTTGGCGGGGTTGGTGAACTGGGAGGCGATGATGGCGCCGGGACGCTCGGAAGCGATGCGCTCGGCCTCGGCGACGGCCGCGGAGACGCCGCCCTTCGGGTCGGTGAGGACCAGCTCGGCACCGAAGGCGCGCACGATCGCGCGGCGCTCGACGGACATCGAGGCGGGCATGACGATGACGACCTTGTAGCCGCGGGCCGCGCCAACCATCGACAGGGCGATACCCGTGTTACCGGAGGTGGCCTCGACGATCGTGCCGCCGGGGGCCAGCGCACCCGAGGCCTCGGCCGCGTCGATGATCGAGCGGGCGATGCGATCCTTCACGGAGGAAGCGGGGTTGAAGGCCTCGACCTTCGCGACCACGTCGACGCCGTCGCCGGCAACGTGGTTAATTCGGACGAGGGGTGTGCCGCCGATCAGATCGGCGACGGTGGAGGCGATGCGAGCCATGAGGGGTCCTTCCTAAGCAGGTGTACCCCTGAATTGTCATCCCACGCTCGGAGCCTCGTCTAGTTCAATTCGCCGTGTTTCCACGTAGCGAAACTTTGCAACACCGGACGAGGCCTGGGCCAGGCATGCGTCAATCGAGTCTCGGTCGCCCGGATCGATCGCGATGCGCAGCGTGACGTCCGCGCCCCAGATCGTGTCGACGACCGCGGCTCCTCGCGCGCGCAGCTCGGATTCGATGCGGCCCGCGTCTGCGGGGTTGAGCAGGGTTTCGAGGACGTCGCGCCCGATCAGGTAGGCGATGGGGGCGCGGGAGACGGCCTCGGACACGGAGGTGGAGTAGGCCCGCACGAGGCCACCCCCGCCCAGGAGGATTCCACCGAAGTAGCGGGTGACGACCGCCGTGGCGTTCCACGTGTCGGAAGCGCGCAGAGCTTCCAGCATCGGGGTGCCAGCCGTGCCCGAGGGCTCCCCGTCGTCCGAGGAATGTTGGAGCGGTGCGGCGTCCGGCGGGTCGATGAGGTAGGCCGAGCAGTTATGGCGGGCCTGCGGGTGCTCGGCTTTGACGGCATCGATGAGCTCGCGTGCTTCCTCGGGCGTGTCCGTCCTGGCGAGCGTCGTGATAAAACGGGAACGCTTGATCTCAATCTCGTGGGTGAGGAGCGTGCCGGAGGCGAGCGTGCGAAGAGCGGACATGCGCTCAGTCTAAGGGAGAGGGCCCGCCGTCAGTCTGTAACCAGGATCGCAGGCGCGTAGCCTCTCGCGATGTGCTTCAGGGGCTGGTCCGTGGTAGTCTTGTCGGGTTGTCGCCGTGCGCCCGCGTGGCGCACCGATCAGAATAGTCGTCGAGAAAGAAGAGGAGCGGTAAGACATGGCAGTTCCCAAGCGCAAGATGTCCCGTGCGAACACCCGCACCCGCCGGTCTACCTGGAAGGCTGATCTTACCGAGCTGAACACCGTCAAGGTTGCCGGCCGTGAGATCCGCGTGCCCCGCCGCCTGGCCAAGGCCTACAAGAACGGCCTCCTGGACGTCGAGGGCTGACCTCGCATCCACGCACGGGCCCGGGACTTGTCGTCCCGGGCCTTTGTCATGCCAGCAATTCCTGAATACGCGCCCCAGGCTCCATCGGTCGTCGGCGCGCGCCTGATTCCAGTACCCGAAAAGGAACGCACATGAGCCTGCCACTGTCTTTGCCCGCCGCGAGCGGGGGAGTGGGCCACGGCCTCGTCGCCGCGTCGACAACGAGCGGTACCGAGGGGGCCATCGTCTCCCTCTTCCTGATCGCCGCAGCTGCGGCCATCGCACCCCTACTGTCGTCTCTCACGCACAAGCGCGTGCCAGACGTTGTCTGGCTGCTCATCCTCGGCGTCATCATCGGGCCGAACGTTCTGGGGCTCGCATCGCTCACTGAGCCGATCTCCGTGTTTCGCGAGGTCGGCATGGGCATGCTCTTCCTCATTGCGGGCACCGAGATCGACGTGGAAGAGGTGCACGGTCGGGCGGGCAGGCGCTCGCTGCTGACGTGGCTGGCATGCTTCGGTATCGGCCTGGCCGTCTCCTGGGTGGCGGTCGCCGCGTCGGGCACGACGGGGGTCGCTACCGCCACCTACATCGCCCTGGCCATCGCGCTGACCTCGACGGCGCTCGGCACCCTGCTGCCCATCCTCATGGAGGCCGGCGTCATGGGGACGACGATCGGCAAGGCCGTCCTCATCCACGGCGCCGTCGGTGAGCTCGCGCCCATCATCGCGATGTCGCTGCTGCTGTCGGCACGCAGCCCCTGGGCCTCAGCGATCATTCTTCTCGTGTTCGCGGTCGCATCGGTTGTTGCCGTCGCCATTCCGACGCGTTTCATCCTCAAGCATCCCGCGTTCGGGCGGACGATCCTGCATGGGGCGCAGACCTCGCAAAAGACGCTCATGCGCGTCGTCATGCTGATCCTCACCGGCCTGATGGCGCTGTCCGCCGTGATGGAGCTGGACATGGTGCTCGGCGCGTTCGCGGCCGGCATCATCGTGCGCGCGCTGGCACCCGGCAACTTCACGATGGTCGAAGGCGAGCTGCGCACCCTCGGATTCTCCTTCCTCATCCCGCTGTTCTTTGTCACCTCGGGCATGAATATCTCGCTGAGCGCCGTCGCGGGCTACCCGTTCCTGCTCGTCGCCTTCGTCGGCGCGATCCTCGTCGTGCGCGGCGTGCCCATCGTCCTGATGGAACGCTTCCACGGATCGATCGAGCGCGTCGGCTGGACGGATGCGACGCGCATCGGCCTGTACGGTGCGACCGGCCTGCCGATCATCGTCGCCGTCACCGAACTCGGCGTCGCGACGGATGTCCTGCCCGCGTGGCTCGCCTCCCTGCTCGTCGTCGCCGGCGCGATGTCAGTTCTGCTTTTCCCGCTGCTTGCCTTCCTGCTGGGGCGCGCTGGTGGAAAGGCGCGCTAACCTCCGCTAGTCTTACAGGCGGCGCACCGCGCCCCGCCTCCGTAGCTCAATGGATAGAGCAAGGGCCTTCTAATCCCGAGGTTGCAGGTTCGAGTCCTGTCGGAGGCGCCAGCTCGTCATGCGGGTCCTTGTCACGAAGCACCGTTGCTAGTCGTTATGTGGCCGCCCGAACCAGGGTAGCGTGGCATAATGGGGGGAGCCGAACAGTTGCCGCTGTTCGACTCCCCGGTTTCCGGGATGGTCTTAGCTACCCATCGGGGTGCTCAGCAGGAATGCAATCGCCCAGATCAGCTGCGGCAGTGTCGTGATCACTGCTACAGCGATCTGGGCTTTCTGCTTCCCGTCACAACCTCCCGCCGTTGGGGCTGGCGGTCTTTGGCCATTGCCCAGTCACCTCCTCTCAACGGAACCGCGGGTTAAAGGACAAAAAGAGTTGGTCTGAGCCCG
>KV835869.1:112524-114244 GCA_001838165.1 Actinomyces sp. HMSC035G02 | reverse complement strand
ATGCCTCCAACCACACTCAACTCTGAAGAGCCGGTTAACCTCAGCGGACAACACGACCACACACGTTAACCTCTAAGATGACGGGCTGAACACACAGCCAGCACTTCCTCCAAGTCTGAACCCCACTTGATGGGCCCACGGTGCCCCTCAGCCCCAATACGTGGCAACACGCGCGCTGCCTACGCCTCCTATCCTTGTGATATGCAGATTCGATTTGCTTCTCCCGACGACCTCGAGTTTATCGAGAGCGCGTATACGCGAGCCCGCGCGTTCATGCAGGCAAATGGGAATGCGACTCAGTGGCCCGACGGATACCCGGGCCGCATTGATGCTGAGGAAGACATCGCACGCGAACACTGTTCCCTCGTGTCCGACGACGAGGGGCCGCTCGCAGTCTTTTCCTTTGCTCCGGGCCCGGACGAAACCTATGCAGAGATTGACGGTGCTTGGCATTCCAACACCGACTACTACGTGATTCACCGTGTAGCCGCAGTGCGTGGGCATGGGGTCGCACGAGCGATTTTCAGCTTCGCGGCTGAGCACGCTGACTACCTGCGCTGCGACACCCACGAGGACAACGCACCGATGCGGCGCGCGCTTACGTCCTTTGGATTCCGCGAGTGCGGCACGATCACGGTGGCCGACGGTACGGAGCGCATTGCCTACGACTGGATCAAGGACGGCTCTACCGGCGCAGCAGCCAACTAGTTCCACCTCCTCGACCACACCAAGCTACCAAACAATCTCGCACGTAATTCCTAGACACCACAAATTCGCGAGACCCCAGAAAGCGTGGAATTTCAACGTTCTGATTTCAAATTCTGAAGGACTCTGAATAGAATTACGTGCGAAATTTTGAAGGCTGCACCCGTTACGGAGCATTACACCCGATCAGTGGGCATTACACCCGATCAGAACGGGTGCAATGCCCACTGATCGGGTGCACGCCCTCATCGGCGACAAGCTCTATCGCGGATACGCTTCGTAGGCGGAATGGACGCCACGACTAAGCCCCATTCCACACACCGACGCTCCAGCCAAGGCCGCATATCTGACTCCCAAGCACCGGCCACGAGGAACATCCATGACGACACAGCATCCATTCCGCCAAAGTGCAGACCCATTGAGCAAAAACAGCCGAAAATCGGGGAATTTTGGCGAATGGGACTGCGGTTTGGCGGATAAATCCACCGGGCACCACTACGCACGTGCCCTTCACCCCACGCATCCCGCCTCCGGTAACCAGAATGACCACACTCAAGCTTGTTCCTAAGTGGTGTTACACCACTTAGGGGCCATTACACCAGCTCGGAGCTAGTGCAATGCTCCCTAACTGGTGTAATGCTCCCTAACCGGTGCAGGGCTGCCCGGTACGGCTCGGCTGACATCTTGTTGGAACAGCAATGGAGCAGGCCGCGCCGCGCATGGGCTTGTTGCTCAGTAGCGTTGCACCACTTAGCGCAGCATTGCACTGGGTAGTAAGCAGTGCATTGCCGCGCTATCTAGTGCAATGCTGCCGCACCTAGTGAATCGCTCCATGATGTGGGTCTGCCGCACGTCACCGAGGCGCCACGACACGCCACGTTCACATACAAAACCCGCAACAACACCGCCCGACCCCACAACACCCGCACACACGCGGGCGCACGCCAAGCCCACACCCAAACACACGGCCACACCCTGCATACATGCGGGCGCGCGCCCGGCCAATCAGCCGGGC
>KV835869.1:0-112424 GCA_001838165.1 Actinomyces sp. HMSC035G02 | reverse complement strand
GCGCCCGGCCAATCAGCCGGGCGCGCGCCCTTCCCACCAACCGCCACGAGGGCGGTAGCCTCACTTGATGAAGCCGAGCGCCTTGACGGCGTCGTACTCTTCCTGGAGGGCCTTGATGTTGTGGTCGATTCCGGCGCGGGTCGCGTCGGAGATCTCGAGGCCGTCGACGACCTGCCACTCGCCACCATCGGAGGTGACGGGGAAGCCGAAGTTCAGGCCGGCGGGGACGCCGTAGTGCGTACCGTCGGACATGACACCGGCAGTGACCCACTCGCCCTCGGGGGTGCCGTGGATCCAGGAGTACATGTGGTCGATCGCGGCGTTCGCGGCGGAGGCGGCCGAGGAGGCGCCACGCGCTTCGATGATGGCGGCGCCACGCTTGGCGACGGTGGGACGGTAGTAGCTGGACAGCCACTCTTCGTCCACGAGCTCGGTCGCGGGCTTGCCGGCAACCTTCGCGAAGGAGACGTCCGGGTACTGGTCGGCCGAGTGGTTACCCCACACGACGACGTCCTTGATGTCGGCGTTCGCGGCGCCGGTCTTGTGCGCCAGCTGAGCGATCGCACGGTTGTGGTCGAGGCGCATCATCGCGGTGAAGCGCGACGCCGGAACGTCCGGCGCAGCGTTCTGGGCGATGGTGGCGTTGGTGTTCGCGGGGTTGCCCACGACGAGGACGCGCACGTCGTCGGCGGCGCCGTCGTTGATGGCCTTGCCCTGGGGGCCGAAGATGCCCGCGTTGGCCTCGAGCAGGTCGGCGCGCTCCATGCCGGCGCGGCGCGGCATGGCGCCCACCAGGTAAGCGACGTTGGTGCCCTGGAACGCACGGTTCACGTCGTCGAAGATCTCAACGCCGGCCAGGGTCGGGAACGCACAGTCGTCGAGCTCCATCGCGGTGCCCTCGGCGGCCTTCACGGCCTGCGGGATCTCCAGCAGGTTCAGCTTGACGGGCACGTCCGGGCCGAACAGCTGGCCGGAAGCAATGCGGAACAGGAGGGCGTAGCCGATGTTGCCGGCTGCGCCAGTGACGGTGACGATACGAGGTTCTGCCATGATTGGCGCTCCTTTACAGTTCCTGTGGGCGTGTGCCCTTCAGTCGCGGTGTTCCCCGCGCTCTGTCTTCTAGGATACGTCGTCGGTCACACTCAGACCCGGGCACCCAGTCCCAGGACACCCCACCCGAGCAGTGATCTACGACATACCAGACGGCGGGACTCTCCACCGCATGCCCCATCGGCACGTACAGTAGGAGCATGTCCGACAATCGTCCCAGCCCCTCCCCCAGCGCCGGATCCGCGCGAGAATCGACCCCCGCCTCGTCCCACGTCGACGAGGCCGTGGCCCACTCCCACGATCACGCGCACTCCGAGCGTGGCGAGCATGGCGGCCACTCCCACGATCACTCCCACGCGGCGGCCTCGTCCACGCGCTTGGGGTGGGCGCTGGCGGTGACGGGCGCGGTTGTCGTCGCCGAGCTGCTCGGCGCGTTCTGGTCCGGATCCCTGTCGCTGGCGGCGGACGCCGGGCACATGGTCGTGGATGCCTCCGGCCTCGTTATCGCGCTGATCGCCGCTCGCCTCATGCGCCGACCCCGCGACGAGAAACACACGTGGGGGTGGGCGCGTTCCGAGGTCCTGGCCGCTACCCTGCAGGCCGGCATGCTCCTCGTCATCAGCGCGATGGTCGCGTGGGAGGGCGCGTGGCGCCTGGCATCCCCGCCCGAGGTCGAGGCCGGCCCCATGCTCCTCGTCGGCCTCATCGGCCTGCTCGCGAACGTCGTGTCGTTGGCGATCCTCGCGGGCGGGCGCGAGGCGAGCCTCAACATGCGTGCCGCGTTCCTGGAGGTCGCGAACGATGCGCTCGGTTCTCTCGCGGTCATCGTCGCGGCCGGCGCAGAGTGGGCCTTCGAGTGGACCCGCGCCGACGCCATCGCCTCGCTCCTTATTGCAGTGCTCATGGCGCCGCGCGCGCTCACCCTCCTGCGCCGCTCCGTCGCAATCCTCATGGAGGAGGCACCCGCCAGCGTGGACGTGAGCGAGCTGCGCGCGCACATGACGGGCGTCGACGGCGTGCTGGGCGTGCACGACCTGCACGTGGCCGCCGTGTCCTCGCACCTCGTCACAGTCACCGCGCACGTGACCGTCACGCACGAGGCCGACGGGCCTTCGCGCGACCGCATCATCCATGAGCTCGGCGAATGCGCATGCCACCACTTCCCCATCGCGCACTCCACGTTCCAGCTCGAGTGCCCCGAGCACGCGAGCCACGAGCACATTGAGCACTAAGCGACACCTCGTCTCCAGATACAGCGAGGCGGCGGGGGCGTCACGCTCCCACCACCCCCAAATACACATCGGGGGCCGCGCCCCTCGGCGCGACCCCCGGTGATCAGAAGCGATTACTTCGTGCGATTCGCGCGGTAGTACTCGATGAGAGCGCGGGTCGACTGATCCTGCGCATCCAGGGCCTCGGACGAGCCCTCGATGGCGGGGAGGATCTGCTTGGCCAGGACCTTGCCCAGCTCGACGCCCCACTGGTCGAAGGAGTCGATGCCCCACACGGCACCCTCGACGAAGGTGATGTGCTCGTACAGGGCGATCAGCTGGCCCAGGACCGACGGGGTCAGGGCGGGGGCCATGATCGAGGTCGTGGGACGGTTGCCGGTGAACACGCGGGCGGAGACGATGGCCTCAGGCGTGCCCTCGGCTCGCACCTCCTCGCTGGTCTTACCGAAGGCCAGGGCCTTGGTCTGGGCGAAGAAGTTCGACAGGAACAGCTCGTGCATGTCGGCGTCGCCGTCACCCAGCGCCCACGTCGGGTTCGCAAACGCGATGAAGTCGGCGGGAACCATGCGGGTGCCCTGGTGGATCAGCTGGTAGAAGGCGTGCTGGCCGTTGGTGCCGGGCTCACCCCAGAAGACCTCTCCGGTCTCGTAGGTGACGGGGCTGCCGTCGCGGCGCACGGACTTGCCGTTGGACTCCATGGTCAGCTGCTGCAGGTACGCGGGGAAGCGGTGCAGGTACTGGGAGTAGGGCAGGACGGCGTGCGTGTCGGCGCCCAGGAAGTTCGAGTACCACACGTTGAGCAGGCCCATCAGCAGGGGCACGTTCTTCTCGGGCGCGGCCTCGGCGAAGTGGCGGTCCATCGCATGGAAGCCGGCGAGGAAGTCAGCGAAGCCCTCGGGGCCAATCGCGACGGCCAGGGAGGTACCCACGGCGGAATCCACGGAGTAGCGGCCACCCACCCAGCTCCAGAAGCCGAAGGCGTTAGCGGGGTCGATGCCGAACTCGGCAACCTTGTCCAGGGCGGTGGACACGGCGACAAAGTGCTTGGCGATCGCTTCCTTCTCGGAGGCCTCGTCGGTGACGATGCCGCGCTCACGCAGGCCGTTGAGCAGCCAGGCGCGCACGACCTTCGCGTTCGTGATGGTCTCGAGCGTCGTGAAGGTCTTGGACGCGACGATCACGAGTGTCGTCTCGGGGTCCAGGTCCTTCGTGGTCTCGCCCGCGTCAGTGGGGTCGATGTTGGAGATGAAGCGGCACTCCAGGCCCTCCTGCACGTAGGGCTTGAGAGCCTCGTACGCCATGACGGGGCCCAGGTCGGAGCCGCCGATGCCGACGTTGACGACGGTCTTGACGGGCTTGCCCGTGATGCCGACCCACTCGCCGGAGCGGACGCGGCGGGCGAAGGCGTAGACCTTCTCGAGGACCTCGTGGACATCGGCAATCGCATCCTGGCCGTCGACCGTCAGGGAGTCGGTCGCGGGGCGGCGCAGCGCGGTGTGCAGGACGGCGCGGTCCTCGGTGACGTTGATGTGCTCGCCCGCGAACATGCGGTCGCGCAGCTCGAGGACACCGGTCTGCTCGGCGAGGGCGAGGAGGTGGCCCACCAGCGTGGGGCACACGAGGTTCTTCGACAGGTCGACATGCAGGTCGGCAGCATCGAAGGTGAAGGTCTGGGTGCGGTTGGGGTCGTCCGCGAACAGCTTGCGCAGGTCGGGATCGAAGTTGTCGGCCAGCTGGTCGAGCGTGTCCCACGCGGGGGTCATCGTCGGGTCGATCACGGGGATATCACTCATGGGGTCTCCTGACAGTAGAGATAGGTTCGCACTCTAGTTTAGCGGGGACTTGGCCCCTGGTCACCCCCGCTTCGCTCTCCTGAAACGACGAGGCCGTGGCCCGCAAGTGCTCACGGAACCACGGCCTCGTACGGCGTCGGGAGACCCAGGTCAGGCGACCGGATCGTCGATGGGAATGGGGGCGGCCTCGATGCCCGGGTTCTGCAGCGACACGATGCGCTGAACGGGGACGAGGTCAAGCCACCACTGGTGGAACGGGCGACGATTCTCGATGTCGAGGTCGTCGAACATGTTCTTGACCGGGCGGGCCTCGACGGCGTTGCCGACCTGGCCGATGTAGTAGGCGCCGCGGTCGCCGCGCTCGAACTGGTCGACCAGCTGCTCGAAGGCTCGTGCCACGAGGCGCGTGGCGAGCAGGCGGTCGTACGGCGAGGGCGAGCCGCCCTGCTGCATGTGGCCGAGGGCCTGGTGACGCACGTCATAGATTCCCTCGGACTCGGCGTTGAACACGTCGGCCAGGAACTCGCGGTCGTAGTACTGGGACGCCGACTCGTTGACCAGCGTGAGGAACAGGCGTCGGCCGGACTTGAAGGAGGCGACCATCCGATCGGCGTCCGCGGCGATCTGCTCGAGCGAGGGGGACTCCTCGTTGATGTACATGTACTCCGCGCCGCTCGACAGGGCACTCATGAGAGTCAGGTAGCCGCAGCGGCGACCCATCGTCTCGGCGATGAAGCAGCGCTTGGAGGCCGCCGCGCTCTCCTTGATGCGGTCGATCGCCCACGTCGCGTTGTTGATCGCCGTGTCCGTGCCGATCGCGAGCTCGCAGCCGGGCAGGTTGTTGTCGATCGAGGCGGGGATGAGCAGGATCGGGATCTGGAACGCCGGGTAGCGATCCTTCTCCGAGGTGATCGCGTGAACACCCAGGTAGGCGTTCATGCCACCGATGACGAGGAGGGCGTCGATCTCATTGCGTTCGATGGCGCGGCCCAGCGCGTAGAACTGCTCGACCGGCGGAATGTCGCGCTTCGTGCCGAGCTCAGCGCCGCCCTTGAAGGCCCAGCCTTCCACGTCGGACCAGCTCAGTTCACGCACGCGATCATCCGCCAGGCCACTCCACGAGCCCTCCACGCCGAGCATCGTCCACCCGCGCGCGATGCCCAGGCGCACGGCCACGCGGGCCGCCGTGTTCATGCCGGGGGCCAGACCGCCCGCGTGCAGGATAGCGACGCGCTTGATCTCGCCCGTCGGCTCGGGGGTGAGCTGCGGGGGCGTGGAGAGAATCTGGTTGATGCCCACCATCGAGGAGAAGGACGAGCCGCGCGAGGCCTGGGCCGCCGCGTAGTCGCCGGCCGCGATCAGGTCCTTCACGGCACGGGTGTCGTGGACGGCCTTCATGAGGGGGATGCGGGTGATGCGGTTGCGACGCACGCCCAGAATGACGGGTTCATCCTCAGCCGAGGACGCCAGGATCTCCTGGACGGCCGCGTAGCCCAGCAGCGTGGACATCCAACGGTCGTAGGCCGACGGAGTGCCACCGCGCTGCACGTGGCCGAGGATCGTCACGCGAGCGTCCTCGCCCGTGCGCTCCTGGATCGTGTCGGCAATCAGCTGCGTGGACAGCTCGTTCCCGTCGCGGTCGTGGGCGCCCTCAGCCACCAGGACGATGGACTCACGGCGACCGGCCTCTCGGCCCACGCGCAGGTGCTCGGCCAGGTCGTCCTGCCAGCCCGGGCCCGCGGGGTCCTCCGGCGTGAACACGTAGTCGGCGCCGCCGGCGACCGCCGCCATGAGGGGCAGGTAACCGCAGTGGCGACCCATGACCTCGACGACGAAGGTGCGCTGGTGCGAGGCCGCCGTACTGGTCAGCTGGTCGATGGCATCCAGGATGCGATGCAGCGCAGTGTCGGCGCCGATCGTCATGTCCGTGCCCACGAGGTCGTTATCGATCGAGCCGACGAGACCGACGATGATGAGAGCCGGGTGCTCGGCGGCGGTCTCGGGCGAGATCACGCCCTCGGCAGCCAGCTCGGCGACGTGCTGGGCCCACTCGCCGCGGAACTCGTTCGTACCCGACAGGGAGCCGTCGCCACCAATCACGACGAGGTGATCGATGCCATGCTCGAGCAGGTTCGCAGCCGCGCGGTGGCGGCCCTCGTACGTACGGAAGTCAGCGCTGCGAGCCGTGCCGATCACCGTGCCGCCTTCGGCCAGGATCGAGGACACGTCCGACCACTCCATCTTCTTGATGGAATCACCACCCACGCAGGCTCCCTGCCAGCCTTCGTAGATCGCGTAGGGCTGCGCGCCACGCGCCAGCGCCGTACGCACGACGGCTCGAACAGCCGCGTTCATTCCCTGGGCGTCACCGCCCGACGTGAGGACACCGATACGAACTGTGCTCATTTTTCTGCCATCTTTCGTTGACGGAGCGGGCCGTCAGGCCCAGTGTGCCTATCGTCTCCCATTCTACGTGACCCGCACCTCCACCACTAGGGCCAAACTCCCATTTACCGAGGAAACGACAAGCGCGCGCCCGCCGACAACGGCGGGCGCGCGCTTGTGCAGTCACTGGAAACTAGGCGACAGTTTCGCTGCTGTTACGAGCGGCAGACTCTGCCAGCTCCTCGGGGCTGACAACGCCCTCGACGGAAACGCGGTCCAGGTAGGCCATACCGTCAAATGCCAGCTCGCGAGCGTTCTCCGGGTCGCCCTCGTTGCCGATCGAGCCGTGGGCCATGCGGTCCACGATGAGCGCGATCGCCCCGTCGCCCGTCACGTTGGTGGCGGTGCCGAAGGAGTCCAGAGCGATGTAGGTGGCGATCATGAGCGCAACCTGGGCGTCGTTGAAGCCCAGCATGGAGCTGAGCAGACCCGTGGCGGCCATGATGGCACCGCCGGGGACGCCGGGGGCGGCGACCATCGTGATGCCCAGCATGAAGATGAAGCCGACCCACTGCAGGGAGCTCACAGTCAGGCCCTGGGTCAGGACGATGGCGAACGCGAAGGAGAAGATCTTCGAGGTCGAGCCGGCCAGGTGGATCGTCGCGCACAGCGGAATCGTGAAGGACGCGACCGCGTCGGACACGCCGTTCTTCTTGGTCTGGCGCAGGGTCACCGGGATGGTAGCCGCGGACGACGAGGTACCCAGAGCCGTCAGGTAGGCCGGCATCATCGTCAGGAGGGCCTTGATGGGGTTGCGGCGCGCAACAACGCCCGCGAAGCAGAACTGGGTCAGCAGGATGACGACCTCGAGGACCAGAACCACGATGACCACGCGCACCAGCGTACGAATGACCGAGGCGGCCTCGCCCGTGTAGGTCAGGTTCAGGAAGATGCCGAAGATGTGCAGCGGCAGCAGCGGGATGATGATCGTCTCGATGAGGCGCGTAATGATGGCTCGGAACTCGATGAAGCCCTTACGCAGCACGCCGCGCGGGACCATCGACAGACCCAGGCCCACCACGAAGGACAGGAGCAGCGCCGTCATCACCTGCAGCGGCGCGGGCATTTCAATCGTGAAGTAGGACTCGAGGGCGCTGCCCGGCTCGGCCACGTCGCCCAGCTGGGTGGAGGCGAGGAGACGCGGGAACAGGGACGCGCACACCAGGTAGGTCAGGAAGCCCGAGAAAAGCGTCGACGCGTAGGCGATCGCCGTCGTGATGCCCAGCCACTTGCCCGCGCCTCGGCCCAGGTCCGCAATAGCGGGGGTCACGAGGCCGATGATGATCAGCGGGATCGAGAAGGACAGGAACTGGCTGAAGACCGCCGAGAAGGTCGCAAAAATACGGCCGATCTCGACGGGAACCAGGTGGTCGCCGCCAATACGGACGGATCCGAGGACGGTCGCGAGGATGATCGCAGCGATCACCCACACGAGGATTCCGGATTTACGCAGGAACTCGCGCATGTGTTTCACCTTGACAATAGGGATGATGGGTCGCTCATAGCATGCCCGAGCTTTACGAATTCTTGAAGTGGTAACCAGGATTCGGGATAGCTGCGGCAAAACTCACGTGATAAAGAAAGCGTGGTAGCGACGGCATTGCCCCGGCGCAACGGCCATTTTCCGCGGATTTAACGCACCGCAAGCGTCGACACGTACGGGGCAAACCACCAAATAATCGCGGCGAGGATCACGTACACAGCAACATCCATGAGGCGGGCTCGCGACGCAAACCAGGGACGTCCCGGCGTCCACAGGCGCAGAGCACCCATGCCAACGAGGACGGCGACCATGAGCATGACCGCGCGGTGGCGGTGATCGCTCACGGCCAGCGCAATCACACCGAGAACGCCGAGCGCGCTCAGGGCAGCGCCAAGCCACGCACCCACTCGTGCGCGCACGGTCTTTTCCTCGTTATTCACGCCCCTACCCTATCGCACGAGCGCTCGTGATCATGCGAGCGTTCATCTGCGCCCCACGAAGCCAACCACGGCCTCGTCTTTTCAAAAGAATAGGAATAAGAGGCATGCGGGTTTAATATTGGTCCAAAGGTCCCTGAGACCCGCAACATATTTCTCGCACCAAAGGAGCATTCGAGTGTCTCGCTTTATTGTCGTCGCCCCCGGTTCGTCGGAGGCAGCCGCCCTCGCCACTGACGAGCTGGCCCGCGTTCTTGGCGTCGCCACCGTCGACGCCTTGGCCGGCACGACGGCTACCGACGCCGCCCTCCGTCCCGCCTCCGCTCTGCCTGCCGCGGTCGAAGCCGTCCGCGCCGCCGGTGACGACGCGCTCATCGCCCCCGCCCGTGAGACCTCGAACCGCGCCTTCGACCACGTGGCCTGGAACCTGAATCTTGCCGCCTCCACCCGCGCCGGCGTCGTCCTCGCCTTCGACGCCGAGGGCGCCAGCGCCGAGCTCCTGTCCGAGGAAATCGCCGCCGCCCGCCTGCGCGCCGAGGCCGCTGCCGCCTCCGTCGTCGCTGTTGTCCTGACCGGTGGTGCCCCCGCGCTCGAGGCCGACGTGCCCGTCCTCACGCTGCCGCTGGGCGAGGAGGCCGCCGCCACCCTGCGCGGCACCGAGGCCCCCACCGCCGTCACCCCGCTCGCCTTCCAGGCCGACCTCATCGAGCGCGCACGCGCCGACCGCAAGCGCATCGTCCTGCCCGAGCCCGACGACGACCGCGTCCTGCAGGCCGCCGCCCAGGTCCTCGCCGCCGGCATCGCCGACATCACCTTCGTGGGCGACGCCGACTACGTCGCCAAGCGCGCCGGTGAGCTCGGCCTCGACCTGAGCGCCGCCCAGGTCGTCTCCGTGAACGATCCCGCCTACCTCGAGCGCTACGCCGAGGAGTTCGCGCGCCTGCGCGCCAAGAAGGGCGTCACCCTCGAGCAGGCCCGCGAGAAGGTCACCGACGTGTCCTACTTCGGCACCATGATGGTCCACATGGGCGACGCCGACGGCATGGTCTCGGGCGCTGCCCACACGACCGCGCACACGATCGTTCCTTCCTTCCAGATCATCAAGACCGCCCCCGGCGTCTCCGTTGTCTCCTCCATCTTCCTCATGGCGATGAAGGACCGCGTGTGGGCGTTCGGCGACTGCGCCGTCAACCCCAACCCCACCGCCGAGCAGCTGGCAGACATCGCCGTGACCTCCGCGCGCACCGCCGCCCAGTTCGGCGTCACCCCGCGCGTCGCCATGCTCTCCTACTCCACCGGCACCTCCGGGTCCGGCCCGGACGTTGACGTCGTCGTCGAGGCCACCCGCCTCGCCCGCGAGAAGGCCCCCGAGCTGGCCATCGAAGGCCCCATCCAGTTCGACGCAGCCGTCGACGAGGCCGTCGCCTCCAAGAAGCTGCCCGGATCCGAGGTCGCCGGCAAGGCCACCGTCTTCGTCTTCCCCGAGCTGGAAGCCGGAAACATCGGCTACAAGGCGGTCCAGCGCTCCTCCGGAGCGCTCGCCGTCGGCCCCATCCTGCAGGGCCTCAACAAGCCCGTCAACGACCTGTCGCGCGGCGCCCTCGTCGAAGACATCGTCAACACCGTCGCCCTGACCGCCGTCCAGGCCCAGGGCTAAACGGGACCGAGGTCCCGGGGTCCGGTTACCATTGAACGTAAACGGGCCCCGGCCTCGTTCTTTTACCCCAACCCCACAACACGAAAGGCGAACGCGTGACCTCGTCCTCCGTCCTCGTCATTAACTCCGGCTCCTCCTCCATCAAGTACCAGCTCGTCGACCCCGAAACCGGCGACGCCATCGCCAAGGGCATCGTCGAGCGCATCGGCGACACCACCGGTCTCATCAAGCATGAGCATGGCGACGCCGTCACCCAGGAAGAGCTCCCGGTTCCCGACCACACCGTCGGCATGCGTGAGGTCCTGCGCCTCTTCGACACGGAGGGCCCGTCCCTGGCCGAGGCCCACATCCTCGCCGTCGGCCACCGCGTCGTTCAGGGCGGCCGCTACTTCGATGGCCCGGCCCTCATCACCGACGAGGTCCGCAACCTGATCGAAGAGCTGTGCCCGCTGGCTCCGCTGCACAACCCCGCCCACCTCAAGGGCATCGACGTGGCGCGCGAGCTCATGCCCGACGTCCCCCACGTCGCGGTCTTCGACACCGCGTTCTTCCAGCAGCTGCCCGACAAGGCCGCCCTGTACGCCCTCGAGACCGAGACCGCCGAGAAGTACTCGGTGCGCCGCTACGGCGCCCACGGCACCTCCCACCAGTTCGTCTCCCAGGAAATCTCCAAGATGCTGGGCCGCGACGACCTCAAGCAGATCGTCCTGCACCTGGGCAACGGCGCGTCCGCTTCCGCCGTCAAGAACGGCAAGCCGATCGACACCTCCATGGGCCTGACCCCCCTCGAGGGCCTCATGATGGGCACCCGCACCGGCGACATCGACCCCGCCGTCGTGTTCCACCTGCAGCGCGTCGCCGGCATGAGCGTCGACGAGGTCGACACCCTCTTCAACAAGAAGTCCGGCATGAAGGGCATGACCGGCGAGTCCGACATGCGCTCCGTGTGGGAGGTCATCAACAACACCTCCGACCCCGAGGCCTCCAAGCGCGCCCGTACCGCCATGGACGTGTACATCAACCGCCTGCTGAAGTACGTGGGTTCCTACGCCGCTGAGCTCGGCGGCCTGGACGTCATCACCTTCACCGCCGGCATCGGCGAGAACGACGACGACGTGCGCCGCGAGCTGGCCGAGGCCCTCGCTCCTTTCGGCGTCAAGATCGACGTCGAGGCCAACAAGGGCCGTATCAAGGAACCGCGCATCGTGTCCGCTCCCGACTCGGCCGTGACCCTCGTCGTCTACCCGACCAACGAGGAGCTGGCGATCGCTCGCCAGGCGCTGACCTTCGCCTGATCCTCAGGCTTGTTCGAGGCCGGGGTTCCCACGTGGGGCCCCGGCCTCGGGCGTATCCTGAGAGAGTAGCGCGAGCGAGGAGGGCCTCATGAACGACGATGTTTCTACCCTGGCGGAATGGATCGCTGCCTCACCGTCCACCGTGTTTTTCGGAGGCGCGGGCGTGTCCACCGAGTCGGGAATCCCCGATTTTCGAGGGGCCAACGGCTTTTACTTTCAGGAGCGCGAGATTCCCCTGGAGACGGTGCTGAGCATCGACTTCTTTGAGAGGCATCCGCAGGCCTACTGGGAGTGGTTCCACGAGATCTACCGCCCCGTAGAGCCCAACGGTGCGCACAGAGCCCTGGCCTCCCTGGAGGCCGCAGGTCGCCTGGACGCTGTCATCACGCAGAACATCGACGGCCTGCATCAGCGGGCGGGTTCGCGGACCGTGTGGGAGCTGCACGGCAACTGGGAGCGCCTCGTATGCACGCGCTGCGGGGCAGTCGCATCATTGGGGGATGCCGTCACGGTTGACGGGGATCCCGTGCCCGCGTGCCCCTCGTGCACCTCACAGATGCGCCCTGACATCGTCATGTACGGCGAGGCCCTCGACCAGGGCGTCATCGAGGCCGCCGTGTCCGCCATCGCGCGAGCGTCCGTGCTGATCGTGGCGGGCACGTCCCTCGTGGTGTATCCGGCGGCGGGCCTCATCAACTATTTCTCCGGGGACCACCTGGTGCTCATGAATGCCACCCCGACCTCAGCCGATGTCCGCGCCGATCTGATTATTCGCGAGCCGGTTGGCGAGACCCTCGATCGCGTCATGGACCAGCTGCACGCGCGGGGTGTTCTGCCCGCGTAGGGCTTGCGGCGCGCAGGATTCGCTCACGGTCCCCGGCCTCAACGCACAAGCGCCACCTCCCCTGCACACATGCGGATAGGTTGTGCGCATCCGGATAGGTTGTGCGCATTTGGATAGGTTGTGCGCATCCGGATAGCTTATTTTCCTATCCACATCTTCATAACCTATCCGGATGTTCGTAACCTATCCGCGTATGCGCGCGTTACGCCACCCCGCTGCCCTGCACGATGTCATCAGCCCCATCGGCACCCTCTCGGACATTCCCCGACACAGTGAACGAGGTGTGCGCGCGAGTAGCACGTAGTCTCAGTGCGATCATGCACACCCACGGGATCATCCCTCCCCCAGGCCGGCGGGGTCGACGAGGGACAGGGCTCGCGGGGCACGCGAAATCCGCACGCTTTGACCCCACGTCAGGGTCAGGCGGTCGGACTCCATGCCATCGCCGAACAGGACGAGGGATTCGGAGGCGACGACGAGGCCGAGGTCTTCGTCCTCGTCCAGGATCCCCTCAGTGTATTCGACGCCGGTGAAGGGCGAGGGCCATGCCTCGCGCACGAACCACGCGAGCGAGCGCGAGGTCGGCGCGGGCAGGTCCCCCATGTGGCGGCCGCGCTTGAGGGATGCTCCCCACCCGGTCGCCCCGGTCCCGGTGGAGACAACGACGCCCGAGGAGGACTGTCGCTCCACACGGGTTCCGAGGGCCAGCTCGTAGCGGGCGCTCTGATGGCTCGGGTGCCCAACGAATACCTCGTTGAGGGCGGTGAGCGTGCGCGAGTCGTCGGCGGTCGCTCGCACCATCGTCAGCTGGTCCACCCGCAGGTCAGCACCCGCCTCGATGCGCCCGAGGGCTGCGACCCCCTGGTCGGGCGTGCAGCGCACGAGCACGCCGGCGTTCGACTGAGGGACGGAGTTGACGCCGACCACGGCCTGGTCGCCCGCGTACTTGGCGACGTTGGCAACCAGGCCGTCTGGGCCCACGACAACGATGACGTCCTCGGGGGCGAAGAGGAAGCGCGACAGGGAATCGCGCTCGACGTCGGCGCTCGCCCACCCGTCCGGGATGCCCGCACGCACGCGAGCCAGGGCAGCCACGTGAGAATCGTGCGCACGCTCGACGGACTCGAGGGTGCGCCCGCGGCTGCGCAGGACGAATTCGACCTGGCCGCGCGTGGAGTAGCGGTCCATGAGCTCGTCGAACTCGGTGGGGCGTCGGACGATGACGGCACGGCGGCGCATGACTACTCTCCCACCTTTGCGGAGCCGGTGAAGGCAGCAACAAGATCGCTGAGCACGTCGGCGGTGATAGTGATGTTCCCGAAGGACGGCATATTCTTCGCCATTTCCTTCAGGGCGAGGGCCCGCGCCACCTCGGGCCCTGCCTCGGCGAGTGCCTGGATGTAGGCGGCGTCGTTGTCGACCCGGGCACGGCCTGCGGTGTTCCAGTCGACCTCGTAGGCCTTGGCTTTTTCAGTGATACGGCGCGCTTCCGCTTCGACCGCAATAGCGTCTGCTGCGGCCTTCTCTTCGGCTTCGCGCCTGGCGTTGTGTCCCTCCTGGTCGACGAGGTCGGCACGCTTGCGGGCCAGGTCGAGCTTGGATTGCATCTCGTTTTCGGAAATCTGGGACTCGCGTTCGACTGCGAGCGCCCGGCGTTCGTAGAGGGCGCGGTCAGCCTCGGCTTGGAGCTGCTCGAGGAGAGGGGCGCGCAGGGAGGATTCGACTCCTTCGTCCGGGCGCAAGCTCAGGAGGCGTGCGTCGACAACGGCAACGCCGGTGGCCCGCAGCTGCTCATCGGAGGCAAAGGCCTGGGCCAACACTCGGCCGACCCGTTCGAGGGATCCAGAAATGGCGTCGGTCAGCGTCATCTCGCCAATTGCCGAGGCCAGGGCAGAGAAGGCGATGCGGGTGACGGTCTCGTCGATCTGCCACAACCCCTGGGCGTCGGCTCCCGCTTCGCGCGGATACAGGCCGAAGTCGTAGTGCGCGGCGGCGGCTTCTGCGTCCTCGATGCGGTAGGTGATGGCAACCTGCGCGTTGATGTTCTGCTGATCCGCGGTGGTCGCCTGCACGAGGAAGCTGTGGGCGCGGTTGGCGGTGGGCACCTCCGCGAGCGCGCAGCGGCCGGCTCGCAGCCAGAAGGACTGACCGACACCGGATCGGATCGTGCGTCCGGCGCGGATCTGGACGACGTGATCGCCGGAACCGCCCTGGTAGCGGATGAAGAAGGGGTGGTGGTGAAGGGTTCCCATGATGACTCCTTGGTTGGGTGGTTTCCCACTTGTTTGTGTCAGAATGCCGATAACTCACTCTAGCATTTAATGTCAACTCGACACAAATAGGCTAGGCTTACACCATGACCTCACCCCTCACCATCCCCGTCGCGGTCGACATCGTCGCCCTCACGGTCATCGACCACACGCTCCACGCTCTCGTCGTGCGGCGCGGAATTGAGCCTTTCAAGGACCACCTAGCACTCCCCGGCGGCTTCCTACGCGAGGGCGAGCAGACCGAGGAAGCGGCAGCGCGCGAACTCGAGGAGGAAACCGGCATCGTCCCTCCTGGCCACCTCGAACAGTTGCGCACCTACGGGCCGCAGGGACGAGACCCCCGAGGGCCGGTCCTCTCGGTCGCCTACCTCCTCCTCGCCCCATCTTTTGCGCCGGCCCGCGCGGGAGGCGACGCCTCGGGAACGCTCTGGCACCCCGTCGACGCCCTCCTCGCGCCCGATTCACCCCTCGCCTTCGACCACGCGAGCATCCTCGCGCACGGAGTCGAGCGCGCTCGCTCCAAGATCGAATACTCCCCCCTGGCCACATCCTTCTGCGGCCCTGAATTTACGATCACGCAACTGCGCACGACGTACGAGGCCATCTGGGGATCAGCGCTCGACCCGCGCAACTTCCACCGCAAAGCAACAAAGACGGCCTCCTTCATCGAGCCGACGGGCGGCACTGTGCGCGAAGGCGCCGGACGTCCAGCAGCCCTCTACCGCCTCGTCCCCGGCGTCGACGACACGGCCTTCGTCCTCGACCCACCCCTGCGCCGCCCACCCGCCCCAGCCCCGGCCTCGTCGATGAAGAGCGCGAGCGCGCCGAGTACGCAAGAATAAGCCCAGTACCAAAGGAGAACTATGAACTTCCATTCCCTCTACGATCAGGGCTTCGCGCGCGTCGCCGCCGTGACCCTGCCCGTACACCCCGCCCGCCCCTTCGAGAACGCGCGCGAGATCATCGACGCGGCCCGCCAGCTCGATGCGCGCGGCGTCGCCATGGGCGTCTTCCCCGAGCTGTGCGTCTCCGGCTACGCCATCGACGACCTCCTCTTGCAGGACGTGCTCCTCGATAACGTCGAGAAGGCCCTGGCCACCATCGTCGAGGCCAGCGCCGACCTGCTCCCCCTCCTCGTCGTCGGCGCACCCCTGCGCAAGGACAACGCCCTGTACAACTGCGCGGTCGCCATCCACCGCGGCCGCGTGCTGGCGATCGTTCCCAAGTCCCACCTGCCCAACTACCGCGAGTTCTACGAGAAGCGCCACTTCGTCACCATGCCCCCGCGCGCCTGCGAGCGCATCGAGGTGCCGTGGGGCGGCGTCGAGGAATTCAGCGGCGGCCCCGTGTGGGTTCCCTTCGGCCCAGTCCTCCTGTCCGCCGACGACGTGCCCGGCCTGACGGTCGGCATCGAAGTCTGCGAGGACATGTGGGTCCCCGTCACCCCGTCGACGGAGCTGGCGCTCGCGGGCGCGACCGTCCTGGCGAACCTGTCCGCCTCCCCCATCACCGTGGGACGCGGCGCCGACCGCGAGCTCATGGTGCGCTCAATCTCCTCGCGCTGCTGCGCGGCCTACGTGTACACGGCCGCCGGCATCGGCGAGTCCAGCACGGACCTCGCCTGGGACGGCGAAACCATGATTTACGAGGCCGGGGAACGCCTCGCGATCGGCGAACGCTTCCAGGAGGGCACCCACATCACGATCGCCGACGTGGACCTGGAACGCCTGCGCACCGAGCGCAAGCGCCAGAACTCGTTCACGGACAACGCCCAGCGCTACTTTGCGGGCGACGAGCGCATGGCACCGCAGGAGGTCGAGTTCACGCTCGACCCGCCGCGCACCGACCTGGGCCTGGAGCGCTCCGTCAACCGCTTCCCCTTCGTCCCCAACGACCCCACGCGCCTGGAGCAGGACTGCTACGAGGCCTACAACATTCAGGTGGCAGGCCTGGTCCAGCGCCTGCGCGCGATCGGCAACCCGAAGATCGTCATCGGCGTCTCGGGCGGCCTGGATTCGACGCACGCGCTGGTCGTGGCCGCGCACGCGATGGACCTGCTGGGCCGTCCGCGCACGGACATCCTGTGCTACACACTGCCCGGCTTCGCCACCTCCGAGCGCACGAAGAAGAACGCAACCCTGCTGTGCCAGTACCTGGGCACGACCTTCAAGGAGATCGACATCCGTCCGGCTGCCACACAGATGCTGGCCGACATCGGGCACCCCTACGGCGAGGGTGAGGCCACCTACGACGTGACCTTCGAGAACGTCCAGGCCGGCCTGCGCACCGACTACCTGTTCCGCCTGGCCAACCACCTGGGCGGCATCGTCCTGGGCACGGGCGACCTGTCCGAGCTGGCGCTGGGCTGGTGCACGTACGGCGTGGGCGACCAGATGAGCCACTACGCGGTCAACACGGGCGTGCCGAAGACCCTCATGCAGCACCTGATCCGCTGGGTCGTGGCCTCCAAGCAGTTCGACGACCGCGTCGGCGAGGTCCTCCTGTCGATCCTGCACACGGAGATCTCCCCCGAGCTGGTTCCCGCCAAGCCGGGCGAGAAGATGCAGTCCACGCAGGACAAGATCGGCCCCTACAACCTGCAGGACTTCACGCTGTACCACGTGCTGCGTCGCGGCGCGCGCCCCTCGAAGATCGCGTTCCTGGCGGAGAAGGCCTGGTCGGACGCCTCGGTCGGCTCCTGGCCGGTCGGCTTCCCCGAGGAGGACAAGGTCGCGTATTCGCTCGAGGAGATCGTCAAGTGGGAGCGCCTGTTCCTGTGGCGTTTCTTCAGCCAGCAGTTCAAGCGCAGCGCCCTGCCCAACGGCCCCAAGGTCATGGCCGGCGGCTCCCTGTCCCCGCGCGGGGATTGGCGCATGCCCTCGGACGTGTCGGGCGCGGATTGGGTCGCCGAGCTCGACGAGGCCGTGAAGGGCCTGGTCGACTGACCTGATATTTCGCTCGGAATTCCGAGCTGTTTGCTGAGGGGTGGTGCTCACGCGAGCACCGCCTCTCGGCTTACTCACCATGGTCACTTCCGGGCCTCATCAGGCCATACACCCCTGCACCTTGCCCTCGAAACTATGCAGGTTTTCACACCGCCTCTGCCTTCGCGGTGACGAGGCCGGGGCCGGGTAGAATGGGCGCGCGGCCCTTCGTGAAACGGCCGTGAAACGCTTATCTTTCGAGGGGTTCCCGTGCACGTCGGACTGATCGCCGCCTTCCTGATTCTCGCCGTTGCCCTCACCGCGGGTGGGCTCTACCTGTTTGCCTCGGGCCTGACCGCGCGCGCCGGCGTGTGCCGCCCTCCCCTGGGGCTGCGCCTGGCGGGCATCGAGCCCGGCTCGCAGGAATGGGAGCGCGCACACCGCGCCGCCTGGCCCATCCTCTTCGCCGGCGGCGTCCTGGGCACGGCCCACGGCATCGCCCTGGCTGCCACCACCCTCATGGACGCGCGCATCTCCGTGCCCATCGTCTTCATCGTCTCAGGGGTCATCGTCGAGGCCGGCCTCTGGCTGGTCGCGAAGGGCGCCGGCAAGGCGTCGCTGAAGTAAACCTCCGCGGGGCGCCGACGCACCGCCCATCCCTCGCGGATACGACAAACGGGCCCCGGCCTCGCGCATCACCTCACGAGGACGGGGCCCGCCGCACAGTGTCGGCGCCTCAGGCCTTGGGGCGCTCGCGACGGTCGAGCATGTACAGGGCCATCTTCGAGGGCTCAAGCGCGCGCACGGCGTGCGGCAGACGCGTGCCGAAGTGGATGACGTCGCCCGGCTTGAGAACAACGGTGCGACCGTCGGCCTCGATCTCCAGGGCACCCTCGAGGGTGTGCAGGATGACGGGCATCGCGGCGGTGTGCTCGCTGAGAATCTCGTCCTTGTCGAAGCTGAAGAGGACCAGGCGCACGCCCTCAGCGTGCATGACGGTGCGCGAGACCGTTGCTTCCTCGTTGATCTGGATCATCGAGGCGATGTCCTGCAGGTCCGTCATGATGGGCGTGGGGACCTCGGTGTTCGATTCGGGCGACAGGCTCATTGGCTCTCCTTGGGTTTGCGCGCGACGATGGCGACGCCGCACAGGTGTCGATCATATTTCTTAAACGTGCGCGCCATCGTCGTGACGCGTTCACGCAGGTCTTTGTCCCGCGCGACGTTGCGCATGATGCGCAGCGCGCCGGTCACTCCCTCGTCGGCGATCATGCGGCCGGGCTTGAGGAGGGCCATGGGGGCCGTGCGGGTCTCTTCCACGACGAGGCCGACCTCTTCGAGCGCTCGCCTCCAGTCGGCGACCGTGAGGGGCCGAGCGTTGACGTTGATGGCGCGGGCGAGGGCGCGGCGGATCTCGGTGGCGGGCGCTTCCGGGATCGTGTCGGGGCGCATCGCCAGCTCGTGGATGACGTAGCGGCCGCCGGGGCGCAGGATGCGCGCGGCCTCGCTCATGATGGCTCGCTTGGCTTTCTCTCCCTGCATGGAGAGCATGGCTTCGCCGACGACGACGTCCGCGCTCTCGTCCGGCAGGCCGGTCTGCGCGGCGTCGGCGTTCACGCAGCGCCCCACGCCCGAGGCGATGACGTCCACGCGCGCGGAGGCGTTCGGATCGCGCTCCACGCCGACGTAGGAGGCGGGGCCCACCCCGATGATCGCGGAGGCCGTCACCCCCAGGCCGGGCGCAAACTCGACGACATCCGAACCGGGCAACACGGCACGCTTGAGCGCCCACGTACTGAGGGCGAGGCCGCCGGGGCGCAGCACCGTCTTTCCGGCGCGTGCGAGGACCCAGTGGCCGGGCGCCTTCACGACGGGCCGGTCGGCGAAGGGAAGGGCCTCCGCCGGCGATTCACTGTGAGTTGCCATATACGCAAGTATAGCGTTATCTATTTCTTCACGCAGGGCTATACCCACAGAAAATACGCCGACGGAGCCCGATTCGCCTCTACAGGCCGATAATCTCGGCGAAAGCTCCCTTAATTGAGTCGAGACGCTCACGCGCCTGCTCCCAGGGCAGCGGCTCCCCCTCGGCGACCGGCAGGATCACCTCGAGGTAGCACTTGAGCTTTGGCTCAGTGCCCGAGGGGCGCGCGATGACGCGGTCCCCCGCCTCGGTGAGCACGAGGACGCCATCGGTGGGCGGCAGGCCACGGTACCCCTGCGACAGGTCCGAAACCTCGACGACGGGAGAGCCAGCCAGGACGCTCGGCGGCTGGGCGCGCAGGCGCGCCATACCGCTGGCGATCTTCTCGATCTGCTCGACGCGGAAGGTCAGCGGCGAGCTCACGTGCAGGCCGTGCAGTCGCGCCAGGCGCTCCAGCTCGTCCCACACGCTGCACCCCTGCGCCTTGAGCGCGGCCACCAGGGACGCGGCGACGACCGAGGTCGCAATGCCGTCCTTGTCGCGCACGTGGGCCGGATCCGGACAAAAGCCGATGGCCTCCTCGTAGCCGAACCCAAGCCCGGGGGCGCGGGCGATCCACTTGAAGCCCGTGAGCGTCGTGTGATGCTCCAGGCCGTGAGCGCGGGCAATGCGCGAGAGCAGGCGCGAGGACACGATCGAGTTCGCGAGCGAGCCCGTCATGCCTCGCTCGGCCAGGAACTCACCCAGCAGCGAGCCGATCTGGTCTCCGCTGAGCGGGCTCCATCCCGTCTCCGAGGCCGGATCGAGCACCGCGAGCGCGCAGCGGTCCGCGTCGGGGTCGACCGCGATGATGAGGTCGGCCCCCTGCTCACGAGCCTGCTCGATCGCCATGTCGAGAGCGCCGGCCTCTTCGGGGTTGGGGAAGGGCACGGTCGGGAAATCCGGATCGGGATCGGCCTGCGCCGCCACGAGGGAGACGTTGGAGAATCCGGCCTCGGCCAGGACTCGCGAAGTGATCGTGGCACCCACACCGTGCATGGCGGTCAGGACGATGCGCAGGTCCTCGCGGGCGGAGGCCTCGCCCGAGGCCAGGGCGGACGCGCAGGCCACGTACTCCTCACGCGGGTCCACCGCCTCGATGAGGTCGTCGCTCATCGGAACCTCGTCCGCGGGCGGGGCGGCCTCGATGGCGGCTGCAATCTCGGCGTCGAAGGGCGGGACGATCTGGACGCCGCGCCCGTCGCCCTGCACGACGGTGCCGCCCAGGTAGACCTTGTAGCCGTTGTCCGGGGCGGGATTGTGGGAGGCGGTCACCATGACGCCCGCGTCCGCGTCGAAGTGCAGCATCGAGAAGGAGGTCAGCGGCGTCGGGTTGGCCTGCGGCAGCGCGAGAACGCGCACGCCGGCGGCAGAGGCCACGCGGCAGGCGGCCGTGGCGAACTCGGAGGACCCGTAGCGGGCGTCGCAGCCTACCACCAGCGTGGGCGTGCCCGTCGCGTGGCGCTTGACGACCTCGCACAGGCCGGCGGTCGCGCGGATGACGACCGCGAGGTTCATGCGGGACTCGCCCGGCCCCACGACGCCTCGCAGGCCGGCTGTGCCGAACTGGAGGGGGCCGTTCATGGCCGCACCCACGCGGGCAGCCGCCTCCTCGTCGCCGCGTTCCGCGGCCTCGATGTCAGCGCTCAGGGCCGATGCCGTGGCTGGATCCGGGTCGTGGCTCGCCCACTGGCGGGCGCGCTCGAGCAGCTCCATCGTCTTTAGTCCTCCAGTCCTGCCAGGATGGCGTTGGTTGCGGACACTCCCAGGCGGGAGGCTCCGGCCTCGATCATTGCCAGGGCGGTCTGCGTTTCTCGAATACCGCCCGAGGCCTTGACTCCCAGGGCGTCGCCGACCGTGGCGCGCATGAGCGCGACCGCGTGGGTCGAGGCCCCACCCGCGGGGTGGAAGCCCGTCGAGGTCTTGACGAAGTCCGCGCCCGCCGCCACCGAGGCGGTGCAGGCGGCGACGATCTCGTCGTCCGTCAGTGCGGCGGACTCGATGATGACCTTGAGGATACGGGGCGCGGGGACGACGCGGCGCACAGCCGCGATCTCCTCTTCGAGCTCGTGGAGGCGCGCGTCCTTCACCAGCTCGATGTTGATAACCATGTCGATCTCGTCCGCGCCGTCGGCGACGGCCTGGGCAGCCTCGAAGGCCTTGACCTGAGGCTTGACCGCACCCGAGGGGAAGCCGACCACGCAGGCGACCTTCAGGCCCTCGGGAACGTCCAGGGGCAGCATCGAGGGGGACACGCACACCGAGAAGGTGCCAGCCGCGGCGCCCTCCTCGACGATGCGGGCCACGTCTGCCTTGGTGGCCTCGGGCTTGAGGATCGTGTGGTCGATCATCGCGGCCACGTCACGCTTATTCATGGAACTACTTTCTTGTCGCATCACAGCTGGGCCAGGGGCAGGGCCAGCTCCATCATGGTGGTAAAGGACGTCTGGCGCGCCTGAGCGTCGGTGGCCTCGCCCGTGACCAGGGAGTCCGAGACCGTAAAGATACCCACGGCCTCGACGCCCGCGTGGGCGGCGGTCGCGTACAGGCCGGCGGACTCCATCTCGACCGCGAGCACGCCCATGCGCTGCCAGGCCTCGTTGAAGGTCGGGTTCGCGTTGTAGAACGTGTCGGAGGAGAGGATGTTACCCACGTGGATCGGCACGTCTGCCTCGCGGGCGCGGCGCACGACGTCCTCGATGAGGCGGAAGGAGCCGATCGGGGCGTAGGAGCCGGGGATCTGGTACTGATCGAGGAATGCCGAGTTCGAGCACGCAGCCTGGGCGACCACGACGTCGTACAGGTTGACGTCTGGCTGCAGGGCGCCGCACGTGCCCACGCGCACGAGGCGCGTGCAGCCGAACTCGTGGATCAGCTCGTGGGCGTACAGCGAGATCGAGGGGATGCCCATACCCGAGCCCATGACGGACACCGGGGTGCCGCGGTAGGTGCCGGTGTAGCCCAGCATGTTGCGCACGGCGTTGAACTGCTGGGCGTCCTCCAGGTAGGTCTCGGCGATGAACTTCGCGCGCAGCGGGTCTCCGGGCAGGAGGATCGTCGGCGCAATGGGGGCGGTGGGGTTGATGTGCGGTGTCGAGCGCATGTGTCCTCCTGTGGTATCGAGGAGCCGGGGGCTCCGTCGAGGCTTCTTTACCCTTGTCGCAAGGCTATGCCGTGCAATTGAAATGTGTCAACGAGTAGTTTGACAAATGTTCTCATCCGCTCGGGGTACTATCGCGCACCCCGCGCGGCGTTGCCCCGCGCGGCCGTTCCAGCAGCGCGAGGGCCAGGTCCTGGTCGACCACCAGGTGCGTGGCCAACCCCATGTGAAGCGCCGTATCCAACGCCTCCGCTTTCACGCGCCCACCAGCTACGAGCACCCGCACAGGGCGAGAGCGCAGCTCGTCGAGCGTAATGCCAACCGTCCTGCGGTCGACCGACGCCAGGGCGACGTCGCCCTCGCGCGTGAAAAATCGCGAGCACGCGTCCCCGACCGCGTCGCGCAGGAGCGCCTCCACCTCGTGATCCTCGAGCTGGCCGAGGTTGAGCGAGAGGGCCTCGCGTCCCAGGGAACCGACCGTAAATACCGCCACGTCCACGCCGCGCCCCTCCTCCAGGATCCGCTCGATCGACCGGTCGCGGCGCACGATCGAGAGCATCGCGGTGTCCTGGAAGATCACGGGGAGGGGCAGATAGCGCGGCTGGGCCCCGAAGGCCTCGCAAAAGGAGCGCATGATCTCAAAATCGTGCGTCGCCCTCTCGGAGAAGGACGCTCCGCCCTTGAGCTGGACGATACGTACGCCCACGCGAGGGGCGCGGGGCAGGTGGGCCGCGAGCGCGCTCATCGTGCGCCCCCAGGAGATGCCGACGCTCATGCCGTCGCGCACGAGCTGCGTGACAACATCCGCGCCGACGCGGCCGACCTGCTCGATGGCCTCGCCCTCGGTCATGTCGGGGCCGTGGGCGACGCGAGCGCAGGCCAGGCCGAAGCGCTGCTCCAGCCGCAGGGCAATCTCCGAGGCGTCCTCGCGCGGATCGTGGATCTCGATGGTGACGAAGCCGCGCTCGCGGCCGTGAGCGAGGAGTTTGGCGATCGTGGGGCGCGACAGGCCCATGCGGGTGGCGACCTCGGCCTGGCTCAGGCCCTGCTGGTAGTAGAGCTTGACCGCCTCGATCGACTGTTCATCGCGCCGTTCCACGATTCCTCCTCCCTGTGCGCTCGCGGCTGGCCGCCTTTAGGACACCGTCTCCAGGACGACGCTGCGCGGCTCGGGGGTCACCCCGTCGGCAATCTCGATGGCGCCGGAGAGGGACTCCAGGGCGCGCTCGATGCGCCACTCGTCGTCGGTGTGGAGCGTGAGCAAGGGCTGGCCCGCAGCGACGGTGTCGCCCGGCTTAGCGTGGATCTCGACACCGGCACCCGCCTGCACGGGGTCCTCCTTGACGGCGCGGCCCGCGCCCAGCCTCCACGAGGCCACGCCCACGGACAGCGCGTCCATGCCCACGACGGTTCCCCCGGCCTCGGCGAGGACCTGGTGGGTGTGCGCGGCACGCGGCAGCGGCGCGTCCGGGTCTCCGCCCTGCTCGCGAATCATCGCGCGCCAGCGGTCCATCGCGCGCCCGTCCGCCAGGGCGGCCTCCACGTCGGCGTCGCGCACCCCCGCAAGGTCGAGCATGTTGCGCGCGAGCTCGCACGTCAGCTCAACAACGTCGGCGGGCCCGCCGCCGGCGAGCACCTCGACGGATTCCTCCACCTCGAGGGCGTTGCCGATCTTGCGCCCCAGCGGCACGGACATGTCGGTGAGGAGTGCGCGCGTAGCGACCCCAGCGTCACGTCCAAGGTCGACCATCGTGCGGGCGAGCTCGCGCGCGGCGTCCAGGTCCTTCATGAAGGCACCCGACCCAACCTTGACATCCAGGACGAGGGCTCCCGTCCCCTCGGCGATCTTCTTACTCATGATGGAGCTGGCGATCAGCGCGATCGACTCGACGGTCGAGGTAATGTCACGCAGGGCGTAGAGCTTCTTATCGGCGGGCGCCAGGCCCGAGCCCGCCGCGCAGATGACCGCGCCGCAGCCGGAGCCCAGCTGGGTCATGATCTCGTCGTTGCTCAGCTGCGCGCGCCACCCGGGGATCGCCTCGAGCTTGTCGAGGGTGCCGCCCGTGTGCCCCAGGCCTCGGCCCGACAGCTGCGGGACGGCCACGCCGAAGCACGCGACCAGCGGGGCCAGGGGCAGCGTGATCTTGTCGCCCACGCCGCCCGTGGAGTGCTTGTCGGCGGTCGGCTTGCCGATCCCGGAGAAGTCCATGCGAGCGCCCGAGCGGATCATCGCGTCCGTCCAGCGGGCAATCTCGCCCCGGTCCATGCCGCGCAGGAAGATCGCCATCGCCAGAGCGGCCATCTGCTCGTCCTTGATGACGCCCTTCGTGTAGGCGTCGATCGTCCAGTCGATCTGATCGGGGCTCAGCACTCCCCCGTCTCGCTTGACGCGAATGATGTCAACAGCATCAAAGAGAGCCATCGTGTCCTTCTTTCTCTTCCGACGAGGCCGGGGCCGCCTCGGCGACGCTCGACAGGTCGTGGGGTCCGAAAGCACCGGGCAGTACCTCGGTCATGGGCGCGACGCCATCAGGCATGAGGACCAGGCAGGACGGCCCGCCGTGCTCGTAGATGAGCTGGCGGCAGCGCCCGCACGGGGCCACCGGCTCCTCGTTGCCGTTGACGGCGACCACCGCGACGAGGGTGCCTCCGCCGGAGCGGATGAGGTCGGAGACCATGCCGCACTCGGCGCACAGAGTGACGCCGTATCCGGCGTTTTCGACGTTGCAGCCGCTGACGAGCCAGCCGTCTGCTGTCAAGCCCGCAGCCCCCACGGGGAAGTTCGAGTAGGGGCAGTAGGCGTGCTTCATGGCCTCAATGGCCTCGGCCAGCAGGTCGTCCCAGTCAATATCTGTTGGATCCATGCGGATTCTCACTTCACGTAGGGGATGTTCTCAGCGGCGGGGGCGCGCGACTTGCCGACGAATCCAGCGACGGCCACGATCGTGACCACGTAGGGGATCATCGAGACGAGGTCGGCGGGGATCGCAGGCTCAATGTTGGGCAGCATGCGCGCCAGTGCCTGCGCAAAGCCGAACATGACGGCCGCACCCATGGCACCCAGCGGGTTCCACTTGCCCAGGATCATGGCGGCCAGGGCGATGTAGCCGTTGCCTGCGGAAATGTTGTCCGTGAAGGCCAGGCCGGAGCCGATCGTGAAGAACGCTCCGCCCAGACCAGCGAAGGACGACCCCAGGATCGTGTTGAGGGTGCGCGTACGCCCCACGTTGATGCCAACCGTGTCGGCCGCGCGCGGGTGCTCACCGCAGGCCCTCAGCCGCAGGCCCCAGCGAGAACGGAACAGGAAGAACGACAGAGCGATGACGGCCGCGTACATGAGGTACACGAGGATCGACTGGTTGAACAGGACCGGTCCGACGATCGGGATCTCCGACAGAACGGGGATCTTGATGTCGGACAGCGAGAACTGGTTGGTGTTCAAGCTCCCCGGAGCGTCCTTCATGATCGTGCCGTAGAAGAACGTCGTCAGGCCCAGGGCCAGGACGTTCAAGACGACGCCGACGATGATCTGATCCACCCCGAACTTGACGGAGAAGAGGGCAAGGAGGGACCCCAGGAGGGCACCAGCAAGGGGCGCCGTGACGAGGCCCGCGTAGGGGGTCTGGAAGTACGAGGCCGCCATGACACCCGCGAACGCGCCGACCAGGAGGTCGCCCTCGATCGCGATATTGACGACGCCCACGCGCTCCGAGATGACGCCCGAGAGGGAGCCGAAGATCAGCGGAGTCGAGATAGCCACGGTGGACACCAGGGTCGAGGTCAGGGTGACGACGCCCGAGGACCCAGAGCCCGCGTAGAACAGGAATCCCAGGATCGTGGACAGCCCGACGAGAGCCATGCCGCCGACGCGTGCCCACGCGGGCTGGGTGATACGCCGCAGCGTCGCCACGAACGTCCACGCGGTGATGGCGATCGTCAGGGCCGCGAGCACCCACACGATGGGCGCACCCGCGGTGACAATGTCGGGGATTGCGTAGGACTGCGACTTGTCGTTCAGACGCAGGGTCATGTCGCCTCGAGTAGCGGCCGCGAAGACCACGAGCAGCACGCAGGCGGCCACGTAGATGCCGGAAAGTTTCCAGGAGCGCTTGGCCTCAACCTGCGCGACCACGCCGGACTCACTTGTGCTCATCAGACTTCTCCTTTCGCGCCTGCTCGACACGTCGACGCCGGACAGCCGGAACGGCCACCGCAAGAGCATCCGGAACAGCAATCAGCAGGACGATCACCGACTGCAGGATGAGGATCATGTCGATCGGCACGCCCTTGGCCTGCATCGCGTAACCGCCCGCCTTGAAGGCCCCGAAGAGCAGCCCAGCCCCAAAGGTCCCCCAGGTCTTGTTGCGCCCCAGCAGGGCCACCGTGATCGCGTCGAAGCCGATCGAACCAGCCACGTCACGCGACACGTACCCGATCGTGCCCAGGGCCTCGTTCGCCCCGGCGAGGCCGAGGAACGCGCCCGAGAGGACCATCGTGATCGCCGTGATGCGCTCGACCGAGATGCCGGCCGTACGTGCGGCGGCAGCGTTCGCGCCGACCGCTCGGATCTGGAATCCCAGGGTGGATCGCTCAATCAGCCACCAGAAGGCGACGAGGGCGAGGAGGGCAACCAGGAACCCAACGTGCAGCTTGAAGGGGGCGGGAAGCAGACGCGCGAGCGCCGCACTCTCCGCGACCTTGGGAGTCACCGGCTGATTCGTTCCGGGCACCTGCCACGCCTTCTGCGTGAGGATGTATCCCAAGCCCAGCGTCGCGATCGAGTTGAGCATGATCGTCACGATCACCTCGTTCGCGCCCGTCTTTGCTTTCAGAACACCCGCGATGCCGCCGTAGAGGCCGCCCGCGACGATCGCGACGAGGAGAGCCACCAGCGTGTGCACGACCGGCGGCAGGTTCAGCGAGAAGCCCACCCACACGGCCGCGAGCGCTCCGACGATGATCTGGCCCTTGCCGCCAATGTTGAACAGGCCGGCTCGGAAGCCGAGCGCCAGGCCCAGTCCCGAGATGATCAGCGGGATCGAATAGAAAAGAGAGTCCGTCAGCGGCTTGAACATGCGAACAGCGTTCGGCGCGTTCAGGTCCACGATGGAGCCGCGGAACATCGCGTAGTAGGCATCGACGACGGACGCGTCCGCCAGGACAATGAAGACCGCCCCGATGGCAAACGCGATGACGACGGCCAACAGCGAGACGAGCCACCGGATACGAAAAACCTGTATCACAAAGCCCATCCCCTTACTCGCGCGTGCACTCATCGCTCCTCCTTTCGAGGCACCCCGGCGTCCCCAGCGGATCCCGAGGAAGCCGCCACGGCCTCGTCCAGGGGGACGCCGGCCATCATGAGGCCGAGGACGTCGCGTCCCGTGTCCGCCGGGACGATGCCGACGATGCGTCCGCGGTACATGACCGCGATGCGGTCCGCGAGCGAGACGACCTCATCGAGCTCCGAGGAGATGAGCAGGACCGCGCAGCCCTGGTCTCGCACGTCCACGATCCTGCGGTGAATAAACTCGATCGAGCCGACGTCGACGCCTCGCGTCGGCTGATTCGCGACCAGCAGCGTCAGGTCACGCGACATCTCACGGGCCACGACCACCTTCTGCTGGTTACCGCCCGACAGGGAGGACACCGGATCCTCGATCGACGTCAGACGGATGTCGTATTCCTTTTCCTTGTCGCGGGCATTACGCGTAATCGCACCGCGCTTGAGGGAACCGAGCGATGAGAAAGACGAGGAGCGGAACTGGTCCAGCACCAGGTTGTCCGCGATCGAGAACGAGGCGATGATGCCGTCCGTCGACCGATCCTCAGGGATGAATCCGACGCCCGCGTCCAGGGATTCGCGAGGCTTAGCACGCGTAATATCGGCGTCCTCGAGTCGGATGACCCCGCTGTCGGGTGTTTGCAGGCCCAGGATCACCTCGGCCAGCTCCGTCTGACCGTTGCCCTGCACGCCGGCGACCGCCAGGATCTCACCGCGGGGAACATCGAAGGACACGTGATCGAGCAGCGGCACTCCGCCCGCACCCAGCAGCGACACGTCCTCAAAGGACAGGCCACCGCCCGCGGGACGCGCGGGCTCCTTCTCCACGCGCATGAGCACCTCGCGCCCGACCATCTGCGTGGCCAACGAGGCCTCGGAATCGCTCGGGGACGCCTGCCCCACGACCCGACCGCGGCGGATGACCGTGATCTCGTCGGCCACCGCGCGCACCTCGCGCAGCTTGTGCGTGATGAACACGATCGAGGTCCCCGCGTCGGCCAGCTGACGCATGATCGTCATCAGCTCGTCCGTCTCCTGCGGGGTGAGCACCGCGGTTGGCTCATCGAGAATGAGGACCTTCGCCTGGCGCGACAGCGCCTTGACGATCTCCACCCGCTGCTGGGCACCCACCGGCAGATCTTCGATGAGCGCATCGGGGTCCAGGTCGAAACCGAAGCGTGCCGAGACCTCGTGCACCGTCTGGCGGGCGCGCTCGCGGCTGATGATCCCGGCCGGTCCGGTTGGCTCGAAGCCCAGGGCGATCGACTCAGCGACCGTGAAGACGGGGATCAGCATGAAGTGCTGGTGCACCATGCCGATACCCGCCGCGACCGCGTCGCCCGGGCCCTTGAACGTCACGGGCTCGCCATCAATGAGGATCTGCCCCTCGTCGGGGGCGTGCATCCCGTACAGGACGTTCATGAGCGTGGACTTACCCGCGCCGTTCTCCCCGAGCAGGGCGTGAATATGCCCCTCCTCAATCGTTAAATCGATCGAGTCGTTGGCGGTGAGGGGGCCAAACCTCTTCGTGATCCCCCGCAGCTCTAATTTCATTCCTTCGACCTTCTCCCAGCAGGTGGGTGAACCCCCGATGCCCGTGTGGGGCTGGCAGCGTCACCGCCACCAGCCCCACACGCATCGCATCACTTCGGAGCGTTCTGCGATTCGATGACGAGCTTGCCGGACTTGATGTCGTCCGTGAGCTTGGTCAGGTCCGCCTTGAGCTCCGCGGACACCTTGTCGTCGAAATCGTGGAACGGGGCGATCGAGACGCCGCCGTTGGCCAGCGTGCCCACGTACGGGGTCGAGCTGAACTTGCCATTGACCGAGTCCTGGATCGCCTGCTCGACCGAGGCACCGATCTCCTTCATGACCGAGGTCAGCACGATCGAGGAGTAGTCGGGGTTGGCCTCGTACCAGTCGGAGTCAACGCCGATGATCCAGGTGTTGCCATCCGCCTTGGCAGCCGCCGCAGCGCCCAGGCCGACCGGGCCCGCGACGGGCATGATGATGTCCGCGCCCTGCGAGATGAACTGCTGGGCCTGCTCCTTGCCAAGCGTCTGGTCGTCGAAGGACTGCGTGAAGGAACCGTTCTGCGTGGCCTTGTCCCAGCCGAGCAGCTGCACGTTCGTGCCCTTGGCCTTGTTGTAGGCCGCGACGCCATCAGCGAAGCCATCCATGAACACCGTGACCGAGGGGATCTGGATGCCGCCGAAAGTGGCGACCTTGCCGGTCTTGGTCATGCCCGCGGCCACGTAGCCGGCCAGGTAGGCGGCCTCAGCGGTGTTGAACAGCAGCGGACGCGCGTTGTCCAGCGTCACCGTGTTGTTGTTACCGTCGTTGAAGCTGGAGTCGACGAGGGCGTAGTGCAGGTCCTTGTTCTCTTCGGCGGAGGTGTGGATTGCCTTCTCCAGGTTGAAGCCGACGCCGATGATCAGGTTGCACCCGTCGGACACCATGGACTCCACGTTCGGGTTGAAGTCCGCGTCCGAGTTGGACTCGGCCGTGTTGATCTGGATGCCGAGGCTGGACTGGGAGGCCTTGAGGCCGTCGTAGGCGGACTCGTTGAAGGACTTGTCGTCCCAGCCGCCAGCGTCAGAGACCGCGCAGGCCTTGAACGAGGTGGCGTCCTTCGTACCGCCGGACTGGCTGGTGGCGGTTCCTCCACCGCCACCACAGCCGGCCAAGGCGAGCGTTGCAACTCCCGCCGCAGCGAGGAGCTTCGTGAGGTGCTTCATGAGTGTTTTCCTCCGTTGATGTGGATTCTTCCTTGAACCGGTGGCGGCGCGGGCCGCGGATCATGTCCGCGCAGCCACTGCGCGAACATTTGTCATGATCGACTTTTACGTCTGATCCGAGTGTCCCGCGCCGCCTCCGCGCCTGTCAAGGGCTACTTGTTCTCGCTTTGGTAACGATTGAAGCGGCGCCGGGCGAACACCCCGGCAACGCCGATTGCTCCGACAAACATCGCTCCGGCCATGCCACCCACGTCCGCGCCCGTGCGGGCCAGGGAGCCCTTGGGCCCCTTCGTGTTCTTGTGCTGCGTGGAAGGTGCTGCCTGGTTACCCGACTGGGAACCATCCGCAGCATCGGCCGAGGGGCTCGGGGCGGGCACCGACGTACCAGCACAGGTCACGGGGATCGTCAGGCCGTCCCCGGCCTCGACGACCGTCGCGAAGTCGGTGGCGACCGTGACGGGCACATTCACGACCTCACCGGCGGCCTTGCCCTCACAGGCACCCACGACCGTCACGTCCACGCTCGCCTGTCCCGCGCCATCGGTCGTAATCACCGAGGCAGCATCGGAGGCGTGGGCGTCCACGAGGGAGTTATTGACGTCGGCCACGGCCTGCGCTCCCCCGGCGCTCACGCGCACCTTCGAGGTGATGGAGGGGCCCTCGGAGAAGGACAGGCCGCGCAGCGGGATCGTCACCGTCGACCCGTCGGCGACGGGATCCGTGGGCAGGGTCAGGCCGATGGAGGACTTGGCCTCGCGCGGCGTCAGGCCTCCGGTGGCCTGGATCGAACGGGCAGCCGTGCCCGAGTGCGCGCCCAAGTATGCGTTGAAGGAATCGCGGTCCAGGTTTCCGTTCGTCGTGGCCGCTCCCCCTCGGGTCAGGGCCTCGAAGGAATCGCCACCCGCCAGCAGGAAGGTCACGGAGCCAACCGTGTATGTCGCGTCTGCCTTCAGCGGTTCACCGTTGATCGTCACCGACGTGATGCGCTCCCCGTAGGGCCTGGCCGGATCGTAGGTGTAGCGCACGTTCGAGGACAGGCCCAGCTTGAGCATGGGCCGCGAATTCTGCGAGTTCAGATCCGTCTTCCACTGCTGCTCAAGCGCGTCCTTGACGTCCGATCCCTTGAGCGTCACGTACCCCAGCTCGTTGGAGAAGGGCTCAACCTCGTAGGTCTGCGCGTAGGTGATCGTCCCGTCCTCGTTCGGCACCAGGTCGGCGCGCAGGCCGCCCGCGTTGATCATGCCGATGTCGACGCTCTTTCCGTCCGGTGTGAGGATCGTTTCGCGCAGCGAGTCGGCCACCAGGTCACCCAGCGAGGACTCGATGCCTCGGTTCGACCCGGGGTCCGTCGCCCCCTCGGGCGTCGTGAAGACGCCGCGCCTGAAGGGCTCCGTGTACCCGGTCGCAACGACGCGCTTACCGGCTTCCTTCGAGTCGGCCTCGGCCTTATCGACGATCGCCTGGGTGTCCGGGTCCGCGCCGCACTGGGCGACCTCGGAAGCCGGGATGAGGATCGAGTCGGCGCTGGTCACCTGACGCGTCGCGGGGTCGATCGTCAGGCGGATCAGGCCCAGGTTATCCGTGTAGGAACCCGACGCGATGCCCGCCAGGCGCGGATTCGCAGACTCGAAGGACTCCACCGAGTTGACGTGGTCGAACTCATAGGGCACGTGCGTGTCCCCGCCCATGAGGCCGTCGACGTCCTTGCCGACCTTCGTGTAGTTGTTCTTCACGTCGTCGTCCAGCATGGCGATGACGACATCGGCTGTGCCGCTAGTCTTCAGTTTGGCGGCCAGGGAGTTGATGCGCGCGATCGGATCCGTGAAAGTCAGGCCCGCCGTCGTTCCGGGACTGAGCTTGTAGGGCACGTCCTGGGCGATCGCCCCAATGAAGGCGACCTTCATGCCCGAGGGCGACGTCCACACCTTGTAGTCCCCCAGGTAAGGAGTGCCGTCCCCGTATGTGCCCATACCCTCGATGTTGGCCCCCAGGTAGGGGAAGGTCGCCTGCACGAACTCGCTCGGGTTGGAGCCGTCGACGCGCTGCTTGAAGACGGCCTGCCCCATGTCCAGCTCGTGGTTGCCGATCGTCGAGGCCAGCGGATCCATCGTGTTGAGAGCCGCGATGGTCGGGTTGTCCTTGAGCGCCCCAGAAATGTAGGGGGAGGCACCGATGTTGTCTCCCAGCAGGGTGAACGAGGAGTTGGGGTTCGTCGCGCGTGCCTTCTTCAGGTAGCAGTTCATCGCGGGCAACCCGGCCTCGCGCACGACGCCCTTCTTGGCGACCTGCTGGATGTGCCCGTGCACGTCCGTGAGGGTGTAGAGGTCCAGGGTGATCGGCGAGGCCTCGTTGCGTGACGCCTCATCCTGTGGGGCCGCGAGTGCGACTGCGGGCAGGGAGGCCAGGGAGAGGGCGGCCGCCGAGGCGAGCGCGAGGCGAGTCCATGGTTTGCGCATGGGTGTGTGTTCCTTTCATCGGGGCGGCGACGGCGGTCGCCTCCTGCGTGGTGGGTGTGGAGTTCGTGGCGTCAGCCGCGGTGGCGAAGGCGGCGCGAGGCGAGGATGAGCCCCCCGCCGATGGCGGCGAGGAGAATCCCGATGCCGATTGCCGGGCCGGCGTCCGCACCGGTGCGCGCGAGGCCGCTTGCCGTGCCAGCGCGCGTGGGCGCCTTGCGGGACGAGGCCGGGGCCGCCCTCGAGGGAGCCGCGCTGGGCTCTGTTGTCGGCGCAGCGGACGGCTCAGTGCTCGGCGTCGGTGCCGGGGCGTCCCCGCCGAGCAGCGTGAGCCCGATGAGCTCGGGGTTGTGGTCCGAGGAGCGGTAGGGGTTGTCAGCTTCGACGGCCAGGTGGGCGTTCATGCCGGCCCTCGAGTATTCGAAGGCGATGGACTCCTGGGCGTTGACGGCCCAGCTGGTGACGCCCGCTAGGAGCGGCTTCGCGGCCGCGTTGGCAAAGACGTGGTCGAGCGAACCGGAGCGTCCCGCGTAGACGTAGGAGGCCTCGCCCGCTCCGGAGACGCGCTCCCAGCCCGCGGCCTCGAGTGCCTTGATCGGATCCTCCTGCGAATAGGAGTTGAAGTCGCCCACGAGCAGGGTTGGCTTGTCCGAGAATCGAGCAGCAAAGGAGGCCAGGGAGGCGGCCTGAGCGACGCGGATCGCATTCGCGTTGCCCTGACCGTCCCCGCTGTCAACGTTGCCAGCAGGCGCGCCTTCGGGCACGGATCCCTTCGACTTGAAGTGATTGGCGATGACGACGAAGGTGGCGGGCGCGGATCTCTCGGTCGTCACACGGGCGAACTCTTGGGCGAGGGGCTGGCGCGCCAGGCCCGTGAACGCCGGGTCGTCGTGGATCAGCGAGGGACCGACGGGGGCCACGGTCGCGGGCTTGTAGATGAAGGCGACCCGGATGACGTCCTCGGCCTCAGGCACGGCCTCGGGCGAGGGCACGTACGCCCATGTTCCGCCGCCCGCATCCTTGTTGAGGGCCTCGACAAGGCGTGCGAGGGACGCGTCGCGGTCCGTCCCGACCCCCACGGCGACGGGGTTTTCGATCTCCTCGAGGGCAACCACGTCGGCGTCCAGGGCGTTGATCGCCGAGACAATCTTGGCCTCCTGGTTGGCGAAGGCCTCGCGCGAAAACGCGCCGCGCACCTTGCACTTCTTGGCCGTCACGAATGTGCCCTTACGGTCCGGGTAGCCCTTGCATCCGGCCTCGTCGACGCCCAGGTCGGAGAAGTAGTTGAGGACGTTGAACGTCGCCACGCGGGTGTCGCCACCGACCGTGGGGGCGCTCGGACGCTCCCCGGTGATGGTCACGGGCGAACGGTCGGGGTGCCCGGCGACCATGGAGGTCGGCTGGAAGACGAAGGAACCGTGCCGGGGCTCGAGGACCACGGGCTTGGTGAAGGCCACGTGGTAGCCGACGCGCGCGGGCGAGCCGTTGGCCAGGTAGGCGTAGGCGGCCTCGGTAGCGGCCCCCTTCTGCAGGTTCGTGTTAGTCCCGTCGTCGAGGGCGATGGCGCGGGCGGCGTTGGCGGCCTCGTAGTCGCGGGCCGTCTGCCCGGGAGCGACCACGTCCGTGGCCGAGCGCAGCGGGGCCTCACCCGGGGTGAGGGTCAGGGTGCCGTATTGGTTCGTCTGGTAGTTATCGGTGATGGTCCACGTGCCCTGGGGTGCGAGGAGCATGGACTCGAGGGCCTCGGCCTCCTCCGGCGTAGGGACGCGGGTTGCCGGGACGGGCGTCGGCGCCTGGCATCCCTCGACCTTACTCACGGAGGTCGCGGCCAGCTGGGTGAGGCTCTGGGGGTTGCCCTTCGCACTCGTCGCGGGGAACTCCCCCACCGTGCCGGTCACGCGCACGCAGGTGCCCGGTGCCGGGATCTCGCCCTTGTTGCCCGCGTAGACGAAAAGGCCATCGGAACGAGTGCGCCCCGGCTCCCACGCGCCGCCCGATCCGGGTGTCTGGATCGTGTAGCCGTCCAGAGTCGCACCCAGCCCAGATTCGCCGGCCGGGTACGCGGCCGTCACGACGCCGAGAGTCGTCACGGTGGCCCCCACCATCGCGGAATCGTCACCCTCGCCCACGGCCTGAATGTCGGGGATCGGCGTATCGACGAGGCCGGGGCGCTCCTCACCCGATTGCGCGGAGCTTGCGGGGGCGGAAGGCTGCGCTGGTTGCGCCGGTTGCACAGCCCCCGACTGGGGCTGCTCGGAATCAGCCTGCCCCCCATCGGCCGCCCATGCGGCAGGCACAAGCCCCATCGCGGACAGCGCGAGCGCGCCGAGTACAGCTAGTGATCGTGTCCCGCACTTCATCGGGATATCCTCTCAACCTCACCTCACCGTGAGGGGCCGGCGAGCCCCGTGCCGCTGGCGTCTTTACCAACGGCAACACGAGTTATGACAAGTGTAAGCGCACACACATACGTGCGAAAGCTATTGAGAATATTCCCGAAAATACAAGGCGCAAGCGGGCGGGCGTGCACCCGTGAGGGCGCAGCCACCCTGGCCTCGTCAAACTGAGCCCGGACCCGCTACGTTCCCCGGCCTCGTCGCGCTCAGTGAGCGCGAGTCAGGACGCCGAATATGGGGAGACGACCACCTGGGCGCGCTGGAGGTCCTTGACCTCCGAGTATCCCGTCGAGGCCATGGTCCGCTTGAGGGCTCCCACGAAGTTCAGGGAACCGTCCGCGCGCGTCGAGGGGCCGTAGAGGATCTGCTCAAGCGTGCCCGTCGTGCCCACGTGAACGCGCTGGCCGCGCGGCATGTCCGGGTGGGTCGCCTCGGATCCCCAGTGCCAGCCCCGTCCCGGAGCCTCCTCCGCGCGGGCGATGGCGGCGCCGAGCATGACGGCGTCCGCACCGCACGCGATCGCGCGCGCCAGGTCGCCGCTGCGGCCGATGCCGCCGTCCGCGATGACATGCACGTAGCGGCCACCGGACTCATCCATGTAGTCGCGCCGGGCTGCGGCCACATCCGCGATCGCGGTCGCCATGGGCGCGTGCACGCCCAGGGACTGGCGCGTCGAGTGGGCCGCTCCCCCGCCAAAACCGACGAGGACGCCCGCCGCGCCCGTGCGCATCAGGTGCAGGGCCGCCGTGTCCGTGCAGACGCCGCCGACGATGACGGGGACGTCCAGCTCGTAGATGAAACGCTTGAGGTTAAGGGGTTCACGACGCGAGGACACATGCTCGGCGGACACCGTCGAGCCGCGAATGATGAGCAGATCAACGCCCGCGTCCACGACCGCGCGCCAGTGCTTTTGCACGCGCTGAGGCGAGAGCTTGCCGGCGACGACCACGCCGGCCTCGCGCAGCTGCTTGAGGCGCGCCGTGATGAGCGATGGTTTGATCGGCTCGGAGTACACGCGCTGGAGGGTCGCGATCGACTCCTCCTCGCCCAGGTGAGCGATGTGGTCGAGGATCGGCGTGGGATCCTCGTAGCGGGTCCACAGGCCGTCCAAGTCGAGCACGCCGATACCGCCGAGGCGGCCAAAAGCGATCGCGGTCTCCGGACTCATCACCGAGTCCATCGGGGCCGCCATCAGCGGGGTGTCGACGTGGTAGGCATCGATCTGCCAGCCGACGTTAACATCCTCGGGGTCACGGGTGCGCCGCGAGGGCACGAGGGCGATATCGTCCAGCGTGTAGGCGCGGCGTCCGCGCTTGCCACGACCGATTTCCACTTCGTCGCTCATGACCCGATTCTACTGCCTAATTCCCGCTTCTACCCCCTCCGGGACGCAGATGTGCCCACCCTCTGCCACACTGGAGTCACCGGCAAGGCTAGGAGCAATCATGAGCTGGATCGATGACCCGTGGATGGGTTTTGACACCGAGACGACGGGCGTGCGCGCGCTCAAGGATCGCCTCGTCACCGCCGCGCTGGTGCTGCGCATCGACGGCGCGTCCTACCGCAGCGGGATCAGCGCCCCCGACCAGGTGGCCACCTGGCTGACCGACCCGGGCGTCGAGATCCCCGAGCAGGCCACGGCCGTCCACGGCATCACGACCGAGCAGGCGCGTCGCGACGGCCGCCCCATCGAGGAGGTCCTGCACGAGCTGGCCGGTTCCATCGTCGAGCACTGGCTGCGCGGCTACCCGGTCGTCGCCTTCAACGCGACCTACGACATCACGCTGGTCAACCAGGAACTGCGCCGCCACCGACTAGGGTCTTTCGAGGAGCGCCTAGAGGGCGCACCGATGCTGGTCGTCGACCCGTTGGTGTTGGACCGCAAGCTCGACCGCTTCCGCAAGGGCAAGAAGACGCTGACGGAGATGGCACCGGTGTACGGGGCGGTTGCCTCCCCCGACGCTCACACGGCCGAGGTCGACGTGGCCATGACGCTCGACGTGCTCGCCGGCATGGTGGACAAATACCCGCAGCTGGCCTCCATGAGCGCCCTGGAGCTCATGGATTACCAGCTCCAGGCTCACCAGGATTGGGCCGAGGACTTCGAGAAGTACCTGCGCAAGCAGGGCAAGGACGCGAACATCGACCGCGAGTGGCCCCAGATCACGCCGCGGGGCCGCGGCGACGATCAGGAGTAGGAACGATTCAGGCGGGGGTCGGCAGCCGGCCCCCGTTTCGTTGCACCTGAGGTGTCCTCCGTGCGGCGCATGTACGAGCTGCGCGAAGCGTGCGGCAGCTAGGTGACGCGAAGGCTGGGGTGAGGCGAGCCTGGCCGAGCAACGCACCACGCGCCACCAGTATTGGGCCGCAGGGTTCACAACGGGACCGCAGTACCTGGCCAAATAAAAGTCGCACATAATTTCCCGCGGTCATTTTTCGAGTGTTGCCCAAAACGTTGCAATTCCAACGATGCGAATTCAAGGTTTGAAGCAGCCGCAGGGGAATTACGTGCGACATTGTCGCGGAACTATCCCCATGCCCTCCACAGGACCAGACGAAGGGGCATACACCAGTTAGGGAGCATTACACCACCTCCGAAGTGGTGTAATACCCTCCTAAGTGGTGTAACACCACTTAGCAACAAGTCTAAATGCGGCCCCGTCAGGGGGAAAGGGAGCCGAGGCCCCACGGATACCATCACACACGTGGATAGGTAACGAACATCCGGATAGGTAAGCAACATCCGGATAGGTAACGAACATCCGGATAGCTTAATAACCTATCCAGATACGCATAACCTATCCGGATGCGCACAACCTATCCGGAACGCACTGAGACAGGCAGCTAGCAAGGGCCCGGATAAACATCTGCCGCGCCGGGGGCGCGGTAACGGCCGGACAGACACCAGCCACCACACACCACCCGTGTGGAGGGCGCCGGCGGGGCCGCGGGGCCTGGCCGGGCTTCGAGCCGACGCGCCGAGCGAAGCTCGTGGCACGGACGGCGAGCGGGCGGGCGGGCCCGACGGCGCCCGGAACACCGGTGGCGCTACAGGCTCACTTTTCCTTGATGAGATCCAGCCACGTGCGGCGCTCGCCCACGAGGAAGCCGAAGTCGCGGTTCTGGTCCGCGATGGCGGCATCGGTCGCGGGGTTCTTGATGAGCGCGGCCAGCACGTCGGGGGCGGCGGTGATGGCACCCACGCCCTGGCGGACCAGTTCGAGGACCTGCTCGGAGTTCTTGAAGGACGCGGCCAGGACGTCGGCCTTCAGGTCGTAGGAACGCAGGGTGCGGTGGATTTCCGAGGCGACGCGCACGCCGTCAATACCGTAGTTGTCCATGCGGTTCACGTAGGGGGCAACGTAGCGGGCCCCGGCCTTGGCGGCCATGAAGCCCTGCATCGAGGAGTGAATACCGGTCGCGGTCACCTGCATGCCTTCGCGCACGATGCGCGGGATCGCAGCGAAGCCCTCACGCGTGACGGGGAGCTTGATGAAGAGGTTGCCGCCGATTTCGCCGCGCAGGGCGCGGGCCTCGGCGACCATGTCGTCGGCGCGCTGGGAGACGATCTGGACGTGCAGCTGAGCGCCGTCGGGCAGGAGCTGCTTGATGGCGTGGAGAACCTCGAGAGGCTCCTTGCCTTCGCGGTACAGGATCGTCGGGTTGGTGGTCACGCCGTCGATGGGCAGGTATTCCAGGGTCTTGGCGATGGAATCGACGTTCGCGTGATCGATGAGGATGAGCATGTGAGCAGCTCCTTTGCGCTGTTGTGAGTTTTCGCACCCCTAGGATAGCGCGGGCGGGGGCAGCCCACCGACTGCTCTCGCCCACAATTCACGCTCGATCGAGCTGTTCAACGATAAGCTTCACCGCTTTTGCGTTGCCCCCTGCGTTCCGCGTCTCTTGGCGAAACTCGGACAGGCGCGCATGGCACTCACGATCCGATAGCACGCGCATTGCCGCCTCACGAAGGACATCGGGAGTTGCTTTGCGGATGTCCAGCGCTTCACCCAATCCCAGTTTCTCCACCCGCCGCGCCACAGTCGGCTGGTCATTACCAACAGGAACAACCAGCATCGGTACACCATAGAAGAGCGCCTCATTGACGCTGTTCATACCGCCGTGGGTAATAAAGAGAGATGCTTGCGAGAGCACCTCGAGCTGCGGAACCCTGCGGCAAACCATCATCATAGGAGGAACGGGTCCTAGGCTCTCGGGGCGCACCGAGTCGCCGATTGCCATGACAACACGCATACCCGTGCTGCCGAAAGCTTCCACGCACCGACGGTAGAACCATTCGGATTTGTTGAGTTCTGTTCCGAGAGATATGTAGACGAGAGACCCACTGCCCTCAGGAGGCTCAAATGGCTCGTGGCGACGCCCATCGATAGATGCACCAACGAATGCATACCGTGATTGAGGAAATTCATTGGCGTACACCTGGAAGCTCCGAGGCGTGTAGGTGATGTTGAGAGCGGGGCTATTACGCACAATCTCAGCCTCAAGCTCTCGGAATCGCCAGCCATATCTCCTACTCATAGGTGCAGAGATGAGCGATCTCAGGAGCGGAAAACGGAAGATTGAGGTTAGGTACAACCCGCCGTTTCGCCCGAAGTCTTCCAGCACATGCTCATTAAGTGCGAAGGTTGAAAATAGCCTAATGGGGACTATCCCCAAACGGTCGGCGAGCGCCTTGCCTGATACAAAGAGCATTTCGTAGATCAGGCAGTCGTATTCTGCGCCGATGCGCAGCACCGTCCGATAAGCCGCACGCCAGCAGCGCATGCGATCCTGGAATGGACTCGGGAAGAGGGGATAGTCATCGTATGGGACGAAACGTACGCCTGTATTTTCCACCGCATCTCGCCACGTAGGCGAATGAACATAAGTGACACGATGCCCCATATCAGTGAGCATCCGAGCTAAGCCAAGCGTCGGGTTCGTGTGTCCAGAAAACGGCAAATTCACCATGAGTATGGAGTAGGATTTGCGTTCACTCATAGAAACGACCTACCCCGTTTTTGATAACTGCGATAGCGTCCTCACTGAGTACCTGCGCATTGAAACGCTCGAGGAACGCAGCGATGAAGTCCACCTTTTGACACATTCGCTGATACGTATCCGCAACGATCAGCGGATCGACCCACACATCGACGAGGAGGACCAACACTTCAGCGACTTCATGGGGGAAGGTACAGCCGATTTCACCAGACTCCATTCCCTGGCGCAGCATTTGTTCCAGGTGGGGCGCAAGCTTTGTCAGCGAGTGACGCAATGATTCCAGTAAGGCTTCAGGAACCTCACTCACCCAGTTGGCGCGCCCGAGACCACTTTGCGGACTAGACGCCACCATGTGCGTCGCAAGGACCGTCATTCTATCGGTCACCGACGCATCAGATTGCGCAGCAAGGTCCTCGACAAATTCGTTGAGATAGCGCCACTCTCCCTCTATAACGGAACGCAGCACCTCTTGCTTCGACGAGAAATGATGATAAATCGCCCCCTTCGACATGCCACTCGCCCTGACGATATCTTGCATGGTGGTCGTGTCATAGCCTTTCTCTGCGAAGAGCTGACGGGCAGCTAGACAGATCGCTTCCCGGGTACGCTCGGATTTCTCGGCCTGATTCATACAACCTCCATTCCAAACCGACGGTCGGTTTTACTTTAGTTTCTTTATCCACCCCCAACAAGACAGCTCACTGAAGAGTCCGGATGACAAGACAGGCCACACTGCCACGACTTAACGAAAGAACCAGCTCCCCACCCACACAGTCGCCACATAAACCCTTGGATGTTTCCAAGACACAACATGCCCGCTACCAACTCAGACAGCGCATCTCCCCCGGGCACCCTTGAAGACAAGAAGCGGGCGGGAGCAGCCCACCGACTGCTCCCGCCCACAACGAACGCTCTGTCTGCGATTACCTCGCCGAAGAGGAGTGGTAATTCGGCGCTTCCGTCGTCATCTGCACGTCGTGCGGGTGCGACTCGCGCAGGCCCGCGCTGGTGATGCGCACGAAGCGGCCGTTGGCCTTGACCTGGGAGATCGTGGAGGCACCCAGGTAGAACATGGTCTGGTGCAGGCCGCCGACGAGCTGGTAGATGACCTGGGCGAGGGAACCGGTGTAGGGCACCTGGCCCTCGATTCCCTCGGGGACAATCTTGTCGTCGGAGGTGACGTCGGCCTGGAAGTAGCGGTCCTTGGAGTAGGACTTACGCCCACGCGAGCTCATGGCGCCGAGCGAGCCCATGCCGCGGTAGCGCTTGAACTGCTTGCCGTTGGTGAAGACGACCTCGCCCGGGGACTCCTCGCAGCCAGCCAGCAAGGAGCCGAGCATGACGGTGTCGGCGCCGGCCACGAGGGCCTTGCCGATGTCGCCGGAGTACTGCAGGCCGCCGTCCGCGATGAGCGGGACGCCGGCGGGGCCGCAGGCCTTGGCAGCCAGGTGGATCGCGGTGATCTGGGGGACGCCGACGCCGGCGACGACGCGGGTCGTGCAGATCGAGCCGGGGCCCACGCCGACCTTGACGGCGTCCACGCCCGCGTCGATGAGCGCCTGGGCGCCCTCGGTCGTGGCGACGTTGCCGCCGATGATGTCGATGCCCTCAAACGTCGGGTCGGCCTTGATGCGGCGGATCATGTCGAGGGCGAGCTGGGCGCCGCCGTTCGCGGTGTCGACGACGAGGACGTCCACGCCGGCCTCGGCCAGGGCGGTGGCGCGCTCCCAGGTGTCGCCCCAGTAGCCGACGGCCGCGCCGACGATGAGGCGTCCGCGCGAGTCCTTCGTGGCGTTGGGGTACTGCTCGGTCTTGACGAAGTCCTTGACGGTGATGAGGCCGGTCAGGTGGTCGTTGTCGTCGACGATGGGCAGCTTTTCGACGCGGTGCTCGGCCAGCAGGTGCTTGGCGTGTTCGCGGGAGATGCCGACCTGGCCGACGACGAGGCGGTCACGCGGGGTCATGCAGTCGCGCACGCGCAGGGTGGCCCACTCGTCCTGGGGGACGAAGCGCAGGTCGCGGTTCGTGATGATGCCCAGGAGGGTGCCGTCCTCGTTCACGACGGGCAGGCCGGAGACGCGGTAGTGACCGCAGAGGCTGTCGAGTTCATCGATGGTGGCGTCGGGGCCGACGGTCACCGGATCCTCGACCATGCCGGATTCGCTGCGCTTGACCTGGCGGACCTGCGCGGCCTGTTCCTCGATGGAGAGGTTGCGGTGGAGGATGCCGATGCCACCCTGGCGGGCCATAGCGATGGCCATGCGTGCCTCGGTGACGGTGTCCATGGCGGCGGACAGGAGCGGGATGCGCAGCGAAATGTTCTTCGTCAGGCGACTGCTCGTGTCAACGGATGAAGGAACGACGTCCGTGAGCTCAGGTAGGAGCAGGACGTCGTCGTAGGTGAGGCCGGTCAGGCCGAAAGGATCATGTGTAGCGAGTTCTCCCATGGGCCAATTGTAGGCGGTCGGTGGCGCTTTCGCGTCCTCGCCTCCGCGAACGCCTCGAACCCGGGCATCGGGGGACGAGGCCGGAGCCCCTCAGAGATCGTCAGGAGGACGCGCTCTGGTTGGCTTGGGAGGCGTAGCGGGCGGCGGTCGCGCCGGTGACTGTGAGATGGATCGGGGCGGCGCCGCGTGCCAGCATGCGGGCGGCGGTGAGGGCGTCGGGGCGCCCCTCCCACACGAGCATGGAGACGGATCCATCGGGGGCGACCTCGTGGATCCAGCGGCCCATTCCGGCGCGCGCGTGGGAGTCGGCCCAGGCGATGGCGCGGGCGTAGTCGACGGCGAGGTCCTCGGCGCGCGAGGGGTCCACGACCTCGGCGAGGACGCGGGCGGCGCTGGCGGCCTCGCACACGACCCAGTGCATGCGTTGAGGGGCTGCGACGACGCCGGCGTGGTCGAGGGTGTAGACGATGCCACCCACGCCCTCGTTCGTCCACCCGTCGGCCAGGGCACGGTCGTAGAGGGCGGTCGCGGTGTCGATCATCCAGGGTCCGGGTTTTTCACCCATGTGGGTGAGGATTGCGCAAATCTGCCCGATGAGGCGGGCGGCCTTAAATCCGAGGCCGGGGAGCGTATCGCCGGGCCGGATGAGCTCAACGGGAGCCTGATTGGAGGAGGCGGGCAGGGGGCGCCATTCTTCGTCATAGAGGTCGGGCAGGGCGAAGCCGCAGCGCGCGGCGATCTCGCCGACGAGGCGCAGGATCGAGCGCGCCCGGTCGAACCACACGCGCTCCCCCGTCGCTTCCCAGGCTGCCAGGTAGGCCTGGGCGGTATCGAGGTTGGTGGAGAGTCGACGCAGGGGCGAGCAGACACCGGTCTGGGCCTCGATCTCTTCGCGCACAGCGCCGGCGCTCGGATCCCACCAGCGCTGATCCTGGTCCGCTTCGAGGTCGGCGAGCAGGTCGCGCGCGGCCTCGTGGCCTACCATGGCGGCAGCGGCGGCCGCACCGATCATCGCGGACTGGGCGCGCTGGGAAAAAACTGCGCGAGGAACGGGGGTGGCGCTGTGCTCTGACGTGGGCACGACCTCGGCGTACCAGGAGCCGTTCGGGGCGCGCAGGGGGCCTGCGAGGGCGGCGAGGCCATGGTTGACGAGGTGAGCGGCCCCCTCGATGCCTCGCATCTGCGCGAGGGCGAAGACGTGGGTCATGCGGGCGCTGATGCGCGCATCGAGGGGACGCCCGAGGTCGACCTGACCGTCGGCGCGCAGGAAGGCGAAACCGACCCGCGCCTTCGACCGGGAAGCGAAAGCGACGAGCGCGTCAAAATCGGCGTCAAAAGCGCAGCGCAGATCTTCGTTGTTCCAGGGGGCGTTCATGACTGTTCTCCTGCCGGTACGTGCCTTCACGGTATCACCTGTACCGGCTCTGCGGGCGGCGGTGGGGGCCGCGTGCGCGCAGTTGAGGCGCAATTGCGAGTGAGTCGTCAAGGGCGTCAGGAGCGACCGACGAGCTCCAGGTCCGCCTGGGGCGCGAGGAGGGCGAGGGCCTCCTCGACGCAGGCGCTGATGGTGCGCACGCGCTGCACCTGGGGCGAGAGGATCTCGGGGGCGTCCGCGCCCACCATGATCGTGGGAACCCCGTAGCGGGCGACGAGGTTTTCCACCGTTTCCGCACATGTGAGGCCGCATCCGAGGACGACGGTGAGCGCGGGGACGCCGCCGCGCACGTACTCGCGGAAGCGTTCAGTGGTGCTGACGCCCCCGTAGTTTTCGCTGGACAGCATGCGCACGTCGCAGCCGTACCAGGCCAGGGCGACGCCGATGACCTGGGCGGCGGTCTCGTGGAGTGAGTCGGAGATGAGCGCGACGCGGTCCCCTCCGACGAGGGAACGGGCGGGGCGGGACTGGTAGACGGAGCGGCATACGCGCTGGAAGGCGTTGACCAGCATGAGGGCGGGCGCACCGCCGACGGGTTCGCCGCCCGGATCGGAGCGCAGGGATTTGAGGGTGGGTTCAACGAAGCGCGACCACGTATGGACGAGGCCGTGGCTAGCGACGGCGGCCTCGATCACTTCTTCGAGACGCTGGTAGTCGTCGGAAAGGGCGACGGAGCGCAGCTGGGCAGCATTCGCCGGACCTCGGCGGGGAAGCAGGGTGCTTTCTGCGAGGGCGCGCTTGGCGGCCTCGGCGGCGGACATGCCGGCGCGCACATGGTGGATCATGGCGCGCAGACGGTCAACGTCCTCGGGCTGATAGCGACGTCGCTCGCCGGTCTCACGCTGCGCGGGGCCGAGGCCGTAGCGGCGTTCCCAGGTGCGCAAGGTGGAAGGGGATACTCCCAGTTCATCGGACACGGAGGACATGGTGCGGGATCGGTCGGCATGCACCGACTGCGCCAGTATGGCTCGTGGCATGTCCACTCCCTCCGGTCCTCGTCCGTACCTGCTCTGATTCTTGCGTGTTCGCAGCGCGCACGCCACAGGAAAGGGCAGGAGACTCACGCCCAAGTTGTTCAAAAAGTTATTCACACTCTGTTCATTGCGCGCGCCACTTATTTCTCCACGTTTTCACAGCACGAGCACACTCGATCTGAGAACTGGCTCATAATTCGAGAAAGATCCTTGAATAACTACCGCACAAGTGTCTATTCTTGCCGACATCGTGTGCCGAAAATGTCGGCACGACAGACATGAAGGAGGCACCCAATGACTGACGTCTCCCGTCTGCCCGGCCCCATGATCGACGCGTGGGAATGGCAGTACGAAGCGGCGTGCCGAGACCTGGACACCGAGCTGTTCTTCCACCCCGAGGGTGAGCGTGGCTCCACGCGCCGGCGCCGCGCAGCAAACGCCAAGGCGATCTGCGCGACCTGCCCGGTGATCGAGCAGTGCCGGTCCTACGCTCTGGCCGCTCAGGAGCCTTACGGCATCTGGGGTGGAATGACTGAAGAAGAACGACGCGAAGAGATCCGCTCCTCCGGACGCGGTCGCCGCGTCTCCTAACGCACATCCATTTTTCCGGTGCGGCATCGCCACCGCGGTGCCGCACCTTTTTACTGCCCACCACAACGCCCATCCTCTCCGGGAGCTCGCATGACCAGCAACGACACCCAGGCCTCGCAGAAAAAGGCCGAGGACACCTCCACCAACCTGTACAAGACCCTGTTCTTCGTCACCGCGCCGATCACGGCGGTCCTCGCGGGCGCGTGCGTGTGGATGGGTTTTCAGCTCTCCTCTACCTCTCCGGCGAGCCAGGCGACCCCGGCGGCCACACCGACCGCAGCCGCGCAGATGCCGCAGAACACCGAGACTGCGGCCCCCAGCCAGACGAACGCCAACAACCTGGAGATCATGAAGTCGTTTGTGCGCCACCAGCCTGATGACCCGCAGGCGAAGGGCGACATCAACGCTCCCGTGACGATGGTTCTCTTCTCGGACTTCGCATGCCCCTACTGCACGAAGTACGCCCAGGAGATCGACCCGGCACTGGCTGATCTCGTCGAGGATGGCACCCTGCGCGTGGAGTGGTACGACCTGGCCCAGATCACCGAGACCTCTCCCCTGGCGGCCCAGGCGGGCATCGCTGCGGGCGAGCAGGGTAAGTTCTGGGAGTTCCACGATGTCGTCTATCAGGCCGCGGATCCGACCGGACACCCCCAGTACTCGGAACAGGCCCTCGTTGACTTCGCACAGAAGGCGGGCGTGCCCGACCTGGATAAGTTCCGCGAGACGATGCTCTCCGACCACACCGCCTCCACAGTGAAGGCAGCCAAGGAACAGGCCCACCAGGCCGGCATCACCGGCACTCCTACGATGTTCATCAACAAGGCGTTCGTCAGCGGCTACCGCGACGTCGACTACATCCGCAACACCATCCTCGAGCAGGCGGCGCAGTCCGCGTCCTAATGCGAGGACCCGCGCCACACATGCGCAGCGCGGAAGACACGAACAAAAGGGGCGGCCCGGAAGGAATCCTTCCGGGCCGCCCCTGTAGCGTTCAGTGTGCGAAGCGCTCAGCGCTCCACGACCGCCAGCACGTCACGCGAGGACAGGATCTGGAACTCCTGGCCGTCGTACTTGACCTCGGTGCCGCCGTAGCGCGAGTAGATGACGACGTCGCCGACCTTGACGTCGACGGGGATACGGTTACCGCTGTCGTCCACGCGGCCGGGGCCCACGGCGATAACTTCGCCTTCCTGCGGCTTCTCCTTGGCGGTGTCCGGAATGACCAGGCCGGAGGCGGTGGTCTGCTCGGCCTCAACCTGGCGGATGACGATGCGGTCCTCGAGGGGCTTGATGGAGATCGACATTGTCGCTCCCTTTCTTCTTTGTCACGAAGGTGCTCGTCCTTTCCCTGCCGTCGCGGGGGTCAGGTGCAGGACCGGTCGCGGGTGTTCCCGCGCTTCCTCCACGAGTGTAGGCGCGGTCCTGGCACTCGGGCAAGCCGAGTGCCAGGCGCGTTCACCCTGGGCGAGACGCCAACCGCACCCCGAGCGCAGACCCCACACGGCCTCGTCCGGACAGAGATGGGACAATGAGCGTGTGAGCGCCCTGACCCCCATCCTGTCCTCCCCCGGCTGGGAGCTGCTGGAGTCCCTGCAAGCGAAGCAGGCCACCAACCCCATCCCGCTGCCCGAGCTCGGATCCGCCCTGCGTGCCTCCGGCCTCGACGCGGAGCTCGTGGTCGCAGTCCTCACCCAGCTGGCCTTGCGCCAGGCGGCGCGCGCCAAGTTCGGTCCCTTCGCCTCCCACATGGTGTTCACTCGCGACGGCCTCGAGCAGGCGACGCGCCTCGTTGTTGCAGCCCGCCACGCCCAGCGCTTCAGGGACTGCGGCGCGACGCGCGTCGCGGACCTTGGCTGCGGCATCGGATCGGACGCCATGGCGATCGCCGGCCTCGGCATGAACGTGCTGGCGGTCGACATCGACCCCGATACCGCCGGCGCCGTGGCCGCAAACCTGCGAGCCTTCGAGGGATCCGAGGTGCGCCTGGGCGACGTCACGGACCTCGACATGGACGAGCTGGCCGCCGAGGGCGTCGACGCAATCTACGCAGACCCGGCCCGCCGCACGGGCGCCTCACGCGGGTCGGCGCGCATCACGGACCCCGAGCAGTGGTCCCCTCCCCTCTCACTCGCCCTCGGCTGGGCCTCCACGATCGAACGCGTCGGCATCAAGGTGGCGCCGGGCATCGCGTACGAGCACATCCCTTCCTCCTGGCATGCACAGTGGGTGAGCGTGGGCGGCGACCTCGTCGAGGCCTCGCTCTGGTCCCCCGCGCTCTCCCCCGAGGGCCGCGGGCGCTCGTGCCTCCTCTTGGACGAGGCCGGGGCCGCCCATTCGCTCTCCACACCCGAGGGGTACGCGCCCAACGCCCCAGCGCCTCGCGTGGAGGTCGCACCGCTGGGCACGATGATCGCCGAGCCCAACGCCGCGGTCATCCGATCGGGGCTCCTGGGACGCCTCGCGGACGAGGTCGGCGCGGGCATCGTGTCCGACAAGATCGCCTACCTGACCGGGGACGACCTGCCCGATTCCCCCTTCTACGACCGCTTCGAGGTCCTCGCTGTGACCAACCTGCGCGCAAAGGCGATATCCGCCGAGCTGCGCACGCGCGGCGCGGGCAGCGTCGAAATCAAGAAGCGCGGAGCGGACATCAATCCCGACGACCTGCGCAAATCGTTGAAACTGGGCGGAGGAGAGCAGCAGCTCACCGTCATCGCGACGCGCGTGGAGGGCCGCCACCGCGCGATCATCTGCCGACGGTTGGCTAACAACCTGTAAGAAAGCTCTCCGCCGACACCATGCGTCGCCCTGCCACAATGGAGGAAGCCAGCGAAAGGATCGACATGTCTTTGCCCTTCGGTTCCTCCCAGCGTTCCACGATCGGTGTCGAATGGGAGCTTCAGCTCGTTGACCGCGACTCCCACGACCTGCGTCAGAGCGCGGACGCGATCATCGACCGCGCCACGACCGACGGGAAGCTCTACCCGGGCGTCCACCGCGAGATGCTGCTCAACACGATTGAGGTCGTGTCCAAGCCTCGCTCGACCGTTGCCGAGTGCATGGCGGACCTAATGGACTGCGTCGACTACCTGACCCCCCTGGCCTCGGACCTGCGCATCGACCTGGCCACCGCCGGCACGCACCCCTTCGCGCGCCCGGGCCGCCAGCGCGTCACCGATTCCGAGCGCTACGCCCAGCTGGTGGAACGCACCGCCTACTGGGGGCACCAGATGCTCCTGTACGGCGTCCACGTGCACGTCGGCGTCGAGGATCGCGCGAAGATCCTTCCGATCCAGGCCGCCCTCACCGCTCACCTGGGCCACCTGCAGGCCATCTCCGCGTCCTCTCCCTTCTGGGCGGGTGAGGACACCGGCTACGCGTCCAACCGCGCGATGGTCTTCCAGCAGCTGCCCACCGCCGGCATCCCGCGTCAGTTCGCGACATGGGAGGATCTCGAGGCCTACACGGACGACATGATTCGCACGGGCGTCATCGAGGGCTTCGACGAGGTCCGCTGGGACATCCGCCCCTCGCCGGCCTTCGGCACGATCGAGAACCGCGTGTACGACGCTGCGACGAACGCGACGGAGGTCGCCACCTTCGCGGCCTTCACCCACGTCCTCGTCGAGCACTTCTCGCGCCTGTACGACGCGGGCGAGCCGCTGCCGTCCCTGCCGGATTGGTTCGTCGCCGAGAACAAGTGGCGCTCGGCGCGCTACGGCATGGATGCGACGCTCATCGTCTCGCGCGACGGCACGACCGAGAGCGCGCGCGACGGCATCGCGCGATTGAAGGAAGAGCTGGCCCCCGTGGCTGCAGACCTGAACTGCGCGCGCGAATTCGCGGGCCTGGAGACGATTCTGACGATCGGGGCCTCCTACGAGCGCCAGCGGGCCGTTGCGGCGGCCGCGCGCCCCGGCCAGGGCCTCGACGCGGTCGTGGACCTCATGCGTGCCGAGATGAGCGCGGGGCGCCCCCTAGCTCTCGCCGAGTTCGCAACCCTGAACGTCTAACTCCGTCACGCCAACGCCCCACGCTCTCACGCGGGCGTGGTCACTGTTGCCACCGCCACACACTCCCAGACAGTATTCAGGCGACTCTCAGAACGTCGCCGTATGCTGTGGGAAGATCGATAACTGAAGCTGAGAGGACACTCACCCATGGCGCAGGAAGACACACAGTCACCTGAATCCGAACACGTTCCATCTGCGCTCACCAAGGTCCTCTCCCCGATCGCGGCTACCCTGCAGACTCTCTGGCTGCTGCTGTCGTCGCTGGTCCACCTCACGCTCCGCTGGCTGTCGCGATGCCCGGCCACCGCCGTCCTCACCGTCGCGCTGACGATCGTGTCGGCGACCTACTGGGTTTGGCGCGATCAATTCACAGCCCTTGAAGCTGATCCTTCCAGCCCTCACTGGTGGTCGGTCCTCTCCGCCGTCGGCGCGGTTCCCGGTAATTTCGTCGCCACGGCCGTGTTCGGCATCGTCGTGATGATCATTGCCGGCGGCGCTGCGGAGCGGCACCTTGGCACACGCGCATGGGTAGCCGCCGCGGCCGCGGGACAGATCGTCGGCGTCGCCGCCACGTGGCTGACGCTCCCCCTGCTCACCAGGGTGTTCTCCATGTGGGGGCAGACGATTGACGCGGGGAGCCTATGGGGCACAAGCCTCATCCTCGTCGCCCTCATGGGCGCCGCAGCGCAGTCGCTGTCCTCTCACTGGCGCTGGCGCGCGCATTTCCTCCTCATCGGAATCCTCGTCCTGTCGGCGGCGATCCTCGGATCGGCGATCTCGTACGCGCGCGTGTGGGCCCTCCTCGCGGGCATCGTCGCCGCGCATCTCGCGGGCGTGCGCGGGGAGCGCAGCGGGTCCAGAAGCGACATCACGATTGGACGGCAGCTCGCGTCCATCGCCGCCCTGTGCTGGGCGTGTGCGGCGGCGCTGACCGTTATTTCTTCGTCCCCCGAGGGACCGCTCGCTCAGATGCGGTGGTCGCTGGGACCCGCGTGGTGGCTTGAGGGGCGCACCGGCGTCATGACGACTCTCCTATGCCTGGCCCCCATCACACTCCAGCTGATCTTCGCCTACGGGCTGCGCAAGGGCAGGCGCGCCGCCTACTTCGGCACTCTCATCCTCCAGATGGTCCTCGGTCTGTCTACGGTCGCAGCGACGAGTGTCGCTCTCGCCCAGGGCACCGACGAGAACGGGATGGCCAGGCCTGAGCTCGTCACCACGGCCTCGCTCCTTCTCGTTCCGGTCATCCTCAACGCCGCCCTGTGCGTCATCACGTGGTGGGTGCGTCGTTCCTTCACGATTCACGCGGAGCCCTCCACGACCTCGACCCTGCTGCGGCGCTGGCTGCTCCTCATGGTCGGCTGCGCGGGCGCAGTTCTTGTCCTCGGGTTCCTCACGAGCGACTCCTTCGTCCCCCTCGAGGCCCTCAACTCCGGCGACGACCTGACCGTCACCGACTATGCGTCTCCCCTGCAGATCCTCCACGATTACACCCTCGCGCTGCTCCCCACGGCGACGGCCTCGATCTTCGAACCGTCCCTGGTTCCGCTGACCCTCTTCGCCGAGGCACCCGTCCTGTGGGTTCCCCTCGTCGCCTGGATCGGCACCCTCGCCATCATCCTGAAAGCACTGCTCGCTCGGCCTCGTATCCCGCTGTCCTCACCGCTCGAGAGCCTCACGCCGCTCTTGCGCGCCCACGGCGCGGGCACCCTTGGGTGGATGCAGACCTGGGAGGGCAACCAGGTGTGGGTCTCCCCTACCGGCGAGGCCGGGGTCGCCTACCGCGGATCGGGCGGAGTCGCGCTGACGGTCACCGACCTGGCGTACGAGCCGGGCAAGGCCTCCGAGGCGATCGCGCAGTTCTCGTCCTTCGCGTCCGCCTCGGGCCTGACCCCCGCGCTCTACTCGGTCCACGAGGAGCTCGCGCAGGCCGCGCGCGAGGATGGGTGGACAATCATGCAGGTCGCCGAGGAGTCCCTGCTTGACCTGCCCGGCCTCGCGTTTAAGGGCAAGGCCTACCAGGACGTGCGCACCGCCATGAACCACGCGTCCCGCGAGGGCGTCGAGGCCGTGTGGACCACCTGGGAGAAGTGCCCGGCGGGTTGGCGCGATCAGATCACCGTCATCTCCAATACGTGGAGCGATGACAAGCCCCTGCCCGAGATGAGCTTTACGCTCGGCGGCGTGCCTGAGCTCGCGGTCCCCGAGACGCGCATCCTGGTCGCCATCGACGAGGAGTCGACGATCCACGCCGTCACCTCGTGGCTGCCCATCTACCGCGACGGAGCAGTCGTCGGCCTGACCCTGGACGTCATGCGCCGGCGCACGACCGGGTGGCGTCCCGCCATCGAGTTCCTCATCGGCAAGGCCGCCCTGGCGGCTCAGGAAGAGGGTCTGGAGATCCTGTCTCTGTCGGGCGCTCCCCTGTCGCGCTCGGCCGATGACACCTCGGCCTTTGGCCCCCTCACCGACGCGCTGGCCGCCATCATGGAGCCGCTCTACGGATTCACCTCGCTGCATGCGTTCAAGCGCAAGTTCAAGCCCCGCACGCAGTCCCTGTACCTGGCGGTGCCGGATCCAGCCTCCCTCGCAACGGTGGGGCTAGCCATCTCGCACGCCTACGTGCCCCACGTGTCTCCCGCGCAGACCCTCACGCTCGTCGCCTCGGTCGCCGGGGGCCTCGCCAAGCTCGCCGCGAAGGGGGTCGGTGACCTGCGCTCGACGCGAGCGGCCTCCAAGCGGAATACCTCCGATGCGGACGCGACTGGGGCCACGGCCTCGTCCAATGGGAGCGGAAAGGAGAGCCGATGAGCGCCCTGGGAAGCATCCCCCTCACCTCAATCAAAACCCTCGCGGTAGTCGTCGTCCTAGCGATTGCATCCCTGTTGGCTGGGGCGTCTGCGCTTGCACGTTCGGCCCCGTCGCGCTGCCCGGGACGCACGAGGCGGTGGCTGGGGCGCACGGTCATCCTCCTCGTGCCTACGATCCTGATCGCGTCCGCGGGGGCCCTCGTCTTCAATCGCTCGCTCGGCCTCGTGAAAACCAGCGGGGACCTGACAAAACTCGTGTTCTCAACCGTCTTTGGGACGACCGCCCAATCCGGCGGCGAGGCCGACGTCGAGGCGCAGTCTGCCGCCGCGTCCGCACTCGACGCGACCTTCACAAAGACCGAGGACGGCATGCTCGAGACCACCTGGACCGGCCCCTCCAGCGGGATCACCCTGCCCGTCTTCGTCATCACCCCACGCGACTACTCCCCCACCGACGGCAAGACCTACGCGGTCATCGAGCTTCTCCATGGCTACCCGGGCGAGGCCGACGGCACGATGCAGGGCGCACAGGTTCAGGAAGCGCTCAACAATGCCATCGACGAGGGGATCATCCCGCCGACAATCATCGTCGGCCCCTCCCTCAGCGTCGACGAGGAGGCCCACGACTGCGCCGACATCGAGGGGCGCCCCGCCATCTACACGTGGGTGTCCCACGACGTCCCCGAGATGATTCGGCACAACTTCCCCAATACGACGTCCAATCGCGACGCCTGGATGATCGGGGGCTTCTCCGCGGGTGCCTACTGCGCGGTCTGGACGGCGCTGCGCACGCCCGAGACCTACGGGGCCGCCGCCTCTCTGTCCGGTTATGACACGCAGATCGAGGGGCAGATGACCAACCAGGGCGAGCAGTACCTGACCGACAACACGCTGTCGGTCATGCTGGCGAACCGCACGCCTGACGGGATGCGCATCTACGCGATGGCCGCCGGCGACGACGCCGTTGGCGGTGCCTACACCGCTCTCAAGATGGCGTCAGCCGTCAAGGAACCCGACAGCGTCACCACGGACGTTCCCCCGACGGGTGGGCACGCGGGCCCGCTGTGGCGCGAACACATTCCGACGATGCTGGCGTGGTGGGGTTCCTCCGACCGGGTGTCGAGAGCCGTCGGTGCCCCTTCAACGGCGGCGACCGCACAGTCCTCCGAAGCCAGCGCGTCCATCGAGCCGGTGACGACCGTGACCCACGAGGTGCGGCCGACCGCTCCGAACGGGTACCTGACGCTTGGCCTCCTGATTGCCGGCGTACTCGTCTCGCTCATTCTCACGTGGCTTGTCGCGCCACGCTGGCAGCTGCGCCGCCATGAGGACGAGGACGAGGGCGATCAGGCCGACAGCCGACACCGGGCGCGTCACCGCGCGCAGCACCCGGGTCTCTTCGCCTCTGTGCCGCGTCCCGCGCTCCGGGCACTCGGATACCTTGCGCGTCTGACGTCCCTCGGGGCGGCCGCGGTCAGCGCCGCGCTCCTCGTCGGCATCGCCGCCAACATGGTGGGCGGCTTCTACACCTCGTGGAGCTCGATCGCGCAGAGCTTCATGGACGGCCTGCGCTAGGCCCGCAGGCCGCTCTCAGGCCCGCGGTGCCAGGTACGTCGTCGTCAGCTCCATGCCCGAATCTGGGGAGAAGTCCCAGTCCGACGGCGGCAGACCCGCCGCGACCAGCTCGGAGCCGATCGCCGCGATCTGAGCGCCGTTGTCCGTGCAGAAGCGCAGAGGGGGCATACGAACCTGCACGCCGGCCGCCTCGGCTCGCTGTGCCAGCAGAGCACGCAGTCGGGAGTTCGCAGAGAATCCACCGCCCACGACAATCGTGTCGCAACCGGTGTCCAGCGCGGCACGCACAGCCTTCGCAGTGAGGGAATCGTTGACGGCCTCGGAGAACGCAGCGCACACGTTTTCCTTGCTGACGACCTCGCCGCGCGCAGTCGCGCCCTCGATGTAGCGGGCGACGGCGGTCTTCAGACCCGAGAAAGAGAAGTCGTACTTGTGACGCTCCTTGTCCTTGCCGGCAGCCAGTCCGCGCGGGAAACGGATCGCCTCACGCTCCCCCTGCTGAGACAGACGGTCCACGTGCGGGCCGCCCGGGTAGGGCAGGTCGAGGAGGCGCCCGACCTTGTCGAAGGCCTCGCCCGCGGCATCGTCCAAGGTTCCGCCCAGCTCGACGACGTCCGTCGCGATATTGCGGATTTCAAGGATATTAGAGTGGCCGCCAGAGACGACGAGTCCGATAAAGTGCTCGGGCAGCGGCCCGTCGGCGAGCTTATCGACGGCCAGGTGGCCGATCACGTGGTTGACGCCATACAGGGGCTTGCCCAGCGACGAGGCCAGTGCCTTCGCCGCACAGATACCGACTGTCAGCGAACCAACGAGCCCCGGTCCGGCCGCAACCGCAATCGCGTCCACGTCCGCCAGGGTGACTCCGGCCTCGTCGAGAGCAGCATCCAGCGTGGGCAGGAAGGACTCCAGGTGCGCACGCGACGCGATCTCAGGGATGATGCCGCCGTAGCGGGCGTACTCATCCATCGACGTGGCCGTGCGGTCGACCAGCAGCTGCGTGCCGCGCACGAGGCCGACGCCGGTCTCGTCGCAGGTTGACTCAATACCAAGGACCAGGGGTTCACTCACGCCCCCAGTTTAATCCGCGCACGCGGGTGCCGCCGCACGCGCGTGGCGAGCGGGTCCGGCGCGTACGGAATCGGCGTCGATCTAATCGCGCGTACGCGCGTTCGCGATGAACATCGAGACGCCCGCAACCGCGAAGACCACAAGGCTCCAGGGGAACAGCGAATCGGCGATCGGCTTGATCTGGGGAGAGCCAAAGAGCATGCCCAGAAGCAGGAGGATCGACAGAATCGCGAAGGCGATCATCGCCGTGATGCCGACGGTCGCGCTCACCCAGTAGCGACGCGTATGCGTGTTCGGACCGGTTTCATCAAATTGCATGGCGTGCTCCTCTCTGAGCCGATGATGCTTCCATGATACGCCGCACGCCGGTCCGTCATGCGCATTTTGTGTTCGGGTACTGCTCCTGTATCGCCGCGTCATTGCACCGCGACAGATCGCCGAGTCACCACATCTGCGCCACGCAAACGCGGGAGGGCCCGGCGCGTGCGCGCCGGGCCCTCCGCGAGGCCACTCCAGCCGAATCAGACGCCCTTGAAGGCAGCCTTGCCGAGCTGGCGGTTGAGGTTTGCGATCACGTCGAGCGGGATCTGCTTGGGGCAGACCGCAGCACACTCGCCAATGTTCGAGCAGGAGCCGAAGCCCTCCTCATCCATCTGGTTGAGCATGTTAACGACGCGCTTGTAGTTCTCGGGCTTGCCCTGCGGGAGCAGGCCGAGGTGCGTGACCTTCGCCGAGGTGAAGAGCATCGCGGAGGCGTTCGGGCAGGCAGCCACGCACGCACCACAGCCGATGCACGCGGCGGCCTCGAACGCGCGATCCGCGTCCTGCTTCGGGACCGGGGTCGCGTGCGCGTCGGGGGCTGCACCCGTGTTCACGGAGATGTAGCCGCCGGCCTGGATGATGCGATCCAGGGCGCTGCGGTTGACCACGAGGTCCTTGATGATCGGGAAGCCCGACGCACGCCACGGCTCGATCGTGATGACGTCGCCATCGTTGAAGGATCGCATGTGCAGCTGGCAGGTCGTGGTGACCTCCGGGCCGTGAGCGATACCGTTGATGACGATGCCACACTGACCGCAGATGCCCTCGCGGCAGTCGGAGTCGAAGGCGACGGGTTCCTCACCACGTGCGAAGAGCTCTTCGTTCAGGACGTCGAGCATCTCCAGGAACGAGGACTCTTCCGAGATTCCCTTCACCTGGTATTCATGAATTGCGCCCTTGTCTTCGGGACCGTTTTGGCGCCAGATCCTCAGTGTCAGGTTCACTTGTAGCTCCGCTGCTTCAGCTCGATGTCGTTGTAAATCAGGTCTTCCTTGTGGAGGATCGGGGGCTCGCCTTCGCCAGCGTATTCCCAAGCCGCCACGTACAGGAACTTGTCGTCGTGACGCAGGGCCTCACCCTCGGGAGTCTGGGACTCCGCGCGGAAGTGGCCGCCACACGACTCTTCGCGGTGCAGCGCGTCGATGCACATGAGCTCGCCCAGCTCCATGAAGTCGGCGACGCGGCCGGCCTTCTCGAGGGACTGGTTGAGTTCGCCAATCGACTTGCCGGGAACGCGAACGTTCTTCCAGTAGTCGACACGCAGCTCGCGGATCATACCGATGGCCTTCTTCAGGCCTTCCTCGGTACGCTCCATGCCGCAGTACTCCCACATGATCTTGCCCAGCTCCTTGTGGAACGAATCCACGGAGCGGGTGCCGTTGATCGACATGAGGGTGTCGATACGGCCCTGAGCCGACTCGAGGGCTTCCTTCACCGAAGGCGAGTTCTCGTCCAGCTTGGGCAGGTGGAAGCAGTGCGCCAGGTAGTCGTTGATCGTGTTGGGCAGGACGAAGTAGCCGTCCGACAGGCCCTGCATGAGCGCCGAGGCACCCAGGCGGTTCGCGCCGTGATCGGAGAAGTTCGCCTCGCCGGCCACGTACAGACCGGGCAGGTTCGACTCGAGGTCGTAGTCAACCCACAGGCCACCCATGGTGTAGTGGACGGCCGGGTAGATGCGCATCGGCACCTCGTAGGGGTTGTCGCCCGTGATGCGCTCGTACATGTCGAAGAGGTTGCCGTACTTGGCGGACACGGCGGCCAGGCCCATACGGTTGATCGCGTCGGAGAAGTCGAGGTAGACGCCGCGGGCGACACCGTCGATCTTCGGGCCGACGCCACGGCCCTCGTCACACATGTTCTTGGCCTGACGCGACGCGATGTCGCGGGGCACGAGGTTACCGAAGGAGGGGTAGATGCGCTCCAGGTAGTAGTCGCGATCCTCTTCGGGGATATCGCGCGGATCCTTCTCGCAGTCCTCGGCGCGCTTGGGAACCCAGATGCGGCCGTCGTTACGCAGCGACTCCGACATGAGGGTCAGCTTCGACTGCTGGTCGCCGTGCTGGGGAATGCACGTGGGGTGGATCTGCGTGAAGCAGGGGTTGCCGAAGTACGCGCCCTTGCGGTACGCACGCCAGATGGCGGTCGCGTTGCAGCCCATCGCGTTGGTGGACAGGAAGAACACGTTGCCGTAGCCGCCGGTCGCCAGAACGACGGCATCGGCGATGAAGGTCTCGAGCTTGCCGGTGGACATGTCGCGGGCGACAATGCCGCGAGCCTTGCCCTCATCGACGATGAGCTCAACCATCTCGTGACGCGAGTGCTCGGTGACGGTGCCGGCCGCGACCTGGCGCTCGAGCGCCTGGTAGGCGCCGATCAGCAGCTGCTGACCCGTCTGGCCACGTGCGTAGAACGTACGGGACACCTGCACGCCACCGAAGGAGCGGTTGTCGAGGAGGCCGCCGTACTCGCGGGCGAAGGGGACACCCTGCGCGACGCACTGGTCGATGATGTTGGCGCTGACCTCGGCGAGGCGGTAGACGTTGTCCTCACGAGCGCGGTAGTCGCCGCCCTTGACCGTGTCGTAGAAGAGACGGTAGACGGAGTCGTTGTCGTTGCGGTAGTTCTTCGCGGCGTTGATACCACCCTGCGCGGCGATGGAGTGCGCACGGCGGGCGGAGTCCTGGTAGAAGAACACGTCAATGTTGTAGCCCATTTCGCCGAGCGAGGCGGCGGCAGCGCCGCCAGCGAGGCCGGAGCCGACGATGATGACGCGCAGCTTGCGGCGGTTGGCGGGGTTAACCAGCGCGGCAGTGAACTTACGCTGTTCCCAGCGCTGCGCGATCGGGACGTCGTGGGGGGCCTTCGCGTCGGCGATCTTCTCGCCTTCACGGTAGAGGCCGTGGATGAGTGTATCGGTCATGATTGCGTGCCCTTCCTCAGTGGATCAAGCCGGTGACGATGGCGACGGGCGGGGCCATGAACATCACGAAGATGACCAGACCGACCAGGCCCGAGAGGAGAACCAGCGGCTTACGGGTCGCGGAACGCACCCAACCGAGCGACTGGAACATGGACCAGAAGCCGTGGGAGACGTGGATGCAGGCGCAGCCGACGAACACGGCGTAGAGGATCACCAGGACCGGCGACTGGAAGGAAGCGATCATGCGGGCGTAGGGCGTGGTGACGTCAGCGCCGAAGTTCGCGACCTTCGCGGGCAGGCTCACGGTGGTGAAGTGAGCGATGTGGAAGATCAGGATCAGCAGGATGAGGACACCGCTCATACGCATGGTGCGAGCCGCGTAGGAGTCCGAGACGGACTTCTTGACGACGTAGCGGGTGGAGCGAGCGCGACGCGAACGCTTCCAGGTGTAGGCGGCGGCCCACAGGTGGATGACGAGCATCAGCACCATGGCGGCGCGGAAGACCCAGATGAATCCGCCGTGCGGGAAGATCGGCACAAAAGCCTCTTCATGCAGCCAGTGCGCGTAGTCGTTGTAGACCTCCGCGCCCAGGAACATCTTGAGGTTGCCGTAGGAGTGGAACAGCAAGAAGAAAACGAAAACGAAGCCCGAGACGGCCATCAGCTGCTTAATAAAGACGCTGGTGGTCCACGCGCGGCGCTTCTTCGTTGCGACATTTTGAGTGGCCATGGCATGAGCATATCGAGGCTTTTCATCCGCTTCGTAGGACCATGGCACGAGGCCGACCGTGAAGGATCTCGACACGGTGTCATTTTCGGCGATTTTCCGCGGTTATGTCAGGCGGCTTGCACCGGTGCCGCAAGGAAAACACCTAGGACCATCGACCCCGAAAACAGGGGTCGCAAGACACGAATTTTGATACACCGACGATACCTATTTAGTGGCGGTCGTCGCATCGCGTCAGGTCAGAGGCGCCCTCATCTCGACGGCCTCTTCGACGGGGTTACGGAAGTAGCGCGGTCGGCGACCGATTTCAACGAAGCCTCGGGATTCGTACAGGCCGATGGCACCCTCGTTGGAGGGGCGCACGTCGAGGAAGATCTCGCACGCTCCGGCCTCGCGCGACCAGGCGATGAGCTCGTCGAGGATCGTCGCTCCGATGCCTTGTCCGCGCGCGTGGGGGCGCACGCCGATCGTCATGACGTCGGCCTGATCTCCGCCGACCTTGACACCTCCGTATCCGACGACGTCGCCGGACTCATCAGTGGCGATCCAATAGCGCGAGGCCGGAGAAGAGAGCTCCTCGGCGATCATGTAGGGGGTCCAGGGGTCCTCGGCGAACACCTCGGCCTCGAGGGCAGCGAAGAGTTCGAGGTCGTCCGGTCCCGTGACGCGCAGCGCGGCGTTCACAGGCGCGCGGTGGGCTGGCCCTGGATGTCGGGGCGGCGCAGGTACAGGGGGTCGGTGTGCAGACGGTCCTCCTCGCCGCGTGACATACGCGTGGCGACGATACGGCTCATGACGGCGGGGTCGAGGCTCACCTGGGGTCCGAGGTCCGCGCGGGCGAGCGCGTCGGCGCTGTGCGCCGGGATCGGTGCTCCCGCGACAACGAGGCCGGGGGCGGTCCGCATGGCGCCCAGGAGCGCGCTGACATCCCCCACCTCGAGACGCCCTTCAAGGGTGACGTCGTCGGGTCCGGCGGCCACGTACGAGCCCCAGTAGAGTTCGCGGCGGCGCGCGTCGGCGATCGCGTAGACACGGGTGTCGGGGGCAAGCAGGTCAAGGCCCTGACGGGCGATCACGTCCAGGGCTGACACGCCGTAGGCGGGCACGCCGGCGACCGAGGCGAGGACGCGGGCGGAGACGAGGCCTGCACGCAGTCCGGTGAAGGGGGCGGGGCCTGTGCCCACGAGGACGCGATCAATGCCGGCGTCGGCGAGCTGCTCGGGCAGTCCTGCTGCCGCGAGCGCCTCGCGCACGAGCGGGGTGATGGATTCGGCGTGGTGGCGTCCAGAGTCGTTCTGGGCGCGGCCGAGAACGCGGCCGTCGTCGATGATGGCGACGGTGGTGGCCGCTTGGGTGTCTAGGGCTATCTCTCGCACGGTGTGATCCTACTCGTCGGTGCCAGCCTCGTCGATGCGGGTTCCGCCGTGGGCGGCGACGATGCCATCGAGGACGCCGTCCCAGCGGTGCCCGTGGGCGTGCAGAATGATGACGCGCGTGCCGTCGTCCATGTTCTCCAGGTCGATCACATCCCCGTCGTGGGCGGCCTCGCCGCCCGAGGCTCGGCGCACCTCGATGGAGAGGCGTTCGTCACTCATGGCCTCGGTTTTGCCTTCGCCCCACTCGACGACGGTCACGGCCTCGTCGAGGGAGGAGTCGAGGTCGAGGGTCTCGAGGTCGTTCAGGTCGGTGATGCGGTAGGCGTCCGCGTGGATGAGGTCGGGGCCACCGCTCAGAGAGGGGTGGACGCGAGCGACGATGAACGTCGGGGAGGCGACGCGGCCGCGCACGCCCATGCCGACGCCGATGCCCTGGGTGAGGGTGGTCTTGCCCGCGCCGAGGCCCCCGGAGAGCATGAGGAGGTCTCCGGCCGCGAGGATGCGACCGAGGTCTTCGCCGAACGCGCGCGTCTGGTCTGCGTCGCTCGTTGACACCTGGAACGTGGCGGTGATTGTGTCACTCATGCGTGTTCTTCTCCTGCGTGTGCGCTGTGTCGTCCCGGTAGGCGCGCGGAATGTGGGCCCCGAGGTTGGTGACGATCTCGTAGTTGATGGTAGATGCAGCGTCGGCCCACTCGTCGGCCAGGGGTTCGCCGAGCGCGCCCGTGCCAAACAAGACGGCGGTGTCGCCCACGGCCGCGGGCGCATTCCCGCTGCGCGCGGTCGGTGTTCCGGGTTCCCCCTCGGCGGGACCGAGGTCGACTATGAATTGGTCCATGCACACGCGTCCGACGAGCGGCGCATTGAGGAGGCCGGCCTCGGTGCGAACGACGACGCGGGCCTTATTGGAGGCCGCGCGGAAGATGCCGTCGCCGTAGCCGAGGGGCACGAGGCCGATCCAGCGGCGCGTGGGCGCGACCCAGGTTCCCCCGTACGAGGCAGGGGTCCCCTCCTCGATGACCTTGACGGAGGTGAGGGGCGCGCTCAGCTCGAGGGCGGGGATGAGGCCAAGTTCGTCGGCGGTCGCGACCGCAGGGTCGGGGCTGAGGCCGTACAGGCCAATGCCGGCGCGGACCATGTCGTAGTGGGCCTCGGGATGCCACAGGATGCCCGAGGTGGCGGACAGGTGACGGATGCGCGGCGTAATGCCGGCGTCGGCGAGGATCGCCAGGCCCTCCTCGAAAATCCGCACGTGGCTCGCGGTCGAGGCGTTTCCCTCATCGCTGGGGTCGTCGGCGCGGGACATGTGGCTCCACGCGCCCACAATGTCGACGAGGCCGTCGTCCGCGGCCATGCGCAGGGCCGAGGCCAGGGCGGGCAGGTCGGCGAGGGTGGAGCCGGCGCGGGACATGCCGGTATCGATCTTGACGTGGACGCGGGCGGGGCGGCCCACCGCTCGGGCGGCGGCACAGATGTCGGCGAGGACCCACGTCCACGACACAGACAGGTCGATGTCGGCCTCGATCGCGGCGGCGAAGTCGGAGGAGGAGGTGGAAATCCACGCGAGGATGGGCGCGTCGGCGCGGGCGACCCCGGCCTCGTCGAGGCCTCGGCGCAGCGCGAATGCCTCGGCCAGCTGGGCGACGCCCAACCAGTCCGCGCCACCGTCCAGGGCCGCGAGCGCGACAGGGACGAGCCCGTGCCCGTAGGCGTTCGCCTTGACGGTGGCGAGCTGGAGCGCGTCCGGGGCTGCGGCCCGCAGGACACTCAGGTTGTGCTTGATGGCGGCCAGGTCGACGGCTGCCTGCGACGGGTATCCCCGTCCCTCGCTTTGAATGTCTGTGACAGTCACTCCCCTAGTATCTCACGCGAGTCAGACCGCGCAGCGCCACGAGAGCCAGCGGCGTCTGACGTGTTACGGCCTGCGGTCGGCCAGGACGGAGGGAATCGCGGCCGCAATGTCGCTGGCCTGAATGGGGGCGCCGCCGTTGTGTCGATTCGCGGCGCTGTCGGCCGCGCGGGCGTGCAGACACACGGCTGCCGATAAGCGCGCCGAGGTCACGCACTGCGAGCGAGAGCCAGCGCTTTCTCGCGCACTGGCGCGCGCCAGAATTCCCGCGATGAAACCTGCCAGGACGTCACCGTTTCCTGCGATGCCGGCCCAGGACGTGCTTGTCGCGCTGACCGTGGGTTCGTAGACGCGCGTAAGCTCGGGGCGCGTGTCCGCGCCGCTGCCGGTTCCGTCGAGGCTGGTAACGGAGTTTTCCTCCGCGTCGACGGCGACGTATTCGAACGAATAGACGATCGTCACGGGGCCCTTGAGGACGACGTGGCAGCCCGTGGCCTCGTGGAGGGCGCGAGCGTAGCGCAGGGGGGAGGCCGCGACCTCGCGCTTCGCGATCGGCGTTCCGAGCGCGCTCAGCAGGCGCGCTGCCTCGCCGTAGTGCGGGGTGAGCACGGTGGCATCGGGGGTGAGCGAGCCGAGAAGCTCGGGGACGAGGTCAAGCGCCCACGCGTCGATGACGAGCGGCATGCCGGACTGTCCGCAGAACTGAGCGAGTTCGAGCGCGTCCTCGCGGCGTTCCTCGTCCAGGCCGGGCCCGATGAGCGCCGCCTGAATGCGTCCCCCGACCATGACGACGCCCGGCTCGGTGGCCAGCACGAGATCCTGGACGCGCCTGGTCGAGTTGAGGCGAGCCATACCCACGCCTGCAGCGAGGGCCCCGCGCGTGGCGAGAATACCCGCGCCCGGATAGGTGTCGGAGCCAGCGACGAGGCCAACAACGCCGCGCGCGTACTTGTCGTCCGAGAATGCGGGAACCGGCACGGCGGAGTGGGCGCGATATTCATCGTCGTAGTAGTAGATGTCGCCCGCGCCGATCGTTCCGTCAGCGTCGGGACGCGTGCTGGTGGCCACCTCGCTCCAATACATTCGCATCAGCCTCACCTCGCCGGAGTATTCGACGGCGGGCGGCAGGATCTGTGCGCGCTTGTAGGTGCCAACCGCGAGGGTGTGCGTGGCCCGCAGAATCGGACCGCGGACCGCGCCGTCGTCATCGGTGAGGCCCGACGGTACATCGATGGCAATCACTTTCTTCGGGTGCGCGCGCATTGCGTCGTTCAGGCACGTCACCGTATCCGCGAGCTCACCGGTGAGGGGACCGCGTGAACCGATGCCCACGATTCCGTCGATCCACAGGCGTGCACCGCAGATAGTGCCCCACTCGGGTGTTCCTTCGATGGAGCGCAGGGAGCGACCGCCCAGTTCCACGATGCCAACTCCCGCTTCTCGAGCCGCAGCCAGGCCGCGTGCATGACACGTGGGCTTGAGCAGAAATGCTGTGACAACCATCCCCTGCTCCGCCAGCAGCGCGCACGCGTACAGGGCATCGCCGCCGTTGTCGCCTCCGCCAACGAAAGCGACCACGCAGGTGTCCAAGTCTTCGATGCGCGCAGCTGCCTCGTCAAGACCAATATCGTCTCGCAGCCTGGAAATGGCGGCCGCCTCCGGTATATTCCACAGCCACGCAAGCGGATCGGACAGGTAGCGGACACGATCGGCGACCTTCTCGGCGACCTGGCGCATGTAGCGGTCGGGGTCGCCGTCCGCCGCGGCGGATTCAACGTGCTGACGTTCAATGTCTCGGGCTTCGGCGAAAGACAGGGCGCGACCGTCCAGAATCAACATGGGGCAATTCTCCCACACGTGCCGGTCCTCGCAGGGCAGCGGGTGAGGGGGAAGATGCTAACAAACACGGCGGCGAGGCCTCCGACCCGCCGCCGTGATTATCAGACTGTCGCCGCGCCGCTCAGGCGACGTCGAGGGTCTTCGCGACCCCCGCGAGGACCGCGCCCACGATGACGAGGGCGACGCCGATGATGGTCCAGCGCAGTTCCTTGCGCGAGCGCGTCTCGTGGAGCCACAGGATGCCCAGCGGCGTGGAGATGAGGATTCCCAGCTGGGAGAGGGTAAAGCCCGTGCCCGCGCCCAGCTTATTGGAGTTGAGCTGGAGCAGCAGGATGGCGGTGCCCCACAGGACGCCGTTGAAGGTCGAGGGGAGCATGCGGCGGTGGCGCAGCGAGTCCTCGGGGGCCACTCCGCCGCGGCCCTGGATCGCGAAGAAGATCGCGCAGTACACGGTGTAGCCGACCGCCTGGGGCAGGAGGAACTCTGCGGGCTGGATACCAAACCACTTAATGATGAGGGGGAACGCCACGAGGCCCAGCGTCGAGGTGGTCAGCAGGAAGGCACCGCGCTTCCAGTCGAGGGAGGCCGCGTCGGATCCGGATTCGGAGCGCGACAGGAACCAGATGCCGACGATGAGGACGGCGATGGCCGCGATGCCGTAGGGCAGTGCGCCGCCGTGGAGCCACTCGCCGAAGATCGCGATGCCCGCGAGCGACATGAGCACCAGCTGGCCGCCGGTGGACAGGGGCATCGTGCGGCTCATGCCCAGGACCGAGTAGGAGCGCAGCTGATCGCACACGCCGACGCCGAGGAGCAGACCGGTCAGGAAGGATACGCCCAGGTTCAGCGGCGTCCAGGCGGGGTGCAGGAACGGGGTCGCGACGACGGCCATGAGCAGGCCGCCGAGGACGGCGCCCATGACTCGCTGGCGGTCTGATCCGCCGGTCTTTCCCATCAGCGTCGTGGCGACGCCGAAGAAGACAGAGGGCAGGATTCCGATAAGGATCGTGGACAGGGTCATGTGCGCACCTCCTGGGGTGGTCGCGGCCGTCGTTTCACGAGGCCGGGGCTGACTTGCATTGTTGGGTGCGGCGCACGCGGCACCGCCCTTTCCACGCTAGTCGCCCCCTCCCCCGCCCTCGCACGCTTGATCGCCGTTTTGGCTAGTGTTTCACAGCGTTTTCGTGAACGCATTCACGCTTTGAGACGCATTCGATGACGTAGTACACCTGGATAGGTTTCTATCCGACGCCTCTATTGACGCCGCGTCGCAAACGCAGCACGGGCCTCGTCCCAGATGAGGAACGAGGCCCGTTAACGCTCACGAGGCACCGGCCCCGCGCGGGTGGATCACTCCACCGTCACGGACTTGGCGAGGTTGCGCGGCTGGTCAACGTCGAGGCCCTTCACGGCGGCGAGCTCGCAGGCGAAGATCTGCAGCGGCACGACGGTCAGGAGCGGCGCGTACAGGGTCGGCACGGCGGGTACGCGGAAGACGACCTCGGCGAACTCGTCGACGGAGGAGTCCCCCTCCTCCGCGATGATGATCGTGCGGGCGCCGCGGGCGCGGACCTCGGCGATGTTGGCCAGGACCTTGCCGTGCAGCTCGGGGCGGCGCGGGGTCGGCACGATGACGATGACCGGCTGGCCCTCGTCCACGAGCGCGATCGGGCCGTGCTTGAGCTCGCCTGCGGCGAAGCCCTCGGCGTGGATGTAGCAGATTTCCTTGAGCTTGAGCGCCCCCTCGAGGGCGACCGGGAACCCGACGTGACGCCCCAGGTAGATGACCGAGGTGGCGTCCTGCATCGTGCGAGCGAACTGGCGGACTGTCTCGCCGTTCTCGAGGACGCGCGTGATCGCCTCGGGGACGCGCGCGAGCTTCTCCATGTAGTCGGCGATCTCGTCGGCGTACTTGTTGCCACGCACCTGCGCCAAGTACAGGCCCAGGATGTAGCAGGCGGTAACCTGCGCGGTGAACGCCTTGGTCGAGGCGACCGCGATCTCGGGGCCCGCGTGCGTAAGGATCACGGCGTCGGACTCGCGCGAGATGGTCGATCCGGGCGTGTTGACGATCGCGACGACCTTCGCGCCCTGCTCGCGGGCGTGGCGGATCGCCTGGATGGTGTCCATGGTCTCGCCGCTCTGGGAGATAGCGACGACCAGCGTCTTTTCGCCCACCACCGGGTCTCGGTAGCGGAACTCGCTGGAGAGCTCAACCTCGCAGGGGATGCGGCACCAGTGCTCGATCGCGTAGCGCGCAACCTGTCCGGCGTAGGAGGCGGTGCCGCAGCCGATCATGATGACCTTGTCGACGGAGCGCAGGACATGCTCGGGGATACGCACCTCGTCCAGGGCCAGGTGTCCGTGAGAGTCGATGCGATCGGCCAGGGTGGCCCCCACCGCATCGGGCTGCTCGTGGATTTCCTTCTCCATGAAGGTCGGCCACCCGTTCTTGGTGGCGCGATCGGAGGAGAAGTCGACCTCGTAGGCCTCGCGCTCGACGGGGTTGCCGCTGGGGTCGATGACGGTCACGCCGGTCGCGGAGACGACCACGACCTCGTCCTGGCCGACCTCAAGCGCGCGGTTCGTGTGTTCGACGAAGGCCAGGACGTCGGAGCCGAGGAAGTTCTCACCCTCGCCCAGGCCGATGACCAGCGGGGAGGAACGGCGGGCAGCGACGATGACGTTCGGAGACTCGGTACTCACCACCAGCAACGTGAAGGTGCCGTGGAGCTGGGCGGTGACGGCGCGCATGGCGACGACCAGTCGGCGCGCCACCTCCTCGTCCGCTCCAGTCAGTCCGGCGACCGCCCCCTGGTACGAGGCCGCCTCGGCCTGGTCGTAGGCGCGGGCCAGCAGATGGACGACCACCTCGGTGTCGGTCTCGGAGGCGAAGGTCTCGCCGTCGGCGATGAGGGCGGCGCGCAGGGCGTCCGCGTTTTCGATGATGCCGTTGTGGACGAGGGCGAAGCGCCCGTCCGGGCTGGTATGGGGGTGGGCGTTCGCGACCGTGGGGCGTCCGTGGGTCGCCCAGCGGGTGTGTCCGATGCCGGCAATGGCATCGGCGGGGGCGTCCACGTCAACTTCTTCGACGAGGTTGACGAGCTTGCCGACAGCGCGGCGCACGTCCAGGTGCCCCGGGGACGCCAGGGCGATACCCGCCGAGTCGTACCCGCGATATTCGAGGCGCGCCAGGCCACCGAGGACAACCTCGCGACTACGCTGGGACGCCTCGCATGCAATATGTCCAACAATTCCGCACATAGCACCCATTCCAACACACCAACCCCCCTATCGGTCAGTAACGTGTGTCGCTTCACGCGGCGAACAAGTGCGCACGACCACAATCAAGTGGGGCACAATGGGATCGTGAGCATCACCGAGAGCCCCTCGCCCATCCCATCCCCGGCCTCGCCGACCGTCTCGCCTGACGAGCAGGACGCGGCCGCCGCGCGCAACGCCCCCAACCCCTACGCGCGCTTCGACCGCCACGAGTGGGACCGCCTCGCCGATCGCACTCCCCTGCCCCTCACGCAGGAGGACATCGACCGCATCGCCTCGCTCGGCGACCCCATCGACATGACCGAGGTCGACACGATTTACCGGCCCCTGAGCGCGCTGCTGCAGCTCTACATCGACGGGCGACGACGCACAGCCGCCGAGCGCCACGCCTTCCTCGGCGAGCCCGAGGGCCACTCGACCCCCTTCGTCATCGGCATCGCCGGCTCTGTCGCAGTCGGCAAGTCGACCGTCGCGCGCCTGCTCCAGCTGCTGCTCTCCCGCTGGGACTCCACGCCGCGCGTGGACCTGGTGACCACCGACGGCTTCCTCTACCCGAACCGGATCCTGCAGGAACGCTCCCTCATCGCCCGCAAGGGATTCCCCGAGTCCTACGACCGATCGGCCCTCATCTCGTTCCTCGCCTCGGTGAAGGCCGGAAACCCGCACGCACAAGCCCCGGTGTACTCGCACGTCACCTACGACATCGTGCCCGACACCTATATCGACGTGGATCGCCCCGACATCCTCATCGTCGAGGGCCTCAACGTGCTCCAGCCGCCGCGCTCGGCACCCGGATCCATCTCGGTGGCCGTCTCGGACTACTTCGACTTTTCCATCTACGTCGACGCCGACGAAAAGCTCATCGAGCAGTGGTACGTCGATCGTTTTCTCAAGCTGCGCGCGACCGCGTTCTCCCGCGAGGACTCCTACTTCAAGACCTACGCATCCCTCACCGACGACGAGGCTGCCTCGACCGCCCACGTCGTCTGGAACGCGATCAACCTACCGAACCTACGCGAGAACATCCGCCCCACCCGCGAGCGCGCGACCCTCATCTTCACGAAGGGCCCCGACCACCGCGTCGAGTCCCTGTCGATCCGCAAGGACTGACCCCGCCCGCACACAAACGAGGCCGCAGCCGGAAAACCCGGCCACGGCCTCGTCTCATGTGGAGCTAACGGTTAGCCGATCCACGCACCCGAGGGCGCGAAGTGGTACCAGGACCAACCGATGAGTTCCCAACCGGTGGCCATGGAGCCGTTAGAGCGCAGGTAGAACCAGACGGGGCCCTCCTGGTACCAGCCGGTGGTCATCGCACCATTGGCGCCCAGGTGGTACCAGGTGCCGCCGAGGAGCTGCCAGCCGGTAACCATGGATCCGGAGGGCGACAGGTAGTACCAGGCGCCGCCGTCCTTGACCCAACCGGTACGCATGGCGCCGGAGGAGGACAGGTAGAACCAGGTTCCGTCGATCTGGGTCCATCCGGTCGCCATCTGACCGGTCGCGGGGTCGAGGTAGTACCAGGAGCCGCGGTCCATGATCCAGCCGTACTGCTGGGCACCGCTGGAGCCGTGGAAGTACCAGTGTCCGCCGTCGTAAACCCAGCCCATCTTCAGGTAGCCGCTCGCGTCGAAGCGGTAGGTCTGCCCGTCGATGACCAGGGTTTCGTTGGCGGCGTAGGTGCCGTCAGAGTAGCTGTACCACCAGCCGAAGTAGCCGGACTTCCACTGACCGGTGCGAGGCTGGGGCGTGGGATCCGGGGTCGGAGCCGGGGTCGGGTCCACGGTGGGCTGCGGCGCCGGGGTGGGGTCGACGGTGGGCTGCGGGTCCGGAGTGGGCTGCGGATCGGGCGTCGGCTGCGGGTCCGGAGTCGGAGCCGGGTTCTCGATCGTCACCCAGTACAGGAAGCGCGAGTCGCCGCCACCAACAGCGTGGAGCACGACCTGCGAGGTCTCGCCCTCACCGAGTTCGACTTCCTGCGTCGTCTTGTCGGCCGGGTTGACGAGCATCAGGTGTGCGTTCGCAGCCGGCTTCTTGACGGTCAGGGTGATGTCCTGAGCGGTCTCGGCCAGCGAGCCATTGTCGGTGCGCGGGTCGAGGAGGTAGGACGGGTAGCGGGTCTGGCCCGTCAGGGCGTTGACGACCATGAAGCCCTTGGGGGCCGTCGTGGAGTCACCGAAGATTTCGGCGGACTTAGCGCTATCCAGGCCCTTCAGCTGTTCGAAGTAGCCGACGACGACGTCGCCGGGCATTCCGTCGTTGACGGAGCCGACGTTGGCCACCGACATGTCAACCAGGCCGACGGCCTCGTTGGCGGCCTTGGCCTCGTCACCGGAGGCGAAGTCACCGTACTTGTAACCGCTCAGCGAGGGGGCGGTGCCGCGAGCCGCGTACTGGCCGGGCTTGTAGGCGACGAACGTGGAGTTCATGGCCTTCGTGTAGTTACCGATGTAGGTGACGTTGCCGAAGATGTTGGAGAACTCGTAGAACGAACGCGTCGGCGCGCCATCATGGTCGATGATCGAGGAGCGGTCGTAGCCGTTGTACTCCATGCGGAACAGGCCGAACCACTTCTGGCCGGTCGCCAGGCCCAGGGAGGGAACGATCGACTTCTCGGAGGCGGACACGTTGGCGTCCCAGTTGTAGTCCAGGTACTGGCCGTACAGGATCGGGCTGGAGCCGTCACCGGTGAGCCCCTTGAGGCCGTATTCGCGCTGCTTCTTCCAAGTGTTGGTGTTGAGCAGGTCCATGACGACTCGGCTCGGAGCCGGGCCGCCGTTGGCGCCCCAGTAGTACTTGTCCCAGCTGAGCAGGTCGGGCTTGGCGTTCTCGACGTAGTAGCTCAGGTTCGCGTCGCGGTACCAGGAGGGGTCGTCCCAGGAGTTGGCGTGGACGACGGCTCCGGGGATGTTCTCCTTGGACCAGGAGAACCAGTTCTTGAAGCACTCCGACTCGCCGCGGTTGAATCCGCCCTCATCGCCGTATTGGATGTCGACGAGCGTGGAGGCGTAGGGCTTCATGTACTCGTTCATGAAGTCGTGGGGATCACCCGCGTTGCACATGCTGTTCTTGCCGGTGGGGGCCTTGGCGAGGGCCCACGGCGCGCCCTTACCCAGGGACTCCATCATGGCGGTGTTGAACATGGGCAGGTCGTAGAACATCGGGAATGCACCGCCCGTGAGGTCGCGCTCGTTGGCGTCGAAGCCGCCGCGGCCGTAGCCCTCGGAGGGAACCCATGCGGGCATCATGACTCCGTACTGCAGCGCGAGGGCCTGGGCGCGGTTGACGCCCCACTTGCCGTCACCGGGGTTGAAGCCGGAGTAACGCTCGTACATGGAGTTGTCGACTGCCGGGGCGACCGGGGTCTTGCCGGCGGGCAGGCCCCACACCTCGACGTCGTTGAAGGTCACCGCGGTCGCGATATTCTGCGGGGTCTGGGGCTCGGTCTCGTCGTTCATCCAGATACGGATGTTCTTGGCGAGGTGGTAGGCGTTGAAGTCCCAGTACCACAGGCCGCGCGCGTCGCGCGTGAGCGAGCCGTGGGTGACGATGGTCTTCCACTCGCCGCCGTCGGCCTCCTGGACCGCGATGGCCACGGAGTTACCGCCGTGCCAGCCCTGGACGCCGGCGGGCAGAGTCGGGGTGCCCCATCCGTTGACGCGGTGCACGTAGCGGGCCTCGCCCAGGTGCAGCTCGATGCCGGTGACGCTGCTCGACCACTCATTCGCACGGACGAGAGGATCGGAGGTCCACGTCGTTGTCGGGTCGAGGTCGGTCAGGGCCGCGTTGTCGGCCTCGGTGCCGCCGTTGGCGGCGGCCGTCACGGGCACCATGACGTTACCGCGGAAGTCGGTGTCCACCTTGGTGATGTTGACGACGTAGGTGGCTTCCTTGCCGTCCTTAGTCACGGTGGCGGTGATGACGTTCAGGCCTGTGGTGAGGTCGAGGTTGGCGACGCGACCATCGGCGTCGGGGGTCGCACCGTTGATGGTGACGGTGGCTCCTTCGACCGCGCGGATGCGGGCCGAGACGGTCTTGGCGTGGTAGTAGCCGGTGGCCGTGTAGGTGTGCGTGCCGGGGGCGAAGTCCACGGGCTTGCCGGGCTCGCCGTAGGGCAGCTGATCGATGACGAAGTCAACGACGAGGTCGGACGCACCCGATCCCTGCTCGGGGGCATCGGGGTGGGGTACGACGGGGCGCGCGACATTGTTGCTGTTTCCGGTGTCGTCGCTGCCGTAGGAGGTGATGGCGTTACCCTCGGCGTCGCAGGGCAGGAGCTTGATGTCGGACAGGGCCATGTCCTTCTTGCCGGGGGCGAGGGAGCGCAGGCCGGTCAGAGCGAAGACGCGCTTCGTGGTCGCCGGGAAGGTGACGTACTGTTCCTTGTTTCCGAACTGGAGGTCGCTTCCGTGCTTGACCTCGGTGCCGCCTTCCCACTTTCCCGCGGCGACGTTGGTCTTCCAGTCGGCGAAGGAGGCTTCGGCGGCCGGGTTACCCGGGTCTTCATCGAAGGCAAACACGCGGTATTCGCCGGGGAACTGGTCGTTGCCCAGGGTCGAATCGTAGGTGGGGCGCGGGGTCAGGCCGAGGCCGCAGACCTTGGTGCCGGGCGTGGGGTTCTCGACGGCGAGGGCGTGCGGGTATTCGTCGAGGCCGCCCTTCCACTTGGTGGTCCAGAAGGTCTTGGTCGCGTCGGTACGGGTCGTGTCGTCGTCGACGAGGGCTGCGATCGTGCCGTTGGGTGCGCTTTCGCCGACCTTCTCTTCGGAGGTCGCCCACAGGACGGTCGGGTGATACGGGGTTTCGGTGGCGGCGACGGCCGCGGCGGGTGCGAGGCCAAGCATGGTGGCCGCAAGAATCGGGGCTCCGAGTGCACCGATGATGGGTCTAGTCCCCATGAGTTTAACTCCTTCGTCAGTATGGGGGTGGTGGCTGGGATCGGCCGTTAGACGACCGGTAATCCACAATACCTAACACGTGTTAGTTTTTTATGAAAGAACCTCCTTTTAGGTAGAGAAGATCCCCGCGGGTGCGAGGGGCACCCGCGGGGATGAGGATCAGAACTTCAGACCGCCGTCTTCGATGCCGCGGAAGAAGAACTTCTGACTGAAGGCGAAGACCAGCACGACAGGGATCATCGCCACGACGGCGCCCGCCAGCACGAGCTGGTAGGTGACGCCCTGGGGCGAGTTCTGGATCGCCGTCAGCGTCAGCATCAGCGTCTGCTTGTTCGGGTCGGGCAGCATGAGCAGCGGGAAGATGAAGTCAGACCAGGCCCCGATGAAGGAGGTCAGGCCGACGACCGTCAGCGTGCCGCGCACCTGGGGCAGGAAGATCGACCAGAAGCGACGCAGCTCGCCCGCGCCGTCGATGAGGGCCGCATCCTCGATCTCGTCAGGGATGCCCATGAACGCGGCGCGCATCATGAGGATCTGGAACGGGCCGATCATGGCGACCATCCACACGCCGGGAAGCGTGTTGTACAGGTCCAGCTGCACCATCATCTTGAACAGCGAGAGCATGATCGACTCGAAGGGGAAGATCATGGCGGACAGGACCACGAAGTACATGATGTTACGCCCGGTCCACCCGCGCCTCGACAGCATGTAGCCGCCAATGCACGACAGGATGACGTTCGAGGTGACAGTCAGGGCCGCAAGAATCGCGGAGTTCTTAATGGACAGCAGAATGTTGGTGCGCTCGAAGAGGACGTAGAAGGAGTCGAGCGACCAGTGCTGCGGCAGCATGGTCGCACCCTGACCGAAGACGGATTCGCCGGGGGCCTTGAAGGCCGCCATAAGGGGCAGCACGAGGGGGCCGACCAGGATGAGGGCGACGACGACGAGGAGAGCGTAGCGGGCGATGAGGGCGCCGCCGCGCATCTGACGCGAGGCAACGTTGCGCCCCTGGCGCTCGAGTCGGCGCTCCTTACGCCACTGGGCGAAGCGCTCACCAAAGGTCGCGGCGCTCGAAGTTGCGGTACTCATGAGTCTTCAGCCTTCCTCTGCAGGCTCTGCGAAGCGATGATGAAGCCGAAGGTGATGAGGAATAGGCACACCGACGCGGCATCGCCCTGTCCCAGCGACCCGAAGGTCGGGTCGACGATTCGGTCTCGGATATACATCGTGAGGGTCTTCGTGGGCGAGGCGGAGCCACCCAGCAGGTAGACCTCGGTAAAGATCTTCAGGCAGCCGATCGTCGTCAGCGTGGCGACGAGGAACATCATGACCTTGACGCCCGGAACGGTGACGGTCAGGAAACGACGGATCGGCCCGGCGCCGTCGAGTTCAGCGGCCTCGTACAGCGACTTGTCGACGTTGGCGAGGGCCGACAAGTACAGGATCATGTAGTAGGGCAGTCCCTGCCACAGAGTGATGAGCATGGCGCAGAAGAGAATCAGCCACTGATTCGACAGGAATGGCACGGGGTCGAGGCCCCACGACGCCAGCAGGTTATTGATGGGACCGCGCTGGTCGAGGAGGTAGCGCCACGCGAGCGAGATGACGACCAACGAGGAGATGGCCGGCAGGTAGTAGAGGGCACGGAAGAAGCCAATGCCGGGCACGTGCGACTTGACGAGGAGGGCCAGCAGCAGGGGCAGGAGCACCATCAGCGGGACGACGCACACCGCGTAGATGAGAGAGTTCGTCAGCGACTGCCAGAACTCAGGATCTGACAGTACCGCGGTGTAGTTGTCGACACCAACGAAGCGACCGATGTGTCCCAATGGCTTCGTCTTCGTGAACGAGACATAGACGGTCGTGATGAAGGGGTAGATGTAGAAGGAGATGACCGCGAGGACCGGGAGGGTCACCCACAGCCAGGGAACCCAGCCCGGGCGGAATCGGGCGGCGCCATTGAGGGAGCGCGTCTGCGCGCTCTTACGTGTCGGCATACCAAAGTCCTTTTTCAGGGGTGCGCTGGGTCGTGAGCCGACGGCCCGACGCTGGGCGAGGAATGCGTCGGGGGCCGAGGCCAGGCCTCGGCCCCCGAACGGTCAATCAGTCTCCGAGAGCCTTGAGCTTCTCGTTCATCTGATCCTGAGCGGTCTTGAGGGCGGTCTTGGGATCGACCTCACCGCGGATGGCCTTGTTGACGTTCTCAATGAGGGCGTCCTTCACGGCGCCGGTCGCGTAGAAGACGTCGGTGTAGGCCTCGGCGTCCTTGGCGGCCTTAGCGGCCTCCTCATAGGCGGCCTTGAAGACCGGGTCGTCGGCGATCTCCGGCGGGTTGGCAACGAGCTTGTCGAGGGCGTCGGTGGCAGCCGGGAAGATGATGGCGCCGCCGTCGTGCGTCCAGGCGTACTCGTTCTCAGCGTTGGTGATCCACTCGGCGAACTTCATGGCCAGCGGGGCGTTCTGCGTGGTGACGGAGACGCCGATGTACTGACCCTCGAAGACGGGCTTGATGCCGGGGTTGGTCGGGAACGGGCCGACGCCGGTGTTCTGGTAGACCGTCTCGTTGTTCTTCTTGACGGACTTGAGGAACGAGGCGTTGGGGGTACCGAAGGCGAGGTTGCCGTCGGTGTAGGCCTTGCCCGGGTCGGGCTCGCCGGTCAGGGAGTCCTTCGGGATCGCACCGGAGGCGTAGAGCTCGGAGAGCTTGGTGACGTAGTTGATCGCGGCCTCGTTGTCGGCGAAGTCGAAGGCGGTCTTGTCGGCGTTGAGCAGGTTGACGCCCATGCCGTGCAGCTGAGCGATCATGTACCACTCGGGCGAGCCGTAGATGCCGTAGTCTCCCTGTCCGTCGGCGCCGACCTTGGCGGCGTCGTCGAACAGCTCATCCATGGTCTTGGGCGGCATGTTCTCGTCGAGACCAGCGCGCTTGAAGACCTCCTTGTTGTAGGTGGTGATGTAGGGGCCGAAGTACCAGGGCAGAGCCGTGTGGTGGTCGTTGGCACCCAAGGCGGTGGAGTCCCAAATGGACTTCACGAACTTGTCGCCGATGCCGGGGGCCTTGACGTCGTAGTCCATGAGGAGGTTGGACTTGGACAGGGCGAGGATGGTGGAAGAGGGAACGTTGATGACGTCCGCCATCTTGCAGTTCGAGGCCTGAGCGGTCACGGTCTGGTCGAACTCGGCGCCGCCGCCCTGGTCGGTCCAGTTGATCTTGACGCCGGGGTTGGCATCCTCGAATTCCTTGATCTTGGCCTTGAAGAAGTCGCCGAAGTCGTTCTGCAGACCCTGGGTCTGGAACGTGATCTCGCCTTCGACCTTCGAGGTATCGATCTTCGAGTCGTCAAGGTTGCCCGCAGGGATGTCGCACGCGACATCGGGCTCAGGGATGGAACCGGCAGCGGCCGAACCGCCGCTCGAGCTGTCGGAGCTGGAGCCACCAGGGTTGCAGGCAGCCAGGCCGAGGGTACTGAACATGGCGAGGGCGACGACGCCTGCAGCCATCTTCTTCTTCAACATGCGAAACCTCCATTGGTCCGATTTTGTTGGTCGATCGATGGGATCGAGTCACTAACTATCTCGTGTTAGTTGATGTCTGAATCATAGCGGCCTGTGTCGCTTCGCGCATCATTTGCCAACAACTTCGCGCATCGTTATCAAGCCGCAACATAACAAGTTGGGGCTTAATCACCCCCAACCTGGGCAATTACGAATGTCAGGTTCGTATCGCGCATATAGCCGGCGAACTCGGGCCGAGAGTCAGGCCCGCACGAACGCGTGCCGATGCCGTCCTGGAAGGCGTCCAACCACAGGAAGGTGCGCTCACTGTCAGGCAGATCCTCCCAGTGCGAGGCCTCGGCCAGTTCGCGCTCACTCCACGGCGAGGCACTCCAGCCTAGGGACGAGGTCGGCACAACCAGGACATCGCCCGCCTCGCCATGCAGACGGAGGGCTTCGAGGTCGAGGCGCTGCCCGCCTTCCTGGGGGCGTACGCTGACATCCCAGAGCTCGCGAACGGGAGCATGTCCGTATCCGCGAGCGCCGCTCACGCGCATGTCGGAGTATCCGATGAGAGTGTCGCCCAACCACGAGGCTTCCCACTGCGATCCGGGCATCTCGATGCGCACGCCGAGGCGCGGGACGCGTTCGGGCCAGGCCCCGTAGGGCACGACGCGGGCAGACACAGACAGGGCCGGGGTCTCCCCCAGCGCAACGGGCCGATACTCCCAGGTGAGGGTCACACCGAATTGCGCGACGGGCGGGGCCCAGCGTTCTACGACGCGCTGGCAGGTGCCGTCCTCCTCGATGGATACGAGGCGTCGGCGCAGCAGGTGGAGGCGCGCTTGCTCCCAGCGGGCCGCGTGCGAGGTTCCGTGCTCACCGCGCCCGACCCCGAGGGGACCGAGGTCGTCCTCGCTAATTCCCCAGTAGTCGACGGGGCCGCGCCCGCGGTCGTTGTCGGTGGGGGCACGGAAGACGCTGAGGTCCACGCTCACGGGCATGGTTCCGATGCGTGCGAGGCGCCCACGCGCATCGAGCGCATAGGGGGCCTGCCCCCCATCGCCCGAGCGGACGACCGAGACGGGGGTGCCGAGGAGCGCGCGCAGACGGGCCTCATCCGCCCCGCATCCGCGCGAGGATTCCAAGGCCTTCGCGAGGGCGGGCGCGTCCGGGGCCATCGCCTGAACCCACGGCCAGGTGCCGGCGTAGGGGCGCGAGAGGGCATCGACCAGGCCGTCGCACACGAAGTTGCCGTCGTGAACCTCCTCGCCGAAATCGCCGCCGTAGGACAGCGCGCGACGCCCGTCCGGGAGTGTGCGCCACAGAGCATGGTCACGCCATTCCCACACGAAGCCGCCGGCGTGACGGGGATGCCCCCTCTGCGCGGCGTAGCCAGCGGCATTTCCAGGGCCTGTTCCCATCGCGTGCAGGTATTCGCACATGATGTAGGGGGCGCGGCGGATGCGCTCGCGCGCGGCGTCGTCAACCCAAGCAGCGACGTGCGTGGGGACGGCGACCTCGGCGTGGGGATCGCTCTCGTCGAGGACGGCGGCGACTTCCTCGAGTGTCGGGTACATGCGCGAGTAGATATCCGCGTATTCGAGGGCATGGTCGCCCTCGTAGTGAACGATCGCCCGGGAACCCGTGCGCTCATGGACCCAGCGCGCACAGGCGACCAGGTTCACACCGGTGCCGGACTCGTTGCCGAGGCTCCAGCTCATGATCGAGGGATGGTTCTTGTCGCGCTCGAAGGCGCGGACCGTGCGATCCATGTAGGCATCGGTCCAGCGCGGGTCGTCGGAGGGATTATCGATCCACTCCCCCACGCCCTCGAACCCGTGCGTCTCGATGTCGCCTTCGAGCATGACCCACAGGCCGATCTCGTCGGCCAGGTCGAGCAGGCGGGGGTGGGGCGGGTAGTGGGAGGTGCGGATCGCGTTGATTCCCATGGACTTCATGAGGGCGAGGTCCTCGCGCGCCCAGGCCTCGTCGAACACGCGCCCCTCGTCGGCGCGCACCTCGTGGCGGTTGACACCGTTGAGAGTCAGGGGCTCGCCGTTGGCCATGAGGACACCGTCCTCGATGCACACGCGACGGAAACCGATGCGCAGGCACCGCTCCCCCGCGCGAAGGCCTTCCCCGCCCTGGACGCTGACGCGCGCCGAGTAGAGGGCTGGGTCCTGCGCGCTCCACGGGCGCACACTGCCCACTTCGATGCGGCCGCTGCGATAGAGGCCATCCTCGCCGCGTTCGAGGGAGCAGGCGAAAGACCAGAGGCCGTCGATGCTGAGATGCCCGGACAGATGAGCCTCCTGGGCACCGAGCACCCGGGCTTCGATGGTCGCATAACCCACCCCGGCCTCGTAGTCGGTGTCGACCCACAGGTCTTCGATGGCGCCGGGAGCGAGGCGGCGCAGGCTCACCGAGCGGAAGATGCCGGGCAGCCACCACTGGTCCTGGTCCTCGAGGTAGGAGCCGGGGCTGAACTGGTGCACGCGCACGGTGATCGTATTGGTGCCGGGGCGCACGGCATCGGTCACGTCGAACTCGTGGGCGAGGCGCGAGCCGCGGGCCATGCCGATCCACGTGCCGTTGACCCACACGCTCGCCTGGCTTTCGACGCCGTCGAAGCGCAGGCGGATGTGGCTCCCCTGCCAGTCGGCGGGGAGCTCGAAGGTGCGGCGATAGTCGCCGACCGGGTTGTCGTCGGGCGGGAACGGAGGGTCCACCGGGAAGGGGAAGTCGACGTTCGTGTAGGCGGGGTGACCCCAGGCGCCCTCGCCGCGCAGGACCCAGTGGCTGGGCACGTCGATCTCGGACGCATCGTCGGTCGGAGCGGGCTCATCCCAAGGCTGCTCGACGTTGACGAAGGGAGCGGGGTCGGCGCTGTGATAGGCAAAGCTCCACATGCCATCGAGGCTGAGAACCCCGCAGTCGTCAGCGAGGTGCGCGCGCGGGGGCACAAGCGCGCCCGCGCCGGGAGCATAGGAAGGTAGTATCGATATCACGTCTATGTGCCTTTCGGGTGTCGTCGTCGAAACTCCGATCGTCAGACATAAGACTAACACGTTATAGTTGTTGCGTTTCAACGAAACGCAACCGAGGATTGGGAGCCACAGCATGGAGCGCGCAACCCGGGCCGACGTCGCCCGCGCGGCAGGCGTCGCACCGTCGACCGTCTCGCTCGTCCTCAACGGACGAGGCCGGGACGTGAAGATCGCGCCCGCCACCATCGATCGCGTCAAGCAAGCCGCACGCGAACTCAACTACATCCCCAACGCGGCCGCCCGGTCGCTGCGCCGCGGCAAGTCCCACCTCATCGCTCTCCTCATGGCCGAGCTGCCGGATGATCCCTTCGTGCCCGTCGTTCACACGGTTCTCACGACCGCGATGATCGACATCCAGCGCCGCGGCTACCTGCTCCTCCCCCTCTTCCAGTCCGGCGACGGAGCCTCGGACGCGGAGGTCATCCGCGGCGTCCTGGGCGACACGCAGCTGGCCGGCATCATCCGCGAAACCACGTCGGCCGAGGCCTTCACCTCGCGCCTGCTCGCCAACCTCGGCATCCCCGTCGTCGCCATGTCGATGATCGAGGCCGACCCCACCGGCTCAGAGTCTTCCCTCATCCGCATCGACGAAGGCGCCGGCGTGCGCGACGTTCTCTCCGACTGCACCCTCGTGGACCCATCGACGGGCACGGGCAGCGGGCGGGCCGTGTTCCTGGCCGGACCGAACACGAACCACGCGCGCCAGAACCCGATCGCGAGCACGTTCGGCACGAAATTCACCCTGTACTCGCTGCCCGACTGGGAGGCCACCACGGCCTACCAGGCAGCGCTGCGCCTCCTCGACGAGAACCCGTCGATCTCGCTCATCGCCCTGGCCGACGACTCGCAGGCTCCCGGCGTCTTCCAGGCCGCCGCGGACCTCGATCTGTCCATTCCCGGCGACCTGTCGGTCCTCGGCTTCGGCAATCAGGACCACCACAGCGCCTCCGCGCTCGGCCTCACGACGGTCGAGTGGCCCCTCAAGGAAATGACCGAGGCCGCCGTCTCCTCGATCATCAACGTGATCGAGGGCCGCTCCCCCATGACCGATGTTCACCCCAGCGCATCCATCGACGAGGAGGCCCCGGACGGCACCCCGATCGCGACGATCCCGACGCGCCCGGTGTGGCGCTCGTCGGTGGCTAGGCGCGGCTAAAGAGCGTATCGTGGCATGGCATGCGCGCTGCGCGCAAAGCTGAGCCAATCACCCACAACAATGACAGTAGCGCTATGTACCAACCAAACCTCCTGTACCCAATGGGCACGATGTTTCCAGGGTACGTCGACTCCGCTCTCATTCCCCTCCTCGTACGCCAGCTGAAGAAAAAGGGACTCGAAGTCGACGTGATAATCGACCGCAACAACGCGCTCATGTATCTAGTCGTCAACAACGTATTGACTTGCAACCTGGTAGCGGTTTTCTACGACCTGCTCAACGCGCCTCCAATTTCTCACAGGGACATCCTCAACAATTGGGCTGATCGGATCTTCGATCAGATTCGCATGGAGGCCGCAGAACTCTCCATCCCCGACGTGCTGCGTCGGCGCATACGCACCGAGCTTGTCCCCACCTACACAGTCCAACACCCCGACTTCTCCTATGCACGGCCTTTCCCCGGTGGGCTCTCAATGATCCTGAGTATCGTCCATGCAGCCGGCACAACCAGGTGCACCACCGAGGGACTCCGTATTCGCCCTCTCAGCGTCGATGAGCTTTTCTACTACGGACAGCTGAACACTGACGCCATCACGATCACCATCACACAGAAATCCGGCCCTACAACATGCCTGTCCGGCCCGTCGCCTTTCATTGCGGCCAAAGCAGCAAACATGCCTGCGGTGATCAAGCAGCACGCGATCGAAGCGCCACACGGTCTCTTCGCGCTCATCCCACAGCAGCATCTCCTCTTTGTTGCACCCGCAACCCCCGACGACCTCTCCGGTCAGCTGCAAACACTGGTGGATTTTGCCCGATTCGCGATCATCGACGCACAGCGGAACAACCCACTTCACGCCGTTAGCCGCGATATTTTCTACTTCTCCCCAGAGGGCGCCTGTGAGACCGTGACGTGCTCGAACGACCCCGCCGTTCAGGAGCTGCTGAGCAACCCTCAGATCAGCCCAGCCAACTACCACTTCAGCGCGCAGAAATACCTGTCTTTACCCCCCGCTTTCGAGCAGCGGTTTTCTCGTGCTGACCACGCCTCACCTGCGCAACAGAACGCGCAATAACACGAGGGGAGGGGCGGATGCCAGTTGGTATCCGCCCCTCCCCCACGTGTGGGCTTCGCGCCGGGCGCCTCCCACACGCTCACAAAATGCGGGAGTGACGCCCGACGGCGACGCCGTTACTCACTGAGGCCGCAGGCTCGGTAGATGTTGGTCAGCATGGCCAGGCGCTGCTCGAGGGACGCGTCCTTGGGGACGCAGACCTTCGCGCCAAGGTACTTGGCCCCACCCGCGACGGCGGCCTGTGCGCAGCGGGCGATCTCGGCCTCGTCCATGAGCGAGGTCGGTTCGTCGGCCTGCGCGGGCAGGTGACCGTCGATCCAGGAGTAGCCGTACTGGGTTTCCTCCGGGCCTGCACCCGAGAAGATGATGCCGTCCAGGACGCCGCGCTTGCCGGCCTCGAGCACGTGCTCGTAAGCGGTGTCCGCGCTGCGGCCTTCCACGGCGGAGCGGCCCCAGTTGAGGTGAATACCGATGCCGGCCTCGGAGACGATCTCGATCTCGGATGCGAGAGAGAGGAAGCCCTTTTCGGGGTTCTGCTCGGGGATGTACTTGTCGCAGTGCTCGATGACGAGCGTGGCCCCGCACCAGTCCCATGTGGCCACCTCGGCGAGTGAACGCTTGAAAGCGTCCGCCTGCGCCAGGCGCGTGGGAGCCGAGTGCAGCTGCACGCGGGCGACCAGCTGGCGACCCACTCGCTCACACAGGGCGGCGAGGTCGTCGCGCAGCGCGCGGGTGAAGTCGAGAGCGGCGGCGCGTCCGGCCTCGTCGGGCGAGGCCAGGCCGAAGTTCTCGTTCTTCCACACGTTCTGCATGGTGCCGGGGATCGCGGTGATCGTATTGAAGTCCCAGTGGGCGGCCAGGTGGCTGGCCAGGACCTCACCCTGAGTGGCGAGCTGCCCCGGGTAGGGGATCTCGACGCCGCTCACCCACGGCTGATCTGCGAGAAGTCGGTAGTAATCAGCTTCCAGCTCCGGTGCCGGATGCGACGCGTACGCGCCAAGGATGAATGGGAGTGCCATGATGATTACCCTTCTACGATGAAATTGTCGCACGGATCACTAGAACGAACATACTCCCATTTCGCACATGTGCGCAGCGAAGTAACACGACACCCGGCTTTTACCCCATCTACATACGCAGAGGGCGGGCACCGGCCGGTACCCGCCCTCTGTGTATGTATCTCAGACGCTCACAGCGCCAGGTTCTCCTTGACGACGTCCGCCAGCGAAGCGGCGACAGAGTCAGCCTCTTCCTGCGTGGCGGCCTCGACCATGACGCGCACGAGCGGCTCGGTGCCCGAGGGACGCAGGAGCACGCGGCCCGTATCGCCCAGGCGGGCCTCGGCGGCTGCCACGGCCTCGGCGACGGCCTCGTTCGTCGATGCGGCCGCGCGGTCCACGCCACCCACGTTGATGAGGGTCTGCGGCAGGCGCTGGATGAAGGACGTCAGATCGGCCAGCGAACGGCCGGACTCCTTGACCATGCGCGAAATCAGCAGCGAGGACAGGATGCCGTCGCCGGTGGTCGCGTGATCGCGGGCGATGATGTGACCGGACTGCTCGCCGCCAAGCGAGTAGCCGGACGCCAGCATCTCCTCGAGGACGTAGCGGTCACCCACGCCGGTCTGCACGGTCTTGATGCCGGCCTCGCGCATGGCGATCAGCAGGCCCAGGTTGCTCATGACGGTAACGACGAGAGTGTCCTTGGCCAGCGTCCCACGCTGCTGCGCGTTCACAGCCAGCGCACCCATGATCTTGTCGCCGTCGATGAGGTTGCCCTCGTGGTCAACCGCCAGGCAGCGGTCCGCGTCTCCGTCGTAGGCGACGCCGAAGTCGCAGCCGGCCTCGACGACGGCAGCTTGCAGGGACTCGGGGTGCGTCGAACCCGCGTTCAGGTTGATGTTGCGCCCGTCGGGGGAAGCGTTGATGACGGTGATGTCCGCGCCGAGCTCACGGAACACGGCCGGGCCCAGCTCGGAGGCCGCGCCGTTCGCACAGTCGATCGCGATCTTCATGCCGCGCAGATCCGTGCCGATGGCCTCAACGAGGTGAGCGATGTAAGAGTCCTTCGCCCACGCGTGGTCCGCGTTGATCTCGCCGACTGCGTCGCCGGTGGGACGATCCCACTCGGTGTTCACGAGAGCCTCGATCTGATCCTCCACGGCATCGGCCAGCTTGTAGCCGCCGTGCGCGAAGAACTTAATGCCGTTATCGGGCATCGGATTGTGGGAGGCGGAAATCATGACGCCGAGATCCACGGTGTCCTCGGTAGCCGTCAGATGCGCGACCGTGGGCGTGGTGACGACGCCGATGCGGGTCACGTCCATGCCGGCGCTCGCCAGGCCCGCTGCGAGGGCGTGATCGAGGAACTCGCCGGAGATGCGCGTGTCACGCCCAATGATCGCGCGGGGCTTCGAACCGTCCGCGCGCCGAGCCCCACCGAACTGGCGGGCGGCGGCCTCGCCGAGCTGCAGCGCGAGGTCCGCGGTGATGTCAACGTTCGCCAGTCCTCGCACGCCGTCCGTGCCAAACATCCTGGGCATAGTGTCTCCGTTCAGTGGGTCATACGACTGGTCTAAGGGTACCGCGTTCGCGCCCGCTCATTTTCACGAGGCCGGGGCACGGACAGCGGAGACGCTCACATCCCGGGTCATAGGACTCTACGTGTTGCTGGTAGCGTGACTTTTCGGTGCCGACGGCGAGGCCGCCGCACGCAACGAGGGTCGGGATCCTTCGGGGTCCCGCCTCTGTCGTCTCCGAGGAGCCATGGGGAGCGTCGGGACGCCTGCGAGCCGTCAGGCCCACTTCTGTTTCTGTGAAGGCATCCTGCGCGTGTGGGCCCTCTCATCCGCACGTTGGCCTGATGACCCGCACGCGGGCCCGATGACATGCACCTGGGCACCGCCGCCCAGGCGCATGTCTAGGGGTTTGCGTGCGTATCAAAGGGTTAACGCGCATGTTCAGGGGTTCGCGTGCGAGCAGCGCGCCGAGATTGACACCGAATCCGCCAAAGTGCAGACCCATTGCCTCAAATTAACCGATTTCCGGCTGTTTTCACCCAATGGGTCTGCAGTTTGGCGAGCACACCGATTCACGTCACAACCTCATCGCCACCAAACGGGGGGAATTGCACTACATGAGGCTCCGACACGCCGATGACACGGGCCCAGAAGGCTTCGTGTAGTGCAAAACCCCCCACCACTGGCTTCGAGATCGGCAGAGGTTCGGAAGGTTCAACCTCATCGGGAGGATTCAACCCGATCAGAAGGGGTTGAATCTTCCCGATCGGGTGTAGGTCTCGCCGTAACAAGGACTTTCATGAATGTGGAGGAGGCATGCCTGCCTGACTGAGCGACCGGTGGGCAGCCAGCGTTACAAACGTCGTCAAACCGAAGCAATTTGAACCCCCTTGCGAGTGCTCATGTTACAAACGTCGTCAATCTGCGTCCAAAAACCTTGATTTTCGGCGAAAAAGCCATCGGATTGACGACGTTTGTAACAACGGATCAGAAATCCACACGAAAAACACCTCCGATTGACGACGTTTGTAACAACACGCATCGGGGCATCCCGAAATCTCAGCACGACGAAGCAGACCACATTAGAAGGACCGGAGGGCACGGCTGGGGTGCCCATGGGCGGCGGCAGGGCCTGGCCAGACAACGAGCCGACGCGCCGAACCATACGCAAGCACACTAGGCTCCACTGGTGTGGAGGGCGCCGGAGGGATCTGCCGCGGTGCCGGTGGGCGGTGGCGGGGCCTGGCCGGGCTTCGAGACGACGCGCCGAGCGAAGCTCGCGGCGCGGACGGCTCGCGGGCGGGCCGCCGCCCACCGGCACGCACAGCGGCCGGCCCCTCCGGCGCCCGGAACACCCGTGGGGCCGCAAGCAACGCCTAGTGTCCTATAACCCCACATCGCGGTACGCGCAGGAGGGTAGACGAAGGCCGCGCCCCGCAGGAGCGGGACGCGGCCGACAGAAAATGTGCTGAGTGAAATCAGCGCTTCGAGAACTGCGAAGCCTTGCGGGCCTTCTTGAGGCCTGCCTTCTTACGCTCGGTGGCGCGGGCATCGCGGGTCAGGAAGCCAGCCTTCTTGAGGGCCGGACGGTTCGCGTCGCGGTCGATCTCGTTGAGGGCGCGCGACACGCCGAGGCGCAGAGCGCCGGCCTGGCCGGAAATGCCACCGCCGTTGATGCGGGCGATGACGTCGAAGCGGCCGTCAATGTCGAGCAGCACGAAGGGGGACTTCACCAGCTGCTGGTGCAGCTTGTTGGGGAAGTAGTCCTCAAGGGTGCGACCGTTGATGGTCCACTTGCCGGAGCCGGGGACCAGGCGAACGCGGGCGACGGCCTCCTTGCGGCGGCCCAGGCCCGCGCCGGGCGCGGTGATGGACTGACCGGCGCCGGCGGGAGCCGACTCGGTCTCGGACGTGTAAGAGCTGGGGACGACTTCCTCGTCCAGCTCAGCGGAAACGATGGTCTCAGCCACGGTTCTCCTCAGGGTCAAAGGCGTTCAGCGACCGAAGGTCACTGAGCCACCTGGGTCAGTTCGTAGGGAACCGGCGACTGGCCGGCGTGGGGGTGCTCCGGGCCAGCGTAAACGTGCAGCTTCTTGAACTGCGCGCGGCCGAGGGAGTTGTGAGGAAGCATGCCCTTAACGGCCTTCTCGACGGCGCGCTCAGGCGTCGCGGCGAGGAGGTCACGGTAAGCGGTCGCGGTCAGGCCACCGGGACGACCGGAGTGACGGTAGGCCATCTTCTGGTCCAGCTTCTTGCCGGTCAGAGCGACCTTGTCCGCGTTGATGATGATGACGTAGTCGCCCATGTCCATGTGAGGGGCGAACGTCGGCTTGTGCTTCCCACGGAGGAGGGCAGCGGTCTGGGCTGCCAGGCGACCGAGGACGACGTCGGTGGCGTCAATGACGTACCACTTCTTGTCCGCGTCCCCAGGCTTGGGTGAATAGGTGCGCACGGGCGTAACCTTCAATTCTTCTTGGTCATGGGACGCCGCGCCGGTTTTTCCGGGGGCATCCGCGATGAAACGGTTCGCGCGAGGCGTCGGCGAGCGCTCCTAGCGAGTGGGAGACACTAGGTACTCTGCTGACGCACAGCACTAGCCATATTATCTGTGCGCAGCCCGGCGGTCAAAGCGCGGCGAATACTGTGTCACATTCCTCAGCCGTCGTCGCCGCAGCACGTGTCGCGCCTGGCCCGGGCCTGCTCGGCTCGCGTGCCCCACTGCGAGGGATCGGGGTACTCCACGCCCTCGAGGGTGAGCCCGTGTGCGGGCGCGATCGGCGCAGCCTCAGAGCGGGATCGTGCCCGCAGGATCTGCGCCGGGTAGTCGATGTCGCGCGCGCCCGAACCGACCAGGAGCAGCGCCCCCACCAGGGAGCGGACCATTGAGTGGCAGAAAGCGTCCGCCTCGACCCGAAAAACGAGGGTTCCGTCGGAGTCACGCTCGGCGCGCAGGGTGCGCAGCGTGCGGATCGTCGTGGCTCCCTCGCGCGGCCGACAGAACCCAAGGAAGTCGTGTTCCCCGAGGAGGGCGGCCCCGGCCTCGTTCATGCCAGCCTCGTCGAGGGTTTCTTCGACCCAGAGGCGATCCCAGCGCCCGAGGGGCTCGGGACGGTCGGACACCCGGTAGGCGTAGGAGCGCCCGAGGGCGGAGAAGCGCGCGTCGAAACTGGGGTCGACGACGGCGGCCGAGTAGATGCGCACGTCGCAGGTCCCCCGCGCGGCAGCAAGGTCGCGGCCACGAGCGCGCTCGCCGTAGCGACCGGAGAGGATCTTGTTGAGTCGGCGGACAATCGAGGAGGCCACGGCCGCCTCATCGGACTCCCCTCCCCTGGGCGACAGCCGCGCCCAGGCGGCCTCGGAAATGTCCGCGTGACAGACCTGGTGACGCGCATGAACTCCCGCGTCGGTACGACCGGCGACCGTCGTCGTGATTTCTTCGCGCGAGGCCATGGCCAGCGCCACCTCGACCTCACCCTGGACGGTACGCAGTCCGGGCTGGGCGGCCCAGCCTCGAAAATCGGTGCCGTCGTAGCCCAGGTCGAGGCGCAGGCGCCGCGCGCTCACAGCTCCCACGCCCGAACGCCGCCGATAATGCCCGCGTCATTGGGCACGACGATCACGTCATCGCCCATGAGGCGCAGGTTCGAGGCCGTGATGCGCTTGGAGTTACCGCCGCCCAAGTAGAGGCGGTCCCACATGTACATGGGGCGCAGGCCATCCACGACGCGACGAACGCGGCGCGACCAGTGCACATCGCCCAGACGCAGGCGCTCATGCTCGCCGATGTAGTCGTCGTAGGTCAGGCCCCACCGAACGGGCCCCTGCGAGACCTCGACATGAGGCGCCAGCTGACCGCCGTCAAACACCGCGTTACCGAGGCCCGTTCCCAGGGTGATGATCATTTCGAGACCGCGTCCCGTAATGGCCCCAGCGCCGGCGACTTCGGCGTCGTTGAGAACCTTGGTGGGCAGGCCGAGGGCCGCTTCGATCGCCCGACCCATGTCGAAGTGGTCCCACCGCTCCACGAGCTCGGGCAACACGCGCGAACGCGGCCCGTCGCGCGTGATGTAGTGAGGGGTCGCGATAACGACACCGTGGCGGATCATGCCCGGCATCCCCATCGTCACGCGCGTCGCAGCGGGAAGCTCACGCGCGAGGCCGATAACGGTTTCCACGAGAAGCTCGGGAGGCAGCGGGTAGGGAGTGGGCACCCTGCGAGGCGGGGCCATCATGGTGCCGCGCTCATCCACGACGGAACCCTTAATACCACCGCCGCCGCAGTCAATCGCCAACGTCATCTCACGAGTCATGACTTCAGGCTACCGGATACGGCAAGGGCCGGACACTCCTCGCGGAATGTCCGGCCCAATGCTCGAGTTGATCAGTGACTCACGATCACTTCTCGTCGGCGACCTGCTCGGCGGCGTCAGCCTCCTTGCCGGCCTCCTCGGCGATTTCCTCGGCCTCGTTGGCCTTGGCGAGATCGCCTTCCTCACGAGCCTCTTCGGCGCGCTCGGCGGCAGCCTCGGCAGCCTTCTCGGCCTCGTCGGCGACGGCCTTCGCAGCGGTCTTCTCGGCAGCCTTCACGACGGCCTTCTTCTCGACCTTCTCCATGACGAGCTCAATGCGCATCAGGGGAGCGTTGTCACCCTTGCGGTTGCCGACGCGGATGAGGCGGGTGTAGCCGCCGGCGCGCTCGGAATCCATCGCGGGAACGAGCTCCTCGAAGAGGATCGCGACGATGCCCTTGTTGGGGATCTTCTTCATGACCGTGCGGCGGGCGTGCTGGTCGCCACGCTTGGCCTTGGTGATGAGCTTCTCGACGTAGGGGCGCAGGGCCTTGGCCTTGGCCTCCGTGGTCGTGATCGCACGGTGTTCGATGAGCTGAGCTGCCAGGTTCGACAGGATCAGCTTCTGGTGTGCCGGGCTACCGCCCAGACGAGCACCCTTCTTGGGGGTGGGCATGAGTTTCTCCTACGGATTCAATGCGTCCATCGGACGCACGGGGTCAGATGGACTGGTCGTCCGAAAAGATCGCGGCGGACTCCGAGTCGCCGAAGCTCGGCATGACCGAGTCCTTCAGCGTCATACCAAGGGCCGCCAGGGACTCCTTGATCTCTTCGATCGACTTGGTGCCGAAGTTGCGGATGTCGAGCAGGTCGGCCTCCGAGTGAGCAACCAGCTCGCCAACGGTCAGGATGCCGCGGCGACGCAGCGCGTTGTAGGAACGCGACTGCAGGTTCAGGTTCTCGATCGGGAGAGCCAGATCGGCTGCGAGGGTGGCGTCGGTGGTGGACGGACCCACCTCGATGCCTTCCGCTTCCTCGTTCAGTTCACGCATGAGGCCGAACAGCTCCACCAGCGTCTTGCCGGCCGAGGCCAGGGCATCGCGCGGGGTGATGGCCGGCTTGGTCTCCACGTCGATGACGAGGCGATCAAAGTCGGTGCGCTGCTCAACACGCGTCGCCTCGACCTTGTAGGTCACCTTGACGACGGGCGAGTAGATCGAATCAATCGGAATGCGAGAGATCTCGGCCTGCGGATCCTTGTTCTGAGCGGCCGACACGTAGCCGCGGCCACGCTCGACGGTCAGCTCGATCTCCAGCTTGCCCTTCTCGTTGAGGGTGGCAAGGTGCAGATCGGGGTTGTGGATCTCCACGCCGGCGGGAGGCGTGATGTCTCCGGCGAGAACCTCGCCGGGGCCAGCCTTCCGCAGGTACATGACGACAGGCTCGTCGTTCTCGCTGGACAGGACGATCTGCTTGATGTTCAGGATGATCTCAGCGACATCTTCCTTCACACCTTCGATCGTGCGGAACTCGTGGGGGACGCCATCAATACGGATGGACGTCACCGCTGCACCCGGAATCGAGGACAGGAGGGTACGACGCAGGGAGTTACCCAGCGTGTAGCCGAACCCGGGCTCGAGGGGCTCCAGGGTGAAACGGGAGCGCAGGTCGCTGACCTTTTCTTCGGTCAGGATGGGTCGCTCTGCAATGAGCACGTCTATTCCTTTCTGGCCGGTGCCCGCTATATGACACCGGATATGGGAACCTGCTGAAGCAGGCTAAGGGAGTAAGAACCCGAAGGTTCAGACGTGGGGAGGGCAATGCCCTCCCGTCCGCAAGTCAGCCGCGGCGGCGCTTCGGCGGGCGGGTGCCGTTGAAGGCCTGAGGCGTGACGTCCTGGATCGAACCGATCTCGAGGCCGGCGGCCTGGAGGGAACGGATCGCGGTCTCACGGCCGGAGCCGGGACCCTTCACGAAAACGTCAACCTTCTTCATGCCGTGCTCCTGGGCGCGACGAGCCGCAGCCTCGGCCGCGAGCTGCGCGGCGAAGGGGGTGGACTTACGCGAACCCTTGAAGCCAACCTGGCCGGAGGACGCCCAGGCGACAACCGCGCCCGTGGTGTCCGTGAGGGAAACGATGGTGTTGTTGAACGTCGACTTGATGTAGGCGTGGCCGTTGGTGACGTTCTTGGAAATCTTGCGACGCGGCTTGCGGGCACCGCCCGAGCGCGAGGTCTTTGCTGCTGCCATTTCTGGTTCAGTTCCTTCTTGTCGCGGAAAGCTACCCCGAAGGGATTCGCTCTCCTAGGCCTTACTTGGCCTTCTTCTTGCCTGCAACGGTGCGCTTGGGGCCCTTGCGGGTACGCGCGTTGGTCTTGGTGCGCTGACCGTGGACCGGCAGGCCACGACGGTGGCGAAGGCCCTGGTACGAACCGATTTCGATCTTGCGACGAATGTCGGCCTGAACCTCACGGCGGAGGTCACCCTCAACCTTGAAGTTTGCCTCAATGTAGTCACGAAGCTTGACGAGTTCCTCTTCCGTCGCGTCCTTCACGCGAGTGTCCGGGCTGACGCCGGTGGCGGCGAGGGTCTCTGCCGCGCGGGTGCGGCCGACTCCGTAGATGTATGTGAGCGCGATCTCGAGCCGCTTCTCGCGGGGGAGGTCGACGCCGGCAATACGTGCCATGGTGATGTTGCTCCAGTTGTTCATCGGAGGTCGTCATCGCTCAGTCCGGGCGAGCAGCCCGGCCTCGGCCTCCGAACCGAGGGTCACCCACGGGTGGGTGCTTAGAGTGATGCTGTGGGGCTTAGTGCCCCGCGGGTCGCAGCGGGACTCAGCCCTGGCGCTGCTTGTGCCTGGGGTTGTCGCAGATGACCATGACGTTGCCGTGGCGACGAATCACCTTGCACTTGTCACAGATCTTCTTGACACTCGGCTTGACCTTCATGGTTGTTACCTCCACTGCCCATCGGGCAGTTTGTGTCGGGTCACTTGTAGCGGTAGACGATACGGCCTCGGGAGAGGTCGTAGGGACTCAGCTCGACGACAACTCGGTCCTCGGGCAGGATGCGGATGTAGTGCTGACGCATCTTTCCCGCAATGTGGCCGAGAACCACGTGGCCATTCTTCAGTTCCACACGGAACATCGCGTTAGGCAGGGCCTCAACGACCGTGCCTTCCATCTCAATGACGCCGTCTTTCTTCGCCATATCCTCCGTTTATCCTCTACATGTCTCGGATAGGTTGCGGCGGATGCCGCTAGGCATAGTGCACCGACGAATGCCGGATGCAGATACGCCCGAGGAACTACTCTACGGCATTGACGCCCATCGGCGGTAGTCAGGGTCCCTGTCGGTTCGCTCACGTTTAATGCATCACATTTTGGAGAATCGCCGTTATCGTTCGCCCCATAACGACGAGGCCGGGGCTCGCCACGCGCCACCAGTGTGGAGAGCGCCGGCGGGGCCGCGAGGCCTGGCCGTCAAGCAGAGGCAATGCACTACCACCACACATCAAACACCATCCACCACGTGCCGCCAATGTGGCGCACGCTGGAGGGGTCGCAGGGCCTACCCAGGTAAAAGTCACATGCAATTCGATTGGGTGACGATTCAACTAAGTCTGAAAACGTTGCAATTCCAACGCTGCAATTTCAAGTTCTACAGTAGCCGCAGGGGAATTGCATGCGACATTGCCTAGAAACCATGAGCACGACCGTTCCCGGACCCCACGCAAGACCAGACCGTGAGCATGACACCACTGAGCAACAAGACTCAACGCGGTTCCACCCGCATATGAAGTTGTAGCCCCGGCCACCAACACACATCCGGATAGGTAAGGAACATCCGGATAGGAAACGAGCATCCGGATAGCTTAATAACCTATCCGGATGTGCATAACCTATCCACGTGGCCGCAACCTATCCAGATACGCCCAGGCAGAGGGTACGGCAGGGACGTGGGCTTTGACCACGCACCACGCGCCACCAGTGTGGAGGGCGCCGACGGGCCTGCAGGGCCTGGCCGGGCTTCGAGCCGGCGCGCCGAGCGAAGCTCGCGGCGCGGCCGGCGAGCGGGCGGGCCCAACGGTGCCCGGAACACCGGTGGTGCAGCCAGCAGGAACACCGGTGGCGACGACTCGGCCTCATCGATAAAAGACTCGGGCCCGGCACCTGAGTGAGGTACCGGGCCCGCAGCCAAACGTCGTGTCAGTCGAGCGACACCGGGGTGACGCCATAGGGCACCAGTCCGGCCTCTCCCCCATCGCGCGCCGTCAGGACGGAGACGCCATCCTCGGTGATCGCGATCGAGTGCTCCCAGTGAGCGGCATCGCGACCATCGACCGTGCGCACCGTCCACTCGTCATCATCCGTCTGCGAGGCGATGTCGCCGCGGGTGAGCATCGGCTCGACCGCCAGAACCATGCCCGGCTTAAGCCGAGCCTGAATACCGCGGACGTTGTAGTTGAGGACGTCCGGAGGCATGTGCATCTTCGTGCCGATACCGTGGCCAACGAACTCTTCGATAATGCCGGCTTCCCAGCCGTTGATGAGAGCGTTCTCCGCGACGACTGTCTCGACCGCGTTGCCGACCGCGCTAATACGCTTCCCCGTCGCCAATCCCGCAAGGGCGGCCCACAGAGACTCGCGCGTGACCGCGTCGAGCTGGCGACGCTCACGCAGCAGGTTCTCGTCCACTCCGGCGATTCCGCCGGTAGCCCGCTCCCCCGCCGCGAAGTCAGCGTCCGACACGAAGTTCTCGCCGACAATGACGCTGAAAGCGGCATCTCCGTGCCACTGGCGGCCTCCGCGCTCCACGTACGCGCCGCAGTCAAAAGACACGAGGTCGCCGGGAGCCAGCTCATAGTCGCCGGGGATACCGTGAACGATCACGTCGTTCACCGAAATACACACCGTCGCCGGATAGCCGTAGTAGCCCTTGAAGTTGGAGGTCGCTCCCCCGTCGGCGATCGCCTGGGCACTGACTTCGTCCAGCTCACGCGTCGTCACACCGGGGCGAATGGCACCGCGCAGGGCCTCGTGGATGGACGCTACGACCAGACCGGCCTCGCGCATCCATCGAAGCTCCTGCGCGGACTTCAGTTCAATGCGTGGCATCGCTTAGTTCTTTGCCACCGAGTCAAGGATCGCGAAGATGCGAGCCGTGACCTCGTCGATCGTGCCACTGCCATCGACGACCTCAAGGAGGTCCTGGTCGACGTAGTAGGTGGCGACGGGCAGCGTCTGCTGGCGATAGACCTCCAGCCGGTGACGCATGACGGGCTCGCTGTCATCCGTACGATGCTGTTCCTGAGCGCGCTTGAGCATGCGATCCACGACCTCGTCCTCGTCCACCTGGATCTCCAGGACGACATCGATGGACTTGCCCAGGTCGAGGAGCATGTCACGCAGGACGTGAGCCTGCTCGACGGAACGCGGGTAGCCGTCAAGGAGGAAGCCGTTGGCAGCGTCGGGGGCCGCGAGGCGCGCCTTCACCATGGTGTTCGTGACCGAGTCCGGAACGAACTCGCCACGGTCCATGTATGCCTGTGCCTGCTTGCCAATCTCCGTGCCTTCCGCCATGTTGGCGCGGAAGATGTCGCCCGTCGAAATAGCAGGGATGCCGAGGCGCTCAGCGATGCGCGAGGCCTGGGTGCCCTTGCCGGCTCCGGGAGGGCCGAGGAGGATGACGACTGTCATTTCAGGAATCCTTCATAGTGATGCTGCTGCAGCTGCGTGTTGATTTCCTTCACCGTCTGCAGGCCGACGCCGATGATGATGAGCAGCGTGGTACCACCGAAGGGCATCTGCGAGCTCGACAGCTTCAGCGGGATGATGGCAAGAGACGGCAGGAGGGCAATGATCACCAGGTAGAGGGCGCCAGCCGACGTGATTCGGTTGATCACGTAGCGCAGGTACTCAGCCGTGGGACGACCCGCACGGTAACCCGGGATGAAGCCTCCGTACTTCTTCATGTTGTCCGCGACCTCATCTGGGTTGAACGTGATAGCGGTGTAGAAGAAGGTGAAGAACAGAGTCATGAGGGCGTAGATCGTCAGGTAGAACGAGCTGCCCTGCGTGAAGTGCGCGGAGATCCACTGGACCCACTGAGCATCGGGCTTGCCGAACTGCGCCGCCATCGGAGGCAGAGCAAGGATCGAGGAAGCGAAGATGACAGGGATAACGCCCGACATGTTGATCTTCAGTGGGATGTACGTCGTGGTGCCGCCGTACTGACGACGGCCGATCATGCGCTTGGCGTACTGGACGGGAATGCGGCGCTGGGCCTGCTCGACGTAAACGACAGCGATCGCGACGAGGAGAAGCAGGGCGACGATAGCGGCGACCGAACCCCACTTGCCAGCCTGGCCGATCGCCAGGAGCTGCTCGGGCAGACGGGCGGCGATAGACGTGAAGATCAGCAGCGACATGCCGTTACCGATGCCGCGCTCAGTGATGAGCTCGCCGAGCCACATGATGACGCCGGTGCCGGCCATCATGACGACGATCATCATGATGAACGTCAGAACAGAACGATCCTTAATGATGTCCTGGTTGCACGACTGGAACAGCTGACCGCTACGGGCCAGCGAGATCGTCGTGGTCGCCTGGAGGATGCCCAGGAAGATCGTGAGGTAACGCGTGTACTGCGTCAGCTTCGCCTGGCCAGTCTGGCCTTCCTTATGGAGGTCATCGAAGCGAGGAATAACGACCCTCAACAGCTGAATGATGATCGACGCGGTGATGTAGGGCATGATGCCCAGGGCGAAGATCGACAGCTGCAGAAGCGCTCCACCCGAGAACAGGTTGACGAGGTCGAGCAGCGACGCCTGCGACTCCTGCGCCATACAGCGATGCACGGCCTGAGAGTCCACACCGGGCGTCGGAATGAACGAGCCCAGCCGGAACGCGGCCATGATGAACAGGGTAAACAGCAGCTTCCGACGCAAGTCGGGGGTACGGAACGCCTGGGCGAATGCACCGAGCAAGGCTTCCTCCTACGGGTGATGGGCATGCGGGGCAAAGCCCCTAGACTGATCCAGCTTACCCGACACGGGTAGTGGTTGGCGATATCCAATCATTAAAAAAGCGCATTGCCGCGTATTTAACGAGACGCGGCGCGCGAGAGCCCCATGCGCTGGGGCTGGTCGCTTTCGGAGGCGAAAAACACTTTGACAGCTTCCCACCCGCGAAAACACAGACACGTAACGGGGGTGGTCCCAAGCGGGACCACCCCCGTTCAGCGTCAGCGAGCCGAAATGGACCCGCCGGCAGCCGTGATCTTCGCCTCGGCCGAGGACGACCAGGAGTCGACCTCAACCTCGAGCTTGACACTCAGTTCGCCGGTACCGAGCACCTTAACGGGCGCGGAATCGCGAACGGCGTGCTTGGCGACGAGATCCTCGACCGTGACCTTGCCGCCCTCGGGGAAGAGCTCCCCGAGCTTGCCAACGTTCACGACCTGGTACTCAACGCGGAAGGGGTTCTTGAAGCCGCGAAGCTTCGGCAGACGCATGTGGATCGGCATCTGGCCACCCTCGAAGCCGGCAGCAACCTGGTAACGGGCCTTGGTGCCCTTGGTGCCACGGCCAGCGGTCTTACCCTTCGAACCTTCACCGCGGCCCACGCGGGTCTTCGCGGTCTTGGCTCCCGGGGCAGGACGCAGGTGGTGCAGCTTAACGATCTGCGTCTTGTTCGTGGAGTCCGCCATTGTCAGTCGACCTCCTCAGCGGTCACCAGGTGACGCACGGTGCGAACGGCGCCCAGAACGGCATCCGTCTGCTCACGCACGACACTCTGGCCGATCTTGCGCAGCCCGAGGGTGCGCAGCGTGTCCTTCATGTTCTGCTTCGCGTGAGCAGAGGACTTGACCTGCGTGATCTTGATGTTCTTCGCCATCACTTAGCCTCCCCTGCAGCGGCCTTGTCGGCCTCGGCGGCCTCGGCAGCCGCGCGTTTCTCCGCCTCGCCCTCTGCGCGAGCGCGCAGCATGGACGCGGGAGCAACGCGCTCGAGGGGCAGGCCGCGACGTGCGGCAACAGCCTCGGGCTGCTCGAGCTGCTTGAGTGCGTCAACCGTCGCGTGGACGATGTTGATCGCGTTGGACGAGCCCAGCGACTTGGTGAGCACGTCGTGGACGCCTGCGGCCTCCAGGACGGCGCGCACCGGGCCGCCGGCGATAACACCGGTACCGGGGGCAGCCGGACGCAGGAGGACGACACCGGCGGTGTCGCGGCCCTGCACCACGTGCGTAATCGTACGGCGGATCATCGGGACGCGGAAGAAGTTCTTCTTCGCCTCCTCGACGCCCTTGGAAATGGCCTGAGGAACTTCCTTGGCCTTTCCGTAGCCGACGCCCACCGTGCCTTCGCCGTCACCCACGACAACCAGGGCGGTGAAGGAGAAACGACGTCCACCCTTCACAACCTTGGAGACGCGGTTGATCGTCACGACGCGCTCGATGTACTCGTTCTTGTTTTCGTTGTTCCGGCGGTTATCGCGATCGTTGCCGCGGCCGGAGCGGCGCTCACGGCGATCGTTGTTCTCGCCCGCGCCCGAACCGTTCCTGTCTCGCTGCTGTGCAGCCATCAGATGATCTCTCTTTCTTTCGGCTCGTTCACAGCTCGAGTCCGCCCTCACGGGCGGCCTCGGCAACGGCCGCAACGCGACCTGCGTACTTGTTACCACCGCGGTCGAAGACGACAGCGGAGATACCGGCAGCCTTCGCACGCTCGGCGATCAGTGCGCCGACCTTGCGAGCCTTGTCGGTCTTCGTGCCCTCGGAACCAGCGAGCTCGGTCTCGATGTCGGAGGCCGACACCAGGGTGTGACCAACCGTATCGTCGATGACCTGAGCCACCATGTGGCGGTTCGAACGGGTGACGACCAGACGGGGACGCTCGGGCGTGCCGTTGATCTTCTTGCGGAGGCGGAGGTGACGGCGCTTGCGAGCGACGAACTTGCCCTTGCCCTTGATCGAGTAAGCCATCACTTACCAGCCTTTCCGACCTTGCGACGGATGGTCTCGCCCACGTAGTGGATGCCCTTGCCCTTGTAGGGCTCCGGCTTCTTCAGCTTGCGGATGCGAGCAGCGGTCTCACCGACGAGCTGCTTGTCGATTCCGGACACCGTGAACAGCGTCTGGGACTTCGGCGCAATCGTGAACTCGATGCCCTCCGGCGGGGTGACGGTGATCGTGTGGGAGAAGCCCAGGGAGAACTCAAGGTCCTTGCCCTTGGCGACCACGCGGTAACCGGTACCCGTGATTTCGAGATCCTTCTTGTAGCCCTCGGTAACGCCGACGATCATGTTGGCGATCAGGGTGCGGGACAGTCCATGGAGCGAGCGTGAGGTGCGCTCGTCGTTCGGACGCTCGACGATAACCTGGCCGTCTTCGATCTTGGCGGTGATCGGCTCGGCAACAACGTGGGAGAGGGTGCCCTTGGGGCCCTTCACCGACACGTTCTGGCCGTCGATCGTGACGTCAACACCGGCAGGGATTGCGATGGGGTTCTTACCAATTCGCGACATTGTTCAGCCTCCTCATCACCAGATGTAGGCGAGGACTTCCCCACCCACACCCTTCTCGGCTGCCTGACGGTCGGTGAGCAGGCCGGAGGACGTGGACAGGATCGCCACGCCGAGGCCGCCGCGGACCTTGGGCAGGTTGGTGGACTTGGCGTACACGCGCAGACCAGGCTTGGACACGCGCTTGAGCCCCTGGATCGCGGCCTCGCGGTGCGAGCCGTACTTCAGGTTGATCGTCAGGGTCTTGCCCACGCGGGCATCCTCGACGGAGGTCGAGGCAATGTAGCCTTCCTCGACCAGGATGTTCGCAATCGCGTTCTTGAGCTTCGAGTACGGCATGGAGACCGCATCGTGGTGCGCACGAGTCGCGTTGCGCAGACGCGTCAGCATATCTGCAATCGGGTCTGTCATTGTCATGGGGGTTTATTCCCCTTCCTCGTCGCGGTTTCTCCGGTTACCCGGGACCTGCGACGTTCGTTTTACCAGCTGCTCTTGGTGACACCGGGGAGTTCGCCACGGTGGGCGAGCTCGCGCAGGCACACGCGGCACAGTCCGAACTTGCGGTACACCGAGTGCGGACGACCGCAACGGTTGCACCGGGTGTAGGCACGCACGCCGAACTTCGGCTTGCGGGCAGCCTTGACCTTCAGGGATGTCTTGGCCATGGGTCAGTCCTCCTTGAACGGGAAGCCGAGGTGACGGAGAAGGGCGCGACCCTCTTCGTCGGTGGTGGCCGAGGTGACAACCGTGATGTCCATGCCGCGCACTCGGTCGATCGAGTCCTGATCGATCTCGTGGAACATCGACTGTTCCGTGAGACCGAAGGTGTAGTTGCCGTGACCGTCGAACTGCTTGGAGGACAGCCCGCGGAAGTCACGGATACGGGGAAGCGCCGTCGAGAGGAGACGATCCAGGAACTCCCACATGCGGTCGCCGCGAAGCGTGACGTGCGCACCGATCGCCTGGCCCTCACGCAGCTTGAACTGCGCGATGGACTTCTTGGCGCGGGTGGTCACGGGCTTCTGGCCGGTGATCGCGGTGAGGTCGCGGATAGCGCCCTCGAGTGCCTTCGAGTCGCGAGCGGCCTCGCCGACACCCATGTTGACAACGATCTTCGTCAGTCCGCCGACCTGCATGACGTTCTCGTGCTTGAACTCAGCACGGAGCGCCTCGCGGATCTCGGAGACGTACTTTTCCTTCAGACGCGGGGCCATGCTCAGATCTCCTTGCCCTGCTCAACGCCGCGCTTCGCGCCACCACGAGCCACGCGGACTCGGACGGTGCGGGTGCGGCCGCCGCGCTCGACGGTGTCCTCGCGGAAACCGACGCGAACGCGCTTCTTGGTCTCGGGGTCGACCAGTGCGACCTTGGACAGCGAGATGGGGGCCTCGATGGTCTCGATGCCGCCGGCGCTGCCCTGCTGGCCCTGGCGCACGTGGCGCGTCTTCAGGTTGATGCCCTCGACGAGGACCTTGCCCTCGGCCGGGAACACCTGGATGACGCGGCCCTGCTTGCCCTTGTCGCCGGGGGTCAGGGGCTCGAGGCCCTCTTCCGCACGGCGGGCGTTGCGCTCAGCCAGCGCCTTCTCGTCGGACGTGCGTCCGCGAACGACCTCGACGAGGTCATTCTTACGAATCTTGGCTGCCATGGATCAGATCACCTCCGGAGCGAGGGAGACGATGCGCATGAACTTCTTGTCACGCAGCTCGCGGCCCACGGGGCCGAAGATACGCGTGCCACGCGGCTCGCCATTGTTGTTGATGATGACGGCCGCATTCTCGTCGAAACGAATGTAGGAACCGTCGGGGCGGCGGGTTTCCTTACGCGTGCGAACGATCACTGCCTTGACGACTTCGCCCTTCTTGACGTTGCCGCCGGGAATGGCGTCCTTCACGGTGGCGACAATGGTGTCGCCGATACCCGCGTAGCGCCGACCCGAGCCACCGAGAACACGGATGGTCAGGATCTCCTTGGCCCCTGTGTTGTCGGCGACCTTCAGTCGCGACTCCTGCTGAATCATTTTCTATTGACTCCTGTCGTCGTGCCGGTTCTCTTCCGGATTGTACCGGTCGAGCCTTGCCGAACGGATTTCGGTCTGTGAGCGAAGGTCACTTCGCCTTTTCGAGGATCTCCACAACGCGCCAGCGCTTGGTGGCCGACAGCGGGCGGGTCTCCATGATGAGGACGAGATCGCCGACACCGCACTCGTTGTGCTCGTCGTGAACCTTGACCTTCTTGTTCTTGCGCATGACCTTGCCGTAGAGGGCGTGCTTGACGCGGTCCTCGATCTGGACGACAACGGTCTTGTCCATCTTGTCGCTGACGACGTAGCCGCGACGGACCTTGCGCTCGTTACGAGCGGTGGTTTCTGCCATCAGGCTCACTCCTCAGTGCTCGGGGCGGTGCGGTAGCCAAGCTCCCGCTCACGCGCGATGGTGTAGATCCGGGCAATGTCGCGGCGCACGGTCTTCATGCGACCGTGATCCTCGAGGTTGCCAACGGCCTGCGCAAAACGCAGGTTGAACAGCTCAGCCTTAGCCTTCTCCAGCTCCTTGGACAGCTGGGAGTTGTCCATTGCGTCGAGCTGCTCGGTGGTCAGACCCTTATCTGCCATCAGATGTCACCACCCTCTCGGACCACGAAACGGGTCTTGATAGGAAGCTTGTGCTGGGCACGGCTGAGGGCCTCGCGAGCGAGCTCCTCGGGGACGCCTGCCAGCTCGAACATGACGCGTCCGGGCTTGACGGGGGCAACCCACCACTCCGGAGCACCCTTACCGGAACCCATTCGGGTTTCGGCGGGCTTCTTCGTCAGCGGACGGTCCGGGAAGATGTTGATCCAGACCTTACCGCCACGCTTGATGTGACGGGTCACGGCGATACGAGCCGCCTCAATCTGACGGTTGGTGATGTAGGCGGGCTCGAGTGCCTGGATGCCGTAATCGCCGAACGCCAGTTCGGTGCCACCGGAGGCAAAGCCAGTGCGGTGAGGACGGTGCTGCTTGCGGTACTTAGTCCGACGGGGAATGAGCATGGGGCTCAGGCCTCCGATCCGGTCGTGGGCGCAGCGGCCTCAGAGGCGGAAGCCTCGCGGGGTGCCTGCTGCGCAGCGGTCTCCTGGTTGGGGCGTCCACCGCGGCGGGGGCCACGGCGGCCATCGCGACGTCCGCCACGCTGGGCCTGCTCGGCCTGCTGGCGAGCGAACTCGCGCTCGGTGATGTCGCCCTTGTAGATCCACACCTTGACACCAATGCGACCGAAGGTCGTACGGGCCTCGTGGAATCCGTAGTCGATGTTCGCGCGGAGGGTGTGCAGCGGCACGCGGCCCTCGCGGTAGAACTCGGAGCGGGACATTTCCGCGCCACCCAGACGGCCGGACACCTGGACACGAATGCCCTTGGCGCCAGCGCGCTGCGCGGACTGGATGCCCTTACGCATCGCACGACGGAAGGACACGCGGGCAGCGAGCTGCTCGGCGATGCCCTGCGCAACGAGCTGCGCAACGAGGTCGGGGTTCTTGACCTCAAGGATGTTGAGCTGAACCTGCTTGCCCGTCAGCTTCTCGAGCTGGACGCGCAGGCGGTCGGCCTCAGCACCACGGCGACCGATGACGATGCCCGGGCGAGCGGTGTGCAGGTCGACGCGAACACGGTCACGCGTACGCTCAATGTCGACCTCAGCAATACCGGCGCGCTCGAGGTTGTCGGTCAGGAACTTGCGGATCGCGACGTCTTCCGCCACGTAATCCGCGTAGCGCTGTCCCTTGGTGGTGGAGTCGGAGAACCAGCGAGACCGGTGGTCAGTGGTGATTCCCAGACGGAACCCGCGGGGGTTGACCTTCTGACCCATATCAGCGGTCTCCCTTCTTCTTGTCTTCCTTGGTGCCCACCACGATGGTGATGTGGGAGGTGCGCTTCAGGATACGACCGGCGCGCCCCTGTGCACGGGGACGAATGCGCTTCATGGTCGGACCCTCGTCCACGTATGCCTCCAGGACGAGCAGGTCGGCCTCGTTGAAGGTTTCTCCGGCGTTCTCAGCCTTGACCTTCGAGTTGGCGACGGCGCTCAGGAGCACCTTGCGGACATCGGTGGCGACGGCCTGCGGGGCGAACCGCAGAATGTCGGCGGCCTCCAGAACACGCTTGCCGCGAACCTCGTTCACAACACGGCGGGACTTCTGGGGCGTGACGCGGATGAATCGCGCCTGCGCCTTGGCTTCCATGTATCTGCCTCTTCTTCCGTGGGGCCGGCTCAGCGCCGACGTCCCTTACGATCGTCCTTGTCGTGGCTGCGGAAAGTACGCGTGGGAGCGAACTCGCCGAGCTTGTGGCCCACCATCGACTCGGTGACGAAAACGGGCACATGCTTACGGCCGTCGTGGACGGCGATGGTCAGACCCAGGAAGTCCGGGGTGATGACCGAGCGACGCGACCAGGTCTTGATGACGTTCTTAGAGCCGGATTCGTTCGCGGCGTCGACCTTCTTGAGCAGGTGGTCGTCGACGAACGGGCCCTTCTTCAAACTACGCGGCATTTCAATCGACTCCTACTCAGCGGTTCTTGCCGGTCTTGCGACGGCGGACGATCATGCGATCGGACGCCTTCTTCGGACGACGCGTACGGCCCTCGGGCTTGCCCCAAGGCGACACGGGGTGACGACCACCGGACGTGCGGCCTTCACCACCGCCGTGCGGGTGATCAACCGGGTTCATAACGACACCACGGACGTGCGGGCGCTTGCCCTTCCAGCGCATACGGCCGGCCTTGCCCCAGTTGATGTTCGACTGCTCGGCGTTGCCGACCTCGCCGATGGTGGCGCGGCAGGTGGCCTCGACGTTGCGGATCTCGCCGGAGGGCATACGCAGCTGGGCGAAGCGGCCTTCCTTAGCGACGAGCTGCACGGAGGTGCCAGCGGAGCGGGCGATCTTGGCGCCGCCACCCGGGTAGAGCTCAACGGCGTGCACAACGGTACCCAGGGGGATGTTGCGCAGCTGCAGCGAGTTGCCGGGCTTGATGTCAGCGCCAACGCCGGCCTCGATCTGATCGCCCTGCTTGAGGCCGGTCGGAGCGAGGATGTAGCGCTTTTCGCCATCCGCGTAGTGCAGGAGAGCGATACGCGCGGTGCGGTTGGGGTCGTACTCGATGTGAGCGACCGTTGCCGGGACGCCGTCCTTGTCGTGACGACGGAAGTCGATCACACGGTACTGACGCTTGTGGCCGCCGCCGCGGTGGCGGGAGGTCACGCGGCCGTTGTTGTTACGGCCACCGGTCTTGTGCAGCGGGCGCAGCAGCGACTTCTCGGGGGTGTCGCGGGTGATCTCGACGAAGTCAGAGACGGACGAGAAGCGACGGCCCGGAGTCGTGGGCTTGTACTTGCGAATTCCCATTGTTCAAATGTCCCTTCGGTCCTCAGGCCTGATCGCCGAAGATGTCGATGGTGCCCTCACGCACGGTGACGATGGCACGCTTGACGTCCTTGCGCTTACCGATCCCGTTGCGGGTGCGGTAGGTCTTGCCCTTGCGGTTCTGGGTGGCGATGGAACCGATCTTGACGCCGAAGATACGCTCGAGGGCAATCTTGATCTCGGTCTTGTTCGCGCGGGGGTCAACCTCGAAGGTGTACTTGCCCAGGTCCATGAGGGCGAGCGACTTCTCGGTGGTGACCGGCTTCAGGATGATGTCGCGGGGGTTCTTACCCGCTTCAATCGTGCTCACTTGGTCTCCTCCTTGGTACCGAGGAAGGACTCAAGGGCGGCCTGCGTGAAGACGATGTCATCGGCGTCCAGGACGTCGTACGTGTTCAGCTGGTCGGCCCACAGGACGTGAACCTCGGGAACGTTGCGCAGGGACAGCGCGGTCAGTTCGTTGCCACGCTCGAGGACGACGAGAGCCTGACGGTCCTCGACGATCGCGCGCAGAGCGGCGAGCGCAGCCTTGGTCGAGGGCTTGTCGCCTTCGAACAGGGCGGTGACAACGTGGATGCGGTCGGCGCGCGCACGGTCGGAGAGAGCGGAACGCAGAGCGCCCTGCTTCATCTTCTTGGGGGTGCGCTGGTCGTAGTCACGCGGCTGCGGGCCGTGGACGATGCCACCGCCGGTGAAGTGAGGCGCACGGATGGAGCCCTGACGAGCGTTACCGGTGCCCTTCTGACGGAACGGCTTCTTGCCGCCGCCAGCGACCTCACCGCGGGTCTTCGTCGCGTGCGTGCCCTGACGAGCGGCCGCAAGCTGAGCGACGACAACCTGGTGCATCAGCGGAATGTTGGTGGGAACGTCAAAGATCGAACCGGGGAGAACGACGGAGCCCGCCTTCTTGCCCTTGAGGTCGATGACGTCAACGTTACGATCGTCAGCCATGATCACGCACCCTTCACGGAGGAGCGAACCAGGACCACGCCGTTCTTCGGACCCGGGATGGCGCCGCTGATGAGCAGCAGGCCCTTCTCGGCGTCCACGGCCTGGATCGTCAGGTTCTGAACAGTACGACGGTTGCCACCCATGCGGCCGGCCATACGCAGGCCCTTGAAGATGCGACCGGGGGTTGCGCAGGCGCCGATCGAGCCGGGCTTGCGGTGGTTGCGGTGCGCACCGTGGGAGGCGGAAACGCCAGCGAAGCCGTGACGCTTCATGACGCCGGCAAAACCCTTGCCCTTGGTGGTGCCGGAGACGTCGACGCCTTCGCCAGCCTCGAAGGTGGTGGCGTCGAGTTCCTGGCCGAGCTCGTAAGAGTCATGCTCGGACGTGCGGACCTCGACGAGGTGACGACGGGGGGCAACCCCGGCCTTCTCGAAGTGGCCCTGGAGGGGCTTGGTGACCTTACGGGAGTCAATCTCACCGAAGCCAAGCTGGATAGCGGAGTAGCCGTCGACCTCATCGGTACGAACCTGGGTCACGACGTTGGTGCCAACCTGCACGACAGTCAGGGGCACGAGGTGGCCGTCGGCATCCCAAACCTGGGTCATGCCGAGCTTGCGGCCGAGCAGCGCCTTGATGGGCGCGCCAGCGTGCTGCTTCTTGTTAGTCATTGCAGATGTCCTCAGAGCTTGATCTCGATGTTGACGTCCGCAGGCAGGTCGAGGCGCATGAGCGAGTCGACGGCCTTGGGGGTCGGATCGATGATGTCGATGAGCCGCTTGTGCGTGCGCATTTCAAAGTGCTCGCGGCTGTCCTTGTACTTGTGGGGCGACCGGATAACGACGAAAACGTTCTTCTCGGTCGGCAGCGGCACCGGGCCCACGACCGTGGCGCCAGCACGCTGTACGGTGTCCACGATCTTGCGCGCGGAGCTGTCGATGACCTCGTGGTCATACGACTTGAGCCGGATGCGGATCTTCTGTCCCGCCATGCCGTCTTACCTCTTCTCGTACAGATTCGCCGCCGGTCCCCGCACTCGGGCGTGTCGCAGCCGTTGTGCGCGCGATTGCTCGCGCTGGACCGACGTCTTGTCCAAAGATCTTGGGCATATTGCCCGATCCATACGTGATGGCACGCATGGACCACCCCAGAGACGCTGAGGCAACCGTGCCATTCTGTCAGAGTTCCACCCGCGAGCACAAACCCGGAAGGGTGTTCTCGCATGTGAAACCACCGACAGATTGGCGTGGATACCGACCCGAGCCGTGCGAAACTGCCCGGACCGTCACCAAGAAACTACCGTACCCCGCACTCGGGCGTGTCGCAAGCGGGGATCGGTCACATTCTCCTGAACGAGGCCTGGGCAACCCAGCGAAAAGGCAAACTACGGCCGATGGGCACGTCAGCAACGCCCAACTTGAGCCATTCACGTCACAGGTGTTCCGACGCTGGGTATGCACATAGGCACCCGTCACAAACGAGCAGGAAGCAGTCCAACGGACAACAGATAGCGAAGGGCCCCGCCTCTCGGAAGAGGCGGGGCCTTCAATGCCGCTGGATCAGCAGCGAATCAGATCTGAGAAAAACTCAGAGGTCGATTCACTTGATGATCTTGGTGACACGACCGGAACCAACGGTGCGGCCACCCTCACGGATGGCGAAGCCGAGGCCGGGCTCCATAGCGATCGGCTGGATCAGCTGGACGGAGATCTCGGTGGGGTCGCCAGGCATGACCATGTCGGTGCCCTCGGGGAGGGTGATGACGCCGGTCACGTCCGTGGTACGGAAGTAGAACTGCGGACGGTAGTTCGAGAAGAACGGGTTGTGACGGCCGCCCTCTTCCTTCTTGAGGATGTAGACCTGGCCCTCGAAGTCGGTGTGAGGCGTGATGGAGCCGGGAACGGCCACAACCTGGCCACGCTCGACCTCGTCGCGCTTGGTGCCACGGAGCAGCAGACCACAGTTCTCGCCGGCCCACGCCTCGTCCATCGACTTGTGGAACATCTCGATACCGGTAACCGTGGTCTTCTGGGGCTCACGGATACCGAGGATCTCGACCTCGGAGTTGATGGGCAGCTTGCCACGCTCAACACGACCGGTGACGACCGTGCCACGACCGGTGATCGTGAAGACGTCCTCGATCGGCATGAGGAAGGGCTTGTCCATGTCGCGCTCGGGGGTGGGGATGTAGGAATCCACCGCGTCCATGAGCTCCTCGACCTTGGCAACCCACTCCGGGTCGCCCTCGAGGGCCTTCAGAGCGGAAACCTGGATGATCGGGGCGTCGCGATCGAAGTCCTGGGACTCGAGCAGGTCGCGGCACTCTTCCTCAACCAGCTCCAGCATCTCCTCGTCGTCGACCATGTCGGCCTTGTTGAGGGCGATGAGGATGGTGGGGACGCCGACCTGACGGGCGAGCAGAACGTGCTCGCGGGTCTGGGCCATGGGGCCGTCGGTGGCGGCGACCACGAGGATCGCGCCGTCCATCTGGGCCGCGCCGGTGATCATGTTCTTGACGTAGTCGGCGTGGCCGGGGGCGTCAACGTGCGCGTAGTGACGCGCCTCGGTCTGGTACTCGACGTGGGAGACGTTGATCGTGATACCACGATCGCGCTCCTCGGGAGCGTTGTCGACCTGATCGAAGGGGGTGAACTCGTTGAGTTCGGGGTACTTGTCGTGCAGCACCTTGGTGATAGCTGCCGTCAGCGTCGTCTTGCCGTGGTCAACGTGACCAATCGTGCCGATGTTGACGTGCGGCTTGGTGCGCTCAAACTTGGCCTTCGCCACTTGTGTCCTCCTGGACTCGGGTAGATATTCTCAGCCTACGGCTAGGTGCCACTTTAACACCCCTGGGGCTTGAGACCTACTGGGTTTACTTGTGTGTGAGGCGGCTCGCAGGGCAGGTCACCCTGCCCCACGAGCCCCCGGTGGGACTCAGTTGCCCCGAGACTTGCCGACGATCTCGTCCGCGACGGCGCGCGGAACCTCGGCGTAGCTGTCGAACTCCATGGAGTAGACAGCGCGGCCCTGCGTCTTGGAGCGCAGGTCGCCCACGTATCCGAACATCTCGGAGAGCGGGACCTGAGCCTTGACGACGCGCACGCCGTGCTGCTCGTCCATCGAGCTGATCTGGCCACGGCGAGAGTTGAGGTCGCCGATGACATCGCCCATGTACTCCTCGGGAGTACGAACCTCAACGGCCATGATCGGCTCGAGGAGGACGGGGTTAGCCTTCTTAGCAGCTTCCTTCAGCGCCATCGAGCCAGCAACCTTGAACGCCATTTCGGAGGAGTCAACCTCGTGGTAGGCGCCGTCAAGCAGCGTGGCCTTGATGTCAACCATCGGGTAGCCGGCGAGAACGCCGGACTGCATGGCGTCCTTGATGCCCGCGTCGACCGACGGGATGTACTCGCGAGGAACGCGGCCACCGGTGACCTTGTCCTCGAACACGTACTCTTCCTCGGAGTCGGCCGGGAGGGGCTCCAGGGCGATGATGACACGCGCGAACTGGCCGGAACCACCGGTCTGCTTCTTGTGCGTGTATTCGTACTTCTCGACCGTCTTGCGGATGGTCTCACGGTAGGCAACCATCGGGTTACCCACGTTGGCCTCGACCTTGAACTCGCGACGCATACGGTCGACGATGATGTCGAGGTGGAGCTCACCCATACCACCGATGATGGTCTGGCCGGTCTCGGCGTCGAGCTCGACGGTGAACGTCGGGTCCTCTTCCGCCAGCTTCTGGATGGCGACGCCCATCTTCTCCTGGTCGGCCTTCGACTTGGGCTCGACGGCGACCTGGATAACGGGGGCGGGGAACGTCATCGACTCGAGGACGATCGGCTTGTCCATCGCGGACAGGGTGTCGCCGGTCGTGGTGTCCTTGAGGCCGATCACCGCGTAGATGTGGCCAGCGTGCGCCACGTCGACGGGGTTCTCCTTGTTCGAGTGCATCTGGAAGATCTTGCCGATGCGCTCCTTCTTGCCCTTGGTCGAGTTGAGGACCTGGGCGCCGGACTCGACCTTACCGGAGTACACGCGGATGAAGGTGAGCTTGCCGTAGAAGGGGTGAGCGGCGATCTTGAACGCCAGAGCGGAGAAGGGCTCGTTCTCGTCGGGCTTACGAACCTCGGTCTCTTCCTCGGTCTCAGAGCCGGGGAGGAAGCCGCGAACGTCGCCGATGTCGAGCGGGGAGGGCAGGAAGTCCACGACAGCGTCGAGGACGGGCTGCACGCCCATGTTGCGCAGAGCGGTACCGCAGTAGACGGGGAACGCGCGCGAGGAGATGGTCAGGAGGCGGATGCCTTCCTTGATCTGCTCGGTCGTCAGCTCGCCGTTCTCCAGGTAAGCCTCGGTCAGCTCGTCGGAGCCCTCGGCGGCGGCCTCAACGAGTGCCTCGCGGTACTCTTCAGCCTTTTCCTGGTACTCGGCGGGGATCGGGCCGCGCTCGACGATGGAGCCGAGCGTGTCGTTGCCCTTGTCGTCCTTGGCCGGGTAGGTCAGGGCCTCCATGGTCAGCAGGTCGATGTTGCCGACGAAGTCGTTCTCGGCACCCATCGGGAGCTGCATGACGATCGGGGTCGCGTGCAGGCGGTCGCGGATGGTACCAACCGAGAAGTAGAAGTCGGCGCCCATCTTGTCCATCTTGTTGATGAAGCAGATACGGGGGACGTCGTACTTGTCGGCCTGACGCCACACGGTCTCGGACTGGGGCTCAACGCCCTCCTTGCCGTCGAACACGGCGACGGCGCCGTCGAGGACGCGCAGCGAGCGCTCGACCTCAACGGTGAAGTCAACGTGACCGGGGGTGTCAATGATGTTGATCTGGTTACCGTTCCAGAAAGAGGTAACGGCGGCGGACGTAATCGTGATGCCGCGTTCCTTTTCCTGTTCCATCCAGTCGGTGGTCGAGGCGCCGTCGTGCGTCTCGCCGATCTTGTAGTTGATGCCCGTGTAGAACAGGATGCGTTCCGTCACGGTCGTCTTGCCGGCATCGATGTGAGCCATGATGCCAATGTTGCGGACCTTGTTGAGATCCGTCAGCACCTCTAGTGCCACGAGTGTGGTTCCTTCGTTCGAAGTAATGGGTGTTCTTGCTGCGTGAGACGAGGCCCGGTTGCCCAGGCCTCGTCTTTAAATCACCAGCGGTAGTGCGCGAAGGCGCGGTTGGACTCAGCCATCTTGTGCATGTCCTCACGGCGCTTCACAGCGGCACCGAGGCCGTTGGAGGCGTCGAGGATCTCGTTGGCGAGACGCTCGGTCATGGTCTTCTCGCGGCGCTGACGCGAGAAGTCGACCAGCCAGCGCAGGGCCAGCGTCGTGGCGCGCGCGGGGCGAACCTCGACGGGGACCTGGTAGGTCGCGCCGCCGACGCGGCGGGAGCGGACCTCGAGGGCCGGACGAATGTTCTCGAGGGCGCGCTTGAGCACGGAGACGGGCTCCTGCTCGGTGCGCTCGCGAACGGTTTCAAGTGCGCCGTAGACGATGCGCTCGGCGACGGTCTTCTTGCCGTCGAGGAGAACGCGGTTGACCAGCTGGGTCACGACCTTGGAGCCGTAAACCGGGTCATCGACGAGGGGGCGACGGGGAGCGGGGCCCTTACGAGGCATTACTTCTTCTCCTTCTTCGCGCCGTAACGGGAACGAGCCTGCTGACGGCCGCGGACACCCTGGGTGTCGAGCGAGCCGCGGACGATGCGGTAACGCACGCCGGGCAGGTCCTTCACACGACCACCGCGCACGAGCACGATCGAGTGCTCCTGCAGGTTGTGGCCCTCACCGGGGATGTAGGCGGTGACTTCGATGCCGGACGAAAGGCGCACACGAGCGACCTTTCGCAGAGCCGAGTTCGGCTTCTTCGGCGTGGTGGTGTACACACGGGTGCACACGCCGCGACGCTGGGGGGAGCCCTTCAGCGCGGGGGTCTTCACCTTCGCGCGCTTCGAGACACGTCCCTTGCGGACGAGCTGCTGAATGGTAGGCACTGGGTCTCCAGTTTCTTTCCGTCGGCGGCCTCCCCTCGCTTTAAGGGGCGGCCCTGATTGTCAGTCTTCCGCGACTGTTGTCACCCCCGTGTGGGCACACGTGTCCGCCTGGGGGCCGGCGCGCCATGATAACCACGAGGGTCAGAGAATGACGCCCGGAGCTCCGACGGACGGAGCCCGCTCCCGGTTTCCCGGGCACAGAGGTTCCACAGAAGCGGGAACCGCCTTTAAGGATAGTGGGAAACGTCGCCGTTCGTCAAAGGGGGTGCATTGTGGTTCCCCCCTCATCGACGAGGCCGGGGCAGACAACGGGGATCACCTGACGTTTGCGGGAAGGCGCAGGCACTCTTGCGAGCTATGCCGGAGTGCTCACTGTGGCCACATCGCGCCCACGAATAGGCACGCAGAGGGGCCCGCAGGCGCTTGCCTGCGGGCCCCTCCCCCACGGGTGAACGGCACTCAATGTCACCCGGGGATTATGCTCCGTCCGGTTGTCCCCGGATCGGTCACTCCTCCGCCTTCTCAGCCCCGGCCTCGTCGATCGAAGCGTTGGGTTCGACGGTGATCACGGCCTCGGCCTTGCGGGTGCGGTAGCGGCGGATCGCCACCACCTCAAGGCCGAGCAGCGCGAGGATCGCGGCGCCTGCCGCCACCCAGGTGATGTACTCCCACGCGTTGCGGGTGACCTCGGGCTGTCCGTTCTCGTACATCCACGAGTTCGCTACCGTGTACAGGATGTTGTGCGAGGCACCGCGCAGCGCGGTCACGCCCGCCGCATCCTGCACGTTGACCGTGGCGATCGGCATGTCGATCGTCGCGAGCATCAGGTCACCGCCGTTGCGCGTGATCTGGTCGGCATTCTGGTAGCCGTAGCCCGCGAAGTAATCGGTGAGGACCATGCCGCGGAAGCCCCACTCGTCGCGCAGGACGTTGTTGAGCAGAGCCGAGTTCGCACCCGCGTACTCGGGGCCGATGTAGTTGAACGAGCTCATGATCGCGTGTGCGCCGCCGTCCTTGACGCCGATTTCGAAGGACCGCAGGTAGATTTCGCGCATCGCCTGTTCGTTCGTCCAGGTCGCCAGCATGTGCGTGCGGTTCGTTTCCTGGTCATTCAGGGCGAAGTGCTTGAGGAAGGCGTACACACCCTTGGCCTGCGCACCCTTGATCTCCTCGGCGACCTGCGAGCCAGCCAGGACCGGGTCCTCCGAGAAGTACTCGAAGTTACGGCCCGCGTAGGCGTAGCGGTGCGTGTTCGTGGCCGGCGCGTACCAGCCGGAGACCTGCATGTCGTGCGCCATCGTGCCGATCGCGTCGCCGAAGGAACGCGCGAGCTCCTTGTTGAAAGTGGCCGCAACGGACACCGCGGAGGGCAGGCCGATCGAGCCGACGCCCGTGAAGTTGTTGTTCAGCGAGGCGGGGCCGTCCACGTCGGAGACGCGCAGCTTGCCGATCGAGGAGATCGCCGGGGAGCCGTAGCCACCCTTGGAGATGAGGGTGTTCATGTCCTTGACAGTCAGCTGGTCGAGAAGCTGGTCCCACTTCGGGTCGTCGTAGTCGAGGCCAGCGAGATCACCCAGGACGAGGCCGTTCTTCGCACCCGTGGTGGGCATCGTCGCGCTGCTGTCAGCATCGGCGGCCGCCGCGTCGTAGTTCGACGTCGCGAGGAACTTCGCCTTGCTGGCCTCGCTCATTTCGAAGTTCGTGGGGGCTGCAGTCGCCTCCGCGAGGTTGGCGAAGCGGCCTGCGCGCGACAGGTAGGTGACGTCACCCTTGGCGTCGTCGAACTGGTTGGTGGCCACGACCTTGTCGCCGTCGTGCGTGGTGTCGGCGGTATTGAAGGTCTGCGTCGCATCCACCGTGTAGGTCTTCTCGTCGATGACGTCGTGCGAGTTGGAACGCGCGGAGATCTTGTAGTCGCCGGCCTCGAGCACGTACGCCTTCGCATTCACCGAGTCGTAGGAGGCGAGCGAATCGCGGTTCCAGGTGACCGTCAGCGTCTGGGACTCACCGGGCTCCAGCAGCTTCGTCTTCTCGAACGACAGCACGTTCGCGGAAGCCTTTTCGATGCCACCGTCCGTGTAGGGCGGGTTGTCGTAGATCTGGACGATGTCCTTGCCGGCGACCTGGCCCGTGTTCGTGACGGTCACGTCCGCCGACATAGCACCCGTGGCCTCGTCGACCGAGATGTCGCTCATCGACTGGGAGAACGTCGTGTAGGACAGGCCAAAACCGAACGGGTAGACGACCTCGTTACCGTAGTCGATGACGCCCTCAGCCGCGGCCGTCTCGTACCAGCGGTAGCCGACGTAGATCGAGTCGTTGTAGTTGACGAAGGACGGCTGCGTCTGGGTGCCCTTGTTGAAGGGGTCGTCCTGGGCGAACTCCGTCATGTTCGTGTACTGGAAGTCGCCGAAGTTGTTGGCTGCGGGGCCCGCCTTGATGTTACGCGGTGAACTGCGCCCCGAAACTTGGACGCGTTTAATG
>KV835868.1:172584-239342 GCA_001838165.1 Actinomyces sp. HMSC035G02 | reverse complement strand
ATTAAACGCGTCCAAGTTTCGGGGCGCAGTTCATTTCCATCAACGAGGCCGGGGTTAGCCCTATCTGTCTGCGAGCGCTTAGCGCAGGGCGCGGTTGACCGCCGAGATGACGGCCTTGTAGGACGCGCGCGTGATCGAGGAGTCGATGCCGACCCCCCACACGATCTGGCCGTCGACCGCAGCCTCCACGTAGGCGGCGGCACGGGCATCGCGGCCCTGGCTCATCGCGTGCTCAGAGTAGTCGAGGACGCGCACGTCGAGATCGAACTCGTGCAGCGCCGAGACGAAGGCGTCGATCGGGCCCGTACCCGTGGCCTGCACCTTCACGGTCTCGCCGCCGTCCGTGAGCGTCGCGTTGAGCTCGACATGCTCGTCGTCGATCGAAGAAACCTGCGAGGCGCGCATCTCGAAGCGGCCCCACGGCTCCAGGCCGGGAGCGGCGCTCGTGGGCAGGTACTCGTCCGCGAAGATCTGCCACAGCGTGGCCGCGTTGATCTCGCCGCCGTACGTGTCAGTGTGGCGCTGGACGATCCGGGAGAACTCCACCTGCAGGCGACGCGGCAGCTCGAGCGCGTGCGCCGTCGACATGAGGTAGGCGACGCCGCCCTTGCCGGACTGCGAGTTCACGCGCACCACGGCCTCGTACGAGCGGCCCACGTCGTGCGGGTCAATCGGCAGGTAGGGCAGCTCCCACACGACCGCTTCCTCGTCGCCGCCGGCCGCGTCCACCTTGGCCTTGCGGGCGGCAAAGCCCTTCTTGATCGCGTCCTGGTGGGAACCGGAGAAGCTCGTGTACACGAGGTCGCCAACGTAGGGGGCGCGCGGCGAGGTCTCCATCTGCGTGCAGTACTCGACCGTGCGACGAATCGAGTCCACGTCCGAGAAGTCGATGCCCGGATCGATACCCTGGCTGAACAGGTTCAGGCCCAGCGTCACCAGGTCAACGTTGCCGGTGCGCTCGCCCTGACCCAGCAGGCAGCCCTCGATACGGTCCGCGCCGGCAAGGAGCGCCAGCTCGGCCGTCGCCACGCCAGTGCCGCGGTCGTTGTGGGGGTGCACGGACAGGGCCACGTACTCGCGGCGGCTCAGGTTTCGGCTCATCCACTCGATCTGGTCCGCGAACACGTTCGGGGTCGCGCGCTCAACCGTGGAAGGCAGGTTCAGGACAATCTCGCGTCCCTCGCCCGGCTCCCACACGTCCATGACGGACTCGCACACCTCGAGGGCGAAATCGAGCTCCGTGTCGATGAAGATCTCGGGTGAGTACTCGAAGCCGAAGATCGTCTCATCGCCCAGGCGCTTCTCAGCCTGCGCAATAATCTCGCGCGCACCGGACTGAGCGAGCTCGATCGTCTGCTCCTTGTCTGCGTGGAACACGACCTCGCGGAACACGGGGGCCGTCGCGTTGTAGAGGTGCACCGTCGCGCGCGGGAAGCCGACCATGGCCTCGACCGTGCGCTCGATCAGCTCGGGGCGCGACTGGGTCAGAACCGAGATCGTCACGTCCTCGGGAACCGCGTCGTCCTCAATGAGGGAACGCACGAAGTCGTAGTCGGTCTGCGAGGCCGCAGGGAAACCGATCTCGATCTCCTTATAACCCAGCTTAATCAGCAGGTCGAACATGCGACGCTTGCGTGCCGGGTCCATCGGCTCGATGAGGGCCTGGTTACCATCGCGCAAGTCGGTGGACATCCAGCGCGGCGCCTTCGTGATGCGCTTGGAGGGCCACTGGCGATCCGGCAGGTCCACGGGATTCGTGTCGAGGAACGGCCGATACTTTCGAATCGGCATGCGCGAGCCGGAGGGGACGGGAACAGCGGATGTAGTCTTCACGCTTCGTAGTCTATCGACGAGGCTCCGCCCGCGAGCAGACGCTGCGCATACTGGACGTGAGATGCGGCGCGCTCCCCCTTCCAGCACTGACAAAGAAAAACGCTCAAAAATGCGTCCGCCCCCCACCTTTATATGTCATGATAATTAGGTCCATTGTCCCACTCACTGACGCGCGGAGCAGCCATGACTTCTCTCTTGTTAGCCCAATCCTTTACCCCGTCGACGACGGCAGTCGCGGGGAATGTCTTCCTGACAGCCGTCGTCGGACTTCTTCCGCTCGTCGTCTTCTTCGTCCTCATGGGCGTCTTCAAGGTCGCCACCCACTGGTGCTCGATCATCTCCCTGGTGCTCTCCCTGGGCATCGCGGTCGTCGCCTTCAAGATGCCCCTCGGCATGGCCCTCCTGTCCGGCACGCAGGGCGCCGCGATGGGCTTCATGCCGATCATCTACATCATCATTGCGGCCGTGTGGCTGTACAACCTCACCGAGAAGTCGGGACGCAGTTCCGACCTGAAGGCCGTCTTTAATACGATCGGCCGGGGCGACCAGCGCGCCCAGGCCCTCATCGTCGCCTGGTGCTTCTGTGGTCTGCTCGAGGGCCTGGCCGGCTTCGGCGCTCCCGTGGCCATCACCTGCGCCATGCTAGTGACCTTGGGGGTCCCCAAGATCAAGGCCGCTGTCGTGGCCGTCGTCGGTAACGCCATCAACGTGGGCTTCGGCGCCATGGCTATCCCCACGACGACCGCTGGCAAGCTCGGCGGCGCAGATCCGGTCATCGTCGCCGGCGACATGGGACACCTGACCTGGATCTTCTGCATGTTCATCCCCCTCCTCCTGCTCTTCATCCTCGACGGCGGACGAGGCGTGCGACAGCTGTGGCCCCTCGCCCTCGTTGCCGGTGCTGCGGCTGGTGCCGGCCACTTCTTCACCCCCTCGGTCTCCTACGAGCTGACCGCAGTCGTCGCCTCCCTGCTCGGCTTCGCGGCATGCTACGTCTTCCTGCTGGTCTGGGGCCCAACGACCCCCGCGGAGTGCGCGACCGCGGCCGACGAGTCCGACAAGCCCACCGGCTCGCGCATCGGACTGGCCCTGCTGCCCTACGTCCTCGTCGTCGTCATCATCGCGATCACGAAGCTGGCCAAGCCGATCGCGGCCTTCTTCTCCTCGACGGACGTTAAGGTCCCGTGGCCCGGCATCTACGGCAACCTGCTGACCGGCGACGGATCGCCCTCGACCGCCGCGATCTACTCGTTGCAGATCCTGTCCAACCCCGGCACCTGGATCTTCGTCACCGGCATCATCGTCGCCATCGTGTACGGCACGAACTCATCGAACGGCCGCTTCCAGACCTCCGTCGGCGAGATGTTCGCGGTCCTGCCGCGCACCATCTACTCGCTGCGCATGGCTATCCTGACGATCGCCTCCGTCATGGCCCTCGCCTTCGTCATGAACTTCTCGGGCCAGACCACCTCGATCGGCGCCGCGCTGGCGACGACGGGCGCGGCCTTCGCGTTCCTCTCCCCCATCCTGGGTTGGATCGGCACGGCCGTCGCAGGCTCCGCGACCTCGGCGGGCGCGCTCTTCGCGAACCTGCAGTCGACCGCCGCAGCCGGCGCAGGCCTCGACCCGTCGATCCTGCTGGCCGCCAACACAATCGGCGGCGGCATCGGCAAGATCGTGTCCCCGCAGAACCTCGCGATCGCCGCGACCGCGGTGGATTCGAAGGGCTCCGACGCGGAAATCCTCAAGAAGGCCGCCCCCTACTCGATCGGCCTGCTCCTGGTGCTGTGCACCCTGGTGTTCATCGCATCCCAGGGCTGGCTCGGCGCCTACATGCCGCACTGATCGGCGGCTCATGGGCTCGGGAGGTCCCGGGAAGCAAGTTGCTTCCCGGGACCTCCCCTTGTAGGCTCCCAACAGAAACACGGACAAAGGAAACGACAGTGCCCGACTTGACTTTTTCGAGCGACGCATTACGCACGGCCGCGCAATACGTCGACGAAGCGGCAACCTGCACCACGGTCACGCCCCCAACGGGAGACCCGTGCAGCCACGTCTACGCGCAGAGGATCAGCGGGCCGATCAACAACCTCAACAATGCAGAGACCGCGATCCAGGACGAGCTCAAGGCAATGCACTCCGACATGCTGAAGACGCTCCAGGAGTTCGAGGCGATGGAGAACGCGATCGCCGATTCCTTCAGCGCATCTAACGAGGGATGACACAGATGGTCACGAAAACTGAACTGTATGCACTTGACGTTTCTTCCTTCACGAACGCGATTGAAAGCCTCGACGACCAGCTGCGAGCCAATCAGGAGAAGCTCGACGACATTGCCCATGCGAAGGAGATAATTTCTTCGAACATGCAGGGGCAGAGCGCCCAGGCGATGATCGCCAAGCTGGATGCGCTCGAGCAGAAGATCAACGATCACATCACGTCGATCCAGCAGACACAGGCGGCCATCACCACCTACCGTACCAACAAGCAGCAACTCCAACGCAACGTTATCGATAGCGTTAACCGAATAGAACTAGCAGATTTTGATGTTTCCGATACCTGGAGAGTGCGTCCCTCTCACCGACTGCTCGACATGCTTTCTCCGGCTCAAATAGGTGCGAGGTTCCTTGCAGCTATGAAGATGCAAGTTCAGCTGCTGGCCCTAGTCAACACGTTCGACCGATATGATCTTCAGGCAGCTATCAATTCCGGCGGAGATATTACCCCATACACGACGTCAGGCGGCTTCTCGACTATTGAACCCGACCGAAAGATCCTCTGGGACAATGACTTTCCTCATGGTTCAAAAGCGGGACAGGATACTTTCCAAGACCACGTAAACTGGGCGAAATGGCAAGTGATGCTTGATGTCGGGGCCCGAGGGATCAAAAACATCCCGGATGCCGCTGACTTCTACGCACATTTCCGCGATAATACCGGCACTCCAAAGACATTTGATTACGAGAGAGCCTACGAAGAGGATGCTGGTGTCCGCAACCGCGTGAACGCGCGCGTTAATGACTCACTCCAGGCCGCAAACGAAGCTGCCACTGCCGGAATGACTGAAACTACACTCTACTCCCCTGCAACTTCAGAGGGCCCCTATCCGGTAACCGAAAACTGGCGCAAAACAATCGGCGGCCACACGAATTACACGACGACAAACGTGACGGTGTCGGGGGACACCGTCACCGCAACAGTGACCGTTCACGCTCGTGATAAATACAACTTTGATAGAGGCAAAGCCGACATCGACTCAAAAACACCTGACGCGGTCAATGGGCGTTTTGAAGAACTCGGCTGGGCAAAGAGCTTCGAGACTAGCGGCAGCTTGACTCAGACATACACGTGGAAAGTTGGCGAACAGCCACCAACACTCCCAACCGATACCACAGAAAGCGAGAGCGGACGACGACTTAGGGGCAGAAACCGATGAAGACATCACAACTACTTTCCATGGATGGCTTGGACCAGCTCTTTCCCGTACACGAGTACTTTGAAATACTAGATCGGGATGTCACTCTCATCGTGGAGGAAACACTGCCCGGCCCCTCAGATCGACTATTTACAATACTTGCATGCGCAAAGGACGATTGGCGCGACATGCTTTCCGAGCACTGTACGGGCCAATATACTAAGGAGATTCTCCTGCCCGACTCTTTCGCCCATCTCAAAGATGAAACCTGGTATACGGGTCATGAGCTGCAGTCTTTTCTTGGAATCAGCCATCATCCGACAGACGTGGCACTCTGCGGGAACTACGTGTACATTTCCATGTATTTCGGAGCTTGATCAATGAAGTCACTCTTTCGGCTGTCCCTTCCCTTGCTCGCCATCGCGGCGCTCGCCGCCGCGTGCAACCCGTTCGCCCACAAGGCTTCGGCTCCTCAGTACCCGAAGGACCCGCGCTTCGCCGAATTTGTCTACAAGAGCGACGAAGAGCCCACCGTCAAGACCCAGACAGACTCCGTGAACGTGCGTTGGCCGAATATGGAGGCGAGCGAGGCACACCTCACCATCGCTTATTCCAGTCAAACAGGGCTCCTCCCCGACCAGGACCCCGAGTTCTGGCTCACCGCTGTTGCCACCGTCCCCGACGAGACGATCCAGCTCCTCGAGGAGGGTGCAGCAGCCAATACTCTCCTACCCGGCATCTATCCTCATCTCTACGAGTACGTACCCCAGGAGTGTAGGTTCACCACGATTGACCCGGAGTTCGCGGACAAGGCCCTCGTGCCAGATAAGGAGAAGATCCCACACGATTTCGGCCCCATGGACATACAAGCGTTAGCCGTGTCCGAAGAATGCCACCTTCTCGTGTTCACCGCACTCGGCCACTCCTGAACCCCGCGGACCTCCCCCTCATCCTCTCCGCCACCCCCGGCCTCGTCATTGAGCGCCCAAAGGATCCCCGAGGACAAAGATGAAACACCCACTCAAGGCCCTCGTGCCACTGCTCGCGGTCGCGGCGCTCACCGCCGCGTGCAACCCGTTCATACCCAGGAACACGCCGACTGCCACGCCGACTCAGTATCCGCAGGACCCGCGCTTCGCCGAATTTGTCTACAAGAGCGACGAGACTCCGACGGTCCAAGATCGAACCGACTCCGTCAATGTTCGATGGCCGAACACGAAGGCGAGCGAAGCGCACATCGTCCTCGAGTATTCCCCGGCGCTTGCTTTTATCCCCGCACAGGACCCCGAATTCTGGCTGACCGCTGTTGCCACCATCCCCGACGAGACGATCCAGCTCCTCGCCGAGGGAGAAGCCACCAACACACTCCTACCCGGCATCTATCCTCACCTCTACGAGTACGTGCCCCAGGAGTGCGAGTTCACCACGATCGACCCGAAGTTCGCGGACAAGGCGCTCGCACCGGATAAGGAAAAGATCCCACACGATTTCGGCCCCATGGACATACGAGCGCTAGCCATATCCAAGGATTGCAACCTTCTCGTGTTCACCGCACTCGGCAATGCCTATCCCGATTCCTAGAACAGGCTCCCCTCGAACACGCCCGGCCTCGTCATGGAGCGCCCAAAGGATCCACCCAAGGATAAATATGAAGCACCCTCTCAAGACCATCGTGCCCCTACTCGCGGTCGCGGCACTCACGGCTGCGTGCAACCCGTTCGCGAACGATTATTCCCACGTGAGCGGTTTACAGGATCCGCGCTTCGCCCCATTCACCTACACGAGCGACCGCAAGACGAAGGTGCAGACACGCCTCGACTCATTCAACGAGCGCTGGCCGGGAATGCAAGCAACCAACGGCAACGTGGTTACCGCTCGCACCCATTCGGGAATCCTCCACGCCCTCGAGCAGGATCCCGAATACTGGTTGACCGGAGTCGCCACCGTCCCCACCACGACGATCGACACCCTCATGGAAGGATCAACCGGGGACGCGAGCGTTCTGCCCGGAGTCGATCCGCGGCTCCACAAGTCCGTGCCCAAGAACTGCCATTTCTCGACGATCAACCCCGAGCATGCTAACGCCATCCTTCCCCCTGAGAAGGGTAAGGGGAATCGCGATTTCAAAACCCTGCCCATCAGTGCTATAGCGGTGTCCAAGGACTGCCAGCTGCTCGTCCTCACAGCGATCGGCCACCCCTAATCCCCTCGGGCGCCATTCTTCCTTGTCCACCGCGCCCCTGCCTCGTCCATTTTCGAGGCAGGGGCGACCTCTTGCACACACGCATCCATCGCAAAACTGAAAAACGAAAACTCACCCTGAGCTAAGTCGCGCCCCGAAGGCCCTAAAACGCCCAATGAGAGGCTAATTTTCGTTGATCACTCGGGGAGATTTTTCCGCAAAAACCAGCGGATAAATCGACCTCGCCTCAGTTGTCTGCACAAAAACGGTCGCTGGGACCTCGGACCCAGTCATAACCTGAGCTGAACAGCACCCACGAGGAAGGATCCCCCAGTGCGCATCGCTCTCTTTTCCACCTGCCTGGCAGACGTCATGTTCCCCCAGGCTGCCCAGGCTACAGTGACCCTGCTTGAACGCCTCGGCCACGAGGTCGTCTTCCCTGAAGACCAGGTCTGCTGCGGACAGATGCACGCAAACACCGGCTACTTCGAAGACGCCGCAAAGATTACCCGCAACCACGTCAAGACCTTCGAGCCCGTGCTCGACGGCCAGTGGGACGCCATCGTCGTCCCCTCCGGCTCCTGCACCGGTGCAGCGCGCCACGAGCAGAAGGTCGTCGCCGAGCACGTGGGCGACAAGGAGCTCGCGAAGCAGTCCCAGCGCATCGCTGAGCACACCTACGACCTCACCGAGCTCATCACCGACGTTCTGGGCCTCGAGGACGTGGGTGCCTACTTCCCCCATACCGTCACCTACCACCCGACCTGCCACTCGCTACGCGTCGCCAAGGTCGGCGACCGCCCGTACCGCCTCCTCCGCGCCGTCGAGGGCCTGACCCTCGTCGACCTGCCCGACGCCGAGGTCTGCTGCGGTTTCGGCGGCACCTTCGCCATGAAGAACTCCGAGACCTCCACCTCGATGCTCGCGGACAAGGTCACCAACGTGATGTCCACGCGCGCCGAGGTCCTCGTCATGGGCGACTACTCGTGCCTCATGCACGTCGGCGGCGGCCTCTCGCGTCTCAACTCGGGCATCCGCCCGATGCACCTCGCCGAGATCCTGGCATCCACCAAGGATCAGCCCTTCGAGGGCAACATCTCCTTCGCACCCGAAAGCGCACAGGTGATCTGACATGTCTGAAACTTTCATCGGCATGCCCGGCGTCGTCTCTGACGACGCAAACGCCCAGGCACACACCGGCGGCTGGCGCACCACCGTCTCCATCCCGGAGGACACCCTCCGCTGGGGCCCCACTTTCCCGGAAGGCGCCCACAAGACGCTGGCCAACACCCAGATGCGCCGCAACCTGGGTCACGCCACCCGTACGATCCGCACCAAGCGCGGACAGCGCGTCGCGGAGATGCCGGACTGGGAGGATCTGCGTAACGCCGCCGAGGCCGTCAAGTTCGAGGTCGAGTCCCGCATGCCCGAGCTCCTCGAAGAGTTCGAGCGCAACGTGACCGCCCGCGGCGGCATCGTCCACTGGGCGCGCGACAAGCACGAGGCCAACCGCATCATCGCAGACATCATCAAGTCCAAGGGTGTCGACGAGATCGTCAAGGTCAAGTCCATGGCCACCCAGGAGACAAACCTCAACGAGTACCTGAAGGAACAGGGCATTCACGCTCGCGAGACCGACCTCGCCGAGATGATCGTCCAGCTGGCCGACGACATGCCCAGCCACATCGTGGTCCCCGCGATCCACCGCAACCGTTCCGAGGTCCGCGGCATCTTCCTGGATCGCATGGAGGACGCTCCTCGCGACCTCTCCGACGACCCGACCGAGCTAACCGCGGCGGCACGCTCCCACCTGCGTAAGAAGTTCCTGCACGCCAAGGTTGCTGTCTCCGGCACCAACATGGGCGTCGCGGAAACCGGCACCGTCTCGATCTTCGAATCCGAGGGCAACGGCCGCATGTGTCTGACCCTGCCCGACACGCTCATCACCCTGATGGGCATCGAGAAGCTGGTTCCCCGCTTCCAGGACATCGAGATCTTCTCCCAGCTCCTGCCTCGTTCCGCCACCGGCGAGCGTATGAACCCCTACACCTCCATGTGGACGGGCGTCACCCCCGGCGACGGCCCCCAGGAATTCCATCTGATCCTCATGGACAACGGCCGCACCAAGGTCCTCGCCGACCCAATCGGACGCCAGGCCCTCGCCTGCATCCGCTGCGGCTCGTGCATGAACATCTGCCCGGTGTACCAGCACACCTCCGGCCACGCCTACGGCTCCGTCTACCCGGGCCCCATTGGCGCGATCCTGACGCCGCAGCTCACCCAGGGCCTCGACGAGCACGACCCGGTGCACACCCTGCCCTTCGCGTCCTCCCTGTGTGGAGCGTGCGGCGAGGTCTGCCCCGTCAAGATCGACATCCCCACGATCCTCATTCACATGCGTGCGCGCACGGTCGACGTCAAGCGCAACCTTGTGCCGGACGTGTGGGACCTCGCGATGGGCGTGACCACCCCGGTCATGTCGAACGCGAAGCTGTGGAAGGCCGCGAACATGCCGACCAAGGCGACGCGCCTCTTCGCGAAGAAGGGCGCGATTGGCGCGCTGCCCTTCCCGGCCTCGCTGTGGACCCGCGCGCGCGACCTGCCGGTCGCCCCCAAGGAGACCTTCCGTCAGTGGTGGAAGCGCACTCACAAGGATTCCGACGCCAACGCGCCTCGCACCGACGCCCCCGCGACGGGCATCCCGCTCGCGTCCGAGCACGGCATGACCACCAACACGACCCCGAAGGAGGCGTGACATGAGCACCACCACCATGGACGCGAAGACCGCGATCCTGGCTCGCGCACGCGACGCCATCTCTCGTTCCCAGCAGGACCGTCCGGTGCGTCCGATCCCCCGCGACTACATCCGCTCCACCGAGCACGCGCCCGGCTCCGACGCGGTCGTCGAGGAAATGATCGAGACGCTCGAGGACTACTCCGCGCAGGTCGTCGTGGTCTCCAGCGATGACGAGGCCGCCGACGCTGTCTCGAAGTACCTGGCGGACAAGGAGGCTACCTCCGTCGTGGTCCCCACCGGCCTGGATGACGTCTTCAAGAAGGCCGCCGCCCGCGACGGCCGCACGGTGCGCGAGGACAGCCGCGAGCAAGCCATCCCGACGCTGGAGCTCGACCAGATCGATGCCGTCGTCACGCGCTGCCGCGTTGCGATCTCTCTGTCCGGCACCATCGTCCTCGACGGCGAGCCCGACCAGGGTCGCCGCGCGATCACGCTCGTACCCGACACGCACGTCGTCGTCCTGCGCGCCTCCGACATTGTTCCCACGGTGCCGCAGGCCGTCGAGATCCTCGGCAAGAACCCAACCCGTCCGATGACCTGGCTCGCCGGCGGCTCGGCGACCTCCGACATCGAGCTTGTCCGCGTCAACGGCGTGCACGGCCCTCGCTTCCTGCGAGTCGTCATCGTCAAGTAATCTGATCACGACGCAAGAGTGCCCGGCTGCCTCACGGCAGCCGGGCACTGTGTTGCGTGCGGGAGTCGTCCGCACGTCTATTAGGTTTCCCCGTGAGGCAGTCTCAGCGCAGGTAGCGTCCCGTCACCGAGGCCTCGTTAGCTGCAATATCGGTCGGCGTCCCCTGTGCGACGATGCGGCCGCCCTCCATGCCGCCGCCCGGGCCCATATCAATGACCCAGTCAGCGCAACGGATCAGGTCCAGGTCGTGCTCGATGACGAGGACCGTCGCTCCACGCTCAATGAGGTGCTGGAGCACGTTCAGGAGGACCTGCACATCATCCGGGTGCAGGCCGATCGTCGGCTCGTCGAAGACGAAGAGAGTGCCCTCCTGGCGCCTACCCATTTCGGAGGCAAGCTTGAGGCGCTGGGCCTCGCCACCAGAGAGGGCGGGAGTGGCCTCCCCCAGCGTCAGGTAGCCCAGGCCGAGGCCGGCCAGGGTCTCGAGGAGCGCGCCCGCTTTCTTCAGCCCACGCACGGCCATCCTTGCCTCGTCCACGCTCATCGCCATGATATCGGGCAGGCTCAGCCCATCGCGGCGGATCTGCGACGCCTGCGCGCCGTAGCGGCTCCCTCGACAATCTGTGCACTCAATGTCCACGTCGGGCAAAAATTGCACATCCAGGGTGATCTGCCCGGTACCGTCGCACGTGGGGCATCGAAGCGAACCCGTGTTGTAGGAGAAGGCGCCGGGCTTCAGCCCAGCAGCCTGAGCCTCCTCGGTACGCGCAAACGCCCGGCGCAGCTCATCCAGGACACCGGAGTACGTGGCCACGGTCGAGCGCACGTTCACTCCGATCGGCGTCGCGTCGATCAGGTTCACCCGTGAGATACCGGCGGCATCCACGTCGCGCACGTGCGCGGGCAGCGGGTCACCCGCCAGGCGCGCACGCAGCGCTGGAACCAGCGACTCAAGGACGAGTGTCGTCTTACCCGACCCACTGACGCCCGTGACGGCCGTCAACGAACCCAGCGGAATATCAACACTCAGGGGCCGCACCGTGTGGATCTGGTTAGTCTCCAGGTGAAGCGCACCGCGCCCGTCAATATCCGTGCCCTGATCCGACTCCCCCGCTGCACGCTCAACCCGACGGACCCCAGCCATGTACGGGCCGATGCGGGACGCGGGGGCGTGGGAGGCCTCGTTGATGGGGCCCTGGAAGATGACGCGACCACCGTCTGCTCCCGCTCCGGGTCCGATCTCGATCAGGTGATCCGCGGCTGCGAGGACACGTGTGTCATGGTCGACGACGACAGCGGAATTCCCGTCGGCGAGGAGTTCCCGGATAATCGCCAGGACGCCGTCGACGTTGGAGGGGTGTAGGCCAATGGTCGGCTCGTCCAGCACGTAGAGGACCCCGGTCGTCCGGTTGCGTACGGCACGGGCGAGCTGCACGCGCTGGCGCTCACCGTTGGACAACGTCGAGGACGCGCGGTCAAGGGACAGGTAGGACAGGCCGAGCTGCACGAGGCGATCCATCGGCTCGGTCATCTCCTCGACGATGACGCGGGCCATGGGAGCTACCTCATCCGGAACGAGGCCGGGGACGCGCTGGACCCACTCGCGCAGCTCCGTGAGCATGAGGCGCGAGGCCTCACCCAGGTCGATGCCCTCGATGAGCGTGGAGCGCACACGCTCCCCCAGACGCGTGCCGTCGCACGCGGGGCACGTGCGAGTGATGAGGTATTTGTCCACGCGGGCGAGAGCCTTCTCGTCTTTCGCCTTCGCCAAGGCGTTTTCGACCGTGGCGACCGCATTGAAGTAGGTGAAGTCCAGCTCCGCACCACCGGTCTTGGTAGCAACGACAATGTGCCGTTTCTCGGCGGGCCCCTCGTAGACGATTGCCTTCTCCGCATCACTCAGGTCCCGGAAGGGCACGTTCGTGCGCACGCCCATTTCGCGGGCGACATCCTTCATGAGCTTCCACATGAGGGATCCCCACGGGGAAACCGCGCCCTCGTCAATAGTGAGGGATTCATCGGGCACGAGGGACGCTCGGTTGACGACGCGCTGGACGCCCGTCCCCTCACACACCGGGCACGCGCCGCCCGAGTTAAATGCCATCTCCTCCGCACCGAGGCCGTAGAAGGAATCCGCACACTGCGGGCACGTGAGAGGCACTTCTAGGGCCACGTTGCGCGAGGGCGGGACGCGGTGCCCATTGGGGCACAGGTAGGAGCCAACGCGTGAGAACAGCAGGCGCAGGTGGTTGAGAAGCTCCGTCGCCGTACCGAAGGTGGAGCGCACGTCGGGCACACCTGGGCGCTGGCGCAGCGCGAGCGCGGCGGGCACATGCGCGACCTCGTCGACCGAGGCCTTGGCTGCCTGGGAGATACGCCTGCGCGTGTAGGTCGCCAGGGACTCCAGGTAGCGCCGAGACCCCTCGGCGTAGAGCGTGCCCAGGGCCAGGGAGGATTTACCCGACCCAGACACGCCCGCGACTGCGACGAACGTATTCAGAGGAACGTCGACGTCCACGTTTTTCAGGTTGTGGACGCGGGCGCCGCGCACACGGATGACGCTGGGAATGTCAGAAACCAAGGCGCCCCAGCATCTTCGGGTCAGACTGCCAGTCCTTCGCGGTGCGCACGTGCAGGTCAAGGTAGACGCGGCGGCCCAACAGCTCCTCGATGTGGGCGCGGGCCTGGGTGCCGATCTGCTTGAGGCGCGAGCCCTTGCGGCCGATGATGATGGCCTTCTGGGAGTCGCGCTCAACGTAGACGTTCACATGAATGTCGAGCATGGGCGGGCGGTCGTCACCCTCGCGGCGCGGCCTCTCGATGATCTCCTCAACCTGGACGGCCAGGGAATGAGGCAGTTCGTCGCGCACGCCCTCCAGGGCAGCCTCGCGGATGAACTCGGCGATCAGGGTGTCACGGGACTCGTCGGTGACGTCACCCTCGGGGTACAGCGGCGGCGACAGCGGCACAGTCTGCGCGAGCACCTCGCGCAGGTGGTCGATGCCCTTGCCCTCCACGGAGGAGACGGGGACGATGGCGGCCCACTCCCCCAGCTTCTCGATGGACAGCAGGTGCTTCATGACGCGGTCGCGCGGCACGGCATCGCACTTGGTCGCCACCGCGATGATCGGGCGCTTGATGCCGCGCAGCTCGCGTGCGATGAACTGGTCGCCGGGGCCGATGCGCTGGTCGGCGGGCAGGCAGAAAAGCACGACGTCGACCTCGGAGAGGGCCTCGCGCACCATGTCATTGAGTCGCTTGCCCAGCAGCGTGCGCGGGCGGTGGTATCCGGGGGTGTCCACGAGAACCAGCTGGTAGTTATCCCCGTGCACGATGCCGCGGATGTTGTGGCGCGTCGTCTCAGGACGGCCCGAGGTGATCGCGATCTTGCGCCCGACCAGCGCGTTCGTCAGGGTCGACTTGCCGACGTTGGGGCGCCCAACGATCGACACGAAGCCGGCGCGGAAGTCCTCCGGGAAGTCCGGCATCTCGATGGTCGCGGCCGCGTCCTCGCGCAGGGATGCGAGCGAGGTCAGCGCCTCGAAGGCATCGAGGTCGGCGTCCTCCTCGTCTTCCAGGCCCTCGAGGTCCTCGTACTCTTCGTCGGAATCCTCGTCGTCGCCGGGCTCTTCCCCGGCCTCGTCCTCGACGTCTTCGCCGAGGCCGGCGTCGATCTGCGCGCGAGCATCGGCTTCCGGGTCGGCCGCGTCGGGTTCGACCTCAATGCGCGCGTCCCCGAAGGCGTTGGGGCCGGCCATGAGTTCGTCGTCGGAGGGGAATCGCATGTCAGTTGTCCTTGTCGTCGGCGGGGTTGAGGTCGGGGGTCAGGAGCTGCGCGTCGGGGTCGAGTCGGCACAGGATCGTGGAGACTTGGCGGCGGCGCCCGCGCGCCTCTTCCGCCGTCATCATGACGCCGGCGAGGGTTCCTGTCGCGCCGGGCAGGGGAACCCGCCCAATCGCCTTGGCGAGCAGGCCACCGACGGAGTCGACGTCCTCGTCTTCGATCTCGCGGTCGAGGAGCTCGCCCAGCTCGGAGATCGGGTAGCGCGCGGGAACGCGCCACACGCCCGGCTCGACTTCCTCGGGTTCGATGGAGTGGCGGTCGTGCTCGTCGGTGAGTTCGCCGACGACCTCCTCGAGGATGTCCTCGAGGGTGACGAGGCCCGCGACGCCGCCGTACTCGTCGATGACGATCGCCATGTGGAAGCGCTCGGCCTGCATCTGGCGCAGCATGTCGTCCGCGGGCTTCATTTCGACGGCGTATTCGGCGGGGCGCATCATCTGCTCGGCGCGCATGTCGAGCTGGCCGCCCGTGGCCTCCCAGCGCGAGACGAGGTCCTTGAAGTACAGGATGCCGCGAATATCGTCCACGTCGTCGCCGACGACGGGCACGCGGGAGAAGCCGGAGCGCACGAACAGGCGCAGGGCGGAGGGTGCGGGCGTGTCGGCGTCGATGGTCACCATGTCGGTACGCGGCACCATGACCTCGCGCACGAGCGTGTGCCCGAGGTCGAGGACGGAGCGGACCATGTCGCGGTCCTCTTCCTCGAAGCTCTCGGGTTCGCCGACCTCGTCAACGATCTCACGCAGGTCGGAGATGAGCTCGGCGCGCGCCTGGGCCTCGGTGGGTTCTGGCGCGGGACGAGAGGAGCGCACGCGGGTCAGGAGGGGGTCCACCAGGTGGCTGAGGCGCGCGAGGCGGTCCGCGAATCTGGTGCCCGCCAGCGCGATGCCCTCGGGGTTGCGCGCACCCCACTGGGCGGGCAGGAAGGAGACGAAGACCAGCTGGATGGCCGCGATCACGAAGACCGCGATGAGGGCGACGGCCCACCACGGCAGGTTCGTGCCGACCAGGACGATCGTGCCCATGACCGCGTAGACGACCTGCCAGAACGTACGGAAAGCACGCAGCGACAGCAGGGTGCGCCGACGGCGATCCACGAGCCCGTAGAGGACGCGCGCATTGCGCCGCTCCTCCTCGATGAGGTCCTCGACGCCGGCCAGGGTCAGGCGTTGAATGGCCTGCTCGACGCTCTGCGCGAAGGACGCCGAGGCCAGGGCGATGACGGCGAGGATCAGAAGCGCGACGGAGGGCACGTCCAGCGGTGACGAGGCCGGGGACGCTTCAAGGGGAAGGATCATCGGGTGGCCAGGAAGGTCAGCAGGAGCTTGCGCTGGAGCGCGAACATAACCTCGCGCTCCGCGTCGGTCGCGTGATCGTATCCCAGGAGGTGCAGCATGCCGTGCGTGGCCAGGAGCAGCATCTCCTCGGCGGCGCTGTGGCCGGACTCGGCGGCCTGGCGGGCGGCGACCTTGGGGCAAATGCAGATGTCGCCGAGCATGCCGGGAGGCGTGGGGTGGTCCGCCGTGCCGGGTCGCAGTTCGTCCATGGGGAAGCTCATGACGTCGGTCGGGCCGGGCAGGTCTAGCCAGCGCACGTGCAGGTCCTCCATCGGCTCGGGCTCGATGAAGATGATGTTGACTTCCGCGTCGGAGCTGACGTGCATCTGGTCGAGCACGTAGTCGGCCAGCGCGGAAAACTCGGCTTCGTTGATCTCGTAGTCGGTCTCGTTGATGACCTCGGTCATGACGTGTACTCCCTGCGTGCGGTGTTGTGGCTGCGCGTGCGTGCGCGACGCGCGGCGTTTTTGTCGTCGAAGCGCTGGTAGGCATCAATGATCGCGCCGACCAGCTCGTGGCGCACGACGTCGGCGCTGGTCAGGTGGCAGAACTCGATGTCGTCGATATCGCCGAGGATGTTTTCGACAACGGACAGGCCGGAGGTCTGGCTGCCGGGCAGGTCGATCTGCGAGGCGTCGCCCGTAACGACGACCTTCGAGCCGAAGCCCAGTCGGGTGAGGAACATCTTCATCTGACCGACCGTCGTGTTCTGGGCCTCGTCCAGGATGATGAAGGAGTCGTTGAGGGTGCGTCCGCGCATGTACGCCAGGGGCGCGACCTCGATCGTGCCGGCGGCCATGAGCTTGGGCAGGGCCTCGGGGTCGAGCATGTCCCCCAGGGCGTCGTAGAGGGGACGCAGGTAGGGGTCGATCTTGTCGGTGAGGGAGCCGGGCAGGAATCCGAGGTTCTCCCCCGCCTCGACGGCCGGGCGGGTCAACACGATGCGGCGAACCTCGCCGGAGAGGAGGCGACGAACGGCCTGGGCCATCGCCAGGTAGGTCTTGCCCGTGCCCGCGGGGCCGATGCCGAAGACGACGGTCGCGCGGTCGATGGCGTCCGTGTAGGCCTTCTGGCCGGGGGTCTTGGGGCGGATCGAGCGCCCGCGCGCGGAGAGGATTTCCTCCGTGGGGGCTTCGCCCGAGGTGAGGCGTCCGAGCAGGCCGATGGCCTGTTCGACGGCGGTGGCGTCCAGGGCGGTGCCGCGCCGGGCCATGCCGATGAGTTCTTCGAGGAGGCCCGCGGCCACGTCGATGTCTGCCTGAGTGCCGGCCAGCGAGATTTCGCGCCCGGTGACGAGGAAACGGATATGCGGGAAGCCGCGTTCGAGGGCGCGCAGAACCTGGTCTGCGACGCCGAGGACCACGATCGGGTCCATGTCTGCGGGGATGGTGACGCGCCCCGTGGTGTGTGCGAGGGTGGCCGCCGCGAGCGCCGGCGCTGTGTTCTCCGTAGTCATACTGCTTCCATTCTACTCTGCGGCCCCATCTTCCTCAGCCTCATGACCTTCGTATTAGCCTGTGTGTATGAACAAACAGACCATTCGCGGGGAAGCTGTCAGCGACGAACAGATTGATGCGTGGGTCGCGGAGGCAGAAGCCGGGTATGACGTTGACATGCTGCGAAAAAACGGCAGCTTCACGCAATGAAAGCCCGTCAGCAGTATCACTCTCTTTTGGAATGTTGAGCCATGCCCACCCTCGAAGAACTCGTTTCGCACCCGCCGCAGCTGCCGGTCACGCGCGCCCTGGGCGACATTGCGGCGGCGACGCAGCCGGGCGGCTGCGCGGTCGTCACGGCTCCTCCGGGTACGGGTAAGACGACGCTGCTTCCTCCGGCTGTCGCGGTCGCACTTGCGGAAGCGGGCACGAGCGGCCGGGTTCTCGTCACGCAGCCGCGCAGGGTGGCCGCGCGGGCTGCGGCCCGCCGGATCGCGCGTCTGCTCGGCGAGGAGGTCGGTGGGCAGGTCGGCTATTCGGTGCGCGGGGATTCGCGCGTCAGTGAGCGCACGCGCGTGGAGATGGTGACGCCGGGCGTGGCGCTGCGTCGCCTGCAGCGCGACCCGGAGCTGCCCGGCGTGTCGGCGCTGATCGTCGACGAGTTCCACGAGCGTGACCTGGACACGGACCTGGCGCTGGCGTTTGCGCTGGATGCCCGTTCGGCCCTGCGCGACGACCTTTTCGTCGCGCTCACCTCGGCGACGCTCGAGGCCTCACGCACGGTTGATTTCCTGCGCGCCTCGACGGGCGAGGAGCCCGCGCTCGTTGATATTCCGGGCGATATTTTCCCGCTGGAGCTGCGCTACGCTCCCCCGCCGCGCGGCGTCGAGGCCGTGGGCGCGATCGGGAACGAGCGCGTGGGTGTGCGCCGCGAGTACCTGGCGCACGTGGCGCGCACGGTCGAGGAGACCGTCGCCTCCACCGAGGGCTCGGTCCTGGTGTTCCTGCCGGGCGTGGGCGAAATCGAGACCGTCCGAGGCAACCTGCGCCTGGGAGACATACCGGTCCTGACGCTGCACGGACAGCTGAGCGCCGCCGAGCAGGACCGCGCGCTCTCCCCCGCCGCCGAGCGCCGCGTCATCCTCTCCACATCCATCGCGGAGTCCTCGCTGACCGTTCCCGGCGTGTCCGTCGTCGTGGACGCGGGGCTGGCGCGCGAGCCGCGCTTCGACGCGGGGCGCTGCCTCTCCTCCCTCGTGACCGTGCCGGCAGCCCTGGCGCGCCTCGAGCAGCGTGCGGGACGCGCCGCGCGCACCGGCCCGGGTATCGCCGTTCGCGTCATGGACTCGGCGGACGTGGCACGCAGGCCCGCGCAGTCGGCGCCGGGTATCGCCACGCAGGACCTGACGGACGCGCGCCTCCAGGTCGCCTCGTGGGGCACTCCGGTGGAGGAACTCGCCCTACTCGACGCTCCACCCGCGGGCACGTGGGAGGCCGCCGGGCAGCGCCTGTCCTCCCTGGGCGCCATCGACGAGGCCGGGGCCGCCACCGCCCTCGGCCGCACGTTGGCGTCGCTGCCGTTGGACCCGCCCTTGGGCAGGGCCCTCCTGGCCTCCAGCGCGATCCTGGAGGCGTCCAAGGCTGCGCGCTTTGTGGCCCTCCTGTCGGAGGACGTGCGCGCGCCGGGGGCTGACCTGGGTGCGTGGGAGCGTCGGCTGGGTCGCGGTGGCGCCAGTGGGGCGGCAGGCACGCACGCGCAGGCGGCGCGGGTGAAGGAGACGCAGGCGCGTTTGGAGCGCCTGGCTCAGCGTCTGCCGGCTTCCGCGTCGGACGACGCCCTCGCATCCGTTGCGGCTGCACACCAGGAGACGGGCTCGCGCACGCGGGAGGATGAGTTGGCTCTGACGTGCGCGCTGGCGTATCCGGAGTGGATCGCGCGGCGCCGTCCGGGATCGGCGGCCTACATTTTGGCGGGCGGCGTGGGTGCCGAGCTGCCGCAGGGCTCTCCCTTGGAGGGGCAGGAGTGGCTGGCTATTGCTTCGATTGACCGGGCGCCGGCCTCGCGCCACGCGCGCATTCTCGCGGCGGTACCGCTGTCGGAGGAGGACGCCCTGGCGGCGGGCGCAGCACTGCTGGAAACCCGCACACAGGCCTACATCGACAAGGGAGTTCTCACAGCCACCCGCACGCGCGCCCTGGGAGCAATCCCCCTCAAGAGCGCCCCGGCCTCGTCCCTGAGCGAAGAAGAGGCGGTCGCGCTGGTGGCCGATCATCTGGCCTCGCGCGGGCTGGGCGATCTGGGCTGGGGGAAGGAGGCCTCGTCCCTGCGCGAGCGCATGCGAGTGCTCCACGAGGTGCTCGGCGACCCGTGGCCCAACGTGTCGGACGAGGCCCTCGCGGGCAGCGCCCACGAGTGGCTCCTCCCCTGGGCGAAGCGCCTCGCACAGGGTGGTTCCTTGAGCAACGTGTCGATGCTCGACGCGCTGCGCTCGATGCTGCCATGGCCTGACGCTGCACGTCTCGACGAACTGGCGCCGGAGAAGATGCCAATTCCTGCGGGAGGGACTCGCCCCATCGACTGGAGCGGCGCGCACCCGGTGCTCACGCTGCGCGTCCAGCAGGCCTTCGGGTGGACGGACACGCCCCGACTGGTGGACGGGCGCGTTCCCCTGGTGCTGCATCTGACGGATCCGGCGGGGCGCCCCGCGGCGGTCACCTCTGACCTGACGTCGTTTTGGGCGGGGCCGTATCGGGACGTGCGCGCACAGCTACGCGGGCGCTATCCGAAGCATCCGTGGCCCGAGGACCCGCTGCACGCGGAGCCCACGAACCGCGCCAAGCGCCGGGGGTAGCTATCCGCTCCCCCTGCGCCGGGCGATCAATCGTCCAGCTTGCCGACGATCCCCCGCCCGTCGGGCAGGTTCTTGGACGGCATCTGATAGGCGTCGAGGTCCGCCATAGCGGGGCGCTCGAGGCCCAGTTCGCGCAGCTGCGCGTAGGTCGACATGCGCACGGGACCCAGCTCGGCGACGGGCTGACCTTCCTCAGTGAGCGTGACGACTTCACCGGATGAGGCGCGCGCCAAAGCGGCCCCCACATCCTCTTTGAAATCACCAATTTCTAGAGCCCTCATACCCCTAATCTAAGCACGCCGAAGGGGGTTTGAACGAACGACGCGATCACTATGTGAGCCTTCGTTTCTTTACACCCACCAAACGAGCGTCATACAGCCAAAACATCGTGACAATAGACACCTCTGCTGTGACCACCTGATGGACATTTCTGGTTGATGGAATAGATCCGGCCGCACTGCGTTGAGATAGGCGACCCTGTTCTACCCAAGGAGAAACATGTCCACGAACGAAATCGAGAACGTCGACCTGCTGGTTGTCGGCGGCGGCAAGGCCGGAAAGTCCCTCGCGATGGAGCGCGCAAAGGCGGGCTGGAAGGTCGCCATGGTGGAGCGCCAGTTCGTTGGCGGCACCTGCATTAACGTCGCCTGCATCCCCACGAAGTCGCTGGTCAACTCAGCTCGTCGCCTGAGCGATGCCCGCACGGACGAGGCGTTCGGCATCGTCGGCACCGAAGGCGCGCGCGTGGACCTGGCCAAGCTCCGCGCCCACAAGGAGGGCATCGTCGGCGCCATGGTCGGCGCGCACGAGAAGATGTTCGCGGCCCCCGGCCTGGACTTCATCCGTGGCGAGGCTCGCTTCACGGGCGAGCGCACGGTGACCATCGCGCTCGAGGACGGCAGCGAGCGCACGATTCGTGGCGAGCGCGTCCTCATCAACCTGGGCTCGCGCCCGGCGCGTCCCGCGATCCCCGGCCTGTGGGAGTCCGGCGCGTGGACGAACGAGGAGATCCTGCGCCTTGAGGAGCTCCCCTCGTCCCTGGCGATCATCGGTGCCAGCTACATCGGCGTGGAGTTCGCATCGATGATGGCGACGTTCGGCGTGGACGTCACGCTCATCTCCTCGGGTGATCACGTGCTGCCTCGCGAGGACGAGGACGCCGCCCGCGTCGTCGAGGCTGGCCTTGAGGCCGCCGGCGTGCGCATCGTGCCCGGCCGCGCCGAGTCGGCATCGCGCGAGGGCAACACGACGACCCTGACGCTCTCCGACGGCTCGACGGTGTCCGCCGAGGCGGTCCTCGTGGCCGTCGGTCGCGTGCCCAACACGGACGGCATCGGCCTGGACGAGGCCGGGGTTGAGCTGACCGATCGCGATTTCATCGCGGTGGATGAGCACCTGCGCACCTCCGCTGAGGGCGTGTGGGCGGCCGGCGACTGCGCGGACACCCCCATGTTCACGCACGCGTCCTGGTCTGACTTCCGCATCATCCGCGCTCAGCTGACCGGCGCATCCCTGGACGATCCGACGACCACCACGAAGGGCCGCACGATCCCCTACGCCGTGTTCGCTACCCCCGAGCTGGCCCGCATCGGCCTGTCCGAGGGCGAGGCGCGCGAGGCCGGCCTCGACGTGCGAATCGCGAAGGTTCCCACGGCCGCGATTCCGCGCGCCAAGACGATGCGCTACGCGGGCGAGGGCTTCTGGAAGGCCGTCGTGGATGCGAACACGCACCAGATCCTGGGCGCCACACTGATCGGCCCGAACGTCTCCGAGGTCATCACGGCCGTGCACGTCGCCATGGCCGGCGGCCTGACCTACGAGCAGCTGCGCTTCCTGCCGATCGCGCACCCGACCATGGGCGAGGGCCTGCAGGTCCTCTTCGACTCCCTGGGCTGAGGCCCCACGCGCCCCGGGCACCGTTGGGGGCGCGCCCGGATCCCTCCCGGGACGCGTGAGGGAATGACGGGGCGGGTCCGAACGATACGTTCGGACCCGCCCTTGTTGTATTCAGATGCACTGGGCACCAGGCGCGACCGGCATCAGGCGCTCAGCGCAGGGATCGAGGCCCGAGCGTCCCAGCCCAGGCCTCGTCCCCTTCTGGCTCAGCCGAGCCAGGCGCCGGAGGACGCGAAGTGGTAGCGCTTACCGTCGATGGAGACCCAGCCGGTGACCATCTTGCCGGAGGCATCGAGGTAGTACCAGGTACCGCCGTCGTTGACCCAGCCGATCGCCATCGCGCCGTTGCCGGTCAGGTAGTACCACTTGCCGTTCACGGCGGTCCAGCCGGTGGCCATGGAGCCGTTGCCGTTCAGGTAGTACCAGTAACCGTTCACGTTGACCCAGCCGGTGGCCATCGCGCCCGAGGCGTTCAGGTAGTACCAGGAGCCGTCGACGTCAACCCAGCCGGTGGCCATCGCGCCGGTGGCGGGATCGAGGTAGTACCAGGAACCGTCAACCTTGGTCCAGCCCGTCGCCATGCGGCCGGACGGGGTCATCCAGTGCCACGCGGCGTCGAAGGTGACCCAGCCGGTCGCCATCACGGCGTCGCCGTTGAAGTAGTAGGTGGAGCCATCGATGGTGACGTACTTGCTGCGGGCGCAGTAGCCGTCGGAGTAGCAGTACTTCCAGCCTTCGGTGCTGTTGGTCCAGGCGCCACCGTCGTGCAGGGATTCGTCCACGTGGAAGTGGATCGAGGCCTTGACATCGTCATCGGCGCGGGCGTCCATGTTGCGGCCCTCGGCGGAAACCGTGACCTCAACGTGGGGGGCGTCGCCGATCAGGTCGGTGGCGTTGTAGGGGCCGGCCACGAGCGTGACATCGTTACCCGTGAAGGCGCCGGTGCCGGTGCCGGTCACGGGCTCCTTGTCGCCAACCTGGAGGGAGGCCTTGGTGACGGGACCGGAGACCGTGGTGCGCACGTAGACCGTGCCCGAGACCGACGCGTCGGCGAGCGGACGCCAGTCGGTGACTCCGTCGTGGGAGTACTCGAGGCTGCCGAGGACCGGCTGCGGCTGATCCTTGAGGACTGCGGCCAGGGCGTTGACGAGGCCGGCGCCGCGGTATTCCTTACCGTCCGTCGGCTCAGCGAGGCGGTCGAAGGTGTAGCCGGCCTGCTTCTTGAGCAGGGCGATGGTCTGGTCGGGGGTGTAGTCCGGGTGGATCTGCTTGATCAGCGCGGCAACGCCCGCAGCGTGCGGGGAGGCCATCGAGGTGCCGGACAGGTAGCCGAAGGGCGGATCCTTCTTCCAGGTCGGCAGAGTCGACCAGATGCGGGAGCCAGGGGCGGCCACGTCAACGGAGTTCTTGCCGTAGTTGGAGAACTTGGAACGCTCGAGCTTCGCGGTGGCAGGGTCGGTGCCGGTGGGCAGGGCCACGGCGGACACGGAGACGACCGAGTCGTTGAGCATGGCAGGCACGTCCACGCCGCCGGCGACGTTGCGCTCGACCGCGGCGCCCTCGACGTCGTTGGGCGAGGCCTTGTCGATCGTCGGGTTGTCGTGGTCGTCGTTGTCGTTACCCTCAGCGGCGATGTTGACGACACCGTGGTTCTTCGCGTAGCGGATCGCGCGCGAGGCAGCCTCGAGGCCCGCAGCCTGGGAGGCCTCGGTGGGCATCCAGAAGGCGTAGGGATCCATGTAGTAGCTGGAGTTCGTCACGTCGATGTCGTGCTCGGCAGCCCAGTCGAAGGCGCAGGCCACGTACTCGGGGTAGAAGGAGCCGGCCTCGTTCGAGGTCTTGATCGCGACGATCGTGGCGCTGGGGGCGACGCCGTCCACGCCGTACGCATTGTGCGCGGCAGCGATGGTGCCGGCGACGTGCGTGCCGTGGTAGTGGTCATCCTTCCAGGCGCTAGGGTCCTGGTTCGGGATGCCGTTCACCTGGCAGCCCACCGACCGCGAGGGGTCGAGGTTGTCCTTGAGGTCCTTGTGCTCGGGGTCGATGCCGGTGTCCATGATGCCGACGGTGACCTTCTCGCGAGTCACGTCGACCTGCTGGGCGTCGATCGCGCCGATGGCGGCCAGGCCCCAGGCGTTGGCGTCGCCCTCGTCGGGGGTGAAGTCGTTGAGCTGGGAGTCGGCGGACAGGCCGGTCGAGCGGGTGCCCGCGGCGTCAGCGACAGCGTTGGCCTCGGCCGCGGTGTTCTGAGGCTGTTCGGTGCGCACCTCGTCACCGGTGACCGTCTTGTAGCGGGTGGGGCCGATCGACTGGTAGGAGATGCCGGCGTCGACGAGGCTCTTGCCGAGCGTCGGCGCGAAGGAGGCCTTCACCGACTGGACGAAGAAGGTGTTGAATTCGGGGTACTGGGCCAGGACCACGCCGTTTTCCGAGGCCTTGGAGACGGCCGCGTTGAAGTCGTAGTGGGAGGCATCGGCGGTCAGGTTGACCGCGTAGTTCATGACCTCGTCCTGGGCGCGAGCCTCGGAGGTGATCCCCGGGACGCCGGCCGCGTGGGCGGGGGCACCGAACGCGGTGAGCGTGACGCCGACAGCGAGCGCCGCTCCTCCCGCGATGAGGGTCCTCCATGAGCGTTGATGCATCATTGTTCCTCGTTTCTGTACGGATGGGGACGCGTCTCCGGGGCTGTCCGGACGGCACGCCATTGCTCCATCGTCTCAAGGTTTGTCACTAACCTCCTAGAGGGTTTCACAATTTAAGAATTCTTGACCTTTTGGTGAAGGAATGGAGAGATTGGCACACGAGCGGCAATCACGCCCCTCCCCCACCCCCTTCCCACACGCCCTTCACCGATCAACCACAACCGACCAGCCAATCAATTAGACAGTTTGAAGAGTTGAAAAATACCGAGCGATTAATTTAAATGTCAGAACAAGGAATCGCCGCCATTTATCTTGTATTTTTCGATTTGCCAGACAACTTGACAGTTGCACATGACCCATCCAAACAGTTGTGTTACGGTCGGAGACGACCGTCACACTGTAGTGACAAGAGATACCTCGACCAACCTCTACCAACAGAAGGCAAGGACACATAGCGAATCAAAGCATACCTCTAACCCCAAATTGACTTATTTCAACAACAACCAACACAACGAGCGCACAATAGACAGACGGGAGCATTAGCATGGCACAGTTTGGACAAGATCAACGAGATGTGGGCACGCTATCAATCAGTGCAATTGACGCAACAGGAAATTATACATTCTACTTCATACCAAACCTAGATAAGGTCCCGGATCACATAAACCGAGAAAAGCTATCAAAGAAGGTCACGTTAGCCTGCGCCAATCCTGAACAAAGATACATAAAGATATACCCAATTAACACGCTTGCGGAAAGTGACGGCTTTCTGAATCCAAAATATAGCAAGATACACACAATATCACTCGAGGGCTCCACCTTTCCCCATCTCGAAGGAGGACCATTTTACGATGCTGACGAGCCACCTTGGGGCGATCCAATAGAATTACTTCTTGACTGTCTACCAAAGGGTTTCATTAGAGACTATCGATACGGTCTCGGATTGACGAAAGAAGCAAACTTTCTCATAAAAGAGATAGAGGAAGCAACCGATATCGACACAATCATATTCAACGACAGTGACGAAATCAAGATAGAGGGATCAACCATACACTTCAGCCTAAACGAATATCATGAGATAATCAGCGAGATCAATCGAATTGCAAACAGGGGACAAACAGCGACCTGGCGAGTAAAACAGAACTTTGCACACAATGCGCTAGCTCCCCTCCTCAAACTAGAACCTAAAGATTGCTCTTTGGGAAGGCTTCCCGACTCAAAACAAATTACACTCGCTGCTGCCGACCATGTCGACACCATTAGAATCAAAAGCTGCGACACCCCATTTCCAAGCAGCGACTTTTCATACGAATTACGAAAACTTAAGGCGCGCTCGCCAGAAGCACTTCCAAAATTGCGCAGAGACGTCGAACTCGTATCACTCGAACAGCTTATTTCAAACTTTGAAACCTATCTTAACGGTAGGCATTCAGAGAAGCACTGGCAGAAATTTTTCAAGAATAATCTATTTGCTCTTCAGCAGGTTTTTGGCATGCCAACTACTTTCCTCAGCGACGAAGTTACAGTAGGAGGCCGAGGCTTTGATGGTACTGGTGATAAGATAGTAGACTTCATGTTTAAAAATACACTCACCAACAACATTGCCTTAGTTGAAATTAAAAGACCAGGAACACCCCTATTAGATCCAAATGAGTATCGAAAAGGCGTATACGGCCCACACAAGGAACTAAACAAAGCCATTACGCAAGCATTGGACCAATGCTTTCACCTCCAGTCCGAACTTCCCATTCTTAAATACAACGCGCGACAGTACGATTTAGAGTCGTACAATATTCGCTGTATTGTCATAGCGGGCCGAACCCCCTCCGACGATGACGACAAAATGAAATCCTTAGAGCTTTTTCGCAACAATTTACGTTCAGTTACTATCGTCACCTACGACGAGATCTTAGAAAGTCTCAAGACTCTGCACCATTTCCTTTCAAATGAAGATGACCAGGAGAAGTAATCAACGCATTTCGACTCACATTAGCAACTTTCAACTTTCAGAAAGACCAGAGCATCCATCAAATTGCTTCATTTTTGGCCGATAAAGGAGATCGTTCACGCAAACCCGCATCCCTCTTCGACGGATGCCTCCCATCCTCTCCCTTCCACCAGGGCATCCAGGCGCGGTAGCCGTCAGCGGGCGGGGTGGGTGAGTCGGGCTCGAAGCCGAGCTCGGCGGGCGTCTCGGGGATGCGGTCAACGAGGAAGTACTTGTCCCGATCGTCGCAGTGCTCGCGCACGATGGTGCGGAACTCGGCCAGCTCGCAGTACAAGACGCCCGTGATCGGATTCCTCTTGCACACCACGATCTTGTACAGCCAGTAGGCGAACAGCGCGACGTTGGCCGCGAGCGCTAGGGCCGCGCACGCGATGTTTGCGCGCGGGTCCATGGTCGCAAAGTTGAAGATGTCCGAGGGAGGGACCAAGACCTCGGGCAGGAGGGTGTTCATCGAGATCCAGAAGACCAGGGTGAAGCAGCGGAACCAGATCCACTGCCCCTTCGCCCACGTGAACGCCGGGATCGTGCAGGCGAGCAGCAGGGCGAGCGTGCAGTACCACGTGTAGTCAGCCAGGGAGTTGTACAAGAACGCGTGGTTCCACAGGTCGTAGGCGATCACCCACGGCCACACCATGTCCACCCAGATGAGGCCTCGCACGGAACGCTTGCCGGGCGAGGTCACGATGATCTTGCCCAGGCCCGTGATCGTGATGATGTTGAGCAGGCCAGCCGCAGCGGACAGCAGGTTCCAATACCCGCCGATCGTGCGGAAGCCCGTCTCCGGGTCAATGCCGACGTGGCGGGCGGCCAGGTTGGCGGCAACCTCCTGGTACCACTGCTGGGAGTGCAGCTCGGCGCTCACTCCCCTGGCCTCGGGCAGGCCGGCGATCATGTCAATCGTGTGCGCGTCGTTCACGCCCTTCAGGCACTGCCAGTCGGCGCCGCACGCGTAGTACGCATCCGCGTTGAAATAAATCATCAGGTCGCGGATGTTCGCCTCCATGATGTTGACGGCCAGGCCGATCCACAGGGCCACACCCAGCCAGATCGCGTACTTGTGCGCCTTGACGGGGTTGCGTTTCGCGTACACCAGCACCGCGCCCGTCATGGTGGCGGTGAGGATCATGATCGCGTACTTGCCGAACGGGAACCACCCCACCATCGGCGTCCCGTGGATCCACGCGTAGGGCATAAGAGCGATGCCACCCACGGTCCACACGGCGAAGATCGTCCAGTTCCACCGCCGGTTAATCTCCGCGACGGCGATCTGGGCGGCCAGCACGAGCAGCCAGATGAGATAGACCTTGGGGGTCCCAAGCTCCCACAGGAAGAGAGAGTCCACAGCATTCTCCTTCGAACGCACAGCCGGGCTAATAGTTGTCGGCTATCATAATCCGAAACACTAACCTAGTGTGCGGGGTTCACCGTCGAATCCCCATCGTTCCGGGGCTCCCCACGGGCCAGCGCCAGCGCGGGTGCCCCTCGTCAATCCCTCAAGGAGGAGGACCCATGACACGCCTACCCCGTCGTACCCTCTGCACCGCCGGCCTGACCGGCACCGCCGCGCTCCTGGGAGGCATGTACGCCTTCAGCCAGCTCAGCGGCAAGGCCACGCCCGAGGAGCAAGCCTGGCACTACCCGGGCGACGACCTCATCGACGCCAACTACGACAACGGCTACTCCTCGACCTACGCGATCACGATCGACGCGCCCGCCTACGCGGTGTGGCGCCTCTTCAAGCAGATCGGCGCGGAAAAGTCCGGGTCCTTCTCCTCGGAGTTCCTCGAGCGTGTCTTCGCGCGCCTGCCCTTCTTCAACTCCTACGAGATCCAGGAGGAATTCCAGCAGCCCGACTCCATGATGCCCGGCGACATCGCGGCCTTCGACTTCCACGGCATGTCGATGGAATGGGCGGACGTCGTACCCGGCAAGTACATGGTCCAGTGGGTCGACACGAAGAACCCGCCCAAGGCGCCCGGATCCTACGCGTTCCGCTTCCCCGGGATGACGAACTTCGCGGCGGCCTGGTGCTTTTACATGGTGCCCTTGTCGGGCGGACGCACGCGACTGATCAACCATTGGCGCATCGGCTACGAGCCCGCCTCCCCCGCCATGAAGGCCCTGAACTGGATCAACATCGAGTTCATCGGCGGGTGCATGACCCACCTGCAAAACCTCTACGTCAAGCGCGTCCTCGAGTTCAAGAAGAAGCAGCACCTGACGGGCCGTTTCATGCGCGGCATGCTCGGCGGGCGCTTCTTCAACTCGGGCACGCCCGCCGGACGCTACGACGGCACTCCCCTGTTCGAGGAGACCTTCACCCAGTGGTTCCGCTACGGACGGTCCGCCCCGGCCGTCGCCGAGATCCGCCCGCCCGTCACGGACGACCCCTCCTGGCCGCCGACGGGCGCGGACAGCCCGTGGGCGAGCGAGGTCGACGCCTCCTACTTCGATGGCTGGACCGAACCCGCCTTCTCCTGGGAGGAGCAGATCCGCCAGAAGATGGAGCGCACCTACCTGCCCAATTGGGGGAAGGAGCAGCGCTGATGGGCGCCGTCACTCCCCCGGACTACCCGACGCTCTTCTTCTTCGAGGTCGGCCAGTGGTGGGACTACGCGATGCTCCTCCTCGTCATTGCGCTCCTCGCCGGCGGGGCGTGGCTGGCCCAGCGCAACATGTGGGTGGTCCTCGCGCTCTTCGTGGTCGTGCCCATCGCACTGACCATCTTCTGGTGGCCCTACTCGACGGCGGGGACGGCCTCGGCGGGCTGGTTCCCGATCGTGAAACAGTACTCTGCGCTGGCGGGGTCCCTGTGCCTCGTCGCCCTGCAGGTCTTCCCCAAACTGCGCCACAACCGCTGGTACCTGATCATCCCGCCCGCGATCCTCGCAGTGAACATCGCCGAAGCCGTGGTGCGCGACTTCCAGTGCTACGGGATTCACGGTGTGGACCCCGCCCAAGGGATGGTCACGTGGGGCGGGCCGTGGAACATCATGAACGGCATTGCGGGCATCTTGAATCTGCTCGCGATCTCCGGGTGGGTCGGGATTTTCGTGTCCAAGGGCAAGGAGCGCGCCCTCATCTGGGGCGACCTGACGATCGGGTGGATTATCGCCTACGACCTGTGGAACCTCGCCTACGTGTACAACTGCCTGGCGGACCGAGCGTGGTACTCGGGTGTGGCACTGCTGGCCTCGTGCACGATCCCGGCGCTCATGAAGTTCGGGCGAGGCGCGTGGATCCAGTACCGGGCGTATACGCTCACGCTCTGGTCGGCGGTCGTGCTCACGTTCCCGCACTTCATGCATGATTCGATGTTCGCCCACCGCAGCGCCCACAACCCCTGGGCGATGCTCATCCTCTCGGCGGCCGCCCTGGTGGCGAACGTGTGGGTGTTCGCCGCGCACGTGCGCACCATCGTCTCCAAGCGGCGCAACCCATTCACGCAGGAGGTCCACGCCGACGAGGCCACCTACGCCTCGTGGGTCCGTGATCTCGCGTCCGAGGAGGACAAGGAGCTCATCGCCGCGCGCCTGGGCACGACGCCCGAGAAGGCGGGCTTCATATCCGCGAGCGCGGGATAAGTCTCTCTTCAACACACGAGGGGCCGCGCACGAGAAATCGTGCGCGGCCCCTCATCCCTCAACCGGAGAAGGAACCCCGGCCTCGTGAGTCCTACTCCTGGAGGCGCCCCTCGTCGTCGAAGACGTAGCGCGTGCCGTCGATCCAGCGCGCCCCGGTCACCATCGCCCCGGAGGAGGACAGGTAGAACCAGGAACCGCCGTCCTTCACCCAGCCGGTGCTCATCGCGCCGGAGGGGGCGAAGTGGTACCAGGAGGAACCGATGCGCACCCAGCCCGTGGTCATCGCGCCGGAATCAGCCAGGTAGTACCAAGTGGAGCCGTCGCGCATCCAGCCGGTGCGCATCGCGCCCGAGGAGCCCAGGTAGTACCAGGTGTCGCGCACCTTGGTCCATCCGCTGGCCATCTCACCGCTGATGGGATCCAGGTAGTACCAGGTGCCACGCACGCTCACCCAGCCCGAGGCCTGGCCGCCGGAGGGTCCGTAGTAGAACCAGTGGCCGCCCTCGCTGACCCAGCCGGTCACCATGTAGCCGCGGGCATCGAAGCGGTAAATCGCCCCGTCGATGCGCAGCTGCGTCGAGGTCGGGTAGGTACCGTCCTCGTAGCGCCACCACCAGCCGAGGACACCGGACACCCAGCGACCCGAGCGGGCCTCGTCGGGGCCGACCTGGTCGGGGCTGACGGTGAAGGGAACCTGGAGGGTCGCATCGTCGTCGGCGCGGGCGTCGTTGTTGCGGCCCATGGCCTCGACCGTGACCGTCGCGGCACCAGCGAAGCGTCCCGTGCCGTTCGGGTGGGACACGTCCACGCCGTCGGCCTGCAGCGTCACCGAGTTACCCTCGAAGGCACCGTTGCCCATGCCGGTCGCGACCTCACGGTCCCCGACGAGGAGGCGCGCGGAGGTCACCGGACCGGTGACGGTCACGCGGATGGAGACGCGTCCTGCGACGCTCTCCCCCGCCAGCGGCTGCCACGTGGTGCCGTCCGTCGAGTACTCGACGCTGCCGATGACGGGCTTCGCCTGATCCTTGAGGACAGCATCCAGGGCGTTGGGCAGACCCGCGCCCCGGTATTCGCGGCCCTCGACGGGCTTGAGGCGATCCCAGTTCGCCGGATCTCCCGCCTGCTTCTTCGCCAGGGCGATGATCTGCTCGGCGTTCATCTCCGGGTGGACCTGGCGCAGCGTCGCGATGACGGCGGCCGCCAGGGGCGACGCCTGCGACGTGCCGTACAGGTTACCGTAGGCCTTGCCATACCAGCTCGTCAGCGGCGCGTAGATCTTCGCGCCCGGGGCGGCGAAGTCGACGCTGGTGGCGCCCCAGTTCGACCAGGAGGCCGGTTCAAGCACGCCGGTTGCAGGGTCGGCACCCTCGGGCAGCTGCAGGGCGGACACGGAGAGCGTGCCGCGCAACTTCGGCGGCATGTAGACCGCGCCCGTCACGTCGCGCTCGTGCGCACCCCACGTATCGCCGGGAGCTGAGTCGTCGGTCGTGGGCAGGTTGTCCAGGTCAGTCGAGAAGTTACCGGCGGCCACCACGTTGATGACGTCCTTCGAGGTCGCGTAGTCGACCGCGCGCTGCACGGCCTCCTGGCCCGCGGCCTGCTCGGGGTCGTTGGGCAGCCAGTACTTCCACGGGTCCACGTAGTACGAACCGTTGGTGACCGAAATACCGTGCTCGGCGGCCCACACGAAGCCGCACACGATGTACTCGGGGTAGAAGAATCCGCCGTTGCGCGAGGCCACGTTGATCGCGGCGATGCGCAGGGTCGGGTTCACGCCATCCACGCCCACGCCGTCGTGCTTCGCGGCGATCGAACCGGCCACGTGCGTGCCGTGAGTCGCGTCGTCCCAGCGCCACGCGGCGGGGTCGCGGTTCGGGATGCCGTTGAACGAGCAGGACACGGACTTGTCGTGGTCGACCTGTCCGACCAGGTCCGGCACGGTGTCATCGACGGACTGGTCCATGATGCCCACCGTGACGGGCGCTCGCATGACATCCACACCCTGCGCCTCGAGGGCGCGCAGGGCCTGGAGGTGCCATCCGTTGCCGGTCTGCGGGTCCGGGGTGAGGGCAGCGTCCTGGTCGCCCTGGTCACCCTGCGCCGCCTGCGCTCCCTGGGAGCGGGGCGCGGCCGCGATCGCCGCATCCGCCGCGACTCGCGTCTCGTAGGAGATGGGAACCATGGCCTCGTTACCGCCGACGGGCGCCTGGCGGGTCGGGCCGATCGAGTCGTAGCTGATGCCTTCCTTCACGAGCGCCGCGCCCAGGTCGGGCGAGAAGGTGGGCGATGCCGACTGCACGAAGAACGTGCCGAACGCCGGGTACTGCGCCAGCAACAGGCCACCGTGGAACGAGGCCTGGGCCGCCGCACGCTGGAAGGTGGCGTTATCGGTGCCCTTGGGCAGGTTGACCGCGTAGTTGGCGGGCAGCTGGTCGTTGCTGCGCGCGGGGGCGGTGATGCCGGCCTTGGCGGGACCCGACGGCGCAGGGGTCGCGTCGGTGTCGGGAGCGGGGGCCGGGGTCACGGCGGCGTTCGGGTCGCGCGCGACAGTGAAGACGGCCTCGCGGCCCGTGTCATCGTCGGCCTGGCGATCGAAGTTGATGCCGGTGGCGCTCACCTGGACGCGAGCGGTCACCGAGTCCGTGCCCTCGGGCAGCAGCGCGCTGAGGTCCACGTTTTCAATCGAGGCACCCAGGGCCTCGTCGAAGTACTTGCCCGAGCCGTCGCGGTCGACGGAAGACAGGCCGGCGACGTCCATGTGCAGGTGACTAATCGGGGCGATGGCCTCGGTGTAGAAGGTGACGGGACCGGCGGGCAGGGTCGCGCCCTGCACGTCCTTCCATTCGCCCTTGCCGACCCGGTACTGCAGGGTCTGGACGGTCGGCTGGGGCTGGTCGCGGCGCATGGTGGTCAGCGCGTTGATGAAGCCGTAACCGCGGAATTCCTTGCCGTCCTCGGGCGCTTCCAGGCGCGTGTATTCCATGGCGGCCTGCTTGCGCATGAGGTCGATGATCTGCTTGCCCTGGAATCCCGGGTGGATCGACTTAATAAGCGCGGCAATGCCCGTGATGTGGGGCGTGGCCATGGAGGTGCCGCTGGTCTTGGCGTAGCCCGAGGAGAAGATCGCCGTGGGCACGGTCGAGTAAATGTCCTGCCCCGGCGCGGTGAAGTCGATGCTCTTGCCGTAGTTGGAGAAGTCGGCGCGCTTGAGGTTTGCCCACTCCGGCTTCGTCTCGACGTTGGTGCGCGTGGCGGCGCTGACCTGGCTGACGCCCTCGACCATGGCGGGGACCTTCACGCCGTCCTTGACGGGGCGGTCCTTGATCGGGGTGTCGAGGTCGGTCGGCGATCCGCTGTCGGTCGTCACGTTGTCGTTGTCCATGCCGTCGTTGCCCGCCGAGGCTATGACGGCCAGCCCCTTGCCCTGCGCGTAGGCGATCGCGCGGGTCGCGGCCTCGAGGCCGGCGGCCTGCTCGGGGTCGCTCGGGCTCCAGTAGACCCACGGGTCCATCGAGTAGGAGTTGTTGACGATATCGACGCCGTGGCTGGCGGCCCACATGAAGCCGCAGGTCACGTACTCGGGGTACATGAGCTGCTCGTCGTTGGAGGCCTTGATCGACACGAGGGTCGCGGTCGGCGCGATGCCGTCGATGCCGATGCCGTTGTGGTTGGCAGCGATGATGCCCGCGACGTGCGTGCCGTGGAAGTAGTCGTCACGCCAGGACCCGTAGGCCTGAGAGGGGATGCCGTTGTGCCCGCAGGAGACAGAACGGGAGGTGTCGACGCGGCCCACGAGGTCGGGGTGCGTGTCGTCGATGCCGGTGTCGATGACGCCGACGGTGACGGGCGCGTGCGCGATCGGCACGGCCGCGGCGTCGACGGCGCTCATCGCCTGCGCGCCCCAGTTGACGACCTCCTGGGGCTTATCGGCCTCGGTCGCGCTCTGGCCGCGCATGGAGGACGGTCCACCCGACTGCGCTCCGGACTGCACGCCCGACTGCGCTCCCGACTGGGCCGAGCTCGCCTCGCCCGACTGCGGGGCAGGCTGGGGGTCCGGGGCGGCCTGACGCTCACCCTCGGGGACGGCGGCCACGCGCGTCGGGCCCACAGAGTGCACGGAAATTCCGGCCTTCGCCAGGGCTGCGGACAGGTCCGGGGCGAACGAGGCCGACTCGCTTTGGGCGAAGAACGTCCCCAGCTCCGGGTAGGAGGACAGCGTGACGCCCCCAGCGGATGAGACCAGCGAGGTCGCGCGCGCGAGGTCCTCGGCACTGGCCTGCGGGCTGAGGTTGATGGCGTAGTTCATCAGGCCGGCGCTGGCGCGGGCGGGCGCGATGAGGCCGGTGTGATCGTCGGCCCGGGTGGGTGGGGCGGTCGCCGTAGCCACGCCCATGGACAGGGTGAGGGCGGCGACGAGCCCGATGCGTGCAACATTGCGGCGCATGGTTCCTCGACTTTCAGTTGTGGGTCTGGCGAGTACGACAATGTACCCATCAGAACTATCATGCTTTAGTTTGTCACTCGCCACAATTTAGCGTCGCTTAAATTGGTCAACACCTGGCCAGAGGCAAGAATTTCAAGTAACTACTCCCCTGCCCACTGACATTCGCCCATCATGACAGCAAGGCGGGGCCACACACCCTCAGATGCGCGGCCCCGCCTTGACAAGTAGCCTCGGACACCTACTGCATGTGACCGTCCGGACCGAAAGTGTAGGTCGTACCATCCACCCGATGAGTGCCGGTGACCATCGCACCGGACGCGTCCAGGTAGTACCAGGAGCCACCGTCGTGCACCCAGCCGATGGCCATCGCGCCGGAGGGCGTGAGGTAGTACCAGGTGCCGCCGACATAGGCCCAGCCCGTCGCCATCGCGCCCGAAGCGTTCAGGTAGTACCAGGTGGATCCATCCTGAACCCAGCCCGTCGCCATCGCCCCCGAAGCGTTCAGGTAGTACCAGGTGCCGTCCACGTTGGCCCAGCCCGTGGCCATCACACCCGTGGCGGGATCCAGGTAGTACCAGGTGCCATCCACGTTGGCCCAGCCCGACGCCTGGGCCCCCGAGGCCTCGTGGTAGAACCACCGGCCGCCGTCAAGCACCCATCCGGTCACCATGTAGCCACGCGCGTCAAAACGATACGTAGCCCCGCCAATCTGAACCGAGGTCGAGGCCGGGTAGGTTCCGTCCTCGTATCGGTACCACCAGCCGGTGGCGTCCATGACCCACGCGCCCACCTTGGCCTCGTCAATCTGATCCACGCCGGACGTCACCGCATCGAGCGCGTCGAGGAAGCCGTAGCCGCGGTACTCCCTGCCGTCGATCGGCGCGTTGAGGCGTCCGTAGTTGGCCGCCGCCTGACGCTTCATCAGGTCGATGACCTGCGCACCTGTCAGCTCGGGGTGCACCGACTTGATGAGGGCCGCGATGCCCGACACGTGCGGCGTCGCCATGGACGTGCCGTCGGCAACGGCGTAACCGCTCGGGTAGAACAGCAGGGGAACCGTGGAGTAAATCTGGTCGCCCGGAGCGGCAAAATCAATCGTATTGCCATAGTTGGAAAACTCGGCGCGACCCAGGGACAGCCCCGGCTTCACGTTGTACGCCTGACCGACCGCGCTCACCTGGGCGACCCCATCAAGCATGGAGGGAACGCGGATACCGCCTTGCACCGCGCGATTCTTCGTCGGCGTGGGAACGTCGGTCGGAGACCCGTTGTCGATCGTCGGGTTGTCGATATCGACGCCCTCGTTGCCGGCCGCCGCGATGACGGCCAGGCCCTTGTCCTGCGCGTACTTGATGGATCGGGTGGCCGCCTCGAGGCCCGCAGCCTGCTCGGGGTCAGTCGGGCTCCAATAGACCCACGGATCCATCGAGTAGGAGTTATTCACAACATCCACCCCGTGGCTCGCCGCCCACATGAACGCACACGTCACGTACTCGGGATAGATGAGGCGGTTGTCGTTGGTCGCCTCAATGGCGACGATGGTCGACTCGGGGGCGATGCCGTCGATACCAATATCGTTGTGGTTGGCGGCAATAATGCCCGCGACGTGCGTGCCGTGGTAGAACTCGTCACGCCACCCGTAGAAGTCCTGCGTCGCAACGCCATTCACCGAACACTTCACGGAACGCGATGTATCGACGCGCCCCTCCAGGTCGGGATGCGTGTCCTCGACGCCGGAATCGACAACCGCGACGGTCACGGGGGCGCGCTTGACGTTGACGGCCTCAGCCTCGCGCGCATGCATGGCGACGGCGCCCCAGTTGAAGATCTCCTCGTTCGCCCCAGCGGGAGCGGCGCTCGCGGTCTCATCGCGCATGGAGTTCAGGCCGCCCGCAGCGCCGGACTGCGGGGCCTCGTCCTTCTTGTCTGTGGGCAGCTCGACGCGCTCGTAGTAGAGGACGGGGGCCACGCGGGTCGGGCCGATCGAGTGGATGGGGATGCCAGCCGCTCGCAGGGCGGCGGCCAGGTCGGGTGCGAACGAGGGCGTGGCGCTCTGCGCGAAGAAGGTGCCGATCTCCGGGTACGAGGCCAGGGCGGCACCACCGGCTCCGGGGACGAGGGCGAGGGCCCGCTGGAGGTCCTCGGGGTTCGTGCCCGCGAGGTTGATCGCGTAGTTCATCTCGTCGGTGTCGGCGCGGGTGGCGGAGACGAGTCCAGGCTCCTCGGCTCGGGCGGAAGGCGCGTTCACCGCAGCCATGCCCATGGACAGGGCGAGCGCGGCGACGACGCCGATGCGTGCGGCAGTGCGGCGCATGGTTCCTCGACTTTCGATTGTCACTGTCAGGATTTCGGCTGCATGTACAGCTGCGCCCATCATCCTAGAGTTTGTCAGTAACAACAAAACCTAGGCTTACCTAAGCTCATTCCCTAAGATCACTCCCCAAGATCACTCCCACCCCTCAATCTCGCACATAATTTCCCTTGGTCAGAATTCGCGTGCACCCACAAACGTTGCAATTCCAACACCACAATTCCAAAATCTAAAATAATAAAAAGAGAATTACGTGCGACATTGCTCGGGAAGCACCGCACAGACAGCACAGGATTGGCTTCACAGAGGCTTGAGCACCAAGACTTGATCGGGCCACACCGAAAACGCAGGGCACACAAAACGGGGAGCACCCGCAGGTACCCCCCGTCTGCTCTGCTTGTTGCAAGCCGACGTTTACTCCAGGCCGGCGTCGAGGGCCAGCAGGTGGTCGACCGTCTGCGGACGGATGAACCAGCGGGCGGATCCGTCCTCGACGGCGAGCACGCCGGGCTTCGTCAGCATGTTGTAGTTCGAGGCCATCGAGTAGCCGTACGCGCCCACTGCCGGGACGGCCAGCAGATCACCGCCCGCGATGTCAGCCGGCAGGTCGATGTCGCGGATGATGATGTCACCACTCTCGCAGTGCTTGCCGACGATGCGGCAGCGCACCAGGGACGAGGCATCGGCTGGGTCTCGGTTCGCGAGCGTCGCCGTGTAGGCAGCGTCGTAGAGGACCGGGCGGATGTTATCCGACATGCCCCCATCGATCGCCACGTAGCGTCGCACTCCCTCATCTTCCAGGGAGACGTCCTTGACGACGCCGACGCGGTAGAGCATGACCATCGACGGGCCAGCAATCGAGCGGCCGGGCTCCACGGACACGTGCGGGATCGGCAGGCCGTGGTGGGCACAGCGCTCGCGCACGACCTCCGCCAGGGCGCGAGCGACCTCGACCGGAGAGGTCGGAACCGGATCCTGGCCCGTGTAGGCGATGCCGACGCCGCCGCCCAGGTCGATGGCGGGAACGTCCAGGCCCACCTCGGCCTTCACACGCGCCGCAAAGTCGACGACGATGCGCGCGGCCTCGGCGAAGGCCTCGGTCCCGAAGATCTGAGAGCCGATGTGGCTGTGCAGCCCGCGGAAGTCCAGGTGAGGCGCATCCTTGATCGCGGCCACGGCCTCGTACGCCTGGCCGGTCGCCAGGGACAGGCCGAACTTCTGGTCCTCGTGGGCGGTCGCAATGTACTCGTTGCCGCCCGCGTGGATGCCCGACTTCAGGCGCACCATGACGGGCGCGACGACGCCGAGGTCAGCGGCAATGCGCTCGATCTGGTGGACCTCGTCCATCGAGTCGATGAAGATGCGATGGATGCCGGCCTCGAGGGCGAGGCGAATCTCCGCATCCGACTTGTTGTTGCCATGCAGGCCGATGCGCGAAGGGTCCACGCCGGCGCGCAGCGCGAGGCTCAGCTCGCCGAGCGAGGCGGTGTCGATCCCCAGGCCCTCGGCCGCGACCAGGCGCGCGACGTCAGCGCTCAGGAATGCCTTGCCGGCGTAGAAGGCATCGCCGCCGCTCATGCCGTAGCCGTCCCAGAACTCCTCGGCCATCGCCGAGGCCCACACGCGGGCACGGCCGCGCATAGCCTCGACGTCGAGCACGAAGGTGGGCGTACCGAAGTCGGCGGCGACGCTGGTCAGGTCGACGCCTCCCACGCGCAGCACGCCGTCCTCCCGGCTCGCGCTCCACGGCCACAGGTCGGGGCGCTCATCGGGGGTCGGGCAGGTGAGGGTACCGACGTTTGCCGTCTCGCTCACCGAGTCACATCCTCTCGGGGGCGCTCACACCGAGGAGGCCGAGGCCGGTGCGCAGCACCTGGGTGACGGCGTCGTTGAGCCAGAGGCGGGCGATGTGGCCGGGCTCGACCGGGTCGTCGCCACGAGGGGTCACGCGACACTGGCCGTACCAGGCGTGGTAGGTGGCAGCCAGGGACTCGAGGTAGCGGGCGATGCGGTGTGGCTCGCGCAGCTCGGTCGCCTGCGCAACCTGCGCGGGGAACTGGGCGAGCGCGGCCAGCAGGGCCTCGTCGGCCTCGGAGTCGAGGGCAGCCGGGTCGAAGCCGGCGTCACGGGTGACGCCGTGCTCGGCAGCGTTGCGGGCGACGTTGCAGGTGCGCACGTGCGCGTACTGCACGTAGTAGACCGGATTGTCGTTGGAGTGCTGCGAGAGCAGGTCCAGGTCGATGTCAACCTGGGTGTCCATCGACACGCGCACGAGGGCGTAGCGCGCGGCATCCACGCCCACGGCGTCAACGAGGTCGTCGAGCGTGACGATCGTGCCGGCGCGCTTGGACATGCGCACGGGCTCGCCGTCCTTGACGAGGTTGACGAGCTGACCGATGAGGATCTGCAGGTTCTCGCCCGGCTTGTCGCCGAACGCGGCGCACATGGCCATCATGCGGCCGATGTAGCCGTGGTGGTCGGCACCCAGCAGGTAGATGGCGGCATCCGCGCCACGCTCACGCTTGTTCAGGTAGTAGGCGACGTCGCCCGCGAAGTACGCGGCCTGGCCGTCGGACTTGATGAGGACACGGTCCTTGTCGTCGCCGTAGGTGGTCGTGCGCAGCCACACCGCGCCACCCTCGTCGAAGATCTCACCGCGCTCACGCAGACGCTCGATCGCCGCGGCAACCGCGCCGGAGGTGTGCAGGGAGTCCTCGTGGAAGAACACGTCGAAGTCGGCGCGGAAGGAGTGCAGGCGCTCCTTAATCTCAGCGAACATCAGCTCGACGCCGCGAGCGCGGAAGACCTCGATGGCCTCTTCCTCGGGCAGGGCGATCGGGTCGGGCTCGCCGGCCGCACGCGCATCGGCGCGGACCTGCTCGGCGATGTCGGCGATGTACTGGCCGCCGTAGCCGTCCTCGGGGACCTCGCGGCCCATCGCACGAGCGTAGAGGGAATGCGAGAAGCGGTCGATCTGCGAGCCGTGGTCGTTGAAGTAGTACTCGCGGGTCACGGCGGCACCGGAGGCGGCCATGAGGCGAGCCAGCGAATCGCCGACCGCGGCCCAGCGGGCGCCACCCAGGTGCACGGGGCCGGTCGGGTTCGCAGACACGTACTCGAGGTTGATCGAGCGTCCCGAGAGGGTCTCGTTGCGGCCGTACGCGGCGCCGGCCTCGACGATGGTGCGAGCCAGCTCGCCGGCCGCGCCCGCGCCCAGACGAATGTTGATGAAGCCGGGGCCAGCGACCTCGACGGAGTCGATACCGTCGGCGGCGCCTAGGTCGTCGGCGAGGATCTGCGCGAACTCGCGCGGCGCCATGCCGGCCTTCTTACCGAGCTGCATCGCGACGTTGGTCGCCCAGTCGCCGTGCTCGCGCACGCGCGGGCGCTCCACGGTCACGGGGTCGGGGACCAGCGAAGGGTCGATCGAAATGCGACCGGCGGCAGCAGCGTCCAGCAGGGTCGCGCGGATGAGAGTAGCAAGTTCTTCAGGAGTCACCCCTTTAGACTACGGGGTTTCTGCTCCTATCCGCGAACTCTCCCCGGGTCCGTGAATGAAAACCTGGCCACATGCGCGTCCCATGCGCCACTCTCCCACCCCGTGCGAGTGCCAACCCGAGTAATCTTTCGGGTAGACGAAGTATTTCCATCAGCAGTGAGGATTTCCCATGACCACCACGGACACCGAGCAGCACCACAAGCTCATCCCCCTCCTCGGCCCCGCCTTCGTCGCGGCCGTGGCCTACGTTGACCCCGGAAACGTCGCCGCCAACATCACCGCGGGCGCACGCTACGGGTACCTGCTCGTGTGGGTCCTCGTGGCCTCGAACATCTTCGCGATGGTCATCCAATACCTCTCCGCCAAGCTCGGCCTCGTCACCGGACAATCCCTGCCCTCCCTACTCGGCGCGCGCATGCCCAAAGCCGGGCGCATCGCCTTCTGGATCCAGGCGGAAATCGTCGCCGCAGCAACCGACCTCGCTGAGGTCATCGGCGGCGCTCTCGCCCTCCACCTCCTCTTCGGGATCTCACTCCTATGGGGCGGAGTCATCATCGGCATCGTCTCCATGGGCCTACTCCTCGTCCAGGGCGGCGGACGACAGCGCCAATTCGAGACGATCATCGTCGGGCTGCTGATCATCATCACCCTGGGATTCCTCGCCGGCCTCTTCGTCGCACCCCCCAGCCCCTCCGGCATGCTCGGCGGGCTCCTCCCCCGCTTCCAGGGAACCGACTCGGTCCTCGTGGCCGCCTCCATGCTGGGCGCGACCGTCATGCCGCACGCGGTCTACCTGCACTCCTCACTCGTCAACGACCACGACGCCGACGAGCTCGGCCCCTCCACCGGCGACGCCCGCCACTCCTCGGGACACCTCTCGCGACTCCTGCGCGCGACCCGCATCGACATCTACTGGGCGCTGAGCATCGCGGGCCTGGTCAACATCGGCCTGCTCCTCCTGGCCGCCGCAGCCCTGGCCGGACAGAGCGGCACCGACACGATCGAGGGCGCGCACGCCGCGATCTCCTCCACGCTCGGGCCAGTCGTCGGCACGGTGTTTGCGGTAGGCCTGCTGGCCTCGGGCCTCGCCTCCACGTCGGTGGGCGCCTACGCGGGAAGCGAGATCATGAACGGCCTGCTCCACATCCGCGTGCCCATCATGGCGCGTCGCCTCGTCTCCCTGATCCCCGCGCTCATCATCCTGGGTGCCGGCGCCGAACCCACGTGGGCGCTCGTCGTCTCGCAGGTCGCCCTGTCGTTCGGCATCCCCTTCGCGATCATCCCACTCATGCGCCTGACCGCAAACCGTGAGGTCATGGGCGACTACGTTAACAATCGCCCCCTGCGTGTCACAGGTTTCCTCATCGCGGCCGTCATCGTCGCGCTCAACCTGTTCCTCGTGTACCTCACCTTCACCGGCCAGGGCTAAGGGACGAGGCCGGGGCTGGATTCACCCTGTGGATCCGGGGGGTGCGGGCCCAAGTTTCGAGCCGGGCGCGCGGGGCTGACTTGCAGGCTTATCCCGCGACAAAATACGCCCAGCAAACCCCCACCCGGGCACGCACCGCGAAAAAACTCGCCCACCGCACCAGCCGATAGTCACTCCCCGCGACAAAATTCGCCCAGCACGGCAAAAATCAGCCATTTTGGGCCATTTTCGGCATGCAGGGCGAAAACTGTCACGCTTTCTGCGCAGGCACTCGAAGCAGGGCGACTTGTGTCGCGCCACCAGCGCCGGGTTTCTCTCACGGAGCGCTTCATCTTCATCGCAACCAGCTGCTCGGGCCACAGAAAGCTCACGCTGGCACTCACACGGCGTTCATTTCCACCATGTCGCATGGCGATTGGGATGCTGCGAAAGAAATATCGCCCCTGCTTAGGATTGCGCCTGTCGGCATGAAATATTAATCGCCCCTGCTCGCCTACAATCGCTGATTTTGCCCCTATTTCGGCGAGCAGGGGTGGTTTTTCTTTCACGAAGGCCGTCGAACACACAACACAGTGTCGCGCAGGGGCGATATTTCTTTCACGGGGGCTACCGAACACGCAGCACAGCGGCGTGCTGGGGCGATGGTTCTTTCACTGTCAGGCCGCAGACCACGCGACGCCTATGGACAAAGCGGACACGAGACACAAACGCCCCGGAAACGGGCGCACAAAACGGGGCCGGTGATCATTCACCGGCCCCGTCCGTTAAGTCTGCGCGTCGCTCAGGCGCGCACGGAGCGCTCGTAGTCCTTCATCAGGTCGATGCGGCGCTGGTGGCGCTCGTCGCCGCTGAAGGGGGTCTCCAGGAACGCATCGATGAGGGCGAGAGCCTCTTCCTCAGTGTGCTGGCGGGCACCGACGGCCACGACGTTCGCGTCGTTGTGCTCGCGGGCCAGACGTGCGGTCGCATCCGACCACACGAGGGCGGCGCGCACGCCTTCCACGCAGTTGGCGGCCATCTGCTCGCCATTGCCGGAGCCACCGATGACGATGCCGAGGCTGCCCGGCTCATCGACGACCGCCTGGGCGGCTTCAATGCAGAACGGCGGGTAGTCGTCGAGGGCATCGTAGGTGTGGGCGCCGTGGTCGACGACATCGTGACCGGCCTCGCGCAGGTGCGCGACGACCTTTTCCTTGAGTTCGAAACCGGCGTGATCGGTGCCGATATGAACGCGCATGGGATCCTCCTGAAGAGTTCTCAAACAAGCAACGCCCACTAGTATGGCACACATCACCGTCCCGCGTGGTTGTATGAAACCCTGCTAAACTGACCGAGCTGCCCCGATAGCTCAGCGGATAGAGCGCTTGCCTCCGGTGCAAGAGGTCGCAGGTTCGAGTCCTGTTCGGGGTGCCACTCATATCCGGACCGCTCACAGTGCCCGCCGTCGCCCGAGGGACACCCGCGCGCGAACGCGCCCCGGCCTCGTCGATGAGGCCACTCCCACCTCCCGGAACACTCCGCACCCCGCTCCCCTACCCCATAAAATGGTGAGCGTATCTATCGTCAACCAAGGACTGGCCGATGACCTACCCCTGGTGGAGCCTGCTCCCCTTCGTTGCGATGCTCACATGTATCGCGCTTCTGCCTATCATCCCGAAGACCTCACACTGGTGGGAAAAGGAAAGCTCCCAGCTGTCCGTCGCGCTTGCGCTGGGCGTGCCGACGACGGTCTGGATGTTCATGAGGGCGGGCACCGGCCCGCTCATCGCCACGGGCGTGGAGTACGTGCAGTTCATCGCGCTGCTCTTCGCGCTATTCGTGGTCTCCGGCGGCATTCACCTGGCCGGCGACATCAAGGCCACCCCGCGTAACAACACGATCTTCCTGGCGATCGGCGGCCTCCTGGCCTCGTTCATCGGGACGACGGGCGCGGCCATGCTGCTGATCCGCCCGCTCCTGGAGACAAACAAGGAACGTAAGCACCGCGTGCACACTGTCCTGTTCACGATCTTCATTGTGGCGAACTGTGGCGGCATACTGACTCCGCTCGGCGACCCGCCGCTGTTCCTCGGCTACCTGCACGGCGTTCCCTTCGCGTGGACGTTCGCGCTGTGGAAGGAGTGGCTGTTCGTCCTGGTACTGCTGCTCCTGTCGTACTACTCGATCGACCGCGTGCGTTACGCGTCCGAGGACACCGCCTCCATCGAGGCCGACGACCGCGAGGTCAAGCCCCTGAGCCTGCACGGCAAGATCAACCTGCTGTTCTTCGCGATCATCATCCTGTCCGTCGCTTTCGCTCCGTCGTGGGACGGCGAGGCGCTGGCCGAGGGCCACGTGCACTCGTGGACCGGCTTCGTGCCGTGGCGCGAAATCATCATGTTCACGGTCGCGGGCCTGTCCTACAAGCTCTCGGATAAGAAGGTGCGCTTCGAGGAGAACGCGTTCACGTGGGCTCCGATCATGGAGGTCGCGACCCTGTTCATCGGCATCTTCTCAACGATGGCGCCGGCGCTGCGCTACCTGGAGCAGATCGCCCCATCGCTGCCGTTGACCCGCATGACGTACTTCGTGTTCACGGGCGGCCTGTCCTCGATCCTGGATAATGCTCCGACGTACATGACGTTCTTCGAGATGGCGAAGGCTTCCGGCGGCGAGGGCACCCTGGTCGCGGGCGTGCCCGAGTACTACCTGATCCCGATTTCGCTGGGCGCCGTGTTCTGTGGCGCTATCACGTACATCGGCAACGGCCCGAACTTCATGGTCAAGTCTGTGGCCGAGTCCGACGGCGTGCCCATGCCGTCGTTTGGCCGCTACATCGGCTACGCGTTCACGCTCCTGGTGCCGGTCCTGGCTGCTATGGCGATGATCTTCGTGGGCGAGTCCTGGCTGGTTCGAGGCCTGGGCATCGCTTTGGCCGCCGGCCTGGTGTTCCTGTCCCTCGTGCGCATCCGCCGCGCGGGCCTGGACGAGGCCGTGGCCGACTTCAGCGGCGACGAGTGAGCCAGCGGTCCTGAGGGACACGTCGAGGGGGGCGGAGCCAAACGGCTCCGCCCCCCTCGTTTTGCTATGTCGACGGCACAGGTGGGTATCCTACCCGGCGAATAGCGCCATGATCAGAGCCCACAGCGCAGTGCGCGGCGGAACGTCCAGGGTGGGCGCATCCTGCCCCTGCATATCAGCGAGCGCATCCGGATCGAGGGGCGCGTGGATGAGCGCATGCAGATGATCGGTCACGAAGCACTCGACGTGCTCCATCTCCTTCCACCCGTCAGGGGTGTTATCTTCGCGCACGCACTGAACAAAGCTCCACCGCTTATACCAGCAGTCCTGCGAAAAATGAGAGTTGCTGGGCCCATGAGCAGCCAAATCGATCAGAACTGCTTGTGCCTCCTCAAGGTCCAAGGCGCGCACCGCCTGCACGAACTCAGCAGGAATGAAGGGTGGACCATCAACGACGCTTGCCCCGGCCGTCAGGAGGTTCTCTATGGCGAGGATATGCGGGACTTCGCAGTAATCCACCTGCATGAAGTGCACTCCGTCAGCCTCGGTACGCATGGCGACTGACCGCGGCTGAGAGGGCCAGATCCTGACCTCACGAATCTCGCCCCCTTCCCACGGGGAGACGCCACGAATAGTGATACGTGAGTTGACCGTCCGGGCAGGCCCGAGGATCGCCTCGGCATCACCGGTGAGACCGTTGATGCCGGCCAGGCCAGCACCAACGAGACCGCTGGCGAGCACCACGCTCGACATGCGGCTGGACCCTTCCTCGATGCCAATGAGATCAATGAGTGCGTCCGCCTGCTCAACAGAAACGACAAGTTCTTCAGGAGACATGGGAGTGCTTTCTTCGACGGTCACGATGCCACCTCCAGCGTGGGTACCATTTCCATGAAGCTGTCAATAACTGTCGCAAATTCAGCGCTTGGGCATGTGCATGTTGCAGTCCATAGAACGCGCCGAGAGGAACCATTGCCTTCATTCGCGTCGTCAGTAAGCCACGCCAGCTGCGCGACAGTCAGCGACATCTCTTCAAGAATGTACACACCCGTTCGGAGGCGCGCGTTAGCAGGAGTCAACGGCCACTCGAAGTCATCGATGAGAAGGAAACCGGGAAGTAGCTGCTCCAAGCGCTGAGCACTATCAGCAAAAATGTGCTCATCTGCTTGACCATTGAGCACCTCTTCGTCAGCGATAACCAAGTTGGGGACATAGTTCGCCTCATCGACGGCAGCGATCGCAATCAGCTTGATGCGCTCATTTTGTGCAAGCATCCCGAGCGCACCGCATTCCTCCTCCGACAGCTGCCTCCATCCAGAAGGCAAACAGACTTTAAAATTCTCGTTCATATGACTCCTTTCCCCATCGAAATCGCAATTCCGTACGGATTATATTACCTCGCCTATCTCATCCAACAAGTCACGCTGCTCAACGTATTGCCACTGTGGATAGAATCAATTAGAAAATTTGATGAGCAGACAAACAACGTGATAAACAATCAAAAGAACCAATATTGAAATACTGACACAAAGATTAATTATCCTGCCGCCACTCACTCCAGACCACTCATGCAGCAGCCCTAACCAAGCCACTCAGCAACCGAGTCGACAACGGTATCATTGACCCAATCACCAAACTTCTCACCTGTTTGACCACCCTTCAAGGACCCATACACTCCACCAACGAATCCGCCCACGAGCACTCCTCCCGGTCCGAGTTCCGCTCCGCCGGCAGCTCCTAGAGCTCCCCCAATCTCACCACCTAGGAAAGAACCGCCTGCAGTCACAAGGCCCGACACGGTAGCCCGAACAAGCTTATGACCAGTACCCCAGTCGCGATGCTTGACGCTATCGATTTCATAGCTGTCATGGGCAGCACCCAGACCATCCAAAACAGTGCCAATAATGACAAAGCGCCTAGCTCCATACCCAAGAGCCGGAACCACCTTTGAAAGCCCCCACGGAAGCTTCGCATGGGCCCCCTTTGGCTGCCATTCCCAATTCCCAAAATCTCCCCGAGCTGTCAAGCGCTCAAACCAGTTACGCGACGCCAGGTCACCCGGTTCAATATACTTTCCATGGTATGTTTGCATATAAAAGGCAGTTGCTCCAGAAGCCCCTAGGCTCTTCAGCCCCTCAACATAGCTCAAGCTATTGAGCCAAGGATGAAGCGGGTCCGGAACAAATTGATGTTTAAAAGCATCAAAAACAGGTGAAATAATCTGCTCATATGCATCAACTTGAAGCTTATCCAGCTCCAAGAAAAATACATATTCCGCACGCTCCACGTTATCCTTTTGAATTTCCGCCCGATGACGCAATTCAACAAAAGCGTCGACCAGTTCATCGTATCTGTCAGGCGGAAGTTCGACGGAACCGAAGCCATCTGCATACGAAGCGGTCATTCCCAACGCAGCGCCATCACTGGCAATATACCCATATTCTTTCTGAGCAGAGTCTACCCACCAACTAAGATCTTCTGAAGCACTTTTCAATGTGTCGAAAATTTCCGCCAGCCCATCAGCAGTTTGCGATACACTTAACAGATCTGCGCCGCACTCAGAACACAGCTGAGCCGTTTGATGAGCGACGATACTATGGGCGCGCAGTGCATCATCGTCGGCACGCCTCATGATTCCTGCTGCATTTTCACATACGGTTACGAATGCATTGATAGAAGAAACATCAAAATCGCACTCCATCTTAAAATCCAGCACAGCCCAAGGTGACGGCCCTTTGGTCATCAGAATCCCTTACCCTCTCGATATTTGTCAACCGCCTTCAGATCCTCCAAAGCCTCAGCGTCGGTGCCGGCAAATGCCTCCGACGCTCCGGAGAGGCCTTTCCCAATCGCAACTGAACAATATGACAAAGTTTCAATGACTGCGTTGATACGAATGATTTTTTCCGTAAGATTGTCTTGGTTGTGCCCAAAGCCGCTCGGAATCTCAACTGTATTGGCAGCAAGACTCTCACTGGCGCCTTCCAGGATCCTAACTCCCCGCGAAACCTCGTCCGCGTGCCATGTGACACAATCGCACATCTATTTCTCCTCACAGCACAGTAAGTGATAGTGCTTCAAGGTATCGCACACCCAGCGAGAAAGTCAAACCAATAGGTAAATTGAATTGGCGGGCGTGCACCCACCGGTGCGCGCCCGTCAATTCAAGCAATAACCTCAGTCCCTGGGCCCGAGGCACCGCCGAGATCTGGGGACCAAGCACACGGGCCATACTACTTCGCGAGCAGTTCCATCATGAACCCCCACAGCGCCGTGCGCGGCGGAACGTCCAGAGTGGGGGTGTTCCGCTCCCGCATGAGGGCGAGTGCGCGAGGATCGATGGGCGCGTGTATTTGCGCATGCATGTGATCGGTGATGAAGCACTCGACATGCCCCGCGTCCTTCCACCCCTCCGGGGTCCGCTCTTCTCGCACGCACAGCACGACGCTCCAGCGCTTGTGCCAGCAGTCCTGCGAGAAGTGAGAGTCCGTCGGCCCTTGAGCGGCCACATTGATCAGGGCTGACTGCGCCCTTTCCAGGTCCACGTCACGCACCGCCTGCACGAACTCGGCGGAGATCGACGGCGGGCCGTCATGGATGGTCGGCCCGGACTCCAGGAGGCTCTCCTCGGCCAGGATGCGCGGGACGTCGCAGTCATCGACCTGGGTGAAGTGCACACCGTCATCCTCGGTGCGCATAACGACCGAACGAGGCCGCGAGGGCCAGATCCGTACACTGCGCACTCCGAGGGTCTGCCTCGGGGAGACGAGGCGGATCGCGAGACGCGAGTCGACCGTGCGCGCGGGACCCAGGATCGCCTCGGCGTCACCGGTGAGGCCAGCGGAGTCGGCGAGGCCAGCGGCCATGAGTCCGCTGACCGCCATCGCACTCGATAGAGCATTGGCCCATTCAGTCGTGCCGATGAGGTCGATAAGCGCATTCGCCTGTTCGACGGAGACGACGAGTTCCTCCGGGAACGAGGCCGTGGTTCCTTCGACGGTCACGATTCCACCTCCACAGTGCGTGCCATTGTCATGAAGTCCTCGATGATCGGCGGGCAGGCGAGGCTCGGACACGTGCATGTCGCGGTCCACAGGAATCGGCGGGATTCCTCGTCCTCGTCGCGACTGCGCCAGGCAAGCCACACGAGCTGCGAGACAGTCATCGAGGTGCCATTGAGGGTGTACACGCCCGTGATAAGTCGGGTACGCGACGTGGGATACGGCGCGACAGTGTCGTCAATGAGTCGGCATCCAGGATGTGGCTCAGCCAGGCGGCCAGCGCTGCCGTCGAGGATTTCCTTCTCCCCTTTGCCGCTGAAGACCTCCGTTTCAGTGATGACGATGTTCGGCACGTACCCCTCCGTCGCTTCCCTGACTGCGATGAAGCGGATACTCTCATCCTGGCCGAGATCCCCGAGCTCTCCGCGTTCCTCCTCGGACAGCTGCCTCCAACCGGAAGCCACACGCATCGTCACGCCTGTGCCCACAAGACGATCTACCCCTCCGGAATCGCGGGTCTGAGAGGACTTCTTCCCGGCCTTCTCTTCTTCTAATAGGCCGTGCCGCTTGGCGTATTGCCAATCTTCATAGAAGCAATCGGGGTACTTGAAGGGGATGATAGCGATGAAAGCAGCGATCATGAGAAGCATAGATACGCCAACCAGACTGACAATCAACCATGTAGGTGCTCCAAGCGACTCAGCGCATTTCGCGAGGGCCATCAGTAAGAATGCCGTCGAGATTGCAGGAAACGACACTGCAGTGAAGTTCTGAGCGGCCCTCCCTGTTCCAAGGATCCTTCCCAGACGAAACCCGAGCCCCACGCTCCGCCACAGCTCGGCGGTCGGGTTGTCACAGAACATTCTCATGTACCACATGAGGAGGCCCAACGTTCCGAGAATGAAAGCTCCCAGTACCCACATCGGCGTTTCCCTCTACTACTCGTTTTCCCAGAGCCTCATCGACGAGGCAATCAACACGTTTGTTCAGGTGGATTGGCGGGCGGCCCCCTCCGGTGCACGCCCGCCAATTCAAGCAAAAACCTCAATCCCTGGGGCCCGAAACAGAACCGGGGGCCGGAGGCTGGGTCCACAGGCCGCGAGCATCCAGGAAGTCGCGCAGGAAGACGGGGCGGTCGGTGATGATGCCGTCGACGCCGACCTCGAGGAGGCGCAGCACGTCGGCCACCGTGTTGATGGTCCACACGTGGACGGCCAGGCCCAGGGTGTGGGCGGTGGCCACGAAGCGCTCGTCGACGACGCGGATGGGGCCCTGGCGCATGGGCACCTGTGCGGCGATGGCGCCCTGGCGCGGGCCGGGCACGTGCCACCAGGCGGGGTTCGTGGCGCTCTTCGCGGCGCCCACGAGGCGTACGACGGCCTCGGTCCCCAGAGACGTGGCGACAGCGCGCGTGGGATCCGAGGCGGCGATGTCGCGAACGGCACGCAGGCGAGGCTCTGAGAAAGAGGCCACGAGTACGCGATCGGCCGCGCCGTGGTCGGCGATGACGTCGAGGAGCGGGCCTTCGACGCCCGGCTCCTTCGCGTCAATGTTGAAGTACATGTCGGGGAATGCCTCGAGGACCTGAGCAAGCAGCGGCATCTGCTCCCCGGAGTCGCGGTGGCGCAGCTTGGACAGCTCGCGCCACGTCATCTGAGCGATCGCGCCGGTCCCGTCGTAGCAGCGGTCCACGGTCTCGTCGTGGCAGATGACGACCTTGCCGTCGGCGGTGACGTGGGCGTCGGTCTCCACGTGGCGGAGCCCGGCCTCGTAGGCGTAGGCGAAGGCGCTCATCGTGTTCTCGGGGGCCTCCTCGCTGCCGCCGCGGTGGGCGAATACGATGGGCCCTTGACGCATGGTGACGGGCATCATGAGCAAGACTCCTGTCCAAGATAAACAGCTTTGTTTGCCTGCATCCACGCGTCCGGATCCACGGGGGTATCCGAGGAGTCGTGGATTTCGAAGTGCAGGTGCGGGCCCGTCGACCAGCCGTTGTTGCCGACCGCGCCGATGACCTGCCCGGCGGTGACGGTGTCGCCGACCTTCACTTTGATTTTGTTCATGTACTGGTGCAGGTAGGCAGAGTGGAAGACGGTGCCGTCAGACTTCGTGTGCTTGATCTGCACGTAGGCGCCCGAGCGCGAGTTCTCCGCGACCTCCTCGACGACGCCGCCGTACACGGCCGTTATCGGGGTGTCGAGCGGGGCGGCCATGTCGATACCCTCGTGGGCGAGGAGCTGGCCGGACACGGGCGAAATACGCATCGTAAAGGGCGAGGTGATCGTGTAGGTCCCCTCCGGCAACGGCCAGTAGATCGTGTCGGCGACGACGCGCACGTTGCGGTTGCCATCCGCCCCGTTGCCCGACGCACAGCCGGTGATGGACACGGGCGCCTTCGCCTTGGCACGCGAGTTCGCGGTGAGGGTGCCGTCCAGGGCGGTCGCCTGGGGCAGCGCGGAGGACACGGCCCAGCTTGGGCCGCCCACCGACGCACCGAAGGCACGCGCGGGCACGCTCAAGGAGGAGTCGGATCCGACGCGTCCCGTCATAGGCACGGCAATCGTCGTGCCAGCCAGCCCCAGCACGAGGAATGCGCGCAGCACGTAGCCGACCGGGTGAACGTTGCGGCGTCGCTCCCCCACGGACGAGGCCGGGGCTTCCTCCGCGTCCTCTCGATCCGTCGCGGGATCGGGCATGGGAGCCGAGGCCTCGTCAGTCATCGGGATCGCAGACGTCGTCGGGTTCTCCTGCTGATCGTCCGCGTCGTGGGGGCGCGCCGCGCGCAGCTGCGACCGCTTCGGCAGCGGGCACTCGGTGTCGCTCACGCTCTCCCCCTTGTCTGTGTTCGTCACGAAGTTTTGACCTCGATCTAATGTACCTTGCGGATCGCGGCTCGTCACGGGCGCTGGAGAACGTCTCGGACTTCGCCGACCAGCAGTTCGAGGATGTCCTCGAGGAAGAGAATGCCGACGACGGCGCCCGCCTCGCGCACGAGGGCGCAGTGCACGCCGGTGCGCTGCATGTGGCGCAGCGCGTCTTCAACCTGGTCGTCGGCGGACACGGCCTCGAGGCGTCGGATGCGCCACGGGGTAATCGGCTGCTCGCGCTCCTCGCCGGTGGCGTACAGGACGTCTTTGAGGTGCACGTAGCCGACGATGGAACCGTCGTCGCCGGCGACCGGGAAGCGCGAGTAGCCCGTGTGGGCGACCTGTTCTTCCACGTCGGCCGGGGTGGCGCCCTCAGGCAGGACGACGAGCTTGTCGAGGGGGACCATCGCGGTCCCGGCCGTCTCCTCGGAGAACTCCAGGGTGCCGCTGAGCAGGCCCAGCTCGTCGGTCAGCACGCCCTCTGCCTGCGAGGCGACGACGATCGAGGCGACCTCTTCGACCGTGTACGAGGCCGAGATTTCCGAGCGCGGCTCGTAGCCGGCCAGGCGCACAAACCAGTTCGCGAAGCGGTCCATGGCCTCGATGATGGGACGCAGGACGTGGCCCAGGCGCACGAGGACGGGGGCCAGGATCAGCAGCATGCGCACGGGCGCGGCGATCGAGATGTTCTTGGGGACCATCTCGCCGAAGACGACGTGGCAGAAGAGAACGATGACGAGGGCGGCGGCGAAGCCGACGACGTGGCTGGTCGCCTCGGGCGCGCCCAGGCGCTCGAGCGGCGACTCGACGAGGTGCGCGATCGCGGGCTCGGCGACGACGCCCAGGGTCGTGGACGCGACCGTCACGCCGAGCTGGCAGATCGCCAGCATGAGGGAGACGTGCTGCAGCGCGTACAGAGCTGCGGCCGAGCCGCGCGCGCCCTCATCCGCGAGAGGCTCGACCTGCGAGCGCCGCGTCGAGGTGACAGCGAATTCGCCGGCGACGAAAAAAGCGTTGACGGCCAGCAGGGCCACGGTGATGGCGAGACCAACTCCCACGCTCACAGCGACACCTCCTCGTCGTCGGTCTCGGGGGCTGGCGTGATCGCCACCTGAGCGACGCGCCTGCCCTGCATCTGCGTGACCTCGATGCCGATGCCGTCCACGCTCACGCGCGATCCGACGACCGGGATCTCGCCCAGCTCGTTCATGACGAGGCCGCCGATCGTGTCGTAGGGGCCGTCCTCGGGCAGGTTGATGTCCGTGCGGCGCGCGAGCTCGTCGGGGCGCAGCGTGCCGGGCACGAGGAACGTGCCGTCGGGGCGCGGGCGGATGCCGAGGCGACGCTGGTCATGCTCGTCGGAGACCTCGCCGACGATCTCCTCGACGACATCCTCGAGGGTGACGATGCCCGACACGCCGCCGTACTCGTCGACGACGACGGCCATCTGCAGGCCCTCGTCGCGCAGCTGGACCATGAGGGGACCGATCGGCACGGTCTCGGGGACCGAGGGCGCGTCGGTCATGAGGGACGAAGAAACGACGGGCACCTCAGCGCGCCGATCGGCGGGCACGGCGACCGCGCGGCGCAGCGAGACCAGGCCGAGGATGTCGTCGGAGTCGTCGCCGATCACCGGGAATCGGGAGTGGCCGGTTTCGCGGGCCAGGTCCAGCACGTCCTGGGCGCTGTCGCCCTCGCCGAGGGTGTGCAGGCGGCCGCGGTCGGTCATGACGTCGGCGGCGCTGAGGGTGGACATGCGGATCGTGTTGACGAAAAGGTCGGCCGTGGACATGTCGAAGGTACCTTCTTCGACGGAGTGCTCGACGAGGGCGGCCAGCTCAGAGGCGGAGCGCGCCGAGGAGATCTCTTCCTGGGGCTCGATGCCCATGCGGGCGAGCACCCAGTTCGCGGTCCCGCCCAGCACCCATATGACGGGGCGGGCGATAGCGGTGAAGACCATCTGGAAGGGGACGACGCGCACGGCGGTGGCCAGGGGGTGGGCCAGTGCGAGGTTCTTGGGGACGAGCTCGCCGAAGAGCATCGAGAACACGTTGATGAACGCGGCGGCCACGAATGCCGCGATGCCGGTCGCGAGCCCCCAGGCGAGGCCGACCGATCCGAGCAGGTCCTGGAGCAGGTCGGCCAGCGCGCTCTGCGTCGTGTAACCGAGCAGGATCGTGGTCAGCGTGATGCCCACCTGCGCGCCCGACAGCTGGGTGGACAGCGTGCGGGTGGCGCGCAGGACGGAGGCGGCCCCACGGTCTCCTTCCTCGGCTTTCTTGTCGAGGACGGCTTGGTCAACCGCAACGAGCGAGAACTCGGCGGAGACGAAGACGAAGGTACCGGCGGTCAGGACGATGCCGAGCAGAAGCATGAGGGCGGTCGTCATCGCGTGGCCCCCTCGACGAGGCCGGAGTGGGTCGTGCGCACGCGCGCGAGCAGGGGGTGAGAAAGAGCGGCGATAAAGCCGGCAGTGTCGCAGTCCATGATGGTTACAGTCTAGCCGCCCAGACTGTCTCTCCCCGCGCGCATTTCCACACACCGCTAGGCATGTGCCAACAATCATTCTTCAACGGACCAAAGGCCCTTGAAGTACACGCCAAAGGTGTACCAGGTTTCGTGAAGACAATCACGCGGCGGTACGATTGTCGAGGTATGGCCGCGCAGGATTTTGCCCATGCGCGCGGCGCGACACTTACGGAGGAATACGTGCCCACTCCCACCGCTTCCCAGCCCGATCCGCAGTGGTACATCGCGAAGATGCGAGACCTCTACGAGCGCAATCCACAGCTCCTGGATCCCTCCTGGCGTGCCTATTTCTCCACCGAGTCCGCTCCCCCACAGCTGCGCGCCAAGCGTCCCGACATCCCCGTGGGCGCTCCCTTGACGCCGGAGCCAGCCCCGGCCTCGTCGGCCCATGCCGCACCCCCCGTTGATCACATCGCCCCCGTCTCGGTCACCCCGCCGACCCTCGACATCGAAGAGGACGGGCCCGAAGCGGCCGCCACCCAGCACGCTCCCGTCGTCTCCGTGACGCGCTCCGACCTGCCGCCCGCCCCGCCCGCCGCCGTCGCCGAGGCCACCAGCCCCTACACGCGCCAGCAGCACGGACGCGCAGCCTTCACACTCTTCCAGGGCGCCCCCTCGCACGACGAGCTGCACATCCTGAAGTCCGCCGCGCGCGCAACCGCCAAGCACATGGAGGCCTCGCTCTCCATCCCCACGGCCACCTCCCAGCGCCAGATTCCCGCCAAGCTCCTCATCGAAAACCGAGCCCTCATCAACGCGCACCTGGCGCGCACCATCGGCGGCAAGGTCTCCTTCACGCACCTCATCGGCTACGCCCTGGTGGAGGCGCTGTGCGAGATGCCCGACCTCAACGTGCGCTACACGATCGAGGGGGGCAAGCCCGCCGTCGAGCAGCTCGCGCACATCGGTTTCGGCCTGGCCATCGACGTGGCCGACGCGCAGGGCAACCACTCCCTGAAGGTCCCCGTCATCCACGACGCCGACACCCTCACCTTCGCAGAGTTCGTCGACGCCTACCAGGACCTCGTTGCGCGCGCCCGCACAGCGACGCTGACGACCGCAGACTTCCAGGGTGCGTCCGTCACCCTGACGAACCCCGGCACGCTGGGCACAACCACCTCCGTGCCCCGCCTCATGGTCGGCCAGGGCCTCATCATCGGCGTCGGCGCCACCGACTATCCGGCGGAGTTCCGCGGCGTCTCCCCCAAGCGCCTGGCCGCACTCGGCATCGGCAAGACGATGTTCTTCTCTTCCACCTACGACCACCGCATCATCCAGGGCGCGGCGTCGGGCCGCCTGCTGGCCCTGGTGGATGCCAAGCTCTCGGGACGCGACGGCTTCTACGAGCGAGTCTTTACCTCGATGCACGTGCCCGCGCGCCCCTACGCGTGGGAAGCGGACTACGACTACGACCCGAACCACGAAAAGGGCAAGCCCGCGCGCATCGCAGAGCTCATCCACGCCTACCGTTCGCGTGGCCACCTCGCCGCCGACACCGACCCTCTGGCCTACCGCGTGCGTCGCCACCCCGACCTCGATCTTTCGTCCTACGGCCTGAGCGTGTGGGACCTGGATCGTCCCTTCCCCACCGGTGGTTTTGGCGGCTCCGACCAGATGCTGCTGCGCGACATCCTCTCGCGCCTGCACGACACCTACACGCGCACGGTCGGCATCGAGTACATGCACATCCAGGACCCCGAGCAGCGTGCGTGGGTTCAGCAGCGCATCGAGCGCCCGTACGAGGCGCCCTCCCCCGACGCGCAGCGCCACATCCTGGGCACTCTCATTCGCGCCGAGGCCTTCGAGGAGTTCCTCCAGACGAAGTTCATGGGGCAGAAGCGCTTCTCGCTGGAGGGTGGCGAGTCCCTGATCCCGCTGCTCGACCACATCCTGGCTGACTCGGCACGCACCGGCATCCACGAGGTGGCCATCGGCATGGCGCACCGCGGCCGCCTCAACGTGCTGGCCAACATCGCGGGCAAGTCCTACGCGCAGATCTTCGACGAGTTCGAGGGCAACTACATGCCCAACTCCGTCCAGGGATCCGGCGACGTCAAGTACCACCTGGGTACGTGGGGCGTGTACTCCCTAGACGACGGCCTGGCCACCAAGGTCTACATGGCCGCCAACCCCTCGCACCTGGAGGCCGCCGACGGCGTCCTGGAGGGCATCGTGCGCGCCAAGCAGGAGCACCTGGGCGACCCGGACCTGCCGATCATCCCGATCCTTATCCACGGCGACGCGGCCTTCATCGGCCAGGGAGTCGTCCAGGAGACTTTCAACCTCTCCCAGCTCGAGGGCTACAAGACCGGCGGCACGATCCACGTCATCGTCAACAACCAGATCGGCTTCACGACCGGCCCGACGCAGGGCCGTTCCACCGGCTACGCCACCGACCTGGCCAAGGGTCTGCAGGTCCCGATCCTGCACGTCAACGCGGACGACCCCGAGGCCGTCATCCGCTGCGCGCACCTGGCCTTCGAGTACCGCAACGCCTTCCACAAGGACGTCATCATCGACATGGTGTGCTACCGCCGCCGCGGCCACAACGAGGGCGACGACCCATCGATGACCCAGCCCGTCATGTACTCCCTCATCGACCGCATCCCCTCCACGCGCGCGGTGTACATCCGCGGCCTGGTTGGTCGCGGCCAGCTCACCGAGGACGAGGCCCGCCAGTCGATCGCCCAGTACGAGGCGGAGCTCGGGCGTATCCTCGAGGAGACCCGCGCGGGCGGCGCCTCCTCGGTGTCCGAGATCAACCCGGGCAGCCGCACGCACGACCCGGCGCTCACCGTCGGCGTGGGCGGAGCCGGGGAATCCTCCGACGAGGAGTGGACCATGCCGGAGTCCCAGATGCCCGGCATCGGCATGATGATCGGCTGGACGTCTGCCGCCCCCGCCAAGCAGCTGCGCCGCATCGGCCGCGCGCACACGCGCTTCCCGGAGGGCTTCGAGCCCCACCCGAAGCTGCGTCAGCTGTGCGAGCGCCGCCTCGAGATGGCGCTGGGCAACAAGCCGATCGACTGGGGCTTCGCGGAGCTCCTGGCCTTCGGCACGCTCCTCATGGAGGGCACCGGCGTGCGCCTGTCCGGCGAGGACGTGGGCCGAGCGACCTTCGTCCAGCGTCACGCGATCCTGCACGACGCGAACGACGGGCGCGAGTTCACGCCGCTGCGCTTCCTCACCGAGAACCAGGCGCGTTTCGACGTGTGGAACTCCCCGCTGAGCGAGTACGGCGTGCTGGCCTTCGACTACGGCTACTCGCTGGAGAGCCCCGAGACGCTGACAATCTGGGAGGCCCAGTTCGGCGACTTCGCGAACGGCGCACAAACAGTCATCGACGAGTTCGTGTGCTCGGCCGAGCAAAAGTGGGGACAGCGCTCCTCGCTCGTCATGCTGCTTCCCCACGGCTACGAGGGTCAGGGACCCGACCACTCAAGCGCACGCATCGAGCGCTACCTGCAGCTGGCCGCGCAGGACAACATGTGGATCGTCCAGCCCTCGACGCCGGCGAACTACTTCCACATGCTGCGCACGCAGGCCTACAAGCGCCCGCGCAAGCCGCTCATCGCGTTCACGCCCAAGCAGCTGCTGCGCCTGTCGGCCGCGTCCTCGCACCTCGACGAGTTCACCTCGGGAGCCTTCCAGCCCGTCATCGGCGATGACACCATCACCGATCCGGCGTCAGTGACGCGCGTCCTGCTGTGCTCCGGCCGCCTGTACTACGACCTCGTCAAGGAACGCGAGCACCGCGGCGACACGTCGACGGCGATCATTCGCCTGGAGCAGCTCTACCCGCTGCCCGAGGCCGAGGTGGCCGAGGTCCTCGCGCAGTACCCGAATGCGTCGGTAACCTGGGTGCAGGACGAGCCTCGCAACCAGGGCGCGTGGCCGCACCTGGCGCTCAACTTGTTCCCGTCTCTGGGACGCGCGGTCCGCGTGGTCTCTCGCCCCGAGTCTGCGACGACCGCCGCGGGACGTGCCTCGCTTCACAAGGAGCAAGCAGCTACCCTTATTGCGCAGGCCTTCGAAGGCTAACGAGGGCCGGCGCTCCCACCGGGGGCGCAGGAGGCACCGGAAAGGAACACCATGCGGATCTGCTTCATCGGAGACGAGCTCGTCGCCGGCGTCGGCGACCCCCGAGGTCTGGGCTGGGTCGGTCGCGTCAACGCGCACTCGACCTTCGATCTGCCCGCCACGTTCCTGACCCTGGCCGTGCCCTCCGAGACGACGAAGCAGATGGCCGCGCGCTGGGAGGCCGAGGTCCTGCCGCGCCTGGCCGAGGGCGAGCCCCACGGCCTCGTCATCGGCGTGGGTCCGGGCGACGTCGCGGCGGGCATCTCGACGGCCCGCTCGCGCCTAAACCTGGCCAACATCACCGACCGTGCGACCGCGCTCGGCATCCCCAGCTTCGTTGTGGGTCCCCCACCGCTCGCGGGCGTGGACTCCGGGTCGCTCAAGGCCCTGTCCTCCTCGTGCTCCGAGGTGTGCGCGCGCCGAGGCATCCCCTTCGTCGACTGCTACACGCCTCTGGTCGCTCACGACCAGTGGTTCGAGGACATGGCCGCCTCCCTCGCGCGCGGCGAGGACGGGCAGACCCTGCCTGGCCAAGCCGGCTACGCACTCATGGCGTGGATCGTCCAGCATCAGGGCTGGTACGAGTGGACGGGAGCGACCCCGGCGGACGTGTAATATCCCGGCATGAGCAGTAACAATCCGTACGCGCCGCCAACCGGGTCAGAACCAGCGCTGCCCGAGGAGAACCTGGAGGCTGCGCAGCGAGTGCCACGCAACGCGCCGGTGCCCGTTGAACCCCCAGCAGACGGGCCGGATCCTGCGTTCCCATACGGAGTTCCCGCCCCTCGCACCGGGGAGGAAAAACCCGACACGGACCTGCCCACATACATCTCCGAGGCGCATACGGACAGCGAGCCAACGACTCCTGCACCCAGCGCCCCAGCCTCGTCGACCGCTGCCCAGCGAGATCGTTCAGCGTCACCCACCGCTGGACGGACTCACGCGACGACGACAAACACAGACGCGCAAGACAGCTCCACAGGCGAGGATAAGTCCGCGAAGGCCTTCACCCTCCCGATCCGCACCGACGTGTTCGCAGGTTTGACGATCGTCATCGCGGCGCTGTTTTTCATGAGCCTCGGAATGACCCAAGCCACCGACTTCGGTACTGTCAAACTTCAATGGCAGTTCGCAACGTGCTTGTTCGGGCTCGCAGCCGCAGGCTTATGCATTCCCTTCGTCCCCGCCGCGGTGCGCTACACGCGCATCTTGTTCACAGAAGGCGAGAACGATTCGGCCGAAACTCGGGCGTCCGGGTATACCCTCATCTGCCTCGTCGGGATTGCCGCCGCAGTCATCGCGATCAGCAACGGAGTACCGGCAGCACGCGACCTCAACGAAGGACCCCAGGCCAGGACAGTCACCTCGTGTTACTTCCACCAAAGTCCGGTGAAGAGCTCACCGACAAACACCACCCCGAGCAGCTATAAGAACGAATTCCGCATGACACTCGACGACAAGAGCAAGTTTGTCCTCGTCGTTGAAACAGACAAGCAGAACGACTTACAGTCGGCCTCCGGCATCCGCGGCACCCTCTACAACGGATGCTTGTCGCACCACCCCTCATCGAAGAAACTGGTCCTCGACCTGTATCCGCGCACGCAGATCATCGCTGACGCGCGCATCGTCTAGCGAGTACCTGTCCATGAACGAATACCCCTGCCGACTCATCCGCGCCTATCGGTCAGGTGCCCCCGCGCTCGCGCGCACCCGGCTCAGCGGATGCGCCCGCACCCGCCGGCCTCGTCAGCTGCCAACAGTACAGCGATCCCGGCTGACATCTAAGAGCAGGAGGAATTGAGCATGTATCCGCGTCGTTCGCGTTTCTCCCCTGAGATACGTCCGGGCAACGCTCGGCAACAGCTCGGCATGACCATATGGGTCTGCGCGTTCCTCGCGTCCCTGATCGTCATGTTCGCTGCGTTTATTCTGTCCGGCAATTTCGGTATCCGTGAGTTGGTCTGTGCGATGATCAGCTCTGCGGCGTCCCTTGTCTGCGGCATCTGTTGCTATGTAGCCCTCCCAACGCTCGTTCGCTCAATGCGCGATGCGCTGCAAGGGCCGGGCGACAGCCGCCCAGCAATCGGCTCATTCATCTTGATTGCTGCCGCTGCACTCATCGGAACAACGATGGTCGTCACAGGAGGCGGGGCCTTCACAGAAGTCTACGAAGACGCCCGCACCGGCCCACAGACGAGAGCCGTCACAAGCTGCGAAAAATTCCGTACTGAGACCGAGCGAGGGCGTCGCGGCGCCATTCGCTACTACAACACTTTTACTCTCCATTTTGACGACGGAAAGTCGCGTCGCTTCAAGATCAGGACGGACTCGCAAGACGAGTTCGCGCAGCCGACGAGCCCCTACTATGCCCTCTATCAGGCCTGCGTCGTCCGCCCTTTCACAACGTCTATCGTCGTTGACGTCTACCCGCGCAGCGGGATCATTAAGGCCATCCGTGAGGCGTGACGGCTCCACACTCCATTCGTAAAATTCACGACCAGACGAGTAACAGATGAGTACACGAAAGCCCTCAGATCCGGACGACTGCTCTTTCGACCAGCCCGAGCTGGACACGCTGCCCTCAGATCACTACGACGCGAGCGCCAGTGCATATGGCAGCTACGACTGCGACGCCCCGCAATACGGCGTCCCCCAGGACATTGAGGAGACGCTCTCAACCGGCACGTGGCAGCACGATTCTTTCCACGATGGACTCGCTGCGGGTACATACGGCGCTTCCACGTACGGCACCTACGGCTTCGACGCCTCGCAGTACGGCACCACATCGACGACACCGCCGAATCTCCAGGCAGCGTCCGCAATAAGGGTCTCGTCCCAGGCCAGAACAGCACGCAGGCGACGCATGATGACGCGGCTTCTGTTCGCCTTGGTTGTTCTCCTCTTGGCGCTGGGTTTTTCCTGGTTCGATGATGTTTTCCAGGCCGGCACCGAGCGCCTCATGTGGACGCTCATCAGGTGCAGTGTTGTCTTCATCGTGGCGCTTGCCTGCTTCCCCTTGAGGGCAATCGGGATGCATGGGGAAGACAATCCCGGGCACAGGCGCCCCGTCCTACGGGGACTCATCGGGGCAGCCCTCGCCTTCTATGCTCTGAGCAACGGAGTGCCCGCGGCCCTCGACTTCGTGGAGGGCCCCCAGCCCAAGACTGTCTTTTCCTGCCTGTTCTACAACAGGCAGACAACCAAGCATCTCACTCGCAGCGGAACGGCGACCGTCTACACAAACTACTTCACGATGACCTTCGAGGACGGCACCTCGCACACAACGATGTTCGAAACGCCCGACGAGGACGACATTCAGACACAGGGCGGCCTCGGCGAAGCTCTCTACAACGCCTGCATGTACCGGGATTCCAGACAACAGGCGATGATCCTGGACTACTATCCCCGTACGTGGATCCTCGCCGACGTGCGACTGGTCGACTAGTCGCCGCACGCGCCCCGGCCTCGTCCAGGCCCGCCCTATCTGAAAAGGTCCCTATGAGCAACGAAGCACGCTTCTCCCCCTATCAGCCCCCCGACGCCCGGAGCATCGGCAGGCCCCAGCACAGCGGCGCAGGTTCCACCGACGAACGTGTTCGCGGCAGCCGTCGCATGGGTGAGATGCGCGCCCTCGTCGAGGCCGTGAGGGGTACTGTGAAGACTGACAAGCACGTTGGTGCCCGGTCGCAACCGTACACCGGGATTCTCCCGGAAGCGCACCCGGTCCCGAGGAAACACCCTAGGCTCGTCGTCAAGCACCCGTCCGACAGGTAGCAGCCATGAGCAATCAATACCCTTATCTCTCCCCCTACGATCCGTCCACTGACGGCAGTCAACCCGCCAACCAGCCGCAGGTGCCGCAGCCGCAAGCGGGAGACGCGCAGCCTTCCTTGCCGCCGCTGTCATACCAGGGTTGGGAATACCAGGGGACCCCATACGGGGAGGCGCATGCCGCGTCGTCGGACGCTGATGCGGCCTCCCAGAGCGTTCCTTCCCCCACCGATCCTTCCGGCGAGGGCAAGACACCGAACAAGCACACGGGGTGGTGGCTTCTGCTCGCGCTCGTGGGTCTCCTCGTCGGCATGGTCTTCTATTTCTTCGGCGAAATGTTCGACTTCGGCACGGAACGGATCGTCTGGACCCTCATCAAGTGCGCCGTCGCACTCGTCTTCGCCCTCGCCATGATTCCCCTCTATGCTGCTACGCGACGCAACTACCTCACAGCGAGCGCACGGGGCGACGAGAAAGTGGCACAACAACGCCAGCTCGGCCTGGGCATGGTCGGCGTCTTTGGCCTCGGATTCGCGATTTACGCGCTGTCGAACGGCGTTCCCGCGGTGCTTGACGTCGCCGACGGCCCACACACTGTTACGGTCACGTCATGCAGCTTCGAGCAGTACAAGACGAGTCGGTCGCGCGCCCGCGGCGGCACCTCGACCGTGTATGAGAACCAGTTCATCATGACGTTTGAGGATGGCTCAACCCACACGCAGACCGTCGAGACAGACAACAAGGATGAGATTGCGAGGCAAGGGGACGTGACGGCCGTCCTCTACGAGGCCTGTGCCCTGCGCTCCGGCAGCGCAACCATGACCATCGGCTACTACACGCATTCGAGGGTCGTCGCGAGCGCGAGGATCAACAACTGATCGGTCGGCCCGCACGCGCGGCAGGCCCGCGCACGGGCCCCGGCCTCGTCCCAACCACTGCGACCCGAAAGGGAACCCATGTCACGCAACCCCGCTTCCTCTCCTCGTCGGGCGTCCTCACCCGCGCAAGGCTCGACAGGCGCAGGCGTCCTCAAAAAGATCGCCACCGCCATCGGGGCCGTCCTCGTGGCTCTGGTCATTGCTGCCATCTCCATCTTCTGGTTCATCGGAGACCACACAGACTTCGGCCGCGATCGCGTCGTGTGGAAAGCGCAGGCCTGCGGCGTTGGGCTCGTCATCGTCGCCGGGCTCCTCATCGCGTGCGCGTTCGCGTACCTCGGCGTTTGGCGGGCCAAGCGCGACGTCGATATTGAGAAGTACAACCAGCGTTCCTTCGCCATCGTCGTCCTGTGCGTGACCGCGTTGTTCGTGGGGTTCCAGTCGATCAGCCGCGGCCTGCCCGCCTTCCGCGACCTGAAGGAGGGCCCCACCACCGTCACCGTCACCTCGTGCAGCTTCGAGCAGATGCCACGATCAAACCCGAAGACGCGCGCCGATCGTGCCCCCGACAACGGATGGGACAACGACTTCACGATGACCCTCGCTGATGGCACCAAGCGCGCCACGGTCATCAGAACAGACAATGCGGGCGACATCGCCTCGCGCGGCGGTCTCACGGGCGTCCTCTACGAGGCCTGCGCTCGGCGCTCCGGGGCCGCCTCCATGACCATGGAGGTCTACCCCCACACGTGGTCCATCGTCGAGGCGCGCATCGACTGACAAAACACAGGAGACAGCCATGAGCACCACCCCGTATGAACCTTCCTTCCCGCCATCGCGGCAGGACTACAGGGAGCTCATTGACCACCACTACGTAATCCGCGGTCTCACGTTCGCCCCGCTCATCCTCTTCCCGATCGCACTGAAGACCGGCGCGCAATACGGGTCGCTCAGCCTGTGGACGGGCATCGGCATGAACCTCAGCATCCTCCTCACCTGCCTGACGATCCCGCTGGCGATTCCCGTGATGCTGCGCGACGCTCGCGAGGCGCAGGCCCGCGGCGTCGACAAGGCGATCCCCCGCCGACGCCGCTGGAAAGCCGCAGGGCGAGTCGCCATCGCCATCTCTTTCGGGATACTGAGCACCGTGCGTATCGTCCCACTCATCCAAGACCTGGCAAGCGGGCCAAAACCGGTCACAGTCACCAGCTGCACGAGTAGCATCGCCGACCGCGAATGGCGCAGCGGCCGACGAGGATCGCGCACAACCACCATCTATCAGGTCTACGAGATCACAATGCAGCTCGCAGACGGCTCCACCCGCGTCCAAGACATCAGCCTGCAACCGCAGGACTCCGAACCCGCCAGCTCCCTCGCGGTCTACGACACCCTCTACGACGCCTGCGTCACCCATCCCGGCCAGACACCCATGACGCTACAGGTCATGCCCCGCACGTGGCGGATTATCGAGGCCCACCTCGGCTAGCACCGGGCCCCACGGCCTCCACACACAGGACACGATTCCCCATGAGTTTTCCCAGTACCCCTCACCTGCCTCCAGTTCCTGATACTCCGCCCCAGCCTCGAGCCCCCACGCCCGACGACACGAAGCCGGGCCGCCATACAGGACGCTCCCTGTTCGTGCTCCTCCTCGTCCCCCCGGCGCTGACCATCACGATCATCGTCGTCATGCGCAACATGGGCGCGTATGGGAAGAGCAAACTCATTGGCACCATCATCCTGTGTTGCCTGGGCCTCCTTGTCGTCATCGGCGCCGTCGCCACCCTCCTCGCCTCCGTGCAAGACCTGCGCGCCGCGAAACGCTCCGGCGATCGGCGGGCTGTACGCAAGCAGCTGGACAACCTCGCCTCGATGACCTGCGGCGTCCTCGTGATTGCCGCACCGGTCTTTTACTTTCTCACGCCCGCGGTGATCGACCTGGTTCAAGGACCCCAACCGCGCGCGGTTGCCTCCTGCAGCTACGCCCAAGACACCGTCACACGATCACAGTGGTTCACCGGAGGCACCAGCTACAACAACCACTTCGTCATGCGCTTTGACGATGGCACCCAGCACACCTTCACCATCGCCACCTCTGAGCAGGACATTTCCCAGCTGTCGGGCATCATTCATCCGCTCTACGAAGGCTGCGTCCTCCACCCCGACCAGACGCCGCTGACCATCGACATGTACGTGCACAGTAAAACCCTGGTGGACGCGCGGCTCGACTAGCTGCCGGGTGACGCCGGGCAGCCTGTCACCTTCGCCCCTGATCGACGAGGCCGTGAAACAGCGCGTGAAACGGGCGGGACTACGCCTGGGTGAGGATCCCCGAGATGAAGCGCGCGCTGTGGTCAAGGGCGGCCTCGGCCTCGGGAATGGTGGGAACGCCCAGGACGTAGACGTGGAAGCCATCCGGCTCGACCCTCAAGCGCACGTCGACGCCAGCGCGAGCGGCCTTCCGCGCAAACTCGATCGCGTCGGGGCCCACGATGTCCGCGTCTCCCTGGAAGATGCGCATCGGCGGCAGTCCCGCCGAGTCACCATACAGGGGGCTGACACGCCAGTCAGCCGGATCCAGGTCGCCCGCCCACGCGCGGCCCGCCCACGCCGGGCCGGGGACACGCAGGATCTTGTCGCGGAGCTGCACCTTCTCGATCTCGGGGTTCGTCATGGTCACATCCACCCACGGCGCGTACAGGACGAGGCCGTCCACCTGACGTTTGTCCGCGTCGCGTCGCTGCATGGCGAGGGACAGCGCCAGGCCTCCACCCGCCGAGTCGCCGAAGATGACGACGCGGCCGAACTCAGCCTGGGCCTCGTCGACGATGGGCTGGACGAAGTCGAAAGCTTCGGCCGCAGTGTGCTTGGGGGCGAGCGGGTAGTCGGGGATGATGACGGGCAGGCCCGTGCGGTCGATAAGGCCCTCGACGATGCCCCACTGGCCCACGACCATCGGGTACACGTACGCTCCGCCATGCAGATAGATGAGTGCACCGCCCGAACGCAGGCCCCGCTTTGGAAACACGCGGGTAACGCCATTTTCGCTCGTCGCGGTGAAACGCGCACGCATGCGTCGAGGCATCGGATGCGGCTTCGGGGCGTGGAGCGCCATCTGCTCAGTTGCCGTCTCGCTGTGGAGCAACGGAGGCACAAGACCCATACAGAAGTGAACAACGCGCATCTGGAGGGACATGGGGCCTCTTTCGTATCGACGAATCAGTCTGTGCGCGCCGGGACGCACCCGCGCGCCAACATGTACCAGGATACGCTGCGAGAGAGGATTCCTCCCTCTTGCACAGGTTCGTCGTTGCTTCACAGGGCACGAGTACAACGTCAGCCGCAGGGGTACTCACTATCATCCGGGCCGAAGCCGAGGCTTCTGTGTTTCCCGCAGGAGTACGAGGCACCCGGTTGCCGCAGGCACCCGCACCTCAGAGGTTGGCTGTCGCTCACGCGGATAGGTTACGAACATCCGGATAGGTT